>JAAXHG010000147.1 GCA_012270995.1 Vicinamibacteraceae bacterium | reverse complement strand
GCCAGCACTCGAGCGTCGATGGGGTCGGTCTTGGCCCGTTTGCCGATGCCTCTGGCGAAGCACCGGACCTGGTACGGATTGATGCGCTTGAGCGGTACTCGGGCCTCCTGGAGAGCCTCCTCGAACTCGCGATGCCAGGGTCCGGTGGGTTCGTAGGCAACGCAGTCGAGATCGGCTCCCATCCAGTCGATGAGTGCCCGGAACCCGGCCGCGTCGTTGGAGAACCGCTCGGTTCGGGCGTCGGGCGCGCGGAAGGCGTCGAGGCGGTCCTTTGAAATGTCGATGCCGACGGTATGCTTGGTCATCTTCCCTGCTCCTGTGCTTGTCATGCGAGCCGTAACGCTCAGGTATCCATTCAGGACGTTGGGAAGAGCGGTGGCGACCAAACTGCTAGACGGCCCTGTTGGCCAAGCCCGTAACGGTCCGACCACCGCCCCCCACCGGCGCCCCCCGCGGGGGCGCCGGTGGGACCGGACCTCCCACGGCCCGGAATGGGCGAAGCTAAACAGACAAGCCCGTGGATCAAGTGACGGGCGGGGTCAGGGACTTCGTCCAGGCCGAACCGGCTGGCATCGCGGAGCGGCCGGCTGCGTCCCGCGTGTAGTCTTCCGTTCGTGGACGCTTCGACACCCCTCTGGGGACGTCGCGAACTGTTGAAGGCGGCCTGGGTAGGCCCTTCGGCGGCGGCCGCTGCCTTTGGCGCCCACGCCGCGGCGAGGCAGGAACCCGGCGAAGACGGGCTCGCGCGGCAGCCGGACGAAGCGGCGCTTGCGGCATACCGCGCGGGCTTCGTCGCGCCGCCGCTCGAGCGGGTTCGGATCGGTTTCGTCGGCGTCGGTCTCCAGGGCGGCAGCCACGTCCGGAACTTCCTGCGAATCGACGGCGTCGACATCGTCGCGGTCTGCGACATCGACGAGCCACGGGCCGAGGAGGTCGCATCCTGGGTGGTCGATGCCGGAGGAGCGCCGCCGGAGCTGTACACCCGGGGCGATACCGATTACAAGCGCCTGTGCGAGCGCGACGACGTCGACCTCGTCTTCAACGCGACTCCCTGGCGGTGGCACGTTCCGGTCTGCGTCGAGGCGATGGAAACGGGGAAGCACACGGCGGTCGAGGTGCCGGCGGCGATCACGCTCGAGGGCTGCTGGCGCCTGGTCGAGACCGCCGAACGCACCGCGCGGCACTGCGTGATGATGGAGAACTGCAACTACGGGCGCAGCGAGATGATGGTCCTGAACATGGTGCGACAGGGGCTGTTCGGCGAACTTCTGCATGGCGAAGCCGCCTACATTCACGACCTCCGATCGCTCAAGTTCTCCGATCGCAACGAAGGGCTGTGGCGCCTGCAGCACTCGGTGGAACGGAACGCGAACCTCTACCCGACCCACGGTCTCGGGCCGGTGGCCCAGTGCATGGACATCAACCGGGGCGACTGCTTCGACTACCTGGTCTCGCTGTCGAGCCCGGCGAAGGGGCTGGCGCTCTACACGGCGGAGCGGTTCGGCGCCGACGATCCGCGAGCCCGGGTCCGCTACGCCCTGGGCGACATGAACTCGAGCCTGATCCGGACGCGGCGCGGGCGGAGCATCCTGCTGCAGCACGACACGACGACGCCGAGGCCGTACAGCCGGCTGAACCTGGTGCAGGGCACGCGCGGCGTGTTCGCGGGTTTCCCGGACCGCATCTTCATCGAAGGCGAGGCCGAGGGGCACGAGTGGAGCGATGTCGAGCCCTATCGCGAGCGGTTCGAGCATCCCCTCTGGGCGGAGCGGGCCGGCGATGCAGAGGGCGCCGGCCACGGGGGTATGGACTATCTCGAGGACTACCGGCTGATCCGTTGCCTCCTCGAGGGCACACCAATGGACATGGACGTCTACGATGCGGCTGCGCTGTCGGCGCCGGTCGAACTGAGCGAGCTCTCGGTGGCGCGGGGCAGCGAGCCGGTCGAGTTCCCGGACTTCACCCGTGGCGCGTACAGGCAGCGGCCGTCTCTGGGGATCGTCGCCTGAGAGTCGCCTACCTGCTGCCGGGCGCCGCCCTCTATGGAGGCGTCAAGGTCGTGCTGCAGCACGCTCGGGCTCTGCACCGCCTTGGTGTGGAGGTCACGGTGCATTCGCCGGATCCCAGTCCGGAGTGGTTTGAAGGCGCCGAGGTGTTCTACCGCCAGGTTTCTGCGCTCGAGGATCGTCTTCTGCCCCGCGTGGACGTCGCAGTCGGCACGCTGGCACCGACCGTCGCCGCGGCGATCAGGATCGCGGAGCGGCTCGCATGCCATCTGTGCCAGGGCTACGAGCCGGCTCACGAGACGCTGGGGACTGCCGAGCGGGAGGCGATGCACGCCGCCTACGAGTTGCCGACGCGCAAGCTCGTCGTCTCTCCGCATCTCGTGCGCACCCTTCGCGATCGCCACGGCGTAGCGGCCCGTTGGATTCCGCAGCCCTTCGAGCCGGAGCTGTTCCGGCCGCCGGAGCATGAGCGAGAAGATGACGGCCGGCTGCGTGTACTCGTCAGCGGCCACTGGGATCTCGAAGTCAAGGGAGTCGCGTGGTGCCTGCGCGCATTGCGGCCGCTCTTCGAGCGGAGCGGTCGCCGTCTCGACCTGGTGCGACTGTCGCTGGACGCGGACGCGGAGGAAATCGCCTTCTGGCCTGAAGCGGAACGGCACCGTCACGTTCCGCCGGCAGAGGTTCCTGCGCTGATCCAGGGCGTCGACCTGTGCATCGGACCCTCGTCGCCTCTCGAGGGCTTCGGCCTGCTCGCGCTCGAAGCGATGGGCTGCGCCCGTCCCTGCGTTCTCACGGACATTCCGTCCCACCGCGACCTCGATCCGGAAGACCGGGCCTCGATCAAGGTGCCGTTCGGCGACGGGGAGGCGCTTTGTCGATCGGTGGAGAGCCTGTGGCGGGACCGCGGTCTACGGCTGCGGCTCGGTGTGGCGGGCCGAGCGATTGCCGAGACGTACACCGAGCGACGTACCGCCGAAGCTCTGGTGCGGGCTTTCAACGAGTAGCGGCGGTCCCCGGTTCAGACGAAGATCGAGACGTAGAAGCCGGCCGTGGTCAGGCTCTCGCGGTCGGGCGCAAACGACTCGGGAAGCGCCTCGATGCGCTCCGGCAGGGGAGTGGTCTGAGCGTCGATCCGGTAGCGGTCGAAACCGGCGGCGTGGAGCCAGTCCTCGAGGGTGCGGCGGGTGAAGAAGCGGACATGGGTGGCGCAGAGAAGTCCCATGGGGATGTAGTCCCAACGCCCGGCGATCAGATCCTCGACCACCGAATAGTGTCCGACGTTCGGCACCGAGAACACCATGCGTCCGCCGGGACGGAGCCAGCCGGCGGCGCGTTCGAGGAACGCCTGACCGTCGGTCAGGTGCTCGAAGAGCTCGAAGGCGACGATCGCGTCGAACTGTTCTCCGGGTTCCACGGTCTGGACGTCGCCGTGGATGACCCGATCCAGATGCGCTTCAGCGGCTTTGGCGGCTTCCGGATTCAGCTCGATCCCGACCACCCGGCAGCCGAAGCGTTGCTTGATGAGCGCCGAGGTCGCCCCGCGGCCGCAGCCGATCTCCAGCACCGACGACTCGGCTCCGAGACGCTCGGGCAGCAGCGGCAGGACATCAGCGCGCTCCCCGCCGTAGTAGTCGATGAACTCGTAGCAAAGGCCGGCTCGCGGACCGGGTGTCCGGTCGCCCGAGGCCAACCGTGCAGCGGCCGCAGTCGACAGCAGCGCGGCGGGAGAGGTCGCTTCGCCGGAAGGCAGCCCGGCCGCGTTCGTGGAGTCGGCGGCCAGCCATGCGGTCTCGGCCCGTTCGAAGTCCGCCAGCGTGAAGAGGTCGCTGCTTGCTTCCGGGCCGGTTGTCGTCAGGTCGGTGGCGTAGACGGCGCCGCTGCCGCCCTCACGGCTGCTCGCCGCGAGTTCTTCTCGCATTCCGCGCAGAGACTTGCGGCCGATCAGGACGCGGCAGGAGCTCAGGACGAGCGTCGCTTCCGCATCGTCGGGCGGCTTGGCCGGCAACTTGGAGACGACTTGGACCTCGCCGAACACGGCCCGCGCCTCAGAGGCGAGCCATCGGCGGAGATACCACCACTCGGCGGACGCGTCGGCCTCGGCGTCCCAGGGCAGGACCAGCAGGAGCATCAGGCGATCGTAGCGACCGTTCGCTACAAGCGGGCCATGACTTCGTCTTGGAACTGCTCGATGACCCGTTCCTGGGTGGCGAGGGAGGGCAGCAGCATGAGCTGGTCCAGCCCGGCGTCGGCAAGGGTGCGGACCTGGAAGCGTACCTCCTCGGCCGTACCCGCAAGACAGGAGGCGCGGATGAGATCGGGCGTGACGAACCTCTCTTCTTCCGGCAGGGAGTACGTGCAATGACCGGCGTGGACGCGCAGGTGGCGCCCGCGGGCCGGCGTCTGCTCGACCAGCGCGCAGTACTCATCCCAGACCGGCCGCACGTGCGGCGGCGGCTCGCGGTCGAACTGGTGCTGCTGGTCGTAGAGGTAGTGCAGGCCGGAGAGGACGAAGGGACCGCACTCCTCGATCACCCGCGGCGAGGTGAGGTCCTCACCGGGCTCGAGGATCACGGCGGTCGTGAGCGAGCAGGTGTAGAAGCTGTCGCGGTCGAAGGCTCGGCCGGCGGCCCCGGCGCCGCGCCGGCAGTTCTCGATCGCGCGGTCGAACAGCGAGGCGTTCGGCGGAATCGACATGACCAGGCCGTCGCCGACTTCGCCCGCCAGGCCCTGGCTCTTCGGCCCGAAGCCGGAGACGTACATCGGGATGCGCGGCTCGGTGGCGATGAAGCCCTGTTCCTCCATCAGGAAGCGCAGCGGCTCCGAGCGGCCGCGGAAGGCGAAGTCGACCTCCTGGCCGTCGAGCAGCGCCCGCACCACGCGCAGGTACTCGCCGAACTCGTTGACGCCGACCGGACGGTGTCCCATCAGTCGGAGCGCCGTGTTGCCGGCGCCGATGCCGAGGAAGGTGCGTCCCGGAGCGATCCTGTTGATCGTCGCGATGCTGTGCGCGGTGACCGGCGCGATCCGCGTGCCGGTGATCGCGACTCCGGTCCCCAGCTTGATCCGGCTCGTGCGTTCGGCCGCCAGCGCCAGCACCGCGTAGCAGTCCGACCAGATCATCTGGCTGTCCGCGATCCAGGCGTGGCTGTAGCCGAGCGCCTCCGCCTTCTCGATGTAGCCGATGTCGTCGATCTTGCTGGCCACGCAGATGCCGAAGTCCATTGCCGAGCCTCCTGCGGCGGGAAGGCGGCAGTGTATCGGCGAGCGTGGTGGTGGCGTGGGTGGCACCCGCCCGCTGGGGGCCTCAGGGGAGAGGGTCCCAGCGGACGCGAGCGCTTTCCGGATTCATGGAGGGTTGGCGCTCGCTGCGGTCGGCTGCGCTCCGGTTCGGCGTCGGACGATGGGATGGCGTCGGGCGTCGCTTGCCGACAGCCTCGCTGGGACCCTCTCCCCTGAGGCCCGGAGCGGGCTGGACGGTGTCCACGTGGCGGACCTGCGGCGCGGTAACATGCTCGCGATCCAGAGAGAACCTAGGTTCCGGGGCGGCTGAGGCGTATGGGTGCAAGAGTGAGAAGGGGCGCGGGTTCGATGCTCATCGGCTTGGGCTTCGTGGTTGCTGGCGGGGCTGCCGCTGACGCGGCTACTACGCCCGATTTCGAGTCCGAGGTGTTGCCGGTCCTGGAGCGCAGGTGTTTCGCTTGCCACGGACCGCTGAGACAGCGAGGCGATCTGCGGCTCGATTCGCGGCCGGCGATGTTGATCGGAGGTGGCCGGGGAGCGGCGATCGTACCGGGCGACGCCGGGGCGAGCCTGCTGGTTTCGGCGATTCGTCGCGAGGACGAGTTGGAGATGCCGCCGCCTCGGGCGTTGGCCGAGGCCGAGCGGGAGTTGCTGGAGGCGTGGATCGAGGCCGGGGCGGAGTGGCCTCTGGCGCATGAGGAAGAGGTCGGGGGAGTTGGTGTCGCGGCGCGTGAAGTTCCGCCAGTGGAGCATGGCATTGCGGGGCCGGGCGAGGCGCTGTCCTTCAACCGGGACGTGCGGCCGATCCTCTCGGACCACTGCTACGAGTGCCACGGTCCCGACGAAGCGGTGCGGCAGGCGGGGCTGCGGCTGGACCGGGGCGAGTCCGCGCTGGGTGTTCTGCCCTCGGGGCGTCGTGCGCTGGTGCCCGGAAGCCTGGACCAGAGCCAGTTGTTCCAGCGGATCGCGGCGGCTGATCCTCTCGACCGCATGCCGCCGCCGCACGCGGACTCGACGCTTTCCGACCGGGAGATCGAGACCCTGGGCCGGTTCATCCTGCAGGGCGCCGGGTTCGAGGATCACTGGGCGTACCGGGCTCCGGTGCGTCCCGATCCGCCCGCGGTTGAGGACCCGGATTGGCCCCGGGGTGAGATTGACCGCTTCGTTCTGGCGAGGCTTGACAACGAAGGGCTTCGACCTTCCGCCGAGGCGGACCGCCGGACCCTGGCGAGGCGTCTGTCACTCGATCTGACCGGGCTGCCGCCGACGCCGGGCGAGGTGGAGGCCTTCCTGGCCGACACCTCGCCGGACGCCTATGAGCGTCTGGTGGACCGGCTGCTCGCCTCCGAGCGCTACGGGGAGCACATGGCGCGTTTCTGGCTGGACGCCGCCCGCTACGCCGACACGAACGGCTACCACCGGGACCTCGAGCGGTCGATGTGGCGCTGGCGCGACTGGGTGATCGACGCGTTCAACCGCAACCAGCCCTTCGACGAATTCACGGTCGATCAGCTCGCCGGCGACCTGCTGGCGGATCCGAGTCCGGAGCAGTTGCTTGCCACCGGCTTCCACCGCAACCACATGATCAACAACGAGGGCGGCGCGATTCCGGAGGAGTACCGGGTCCAGTACGTCTTCGACCGCACGGACACGACGGCCACGGTCTGGATGGGGCTGACCGCCGGCTGCGCCAAGTGCCACGACCACAAGTTCGATCCGATCAGCCAGCGCGAGTACTACCAGCTCGCCGCCTTCTTCAACACGGTCGACGAGGCCGGTCTCGATGGCAACCAGGGCAATGCGGAGCCGAAGATCCAGGCGCCCGACCCGGGCCAGCGTGCGTTGCTTCGGGAGATTCGGGAGGAACTTGCGCCGCTCGATGCGCTCCTCGACGATGCGAACGGAGAAGCCGTAGCGGCGCAGGCCGCGTGGCAGCAGGAGTGGGACCGCCGGCTGGGCGAGAGGTGGCGGCCGCTGGTGCCGGTTTCGCTCGAGTCCACCGCTGGAGCCCGTATGACCGTTCTCGATGACGGCTCGATCGAAGTGTCCGGTGAGAATCCCGTGACCGACGTCTATGTGATCGAGGCCGAGACCGACCTTGACCACGTCGGCTCGTTGCGTCTGGAGGCGCTTCGGGATCGGTCCGATCCGTCGCTCGGGATCGGCCGGGCCGAGGACGGGAGTTTCGTGCTGACCGAGGTCGAGGTCGAGGTGACGCCGCTCGATGGGGGACCGTCCGGCGCCCTGGACCTGGCTGCTGGCTACGCCGACTACGCGACACCGTCCATGGGCCTCGAACTGGCGGTGGACGGCGATCCTGAGACCGGCTGGGGCGCCGGCTACATGACCCGGGCCACCGCCCGGACGGCCGTGTTCCGGGCGGCTCGGGCTCGGAGGGCCGAGGCGGCCGAGGAGACGCCGGGCCTGGCCTCTGGCGTCCGGCTGCGGATCGTGCTGCGGCAGGAGTCGGGCTATCAGCACAAGACGATGCGCCGTTTCCGGCTCTCGGTATCCGACGCGCCCGAGGTGGCGTTTCAGGTGCTGGAGCCGAAGCTGCTGCCGCCACCGTACGGCCGTCTCGCGACGGCGTACCGGGACGTCGAGTACCTGGTCGGGCTGCCCGAGGATCAACGGACCGAGGGGCAGGCGACGACGATCCGCCATCGCTTCCGGCGGGGCTACTGGTCTCCGTGGCGGGCGCATGAGACGCGCTACGCCGCGCTCTCGGAGCGTCTCCGCGAGATCGAGGCCGCCGTGCCGACGTCAATGGTCATGCGCGAGATGGACGATCCGCGGCCAACCTTCGTGTTGCGTCGCGGCGAGTACGACCAGCAGATGGACGAAGTCGACGCGGCCGTCCCCGCGGTGCTGCCGCCGATCCCGGAAGACCTCCCGAAGAACCGGCTCGGCCTGGCGCGCTGGCTGGTCAGCGGAGATCATCCGCTCACCGCGCGCGTGACGGCGAATCGTATCTGGCGAAAGTTCTTCGCTCGCGGCCTGGTGGCGACGGCCGGCGACTTCGGCGCCCAGGGCGCGTGGCCGTCCCACCCGGAGCTGCTCGACTGGCTGGCGACCGAACTGGTCCGGCAGGAGTGGGATCTGAAGGCGCTCCAGAAGATGGTCGTGCTGTCCTCGACCTATCGCCAGAGTTCCAGGGCGAGCCCGGAACTCATCGAACTCGACCCGGAGAACCGGCTGCTGGCGCGCGCGTCCCGCTTCCGCCTCGACGCGGAGGTGATCCGGGACGGGGCGCTGGCTGCGTCCGGCCTTCTGGTCGAGAGACTCGGCGGCCCGAGCGTCAAGCCTTATCAGCCGCCCGGTCTGTGGCGGGAGATCGGCTACGAGAGCAGCGCCAGCGTCTTCGAGCAGGACCACGGCGAGGCGCTCTATCGGCGCAGCCTGTACACCTTCTGGAAGCGCACGGTGCCGCCGCCGAACATGCTCGTGTTCGACGCGCCGAACCGGGAAACGTGCGTCGTGGAACGATCGCGCTCCAACACGCCGTTGCAGGCGCTGGTGCTGATGAACGATCCCCAGTTCGTCGAGGCGGCGCGCGTTCTGGCGGAAGACCTGCTTGCGGAGAACGCCGCCGCGGCGCCGGCCGACGCCGGCGATGCGAGTCTGATCGACGGGCTCTTCCGCCGGGTGCTGGCGCGTCCGGCGACGGCCGTGGAGCAAGAGGCGATGTTCGATCTCGTCGCCGATCTGCGGCCGCGCTACGAACGGAATCCGGCGGCGGCCGAAGCGTTGCTGAACGTCGGCGAGTGGCCCGTCGACGAGAGTTTGCCTGGCGCCGAACTCGCGGCCTGGAGCGTGGCCGCGAGCGCGGTGCTGAACCTGGACGAGGCGGTGACCAGACGATGAACGGAAAGAAGACCGACTCCTTCTGCGGCGCCTGCGACCCGCGAACGGGTGCGAATCCCCAGGCCGACTTTGCGCTCGGCGTCAGCCGGCGACAGTTCTTCGGCCTGGCGAGCACGGGCATCGGCGTCGCGGCGCTCTCTTCGCTGCTCGACCCGGGGCCCGCGTGGGCCGCCCGCGGCGAGGCGGCAAGGGCGCTGGGCGCTCTCGGCGGCACCCACTTCCCGGCCAGGGCGAAGCGGGTGATCTACCTGTTTCAGTCCGGTGCGCCGTCGCAGATCGACCTCTTCGACTACAAGCCGCGCCTGACCGAATGGCACGGCGAGGAGCTGCCCGCATCGGTGCGCGGCGACCAGCGCGTGACCGGCATGACGGCGAACCAGGACTCGTTCCCGATCACGGCGTCGATGTTCGGGTTCGCGCAGCACGGCGAGAGTGGCGCCTGGGTCAGCGAGCTGATGCCCCATACCGCGGGGATCGTGGACAAGCTCTGCTTCCTCAAGGCGGTGCACACCGAGGCGATCAACCACGATCCGGGCATCACCTATCTGCAGACCGGGCACCAGCAGCCCGGCCGACCGAGTCTGGGCGCCTGGTTGAGCTACGGCATCGGTTCCGAGAACAACGACCTGCCGGCCTTCATCGTACTGATCTCCCAGGGCAGCGCCAGACGCGAGTCCCAGGCCCTCTTTCAGCGGCTTTGGGGCGCCGGTTTCCTGCCTTCTGAGCACCAGGGTGTCAACCTGCGGGCGGCCGAGGACCCGGTTCTCTACCTGTCCGATCCGCCGGGGATCGACCGCGACGTCCGGCGCCGCATGCTGGACGTCGTGGCGAGGCTGAACGAACAGCACCACGAGGAGTTCGGCGATCCGGAGATCACCGCCCGGATCGCGCAGTACGAAATGGCCTACCGGATGCAGGCCTCGGTACCCGAGCTCGTCGACACGTCGGACGAACCGCAGAGCACGTTCGACCTGTATGGCGAGGACGCGCGCACCGCAGGGACCTACGCCGCGAACTGCCTGCTGGCGCGGCGGCTCGCGGAACGCGACGTGCGCTTCATTCAGCTCTACCATCGCGGCTGGGACCAGCACGGCGATCTGCCGAGCGACATTCGCCTGCAGTGCGGTGACGTGGACCGGGCGTCGGCGGCGCTGGTTACCGATCTGGAGCGGCGGGGGCTGCTCGAAGACACTCTGGTCGTCTGGGGAGGTGAGTTCGGGCGCACCGTGTACTGCCAGGGGACACTGGCCGAAGACAACTACGGCCGCGACCACCACGGCCGCTGCTACACGGTGTGGATGGCCGGGGCGGGCATCGAGCCCGGGACGACGTACGGCGAGACGGACGACCACTGCTACAACATCGTCTCGGGAGGCGTGCACATCCACGACCTGAACGCGACGATCCTGCACCAGCTCGGGATCGACCACGAACGCCTCACCTACCGCTACAGCGGCCGTGACTTCCGGCTCACCGACGTCCATGGACGGGTGGTGGAGGAGGTTCTTGTCTAGAGGTCGTCTGACAGCTACGTCGTGCCGGCGGCGCCTAATCACAACGGAGGGAAGCCATGAATTGGGGTAGAGCGATCGTTGCGGGTCTGGTGGCCGGAATCGTGCAGAACATCGTCAACTTCGTACTGCACGGCCTGGTGCTGGGCGGCACCTACGAGGGAGAGGCCGCCTTCGTGCAGGAGGAGGACCCCGCGGTCTTCGTCTGGTTCACGCTGGTGGCCCTGGTCATCGGCGTGGTCGCCGCCCTGTTCTTTGCGTCGAGCCGCCAGTCCTGGCAGGCCGGCCCGAGGGGCGGTCTTCACTTCGGGATCCTGCTTGGCGCAGTCGTCGGTTTCCAGCAGTTCTACCTGACGCTGGTGATCAGTGACTTCCCGTACCACGTAGCGTGGATCTGGCTCGCCGTCGAGATCATCTCCTTCGGCGTCGGCGGCATTGTGCTGGGCGCCCTGGTCAAGCGGGCAGACTAGGCCCGCACACCGCTGGACCGGGTGCAGATCCGAGCCGCTGCGGACGGCTCATGGCAGGCGCTACAATGTCCGCGTTCCGCGTGTGAGCGAGATCCGGCCGCGCTGTCCAGGTCCTCGAGAGAGGGGGCGGGCCAAAAAACCAATAGCCGGAGGGGAAGACATGCAGCCCCAGTTCAAGCCGCCTTCGTCACGTCGGACCGCTCTCAAGGTGCTCCTGGCCGGCGTTGTGCTTCTGCTCGTCGCGTCCGCGGCGGGCGCCCAGGTGTCCGGTGAGGCCACGTA
The DNA here is from genome assembly GCA_012270995.1 of Vicinamibacteraceae bacterium. Taxonomy (GTDB): domain Bacteria; phylum Acidobacteriota; class Thermoanaerobaculia; order Multivoradales; family Multivoraceae; genus Multivorans. The sequence continues at coordinate 42,894 of JAAXHG010000147.1, read as the reverse complement.
CGTCTTCAATACCTACGCGTTCCTTGTCTGGGGCGCGTTCATCATGTGGATGTGCGCCGGCTTCACGATGCTTGAGGCGGGTTCCGTACGGACGAAGAACGCGTCCGTCATCTGCCTGAAGAACATCGGCCTCTACTCGATCGCCGGCATCGCGTATTACTTCATCGGCTACAACCTGATGTATGTCGATGTCAGCGGCTGGATCGGGTCGATCACGCCGCTGTTCGAGGCGTCGGCGGACGAGATGGCCTTCCTTGGTGGAGATGCCGACAAGGCGGCTGCCGTCGTAGGAAGCGGGTACTCGGAGATGTCGAGCTGGTTCTTCCAGATGACGTTCGTGGCGACCACGGCCTCGATCGTGTCGGGAGCTCTCGCCGAGCGGGTCAAGCTCTGGTCCTTCCTCATCTTCACCGCCGTGCTGACAGCGGTTCTCTACCCGATCGTCGGCGCCTGGACGTGGGGTGGCGGCTGGCTGGCCGAACTCGGCTTCCAGGACTTCGCCGGCTCGACGATCGTCCACTCGACCGGAGGATGGGCGGCCCTTGCCGGGATCATCATCGTCGGAGCGCGGCGTGGAAAGTTCCGCGCCGACGGCAGCGTCAAGGCAACGCCACCGTCCAACGTGCCGATCGTGACGCTCGGTGTCTTCATCCTGTGGATGGGCTGGTTCGGCTTCAACGGCGGTTCCCAGCTCGCGCTTGGCGGCGCCGCCGACGCGACGGCGATGGGCAACCTCCTGATCAACACGAACCTCGGCGCCGCTGCCGGTGTCGTGGCGGCTCTCATCCTGTCGCGGCCGCTGATGGGCCGGGTCGACCTGCTCGCCGTTCTGAACGGCGCGTTGGGCGGCCTGGTCGGCGTCACTGCCGGTCCCGACCTCGTTGGCCATCACTGGGCGCTCCTCATCGGCGCGGTCGGCGGCGGGATCACGGTCGCCGGCATGGTGCTGCTCGAGCGGATGAAGCTGGACGATGTCGTCGGCGCCGTTCCGGTTCACCTGTTCGCCGGCATCTGGGGGACGCTTGCCGTCTGCATCGCCGCCGGCGGCAACTTCGTGAACCAGGTCATCGGCATCGTCTCGATCGGCGTCTTCGTCTTCGGGGTTTCCCTGCTCCTGTGGTGGGTGCTCGACAAGACGATGGGCGTTCGCGTGTCGTCGGAGGTCGAGCAACTCGGTCAGGACATGGCCGAACTCGGCATCGAGTCCTACCCCGAGTTCATCCTGATGCCGGACGAAGACGACATGGAGGCGGCCAGGGCGGCGCAGGAGCACGCGAGAGAGTCGGCAGGCGAGTAGTCTCCCGGCGTGGCCGCAAGGTGGCAGGACCGTTCACTGGGGGCCGCGGAGTGAAACGTGCCGCGGTTGCGGCGTTCTGCGTCGTGGCATGGGTCGCCGGAGCCGGGGCCGTTCGGGCCCAACAGGTCGGGGAGTCGGGTGGGGGACTGGAGCGGCCGCTCTTCCACGATGTCCACTTTCACCTGACGAACTACGTCCAGCGCGGCGTCACGCTGAGCGAGTTCCTGGAGATCGCTGCGAACGACGTGGGACGCACGGCGGTGTTCGGCATTCCGCTGCAGCAGAAGTGGGACTACTTCGAGTCGGGCGACCGGGCGCCGGACTACTACCTGCACTCGGACTCGGCGCTTTACTACTACTCCTTCGTCGACGCGATCATCGCCGAGGAGTACCAGTTGCTGCCGGCCGAGGACCAGGCGCGCTTCGACCCGATGATCACGGGCTTCAACCCGACGGACATGTATGCCGCGGACCACATCCGCCGCGTGCTGGAGCACTATCCCGGCGTCTTCTCGGGAATCGGGGAGTTCTCGGTCCACAAGGAGTTCGTGACCTCGAAGATCCTCGGCCACACGGCCAGTCTGCGGAATCCGGCGCTTGACCGCGTGCTCGACTTCGCCGCCGAGGTGGGTCTCGTCGTCATCTTCCATAACGACATCGACGTGGTGCTGCCCACGGAGGCGCAGGAGCCGGTTCACCTGGAGCCCGTGCGGGAGTTCTTCCGGGCCCACTCCGACGCCACGATCATCTGGGCTCATACCGGGCTGGGTCGGTTCGTGGCGCCCGCCGCGGACCACGTGGAACTGCTCGACGCCCTGCTCTCCGACGCGGCGTTATCCCATGTGCACTGCGACCTGTCCTGGGACGAGGTGGCCAAGTACATCGTGCGCGACGAGGCCTCGCTCGATGCCTGGACCGCGCTGCTCGAACGCCATCCCGACCGCTTCCTGTTCGGGACGGATTCCGTTGCGCCGAGCAGCCGGGACGGGTACTTCAAGACCTGGCGCGACTACGCGCCGCTTTGGGACAGGCTCAGCGAAGCGACGCTGCACGCGGTCACGATCGGCAACTACGAGCGCATCTTCGACGAGGCGAAACGCAAGGTTCGGGCATGGGAGGCCGGGCAGTAGACTGCCTGGCGGACTTCAACGGAGCAGACCAGGATGAGCGCCGATCAGGTTTCGACGGTTACGGAAACTGCCACGCCGGCCTATGTGCCTCCCCTGCAACTCACGAAGGGGCAGCCGCCGCCCGTGGCCGCGAACGGCGGCCTCTCCTACATGTCGTTCGACCGGGACGGGGACGCGGGAACCGCGGCGGCGACGGAGGCGGCATTCAAACAGGTTGCCCAAGGGAACGAGAAGGCCTTCGCGGACGTGCTCGACAACGCTCCTCCCGGGCCCATCGAGACGAAGTGGGGCCTGGGATTTCGTCGCTACGCGGAGTGCCTCGAGTACATTCGGGCGAACGACTTCGAAGTCCCTGAAGGTGGCCTGGCGCTGCCGCTTCGCTACTCGGTTCGCGAGGAGCCTTCCTACTCCATCGTCCCGTCCAACGCACTCTGGCGGGACCCGGCGCGAAAGGCCGACGCGGAAGCGCTACGCCGGTACGAAAGGGACATCGCGCGGGGATGCCTCTACTTTCCGCACGTGATGCGCGACGCGCGTCGAATCGAGGAGGTCTACCCGGGTCTGAAGCCTGACAGTCCCGAGTGCATGGACAGGCTCGGCCTCTCGCTGGCGCACTGTGAGTCCGATTGCGAGAACTTCTACGACGCGGCGGAAGTGGAGCGCGTGTTCTACCCGGAGATGGAGAAGCTCCTCCTGGAGTTCTTTCCGGACGCGACGGATGCGTTCGTGTACAACCACGACGTGTTCGACAAGGACTACCAGGGAGACCGCACCGAGGATCAGGACAAGAAGAACCCCGGCGTGAACGCCAACTACGCCAACCTCGTGCACAACGACCTGAACGACAACAGCGGCCGTGTGCGCTGCCGCGAGCTGCTCACCAGGAACCTGCGGAACTTCGGCCGCGAGCAGCACTACACCGAAGAGCAGGCGGACGCGCAGATGTCGCGGCGCTTCATGTCGATCAATCTCGCCAAGCCAATGGAGACCGTGCGCCAGAATCCCTTCGTGCTTTGTGCCTGGCCTTCCTTCGCCGACCAGCCGTACATCACCAACTACCGCATCTACGACGACCGCGTCGGTGAGACGACCCGCTTCACCTACCGCCCGCACCACGAGTGGTACTGGTTTCCCCAGCAGACGCCGACCGAGGCCTCGATGCTCAAGTGCTACGACTCGGTCACCGACGGCTCCGTCTCGCGCTGGTCCTTCCACACGGCCTGTATCGACCCGACCGCTCCGAAGGATGCCCCCTGCCGGCGGAACGTCGTGGTTCGGTCCTTCGTGTTCTTCTAGGAGGCTCCGGGCGGCGTAGCGTCTACTTCGGCTGCAACTCCGACAGCCGCAGCGTCTGGCGTAGCAGGCCCCGGTTCGCCACGCTCCGGACCTCGACCCGGACCTCGGGGTCGGCTTGGGTCCAGTCGATCTCCATGTAGCCGAAGTTCGGCTCGCGCGTGGCCTGGCCGACACGGTGCCGGTTCGGACCGATCGCGGCCGTGCCGCGCCGGTTGAGCGGACCGGAGGTGAAGTCCCACAGCGGATAGGGGGCCTCTCCGTCGAGGCGCGAGACGTCGGTCCAGGGAGTGTCGCCGCTCAGCAGCAGGACGCCGGTCGCGCCGGTGTCCCGGATCAGGTCGATCAACCGCTGGCGCTCGTTCGGCATGTTCGCCCAGCTTTCCCAGCCGGTGAACTCCATGACGAAGGGGATGCTGGTGGCGATCAGACGCAGGTCGGCCGGCTGACGGAGCTGTTGTTCGAGCCAGCGCCACTGTTCCTCGCTCAGCATCCGGGCGCGGTCGTGATCGTTCGGCAGGTAGGGGCCCATGCCGAGCAGTTCCCGCCTCCGGGCTTCGTCAGGCGATACCTGCCAGAGCGGCCCGCGCCCGTACCGGGTATCCAGCAGGATGACCTGGAGACGCCGGCCCGGCGGCCCGAAGCGCTGCGAAGTGTAGATGCCCTCCTGTTGCCGTCGCGGCGATCCGGGCGGTTCGTCCCAGAAGTCCAGGAACACTCGTTGCGAGTCGCCCCGCTGGTCGAAGTCGGCGCCGCCGTCCTCGCGACCGAAGTCCAGGTCGTTCCAGGTCGCCATGAAACGGCTCTGCCGGCGCAGTTCGGCAAACCCCGGCTTCACCGTCAGCTTCTCGTACTGCAAGCGGAGTTCCCGCATGTCTTCCGTGCGGGCGAGGACGTTGTTGCCGAGCATCAGCATGAGCTGGGGGCGCAGCGCGAGCACCGTGTCCCAGACGGGCTGCGCCCGATCCTGATCGGCGCCGGAACCGAACGCGATGCGGCTCACGACCTCCCGGGTCCGCGTGTCCGCGGCCCGGCGCCGCCGGTGGAGCGACCAGACGAAGGCGGCCAGTGCGTCGACGTCTCCTTCGTCGAGCTCCATGCCGCCCAGGGGCCACATCTCGTACTTGCCGCCGAACCGGCGGCCGGCGCCGTGGCGGAAGCCGGTCTCGATCGCCCTGCGAACGGCCGTCAGCGAGCCGTCGCCGTGAAGCCACTCGTCGTCGGTCAAGTCCGGCCCCCGGCGGTTCCCCTGACCTTCCCAGTGGTGGCAAACCGGACAGGTGCCGCCGCGATAGATCGCCGCGCCCCGTTGGACCGCTTCCGGGTCGGCGGCCGCCCCGCCGGCAGGTGCCGCCACCGGAGCGAGGACGACCCAGACGAGGCCCAGACGGAAAGCCCGCCGCCACCGGCGGCGCACGCTGAACCCGATGCCCGGCATGGGCGGAATGTACCGCACGGTTCTGGGGCTCTCTGCGGTCCGGGTTTCGGGTGTATCGTTTCGCGCCGATGTGTGAACATGCCGACGGAGCAGAGTGGGGCTACGAGCCGCACAACGGCCCCGCCGTCTGGGGACGTGTCGACCCTGCGTACGAAACGTGTTCACTGGGCGGCGAGCAGTCTCCGATCGACCTGAGCGGTGCTCGTGGCGCGCGGGTCGATCCGGTCGAGTTCGCGTACGGGCCTTCCCGGTCGACGGTCGAGAACACGGGGCACTCGATCCAGGTGAACCCGGAGCCCGGCAACGGTATCGTCGTCGGGGGAGTGCGGTTCGAACTGGAGCAGTTCCACTTCCACCACGGTGCCGAGCACACGATCGAGGGCGTCCGTCTGCCGCTCGAGATGCACTTCGTGCACCGGAGCGAAGACGGCTCCCTGGTCGTGGTCGGAGTCCTGTTCCGCGAGGGTCCCGCGAACCGGGCGCTGGCGACCGTGTGGTCAAGCCTGCCGGTCTCCGCCGAGCCGCCGCGCGCCCTACCGGAGGCGGTCGACCTGCCGGCCCTGCTGCCGGAGCCCCGGACCTCCTGGCGGTACCCTGGGTCGCTGACCACGCCGCCGTGTACGGAAGGCGTGGCCTGGATCGTCCTGACGGAGCCGCTTACGCTGTCGGCCGGGCAGATCGATGCCTTCGCGGCGATCTTCCCGAACAACTACCGGCCGGTGCAGCCGCTGGGCGAGCGCGTTCTCGTGCGCGGATGAGGCCTCAGCGGCCTGCGTCCGCTAGTTCGCGGCCCGCACGAGCCGCAGCATGGCGTCGCTGACGGCGTAGGAGAAGCGCGGGTCGTTGATGTTCGCGTCGACCTCCGTGACCGGCACGGCTCGCCGTAGATTCTCGCGCAGGGCATGGAACAGCGCGTCGTCGGCCGCCGGGTCGTGGAACGGCCCGCCGGGGGCGGAGAGCCGGGAGACGCCGCCAAGCGGCAGGTAGACCTCGACCGGGCCGGTCGAAGCGTTCAGCTTGGAGGCGAGGACCTGGCCGAGCTCCGCGCACTCGTCCCGCGACGTGCGCATCAGGGTCATGTTGTCGCTCTGGCGGTGGAAGGTGCGACCCTCGAACTCACTCGGGACGGTGTCCCGGGCGAAGAAGCTGACCATGTCGAGGCAGCCGGGCACGACGATGGCCGGCGTACCGCTCCTGGCAGCGGCCTCCAGCCGGGACGGACCCGCCGTGCGTACGCCGCCGACCAGTTCGTCCGCGCACTCCGTGGTCGTCAGGTCGAGCACGCCGCGCACGAAGCCGGCCTCGATCAGACTCTCCATCGTGCGGCCGCCGGCGCCCGTGGCCTGGAAGACGAGCACCTCGAGTCCCTCGGTCTCGAGTTGGCGACGGCAGGCGTCGACGCAGGGGGTGGCGCTCCTGAACGTGGAGGCCGCGATCAGAGGACGATCGTCCCCGCCCTCGATCTCCACCCGGGCCATCGCGCAGACCGCGGCGGCGGTGCGGCTCAGAATCTGCCGGCTGATCCGGTTGATGCCGTCGATGTCGACGATCGAAGGCACCATGACGATGTCCTTGAAGCCGACGTAGCCGGAGGCGTCCCCGCCGGCCATGGTGGACACCATGACCTTGGGCACGCCCAGAGGCACGGCACGCATGGCGGTCGTCGCCATCGCCGTGCCTGCCCGGCCGCCCAGTCCGACGATCGCGTCGAAGCTGCCGCGGCGGTAGCTGCGGCGAACGACCTCCTCCGCGCCGGCGGACATCGCGGCGATCGCGCGTCTGCGGTCGGCCGCCTGGGCCAGTTGCTCGATCTTCTCGCCACCGGCGCAGGCGACTTCACGACGGCTCACGTCGGGCAGCCAGCTTCCGTCGAGTGCTGGCTCGCCGAGCACGCCGAGGTCGATCACGAACGCGCGGCAGCCCCAGTCGCGGACGATGCGGTCCACGAGATAGGAGGCTTCGCCTCCCTTCGTGTCGAGGGTGGCCAGCACCGCGATCGTGCAGGGCGTTGGGGGCACAGCAGGTCGATCCTACGGAGGGGAGGCCTCCGAAGACAAGATCCCGCCGTATAGGATCGGCGACCGGCCGGGCCGCGAGGACTCTCTTGATGAAGAACGCCTTCTCCCAGATTCTCGGCCTGGGTCTTGCTCTTGCTCTCGGGCTCGGCGCCGGGGCGAACGCCCAGGAGCTGATGCCGGATCACGATGCCTCGCGCCGGGAGCGGCTCGACTTCACCGGCGGGCGCTTCCGCGCCGCCGACGGTTTCCAGGTCGAGACGGCGGCCGAACCGGGGCTGCTCGGGTCGGTCGTCAACATGACCTTCGACGCCGGGGGCAGGCCGTTGCTGGCGCTGGAAGGCGACGGGCTGGCCGTGCTCGAAGACGCCGACGGCGACGGCGTCTTCGACCGGAGGATCGACATTGCGCCCCAGGTCGAGACGGCCCACGGCCTGTACGTCATGGGGCCGGGCGATCTGCTCGTCCATGCGAACGGCGACGGTCGCCTCGCCGAGGCCGCCGGCGTCGAGGGAGAGGTGCGCGGAAACGGCTCGGTGGAGGACACCGGGCTCTACCGGCTCCGGGACACCGACGGCGACGACCGGGTCGACGCGGCGGAACGGATCGCCCGCGCGACGGGCCGGATCCAGGAACACGGCCCGCACACGATCGCCCGGGGCCCGGACGGCGCGCTCTACCTGCTGTACGGCAACTACTCCGGACCCGACGTGCGGCTGGCGCCGTCGTCGGCCCTGCGCAACCTCGAGGAGGATCAGCTCCTGCCGCGCATCCTCGATCCTCGGGGCCACGCCAACAACCTGCGAGCGCCGGGCGGCACGCTCTACCGGCTCGATCTGGAGGCCAACACCTGGGAGCGGCTCTCCGGCGGTCTGCGCAACCCGTTCGACCTGGCGATCGGGGCGGCCGGAGAGGTGTTCGCCTACGAGGCGGACATGGAGTGGGACCGCGGCCTGCCGTGGTTCCGTCCGACGCGGGTCGTCCACCTGATCCCGGCCGGGGACTACGGCTGGCGCACGGGCTCCGGGAAGTTCGCGTTCTACGAGATCGACACCCTGCCCGGGGTGGTCGACGTCGGTCGCGGATCGCCGGTCGGCGTCGCCTTCTACTACCACCACGCCTACCCCGAACGGTACGAGGGCGCGTACTTCATGGGCGACTGGTCGCGGGGCCGCATCCGGGTCCTGTTCCCGGAGCGATCCGGCGCCACCTGGACGGGCGAAGCGCATGACTTCGTGCTCGGCGAGCCGCTCAACGTGACCGACCTGGATGTCGGTCCCGACGGCTGGCTCTACTTCGCGACCGGCGGACGCGGCACCTCGGGCGGGCTCTACCGCGTGATCTACGAGCAGCCGGGCCCGCCTCCGGAAGCGACGGGAGCGCTGCGCGCCATGCGGCAGCCGATGCCGCGGTCCGGGTGGGGCCGGGAGGCGATCCTGCGCGTGCGCGCCGAGGTCGGCGATGCCTGGATGTCGGAGTTGTGGCGGATCGTCCGCGATCCGGGCAGCGAAGCGCTCGATCGCCAGCGCGCGCTGGAACTGCTCCAGGTCCACGGTCCGAAGCCGACCCTCGACGAGACATCCGCGCTGCTTTCGAGTGATGAGCCCCTGGTGCGTGCTGCGGCGGCGTCACTCCTCGGTTCCTACACCTTGCCGCAGGTGCAGGAACCGCTGCGCGCCGCGCTCGGGGACCGGGATCCGCTGGTGGCGCGGCGCGCGGCCGAGTCGCTGGCACGGTCCGGGCTGCATCCGCGCGTGCGGGGACTCGAGATCGCCACCTCGGAGGCTCTCTACGCCCTGCTGGATCACGAGGACCGGTTCCTCCGCTATGCCGCGCGCGAGGCGATCCTGCGGATCCCGCACGGCTACTGGTTCGATCAGGCGTTCATGGCTTCACCCCAGCAACGTCCGCGGGGCTTCTTCGAGGCGTTGCTGGCGACGATCTACCGCCAGGAGCACAGGCTGGAGTACAACTTCCTCACGGGCAAGCTGACCCAGGCGGTCCGGGCCGACCTGGACGTGGAGGGAGAACTCGACTTCCTGCGCATGCTGGAGCTCTTCTTCATCCGCGATGAGGATCCGGACGCGCCCGGCCGCGCCGACGCCCGGTCCGATCTGGGCCCGCTGCTGCTGGCGCGTTACCCACACGCGGACGACCGCGTGAACCGTCAGCTCGAGCGGTTGCTGGCCTTCCTGCAGCCGGACGGGGCGCTGGCGAAGATGGCTGAGCGTCTGGATGAGGAGCGACCACCGGAGGAGCAGATTCACACCGCGTATTGCATCCGTGCGATGGACCGGAACTGGACGCCCGAACTGCGCGGCCGGGTCGTGTCGTGGTTCGACGACGCCCGCGAGTTCCGGGGCGCGGCCAGCATGGCCGGGTACATCGATGCGATCTGGCAGGACGTCCTGGCGCACTTTCCGGCCGAAGAGCGGACCGCCGCCGAGGAGCGGCTGGACCGGCAGCGGGCCGAGCGGACGCGTCGCGCCGCCGAGCTGATCACCGATGTCGAGGGTGATCGGCCGGGCCGGAGCGACCTCGCCCAGATGAGCTTCGAGGAGCTCGCCGAGTACCTGGAGTACGACGTGATGGCCTACGAACGGTACAGCCCGGAGCAGGGCGAGCGGGTCTTCCACCGCGCCAGGTGCTCGGCCTGCCACGTGTTTGGCGACATCGGCCGCGGGGGAGGTCCGGATCTGTCGACGGTCGTCAAGCGATTCCGCCGCCGCGAGATCCTGGAGTCGATCATGTATCCGTCCCGGGTGATCTCGGACCAGTATCGGGCGGTCGACGTCGAGCTCGACGACGGCCGTCTCCACAGCGGCATGGTCGTCGAAGACAGCGAGACGGGATTGACCCTGATCGACGCCGGCGGCAACCGACTCGACCTGGAGCGGTCGAGTATTCGTAGCCAGGAGCCCTCGACCCTGTCGATCATGCCCGAGGGCCTGCTCGACGCGATGACCCTGAGCGACCTCGCGAGTCTGATCCGATTCCTGGACGAGGGCGCGGATCTGGATCCGTAGCGGCGCGGGACGGTCGCCGCTTCGCGGCGCGCTATCTGGCGTGGATCAGAGACCCGCGGCCGCGACCGGCGGTGCCAGTGGCTCGGCGTCGTCGCGGCGGATGGCGTCGAGTTCGATCGTCAGCCGGCCGACGAGGTCGGGACGGTCCAGGTAAAGGTCAGAGGTCTCGGCCGGATCGGCGGTCAGTTCGTAGAGCTGTCCGGCGGCGCCCCCGGGTTGCGGGGCGAACTGCCGGGGTTCGGTGAAGCCGCCGGAGCCGAGTCCCTCGATCAGTTTCCACCGACGCAGCGTGCCGTCGTCGTCGACCTCGTCAAGGCGGAGGGCGAACATCCCGCGCGCACTGTGGTGAATGAGGGAACGGCGCGGCGGCGGGACGTCCGCGTCGCCCCGGAGCACGGGCCAGAGGTCGACGCTGTCTCCGGCGCTGTCCGCGGGCAGTTCCCGGCCCAGGAGGGAAGCCACCGTGCGGAAGATGTCGAGCAGCCCGGCGAGCTCCGAACGCACTGAATCGGCGGGGATGCGGCCGGGCCAGCGGGCGATGAAGGGAACGCGGTGACCGCCCTCGTGGATGTCGGCCTTCTGGCCGCGCAGCGAACCGTTGGCCCGGTGCCCGGTTTCTTCGATGTCGCTGGCAAGCCAGTGGGCGCCGTTGTCGCTCGTGAACAGAACGAGAGTGTCTTCGGCGAGGTTCGAAGCGTCGAGATCGGCGAGCAGCCCGCCGACGCCGGCGTCGACCTGGGCCACGAAGTCGCCGTAGATTCCGGCGCCGCTTGATCCCTCGAACTCGGGAAGGGGCATCCAGGGAGTATGGGGCGAAGGCAGGGGCAGGTAGAGGAAGAAGGGGCGTCCGTCGTCGGCTGCGGTTCGTTGCCTGATGTAGCTGCTCGCGCGCTCGAAGAGCGTCGGCGTCACCTGCAGGAAGTCGAAGCCGGGGGTGATGTCGCCGGCGCGCCAGTAACCGTCCCCGCCGTAGCGCCGCATCGAACTGGCCTCGACCTTCCCCGTCGCCGCTTCGAACACGCCCTCGTCCTCGATGTAGAGGTACGGCTCCATGTCGAGGGAGGCGGGGATGCCGAAGTAGTGCTCGAAGCCCGCGGTGACCGGCCCCGGGCGGAGCGGCGCGTCGTAGTCCGTCCTGCCGGGAGCGTCGTCGTTCGGATCCGGGTCGGCGCCGAGCCCGAGATGCCACTTGCCGATGCCGGCGGTCGCGTAGCCCAGGGTGCGGAGGAACGCCGGCAGGGTGACGCGGTCCGGTTCCAGCAGGGTGGTGGAACGTCCGTTGAGCACTCCGCTCTTGAGCCGGGAACGCCAAGCGTAGCGGCCGGCAAGAAGCGCGTACCGGGTCGGCGTGCAGACGGACGACGGGCTGTGGGCGTCCGTCAGTCGCACCCCCTCGGCCGCGAGCCGGTCCAGGTTGGGGGTCGGGATTCGCGAGTCCGGGTTGTACGCGCCGAGGTCGCCGTAGCCGAGATCGTCGGCGAGGATCAACAGGATGTTGGGCCGCGCGGGCTCCGGTTCCTGGTCCGGCGCGGGTTCGATCGCACAGGCCAGCAGCAGTACCGCGGCGGTTGCTGCGCACTTGACGACGGCCGGTGGGCCAGGATGCGTTCGGCGGCGCGTTGGTTGGTACAGTCTGCGACTCCCTTCCGCGCCGATCGTACCCGCCGCTTCTTCCCATGCCTCCCAAGCCGCGCAAGAGGTCCCGGCGCTCACGACGGCCGGTCTGCCGAGGCGTCCGCGGCGCCACGACGGTCGAGGGCACGAACCGCGAGTTGATTCTGACCGCGACGGCGGAACTGCTGGAGCGGATGGTGCAGGCCAATGGCATCGAGCAGGAGGATGTCGCGAGCGCCATCTTCACCACGACGCCCGACCTGACAGCCGAGTATCCGGCGCTCGCCGCGCGCCTGATGGGATGGCGCGACGTGGCACTGCTCTGCGGTCACGAAATGGCGGTGCCCGGCGGCCTGGATCGCTGTGTGCGCATCCTGCTGCACTGGAACACGACGCTCCCCGCCTCGGACGTCGAGCACGTCTACATCCATGGCGCATCGAACCTGCGGCCCGACCGTCGCGAGCTCGAAGAGCTACGCCGGCAGCTCGAGCGGAAGACGCGTTAGGGCGCGGTTGTCCTGGATGGCCCGGTGGGGCGTGTCCGTCCGACGGCACAACGCCGCTAAACGTGACTAGCGCCCCGAAACGCCTCGCAGGCTCGGTGTTTCGGCCCATCCCGTCCTCTTCAATGAACCTGGACCGGGAACGCGCTTCGCTGTGTTCCCGGTCCAAGTTCATAGAATGGTCACCTTTCTCAGTGACCGGAGGAATCATGACGCTCAGAATCAACGACGAGGCTCCCAACTTCACCGCCCAGACCACGGAGGGAGAGATCGACTTTCACGAGTGGATCGGCGATGGCTGGTGTGTCCTGTTCTCCCACCCGAAGGACTTCACGCCGGTCTGCACGACCGAGCTGGGTACCGTGGCCGGCCTCAAGGGCGAGTTCGACTGCCGCAACTGCAAGGTGATCGGCATCAGCGTCGACGGCGTGTCGGACCACCAGGCGTGGTCGAAGGACATCGAGGCGTCACAGGGTCACGCCCTGAACTACCCGCTGATCGGCGATCCGACGCTCGACATCGTGAAGCGCTACGACATGCTGCCCGCCGACGCCGGCGATACCTCCGAGGGCCGCACGCCGATGGACAACGCGACCGCCCGGTCGGTCTTCGTGATCGGCCCGGACAAGCGGATCAAGGCGACCCTCACCTACCCGATGAGCACGGGCCGGAACTTCGCCGAGATCCTGCGCCTGGTGGACTCCGTGCAGTTGACGGCCAGGGAGCAGGTGGCGACGCCCGCGAACTGGGAGCACGGCGACGACGTGATCATCCTGCCGGCGGTGTCGGACGAGGCGGCGCGAGCGAAGTACCCGCAGGGCTGGCAGCAGCCTCTGCCGTACATCCGGGTGGTGCCGCAGCCGTAGTCAGTCGCCGGGCGAGTCGAACCGCGAGCCGCCGCGGCAGTCGGGCGACAGGCTTCGCTGCTCGTCCCGGGCCCGCCATTCGGCCGGCGTCAGTGCGTCGATCGCCAGCGCGTGCACCGGGCCCGCCAACTCGTCGGCCAGGGCGCCGTGGACCATGCGGTGCCGGCGAAGTCGGGCTGCGCCTTCGAACCGGCTGCTGACGACAACGATCCGGAAGTGGGTTTCGGCCTTCGGCGGGACGTTGTGCATGCCGCTCTCGTTGAGGACCTCCAGCACTTCGGGCCGGGTCGCGGCTTCGAGCTTGGCACGCATCGCCTGCTCGAGCGGAGTGCCCCGGGCGACTGCCTTCCCTGAAGCGTTGCTGGTGGCCAGAGGACGGCCGATCCCGGTCATGGGCAGAGCATAGCGCCGGCAACAGCGCGTCGCGGCCGCCGGCGTGCTACGGTGCCCGGCGATGGCTGCCGAGCGCCGTTCACCCTGGCTCTATGCGCTCTTCGGCTGTCTCGGTCTCGTCGCGGTGATCGTCGTGGTGATCGGCGCGCTCACGTTCGTCGGTGTCCGCACCGTCCGCAATATCGCGGCCGACAACGAGGATCCCGAGCGGCGGGGGCAACGGGCGCTCGAGATTCTGGGCGCCAGCGAAGCGCCGGGGGGCTTCCACGCCGTGGCCGTGGTCTCCGTTCCCTTCGTGATCGACATGGCGATTCTCTCCGACGTTCTCCCCGGTGAGGAACCCTGGACCGGGGAGTTCGGCGAGCGGGGCTTCTACTACGTCCAGGCCCTGTGGGGGGGCGACGACCTGAGGGCGTTCTTCGACGGAGAGGCGTCGGAAGCAGCCGCCCTGCGGGACTTGGGGCTCGAGATCGATCTCGAGGAGAACATCGGGCGCGGCGACCTGGACCGGGAGGACGTCGCCGCGCGTTGGGCGACCTTTCGGGGAAGCACGAGGTTCGGTCCGGGGGAACAGATCGGGGAACTCGTGACGCTGATTGAGTTCGACTGCCCGAGGGACGAGCGGATGCGGATGGGCATCTGGTTCGGTCCCGCTGGGGAGGCCGGGAGGACGGATGAGATGCAGGACACGGACGCGACCGACTCGGTTCCAGGGAGCGAGGCGATCGCCGCTTTCCTCGAGCCGATCCGCCCCTGCGGCGTTACGGCAGCCGCGGGCGGTTGAGGGGGACGCAGGCCCGGTCCGAAGGCCGGATCACCATCGCCTTCCGGGTGCGTGGTTGGTGGCGGCGGTTGTCTGCTGCTGGCTGGCTGTTCCCGTGGACGCACAGTCTTCCACCGGCGGGTCAGCCAGGTATCGCCTGACGTTCGAGGGCGCCTGGACCCTTGCCGCGACGCCGGGAGGGGTGCACCGCAACGCGCACTTTTCTCCCCTGGTCGGCGCCGTTCACAGCGACCAGGTGAGCTTCTGGCGCCCGGGCGGCACCGCCAGCGCCGAACTCGAACGGGTAGCGGAACTCGGGATTCAGGACCGACTGGCGGCGTTGATGCGCCGCAGTCCACATGTGCATACCGTGTTCGAGAGGGACCCCGGGAGAGGCGGCACGGCGCGGACGACGATCGAGTTCGAGGCCACGAGGGACGATCCCCTGGTCACGGTGGTCACCATGATCGCGCCCAGTCCGGACTGGTTCGTCGGCGTTTCGGGCTTGTCGCTGCTCGACGGTCAGGGAAGGTGGTCGACGAGCCGCAGCGTCGATCTGTTCCCCTACGACGCGGGCACCGAAGAGGGGGGAGGTTTCTCCCTGGACAATCCGGCGACCGTGCCGCGGGGAACGATCACGAGCATCCGGGGCATGGGCCCGTTCACCGATGCGCCGATGGCGAGGCTGACCTTCCAACTGCTGGAAGCCGACGGCGCGGCGGGGTTCGAGGGAGACGTTGCGGCGGAGCCGGCGGGCGATGACGCCGTCGTCGTGTCCTGGACGGGGGAGTGGGCGGAACCGGAAAGGGGAGTGCTCGACATCGAGGCGCGCGGCCAGAAGATCGGTTGGACCCTGCTCCGCGCGGCCGACGCGTCGGCCGGGATGGCGCGGATCGATGGCCTCGATGTCGGAGCGCCGTACACCCTTCGGCTGCGCGCGGATACGGCGGGAGGGGGAGCGGCGTACTCGGAGGAGGTCAGCGCCACGATCGGCGACGTCCGCGGCGCCTGCCGCACCGGCGAGAACTTCCTCTGCGTGCGGGAAGGCCGCTTTGAGGTCCAGGTCCACTGGAAGAACAACGCCGTGACGGGCAACTACGGATCGGGCCGCAGCGTGCCGGTCGAGGTTTCCGACGAGTCCGGGCTGTTCTGGTTCTTCAACGAGGCCAACATCGAACTCGTCGTCAAGGTCCTTGACGGAGGGGGGATCAACGGCAACTACTGGGTGTTCTACGGCGCGCTGTCCGATGTCGAGTACTGGATCACGGTGCGGGAGACGGCCGGCGGCGGAAGGCGCACCTACCACAACCCGCAGGGGCGAATCTGCGGACAGAACGACACGGCGGCCTTTCCGCAGGGCGCGGCCGCGGGTGTCGTCGCGTCGCGCGCGAAGCGCGCTCCGGGATCTCCCGGCATCGACCTGCTTCGAATCGGGGCGGAACCCCTCGGAGAGGCCCGGATCGCGCGGCCGGTTCATGGCGACGGCCACTGCGAACCGGGACCGCACCGTCTCTGCGTCCTCGAGAACCGCTTCGCGCTGGAGGTTCGCTTCGTCGATCCCAACGCTTCGTATCCGGAAGGGGATCCGGGGAAGGCGGCGACGGTTCTGCCGTCGCTCACGACCGAAGAGACGGGCTTCTTCTGGTTCTTCAACGAGGCCAACATCGAGCTGGCGGCCAAGGTGCTCGACGGCCGGAAGCAGAACGGGAGATTCTGGCTGCTCTACGGGGGTGTCTCCGACGTCGAGTACACGCTGACGGTCACGGACACCGTCACGGGCCTTCAGGAGAGCTACCGCAACGAGCAGGGCAGCATCTGCGGAGGCGTCGACACGGACGCCTTCTCGCCATAGCCGGAGCCGCCAACCTTGCACGGAAAGGCCTGTCTTCTGTGCGTCAGCGCGGCGCGGACGCCGCGACTCGACTCCTAGCCGCCGTCCACGATCTTCCGCAGGTCTCCGGCGCGGGCGACGAGCGATTCGAGCAGGGCGAACTGCACCCGGCACCGGTCCAGATTCTGGCCCGGCCGCTCGACGCGGAAGTAGACGTCGCCCTGCAGGTGATCGGTCAGGAAACGGACCGCCTGTTCGAGGGTCAGCACGAGCGCGCCGTCGACCAGGCTGCGGCGTTCTTCGGCGCGGAGGTCGCGGGCGCCGTCGAGGTAGCCGCGGCTCAGGGCCCTGAACAGCTCCAGATCGACCTCCGCCTCGCACGGGTCGCGGGCGTCCTCGTGTGCCCCGTGGGCCATCGACCGCGCCATGTCGCCGAAGTCGAACGCGGCCAGCCCCGGCATCGCCGTGTCCAGGTCGACGACGCAGAGCGCTTCGCCGCTCTGCCGGTCGAAGAGGACGTTGCTGATCTTGCAGTCGTTGTGCACCGTGCGCCGAGGCACGCCCCGGGCCTCGGCCTCGATCAGCCGGCCGGCCAGGTGCCGATGCGCGGCCGCGGCCCGGATCTCGGCCTCGGCCTGCCTGCGGCGGGTCGCGGCCTGGTTGCACTTCGGCATGTCCTTCAGCACCCTGTCCAGGGCGTCGAAGCGGCTCAGGGTGTCGTGGAAGCGGGGGATCGCCTCGAACAGGGGCGGCGGGGGAAGGTCCCGGAGCATGGCCTGGAAGCGTCCGAAGGCCTGTGCTGCCCGGAAGACCTGATCGGCTGACGAGGCGACCACCCGGGTGGTCACGTCTTCGATCAGTTCGTACATCCGCCACCAGCCCTCGGCGCCGTTTCCGTCCCGGCTCCCGCCGCTTCCCTCGAAAGCGCTCCTGATCTCGGTCCACGTTCGACCGCTGTCGGCCGGAATCAGGGTCAGCCGGCGACGCCTGTTTTCGGAGCCGAGCTTCCGGGCGAGGTGCCGGGTGATCCGCTCGACGTTCGCCATCAGTCGGCGCGGCCTGGTGAAGACGTGTTCGTTGATCCGTTGCAGGAGTCCGCGCCGCCCGCCGTGGCCCGAGATGACGTAGGAGTCGTTGATGTGGCCGCTCCGCAACTCGTGGGCGGCGGTTGGCGTGCCGCCGAGGTCAAAGCGCGCGGCGACTTCCAGGACGGCGTCCGTCGAGAGCGCTGGACGCTGCCTGGTCATGCAGGGGATCTTCCGGGGCCAGAGCTTGCAGAGTGATATGTAAGAGATATCATTCTCATATCAAGAATCCTCACGGCCGTTCTGGGCCGTGTTCGACCAAGGGAGTCAGCATCCATGGACAACAAGATGGTAGAGCACCGGGAGGAGCGCCTCACGGTCATGTCGGGCCTGGGAACGCTGTGCCTGCTCATCCTCCTCATCCTTCTCTCAATTGCCGGAACCGCCGTCTTCGGGATCTGGCAGGTCATCCCCGCCGTCATCTTCTGCGCTCTTTGCATTCCCGTTCTCGTTTTCCTCCTGTTCGGGCTGTTCATGGTCCACCCCAACGAAGCGAAGGTGCTGCAGCTCTTCGGCGACTACCGGGGCAGTGTCTACGACACCGGCCTGCGCTGGGCGAACCCCTTCCTGACCAAGCGCCGCGTGTCGGTGCGAACCCGGAACTTCGAGACCGGCAAGCTGAAGGTCAACGACAACGCCGGCAACCCGATCGAGATCGGGGCCGTCGTCGTCTGGCGGGTGGTGGACAGCGCCGAGGCCCTCTTCAATGTCGACGACTACGAAGACTACGTTCAGGTGCAGAGCGAGGCGGCGCTGCGGAACATGGCCACCGGCTACCCCTACGACGCGCACGTGGAGGGGGAGATCTCCCTGTCCCACCACACGGCCGAGATCTCGGAGCGTCTCCGCGGCGAAGTCCAGGAGCGGCTCGCCACCGCGGGCGTCGACGTGATCGAAGCCCGGATCAGCCACCTTGCCTATGCCGCGGAGATCGCGGCTGCGATGCTGCAGCGCCAGCAGGCGGCGGCGGTGGTGGCTGCGCGGGCCCAGATCGTCGACGGCGCGGTCGGAATGGTGGAGCAGGCCCTGAACATGCTGAGCGAAAAGGACGTGGTCCATCTCGACGACGAACGCAAGGCGGCGATGGTCAGCAACCTGCTCGCCGTTCTGTGCAGCGACCGCCATACCCAGCCGGTTGTGAACACCGGCACGCTCTATCCGTAGACGGGAAGGCGCTTCTTCGGTGGCCGCTCCCCGCAAGGCGTTTCTGCTGCGCCTCGACGTCCGGGTCTACGAGGAGATCCGGAGCCTCGCGGCGTCTGAACTCCGGAGCGTCAACGGACAGATCGAGTACATGATTCGGCAGGCGCTCCGGGAAAGGGGAAGAAGCGCGGACCTTTCCGGTGTTGGGACGACTGGAAGCGCAGCCCCTGAGCGAGAGCGGAGCGAAACATCAGAGGGTGGCTGATCGTCTTCATACTGGTACACTTGCGCGTCGTCGGTTGTCCTACCGTCCGCAAGTCGCTGAGACGCTCCTCCAGCGGATGGGGTGGTCTGTAGGTTGAGGCCCGCCAGCAAGACAAGCGCTACCTGGCGCGAGAAAACACACTTTCCGGAGAACGAAGCATGGCAGTTGCCCCCGTGAAGGACGCAGGCAAACCGCTTGAGGCGAGGTACGCCTCGATCCGCCAGTTGCTGGAACTGGGGAAGGCGAAGACGTACCTGCTGGGCGACGAGATTCAGGACATGATGCCCGCCGACATGGTCGGGGTCGAGGGGGAGATCCGTGAACTCCACGACCGCCTCCGGGAACTCCGGGTGGGCGTCATCCGCCGTCCGGACTGGTACGTGGCGAATCTCGACGAAACGGTGACGCTCGAGATCGACAAGGCGGACGACGATCCGGCGACGCCGACCGTGACCGAGCCGGTGAACACCAGCGATCCGGTGCGGATGTACCTGCGCGAGATGAGTACCGTGCCGCTCTTGGACCGGGACGGCGAGGTCGAGATCGCGCGGGCGCTCGAGGACGGAGAGTGGCTGATCTTCCAGGCCATGGCGGGAAACCCCGACTTGATGACCCGTCTCCTTGCGCTCACCGAACTCGCGGACCGCAAGAACGCGAAACCGCTGTCCCAGTTGGTCGAGATCGATCACCCGCTGTCGCTGCTCGACGAAAACGGTCTGAAGCGAATCGCCAAGCGGGTCGGCGTGTTCGAGAAAATGAAGGAGCTGGAAGGGCAGCTCGAGCGCACGCGCCGCCGGCAGAAGCGGTATAGCCCTCGCGGCGACCGCTACCAGGAGATCGAGCGGGAAATCGACCGACTCGAGGAGCGAGTCTCTTCGCTGATCGTCGAGCTGGCCTTCACCGGACCGGACCGCAACCGGGTCGTCGACCTGGTCAAGCTGATCGACAACCGCTTCCGGCGCAGCGAGCGCGACATCAGCCGCGCCCAGGTGGCGCTCGAGCGCGAGAGCAACGAGGAGCTCAAGGCGCTGCACCGCCGGCGCATCCAGAAGTACCGCGAGGCGGTGCGGGCGCTCGAGGCGCGGTATTCGATCACCCAGGGAGAGTTGCGGGCGCTGGTGGCGAAGGTCAAGCGCGGCGAGGTGTTGAGCGAGCGCGCCAAGGAGCAGCTCATCATGTCGAACCTGCGCCTGGTCGTGTCAATCGCCAAGAAGTACACGAACCGCGGCCTGCAGTTCCTGGACCTGATCCAGGAGGGGAACATCGGCCTGATGAAGGCGGTGGAGAAGTTCGAGTACCGTCGCGGCTACAAGTTCTCGACCTACGCGACCTGGTGGATTCGCCAGGCCGTGGCGCGGGCGATCGCGGATCAGTCGCGGACGATCCGGATCCCCGTTCACATGATCGAGAACATCAACAAGCTGACCCGTACGTCGCGTTCGCTGGTTCAGGAACTGGGCCGCGAACCGACGGCCGAGGAAGTCGGCGAGCACATGGATCTGCCCGCCTCCAAGGTGCGGAAAATCATGAAGATCGCTCAGGCGCCGGTGTCGCTGGAGACGCCGGTCGGCGAGGAAGAGGACTCTCACCTGGGTGACTTCATCGAGGACAAGAACTCGCCGTCGCCGGTGGACGAGGTCATTTCGGCCAACCTGCGCGAGCAGACCGGCAACGTGCTGCGGTCGCTATCGCCTCGCGAGGAGCTCGTGCTGCGAATGCGCTTCGGCGTCGGCGAGGGCTCGGAGCACACCCTTGAGGAGGTCGGCAAGTCGTTCAACGTGACCCGGGAACGCATCCGGCAGATCGAATCGAAGGCGCTGCGCAAGCTTCGGCACCCCGACTGGGCGCAGAAGCTCCGTCCGTTCCTCGACGACGGCGCCTGACTCCCCCGTCTGCCGGGTCGATACCGCGTTCAGGCAGTGCGGGTACGCACCGGCACCAGTGGGTTCTCCTACCCGGTGTGGGCGGGACCGTTTTATCCGGGCGGCACGAAGCGGCGGGACATGCTCTCGTTCTATGCCTCCAGGCTCGGCTCGGTGGAGATCAACAACACCTTCTACCGCATGCCGAAGACGGATCTGCTCGAGCGGTGGCGCGACGCGGTCCCCGAGGGCTTCCGCTTCGCGCTGAAAGCGCCGCGGCGGATCACGCACCAGCAACGACTCAAGGACGCCGGGGACTCCGTCGACTACCTGTTTCGCACCGCGGAGGTGCTCGGCGAACAGCTCGGCCCCTTCCTGTTCCAGTTGCCGCCGTCCCTCCGGTGCGACGTCGACCGGCTGGCGAGCTTTCTGCGAGGTATGCCCGATGGAATGCGCGGCGCGTTCGAGTTCCGCCACGCCAGTTGGTTCGACGACGAGGTGTTCGCGCTGCTGGCGGACGCCGGCGCGTCGCTGTGCATCGCGGAGAGCGGGAGCGACCACGACGCGCCGCTGGTGGCGACCGCGGACTTCGGCTATCTTCGGCTCCGCCGCGAGGACTACGACGAGACGGCGCTTCACGCCTGGGCCGACAGGATTCGGCGGCAACCCTGGCGTGAGACCTACGTCTTCTTCAAGCACGAAGACGAAGGGGCGGGACCGCGCATGGCGGCGCAGTTCGAAGCCCTCCTTGTGGAAGCCTGACCCACTTCGGACAGAGGCGAGCCATGAACATCGACATCTCCTATCGGCGCATCCTGGCGCTGGCCGGACCGGTCGTCATCACGCAGATGACCCACACGGCGATGGGCCTGATCGATGCGATGATGGTCGGTCGGCTGGGCGTCGTCGCCCTCGCCGGGGTCGGCCTGGGCGCGATCATCTCCTGGTGGCTGCTCGGATTCTTCGTCGGCCTGCTGCAGGGCGTGAACACGTTCGTCGCCCAGTTCTTCGGGGCCGGCAAGAAGGACCGGGTCGGCGTCGCCTTCTGGCAGGGTCTCTACCTGGCCGCCGGCGCGGGCGTCGTCGTTCTGTTCGCGGCGCCCCTGTCCGGCTGGGCGTTCCGGGTGATGGGAGCGTCGCCGGAAGTCCAGGCGATCGCCACGGACTACACGGAGGTGCGGCTGGGCGCCGCGGTGGGACTGATGATCTTCCTCGTCGCGGAGAACTACTACCGCGGACTCGGACGCACCGAAGTTCCCATGTTCGCGGGGCTGATCCAGCTGGCCCTGAACTGCGGGCTGAACTACCTGCTCATCTTCGGCGTCTGGGGATTCCCGGAGCTTGGCGCCGCGGGCACCGCGGTCGGTACGGTGATCGCCCAGTTTCTCGTCGCGCTCGGCCTGCTGGCCGGAGTGCTCGCGACTAAGGTGGGGCGCGACTATGGTGCGACCCGTCCCAGGCCGCCCGAGACGGCCCTGCTCGGCCAGATGCTCCGCGTGAGCCTGCCGATCGGCGTCCAGGTGTTCATGGAGATGGGAGGGATCAGCGTGTTCACGGCCCTCGTGGCGAACCTCGGCGACGCGGAGATGGCGGCGACGAACGCCGTGATTCACGCCTGGTCCGTTTCCTTCATGCTCGCGGTCGCCTTGGCCGTCGGTTGCACGACGCTGGTCGGACAGTGCCTGGGCGCCAGACAACTTGGCGACGTACGCGTCGTCGTCCGTCGCGTGATGTGGCTGGGCTATGGAGCGATGGCGATCATGGCCGTCGTCTACGTCGGGTTCCCCGGGTGGCTCATGCAGTTGTTCGCGCGGGAGGCGGGCGATCTCGCCGCGCTCCTGCCGTACGCCCGGCCGCTGTTTCTGATCGCCACCCTGTGCCTGATCTTCGAGCTGCCGTTCAACATCTACTCGGGCGCGCTTCGGGGCGCCGGCGACACGACCTACCCGATGGTCGTGAACATCGGCGTGGCCTGGCTCGTTTTCGTGCCGCTGGTGTTCTTCGCCACGCGGAACTGGGGTCTGGTCGGCGCCTGGAGCTGCTTCATCGTCCATGTAGCGCTGCTCGCGGGCCTGCTAGCCATAAGGGTGCGCGGCCGGACCTGGATCGAACGCGGCGCCTCTCTGCTCGATGCGGAGCGGGCGGGAGGCGTTGCAACGTCGAGCGTGTCCGAGATGGACGACCTCCGCTCCTCGCCGGCGCTCTGAGTCGATTCGGCTTTCGGGCGGCGTTAGCGACCCGCGTCCACGATCACGGGTGACGGGCCGGGTCGATCGGGACTCGGTTTTGTGGCTATGATCGCCGCCGGGCCGTGCCCCTCGCCCACGCACTTCCATCCAGCGACCCAGAGAGGACAGAATCCGAGATGGCTTTCTCCGCCGTGCTGAAACGGCGATCGTTCGGCGAGACGCAGCGCCGGGATGCCTGGTGGCTGCAGCCAGGCGCCGTTGTCGTGGGTCTGGGTCTCGCAAGCGCCTATGCGACCTGGGCGGCGCTTCAGGCCGACCACTACGTGTTTGGCGGCTACCTGTCGCCGCTGTACTCGCCCGAGGTCTTCGGCCTCTCGCACCATGCCTGGTTCGAGGGCTTCCCGAGCTGGTGGCCGAGTTTCGTTCCCCAGTCGCCGGCGCTGTTCATCCTGATCCTGCCGCTGGGATTCCGCGCCACCTGCTACTACTACCGGGGCGCGTACTACAAGGCGTTCTGGGCCGATCCGCCCGCCTGCGCGGTCGGCGAGCCGCGGAACGCGTACCGGGGCGAGAACTCCTTTCCGCTGATCGTCCAGAACATTCACCGCTACTTCCTGTTCGCGATGATGGCCTGGATCTTCGTCTTCTTCCCGATCGACGTGTACCGGGCCTTCGAGTTCGAGACGGCGTCAAGCGGCCACGGCTTCGGCATCGGCGTCGGCAGCTTCGTCCTCCTGATCAACTGGCTGCTGCTCGGCGGCTACGCCCTGGGCTGTCACTCGACGCGCCACGTGATCGGCGGCTTCCGCAACGTGATGGCGGGGAGGCCGTTCCAGAGCGCCTGCTACCGCTGCGTCTCCTGCCTGAACCGCCGGCACATGGCCTGGGCCTGGTTCAGCCTGATCTGGGTCACCTTCTCCGACGTCTACGTCCGGCTCTGCTCGATGGGGGTCTGGACGGACTTCAGGCTCGTCTGATGGAGCAGACACGCTACGAGTACGACGTGCTGGTGGTCGGCGCGGGCGGCGCCGGGCTGCGCGCGGCGATCGAAGCCTCGGCCGCGGGCGCCTCCTGCGGCGTGATCTGCAAGTCCCTGCTTGGCAAGGCCCACACGGTGATGGCCGAGGGCGGCATGGCCGCCGCGATCGGCAACGTGGACGAGCGCGACGACTGGAAGGTCCACTTGACCGACACGCTGCGCGGCGGTCAGTACCTGAGCAACCCGAGGATGGCGGAGATCCACGCCAGGGAAGCGCCGGCCCGAGCCCTGGAGCTCGAGGCCTGGGGCGCATTGTTCGACCGCACGAAGGACGGGCGCATCCTGCAGCGGAACTTCGGCGGCCACCGCTATCCGCGGCTGGCTCACGTCGGCGACCGTACCGGCCTGGAGATGATCCGCACCCTGCAGGATCACGGCATCCACCGGGGAATCGACTTCCACATGGAGTACACGGTCTTCCGGCTGCTCCTGGACGACGGCCGCGTCGCCGGCGCCCTGGCCTATGACCGGGAGCGGGGGCGGTTCCGCGTCTACCGGGCGAAGTCGGTCGTGCTCGCCACCGGCGGCATCGGGCGCGCCTTCAAGATCACCAGCAACAGTTGGGAATACACCGGCGACGGCCACGCGCTGGCCTACGACGCCGGCGCCGACCTGATCGACATGGAGTTCGTCCAGTTCCATCCGACCGGGATGGTCTGGCCTCCCAGCGTCCGCGGCATCCTGGTCACGGAGGGCGTGCGCGGCGAGGGCGGCATCCTGCTGAACTCGGACGGCGAACGCTTCATGTTCGACGACATTCCGCCCCTCTACAAGGACCAGACGGCCGACAGCGCGGAGGAGGGCTGGCGCTACGTCGTCGGCGACCGCGACGCCCGGCGTCCGCCGGAGCTCCTGACGCGGGATCATGTCGCCCGGTGCATCGTGGACCAGATCAAGGCCGGCAAGGGGTCGCCGCACGGCGGCGTCTACCTCGACATCGCCTGGATCAAGGAGAAGATCGGCAACTCCGAGGAGCACATCCGGAAGAAGCTGCCCTCGATGTACCACCAGTTCAAGGAGCTGGCCGGCCTCGACATCACGAAGGAACGGATGGAGGTCGGTCCGACCACCCACTACGTGATGGGCGGCGTGCGGGTCGACGCCGAGAGCCAGATGTCGTCCGTGCCGGGCCTGTTCGCCGCCGGCGAGTGCGCGGCGGGACTGCACGGCGCCAACCGGCTCGGCGGGAACTCGCTCTCCGACCTGCTCGTGTTCGGCAAGCGGGCGGGCGAGTACGCGGCCGCCTTCGCCGGCGAGCAGGGCGACGTCCGGCTCGATGAGGCGTCGGTAGACGCGGCGGTCCGCGAGGCGCTGGCGCCGCTCGAACGGGAGGGCGGGGAGGGGCCCTATCAGATCCAGTACGCGCTCCAGGACCTGATGCAGGAGAAGGTCGGCATCGTCCGTATCGAGTCCGAACTGGAGGAGGCGATCGAGGAGATCGGCCGGCTGAGCGACCGCGCGAGGACCGCGTCCGCGCCCGGCAACCGCGAGTACAACCCGGGCTGGCACGCGGCGCTCGACCTGCACCCTCTGCTGGTCGTGTCCGAGGCGGTCGCCCGTGCCGGTCTGATGCGGCGCGAAAGCCGGGGCGCCCAGTTCCGGGACGACTATCCGCGGAAGGACGAACGCTTCGGCAAGGTGATCATCCGGGTCGCCAGGGGCGTCGACGGAGAGATGGTGGTGGAGGAGATTCCGGTTGAGCCGATGAGCGACGAACTGACCAAGCTGGTCGAGGAGATGGGCTGAGATGGCCGCGACACGGTTCAGGATCTGGCGCCAGGACGGCGCCGAAGGCGAGGGCGGCTACCGCGACTACACGACGGACGTCACCGAAGGCATGGTCGTCCTCGACGCGGTTCACCAGATACAGGCCGAATCGGCGAACGACCTCGCCGTGCGCTGGAACTGCAAGGCAGGCAAGTGCGGGTCCTGCTCGGCGGAGGTCAATGGCAACCCTCGCCTCATGTGCATGACGCGGATGAGCGACCTGCCGACGGACCGTCCGGTCACCGTGGAACCGATGCGCGCGTTCCCGGTGATCCGGGATCTCGTCTGCGACGTGTCCTGGAACTACGAGGTCAAGAAGAAGATCGAGCCTTTCAAGCCCAGGTCTCCGGATGCCGAGGACGGCACCTGGCGCATCGCCCAGGAGGACGTCGAGCGGGTGCAGGAGTTCCGCAAGTGCATCGAGTGCTTCCTGTGCCAGGACGTCTGCCACGTGCTCCGGGATCACCACCTGCACGAGGAGTTCGTCGGTCCGCGTTTCTTCGTCTACAACGCGGCGCTCGAGATGCATCCCCTGGACACCCGGGACCGGCTGGCGTCTCTCAAGCGCGACGAGGGGATCGGCTACTGCAACATCACGAAGTGCTGCACGAAGGTCTGCCCCGAGCACATCACGATCACCGACAACGCGATCATCCCGCTCAAGGAGCGGGTCGTGTCGGAGTTCTACGATCCGTTGAAGAAGCTGTTCCGGGTGTTCTCGGCATAGGCGGGAGAGAAGGATGGGCGAGTCGAGACCACGTCATGATCGCCGGCGCCGTGAGCGCGTGGGCGCGTGCGGTTGGGCGTTTCAGGCATCTCGCGGGCTGCTGCTCGCGGCCGCGTTCTGCTGGGCGCACCCGGCCTCCGGCGTCCTCTACGTGATGATGACGGACGAGGAACTGGCGGCCCGCTCACCCGTCATCGTCTACGGAGAAGTGTGGGCGTCGGAGCTGGCGACGGACGAGAACGTCCTCCGAACGGATCACCTGATCCGCGTGGAAGAGGTGATCAAGGGGTTCGTTCCGGCGAGTTCCATCGTGGTGAGGGAGCTTGGCGGCGCGCGGCCCGACGGTTTCGCGATGTCGGTCGGTGGGGTCCGTCGCCTGCGGCCGGGGGATCGCGTGCTGTTGTTCCTGACGCCGACGGACGACGGCGTGTTCGGTCTGGCCCAGATCGGTCTGGGCGCCTTCTTCGAAGTTCCGGCGGCGGCGGCGAATCGGGACGGCGAGGCGGGATCGCGGCTGTTGGTGCGTCATCTCTCCGGAACCGGCGAGATCGCGCGGCCGGACGGAGAGAACGTGAGCGAGCTCCATCTGCCGCGCGACCCGGCCAGGTTCAAGACATGGCTGAGGGAGCGAGCCAACGGGATCGAGCGCCAGGCCGATTACTTCAGGCGCGACGTGACGGCGGAGGCCGGAGCGGGCGAAGGGCCGATGTCGGTGGCTTCGCCGTACAGGTTCATCAGCCACTGCGACAGTTCGACGCCGCACCGCTTCCCGCTCTTCGACACGGGAGGTCCCTACAAGTACAAGACGGGTCCGCTGGAGTTCGCGATCATGGGAGGCGGCCAACGGCCGTTCACGGAGGAGGAGACCGTCGAGCAGTTCTCGACGGCGCTGCTCACGTGGAACCAGGCGCCCCACGTGAGCATCGACATGACGATCGGCGGCGGCGTCATTTCGGCGACGGCGATGAGGGCGTTGCTGGACGCCGGCGCCAAGTACATCGACGGTCTGCCGAGGAGGACCAGCGTCCTCATTCTGGAGGACCCCTGGGACGACCTTCCGGGTTCGTTCGACGGAGGGGGGGTGCTGGCGGCCGCGCGAAGCTACTACAACTGCGTCGAGGACCTCACCGAGCTTCCGGGCGGAGGAAAGGTGTATCCCTTCTACTACGCGGACATCGTCGGCCAGGACGGTCTTCATCTCTTTTTCGAGGTCGGGGGCAAGGGCATCGCGGATCTGGCCGAGATCATGACCCACGAACTGGGACACGTCCTGGGGTTGGCCCATTCGGAGTTCGAGGAAGCCACGATGTGGTGGGAGCTCCACGCGGATGCTCGGGGCTCGACGCTGCACGGGGACGACGTGGAGGCGATTCAGGTCCTCTACGACGACGGCACGGCGCCTGAGCCCAAGCTGCCGTCCGATCCCGAGCCGGATCCGCCGCCCGATCCGCCGCCCGATCCGAAGCCGGATCCGCCGCCCGATCCGAAGCCGGATCCGCCACCGGATCCGAAGCCGGATCCGCCACCCGATCCGAAGCCGGATCCGCCACCGGATCCGAAGCCGGATCCGCCACCGGATCCGCCGCCCGATCCGAACCCGGAGCCCGATCCGCCCCCGCCGGTGGTAAGGGCTGTTCTCGCGACTCCTCGTTCCCTCGAGACGGGAGTGCCCGTGCGGTTCGACGGCAGCGCTTCGGTGGGCGCGTCGAGCTACCGGTGGAAGTTCGGCGACGGGGGCGCTGGTCTTTTGACTGCCGAGTCCCGTGTGTCGCATACCTACGTCCGCGTCGGCACGTACGAGGTGAGTCTGGAAGCGATCCGAGACGACTGCATCGGCGCCTCCTGCTCCGACGTGGTCTCGCGTCTGGTGGAGGTGTCCGCGGGCCCGCCGCCGGCGGCGGCTTTCGAGATCGGCCTGGAGGACGGCGGCACGCCGTGTGACGACGATCTCTGCGTCGTTTCGACTGGCGTCGAAGTGACGTTCGAGGATCGCAGTTGGGGTACGGTTGCAGCCCGCCTGTGGCGGTTCGGCGACGGCGAGACATCGACTTCGACCGATCCCCGGCATGCGTGGTCGTCGCCGGGCTTCTACCGCGTGAGCCTCGAGGCCTCGGGCAACGGCGAGACGTCGACATCGAGCCGGGACGTGCTGGTTCGGGCGGCCGACCCGGCCGGAGACTGCGAACCGGGCCCGACGGCGCTGTGCCTTCAGGACTCCCGGTACGAGGTCACCGCGGAGTGGTGGACGCTCGATGGCGCTCACGGCCAAGCAAGGGTGGCCCACCTGGGCTCGAACGAGTCGGGGCTGTTCTGGTTCTTCGATCGAGAGAACCTGGAGATTCTGATCAAGGTGCTGGACGGTTGTGAGCTGAACCGCCACGCCTGGGTGTTCGGCGCCGCGACGACGAACCTCGGCTACTCGGTCAAGGTGACCGACACGGTGACCGAAACGGTTCGCGAGTACCGCAACGAAGCGGGAACGACGGCGACGAGAATCGCCGACACGTCGGCGTTTTCGGACGGCTGCTCCGCCGCGGCCCTCGGCTCGGCCGGAACGGAAGAAGGCCGCGAAAGCCGCCCGGCGACGGACGCCGCCGCGGAGGGGTCAAGGCCGCCATCGCCGCCGGCGGCGTTGCGGCCGGGCCTTGCCCGCGCGACGCCGGGGTCTTGGGAATCGGGTTTGCAGACCGTGTCCGGTCGATCCCGGGCGGACGGCTGCGCGACTTCCTCGGTTCTTTGCCTGCAAGACCGCTTCGCGGCGACGGTCGAGTGGTCGACGACGGACGGTCGGGAGGGCGCCGCTACGGCGGCGTCCATCGGCACGGAAACGGCCGGACTGTTCTGGTTCTTCGATCCGGGGAACCTGGAGATGCTGGTCAAGGTCCTCGACGGCTGCGAGGTGAACGGCCGGCATTGGGTCTTTGCCGCCGCGGCCACCGACGTGGCGTTCGACCTCCGGGTCACGGACACGGTGACCGGCGCGAGTCGCGTCTACACGACGAACGACCGCGCGGCGGGCGAGGCGGTCATCGACGTTGGCGCGTTCCCGGAAGCCTGCGGTTCGTACGAGTGATCGCCAATGAACGCCAGTTGGCGGCGCTACGGTAAGTTCAGAAGAATGCCTCGATGGCTAGCTAGCGGCGGCCACGTGAGAAAACTGGCCCTTGGGCTGGCTCTCGTCATTCTCGCCATCGCCGGGCGGGCGCCCGCGACGGGCCTCGTCTACGTCATGATGACGGACGAGGAGCTGGTCGCGCGGTCGTCGGCGATCGTGTACGGCGAGGTCTGGGCGTCGGAGCTGGCGCCTTCCGCCGACTGGATCGAGACCGATCACCTGGTTCGAGTCGAGGAAGTCATCAAGGGCTTCGTTCCGGCGAGTTCCATCGTGGTGAGGCAGTTCGGCGGTGTGCGCGTCGATGGAGTCGGCGCCGCGACGGCCGGCTTGCGGCCTCTGGCGTCCGGCGAGCGGGTGCTTCTGTTTCTCGTTCCCGACGCGAGCGGCGTCTTCCGGCTTGCCGACCTCGCGCTCGGCGCCTTCGTCGAAGTGCCGTCCGGCTCAGCCGCGGGGGCTGGGGATCGGTTGCTGGCGCGGTCGCTGGCGGCCGGGACCGAGCTTCCGCGCGCGGGGGTGGATCGTGACGGTCGTTACCACCTGCCGCGGCGCTCGCGGCCCTTCAGATCCTGGCTGCGGGACCGCGTGTTCGGCATCGACCGTCCACCGGATTACTTCGGGGGCCATCCCGAGGCGGGCGACCGGCCCGCGTCGGTCGCCTCCGCGTACAAGTTCATCAGCTTCTGTTCCGGACTCCCGCACCGGTGGGCGAAGTTCGACGCGGGAGGATCGGCCGATTTCCGTAGTCTGTCCGGAGGTCAGCCTCCCTATTCCGAAGAGGCCAGCCTCGGGCGAATCGCGACGGCGATGAGCGCCTGGAACGACGTATCGGACACCAGGATCAACCTGACGACCGACGAAGGTACGGGCGCCAAGGAGGACTTTCGGGAGCAGTACCGCAGCTCGGCCCCCTACGAAGACAGGATCCCCTACATCCTCTTTGCTGACCCCTACGAGGCCATCATCGGCGGTTACGACGACGGCGGCGTCGTGGCGACTACGAGGTTTGGCTGGAGATGCGAAGATCGTTCGGATCTCCCCGGAGGCGGCGAGGCGGTGCCCTTCCATTGGGCCTACATCGTCACCCAGGACGGCATCGAGGAGTGGTTGGAGGCGAATGGGGGGCTCGCCACCTTCGAGGAGATCCTGACGCACGAGTTGGGACACGTCCTGGGTCTGCACCACACCAGCGTGAGCGAGGCGATCATGTGGCCGGCCGCTCGGGCCGACGGTCGGGGAGCGCGCTTGCACGAGGACGACATCGCCGGCGTCCAGGTTCTCTACGGCGCGGCGTCCGACCCGGGTCCCGAGCCCGACCCGGGTCCCGAGCCTGACCCGGGTTCCGAGCCTGACCCGGATCCCGAGCCCGACCCGGACCCGGAGCCTCCGCCGACGGGCGTCGTCGCCTTCTTCGAGGCGCCGCGCTCGATTCGGACCGGTTCGCCGGCGTTGTTCGACGGCAGTTCGTCGTCGCGAGCGTCGAGCTACGAGTGGGATTTCGGCGACGGCACGACGATCGACCACCCGAACACGGTGTCGCGGCCTTCGCACACCTACGTTCGGCCGGGTTCGTACGAGGTGACGCTTGAAGTGAGGAGAGACCCCTGCGGCGGTGGTTCCTGCACTGATTCCACCTCCCGGATCGTCGACGTGGCCGCGGGGGATCCGCCTTCGGCGGCCTTCGACCTGGGGGCGATGTGCGACGACGATCTCTGCGTGGCGTGGACGGACGACGAAGTGACGTTTGCGGATCGCAGCACGGGGACGGTCGAGGCGCGGCGCTGGGACTTCGGCGACGGGGCGGCGTCGACGGTTGAGGATCCGCGGCATGCCTGGTCGTCTCCGGGCTTCTATCGGGTAACGCTCGAGGCGTCGGGACTCCACGGGACGTCGACGGCCAGGCGGGACGTGTTGGTGAGGGCCTCCGCCCCGGCCGGCGACTGCCAACCGAGCCCGACGGCGCTGTGCCTTCAGGACTCCCGGTACGAGGTCACCGCGGAGTGGTGGACGCTCGATGGCGCTCACGGCCAAGCAAGAGTGGCCTACCTGGGCTCGAACGAGTCGGGGCTGTTTTGGTTCTTCGATCGGGAGAACCTGGAGATTCTGATCAAGGTGCTGGACGGCTGTGAGGCGAACGGCCACGCCTGGGTGTTCGGCGCCGCGACGACGAACCTCGGCTACTCGCTAAAGGTGACCGACACGGTGACCGAAGCGGTTCGCGAGTACCGCAACGAAGCGGGAACGACGGCGGCGAGAATCACCGACACGGCGGCGTTTTCGGACGGCTGCTCCGCCGCGGCCCTCGGCTCGGCCGGAACGGAAGAAGGCAGCGGTCGCCGCCGGGCGAGGGACGCCGCCGCGGAGGGGTCAAGGCCGCCATCGCCGGCGGCGGCGTTGCGGCCGGGCTTTGCCCGCGCGACGCCGGGGATCGTGGATGGCGCCGCCTTTGCGGAGTTCTGATCCAGGGCAACGAACGCGGCCGGATTCGTGGACGCCGGCGCGTTCCCGGAAGCGTGAGGACGGTAGACGACCGCGACTTCCTAATCTAGCCCGCAAATTGCACCGATGTCCTACTGCGGCCGCGGATCCGCTCGCTGTAGCGGGCCGTACTCCCTCAGGCCGCTTCGACGTACTGCAGTACGCCTTCAGCGTTCCCTCAGTCCGTGCGCCCCGCTACAGCGGCGTCTACGCGCCCTCGCTACGAACCTCGGTGAAATTTGCGGGCTAGAGCTGGTCGAGAGCCGCACGGGCCACGTCCGCGAACTCGCCCTCCGGCGCCATCTCCAAGGACTTGGTCAGATGTTCGCGGGCCGCTTCCGCGTCGCTGGCGTTCACGGCGAGGATCCCGAGTTCGTAGTGCGCTCTCGCCAGATCCTCTATGTCCTCGTTCTCCGGCGCTGACGCCAGGTACCTCGTCAGGTGTTGCTTGGCGGGGCCGGAGTCGGCGCTGCGGCGGTAGATCACGCCGAGGCGGAAGTGGGCGCGCGGGTGGTTGTCGTCCCAGGCGATGAGGGACTGGTCGTAGAGCTTCGCGTTGCCGTACACCTCGTTCTGGAAGAGCTGCTCGGCCTGGTGCTGCACCTGACGGCCCGCGGTCGGGTTCGCCTCGATCCAGGCTTTGCCAGCCGCGATCGAGTCTTCCAGGTTGCCCTGGAGGGCGTAGCTGAAGAACGTCATCCGCAGCGCCTCGTTGTTCCCCGGATCGAGTTCCAGCGTGCGTCCCAGCGCCTCCAGCGCCGGCTCCCAGTTCTGGTTGTTGAAGTGGATCGTGCCGATGTTCCGGTATGCCTGGAACAGGTTGGGATCGAGTGAGGTCGCCTCGGTGAAGAGGGCGACGGCGCCCTCGTCGTCGCCTTCCCGGACCGCCGCGACACCTTCGGAAAACACGCCCGGTGCAATCTGCGCGCCCATCCCCGCATCGATCGAAGCGGTCTTGTACTCCTCCGCCCGCGCATCGCCGGCGGCACGGAAGATGTTGAACGCCATTGGCGCGAACTCAAGAGGCAGCGGCTCCAGCTCGAGGTACTTGTCCAGAGGTTCGAAGGCCTCTTCGTTCTGCCCGAGGTCGTGCCGGATCGCGGCGATCAGGCGATAGGCGGCGGCAATCGTCGGATCGAACTCGATCGCCTCCTCGAAGTGAGGCAGGGAGGCCGTGGCGTCGCCGCTCTGAATCGTCCGAATCCCCTCATTGAATGCGTCGACCGCCTTCTGCTTCTTCATCGTCGCTTCGTCCCAGAGCTGCGGCGTGAAGGACGTGTCACGGCCCCTGGTCATGGTGAACTCCACCTCCCGGTCGGGATGGCCTTCCTTCTGAAGCAGGAGCTTGTAGGGCTCGTCAGCCGGTTTGAGGCGGATCTTGATGCGACCGTTCTTGCGGGTGGTTTCCTTGGTGACCTCGCCGTCGGGCGACGTGATTGTGATGTTCACGGGACCGAGTTCCTGTCCTTGCATGTCGAGGACCCGCAGGTCCAGTTGACTGGTCTGAGCGGTCGCGGCGGATGCAACGAAGGCGAACGCCACGGAAAGGAGTCGAAGGACGGTTCTCTGCATCGTCTGGTACCTCGGGGTCGGCCGCCGCACCCTTGGGCCGGCGTTTCACTTGGGAGACTGGAGGAGTGTGGCGATCCTATCGCTTGACGCGGACTTCGCGCGTGGGGGATCGTACGGCCCATGGATGCCGACGACTTCTTCGAACTGCTCTCCACCGCGCGGTCCGTGCGGCGCTACAGTCCCGAGCCGATCCCGGACGAGCATCTGGCGCGCATTCTCTACGCCGCGAGCCGGGCGCCTTCCGGTACGAACCGTCAGCCCTTTCGCTTCATCGTCCTCCGGGACGGCCCCCGGGCGCGGCGGGCTCGCCGGTTGCTGGGCGAGTCCTTCCGGCGCGGCTGGGCCCGCAAGACGGAGGAGGAGGCCTGGAACCGCGGATCGGCCGCCGATCCGAACTCGCCGAAATCGAGGGTCAACCGGGCGATCCAGCACTACGTGGATCACTTCGAGCGGATCCCGGCGATCGTCATCGCCTGCTACGTCCGCTATCGGGCGCTGACCCACTCCGAGGGCGCGTCCGTCTTTCCGGCGTGCCAGAACCTGTTCCTCATGGCGCGGGCGCTGGGCTACGGCGCCTGCTACAGCGGCTGGCACCACGCGGTGGCGGACGAACTGCGCGAGATTCTCGAGGTTCCGGACGGTGTGGAAATGTCGCTGACGATCACGATCGGCCGGCCCCTGGGACGCCACGGTCCGCTTCGCCGGCGGCCGATCCGCGACACGGTCTTCGACGATTGCTGGGAACAGGGGGCGGAGTGGATCAGCGATCCTCCGGGGGCCCGGCTGTCCAAGCGTCGTTGATCGGCGCCGCTACCGCGGCAAGGCGTACGCGACCAGGGAGTGCTCCTGACCGCGCTTGCCGACGGGAACGACGATGAACTGGCGTCCGGAGACGACGTAGGTCATCGGGCCGCCGCCCGGCGTGTCGGGCAGCTCGGTTCGCCAGACCTCTTCGCCGGTCGCCTTGTCGAACGCGTACAGGAAACCGGTCGATGGACCGAGCGACGTGAAGCCGCCGGGCCCCTCCTGGTACGTGCCGGGAACCTGCTCGCTGGTGACGACGAACACGAGCGTGGCGGTCGCCATCGGCCAGCCTGGCGTGAGACCGGCGAGCGGCCAGGCGCCGAGCGGTCCGAGGTCGAGGCCGGCAAGCGCCGGATGATCCCTGGGGCCGTCGCCCACCGGCGTTTGCCAGAGGATCTCGCCACGGTTCAGGTCGATCGCGGTGAGCCGGCTCCAGGGCGGCTTGACGAGCGGCAGACCTTCCGGGCCGGCGGGGAACGTGAAGGCCGGAAGGTAGTCGCGGTCGGAGGGCTGTCGTGCCGTTGGCGGGATCAGGGCCATCGTGCCGAGCCGGGTCTGCGACGGCACGAACAGGACGCCGCTGGTCGGATCGACGGCGGCACCGCCCCAGTTCGCGCCACCCGCCTGGCCGGGAAGTTGCGCCATCACCCTCCGGTTCTCGCCGGCCAGGGTCGGCGGCGTGAACATCGGGCCTCCCAGGAGCGTCTTCCGGTAGATCTCGATCGCCTTCGCCTTCAGCTCCGGCGTGAAGTCGATCAGGTCGCTTTCGCGGACGCCCTGGCGGTCGAACGGCGGCGGTCTGGTGGGGAAAGGCTGCATGCTCGCGGTCCATTCTCCGGGAACGAGGCTCTCGGGCGCCTTGCGCTCCTCGATCGGCCACACGGGCTCGCCGGTCTTGCGGTCGAAGACGTAGGTGAAGGCCTGCTTGCTGACCTGGGCCACCGCTTCGATCCGTTTGCCGTCTACCTCGATGTCGAGCAGGATCGGCGCGCAGGGGAAGTCGTAGTCCCACAGCCCGTGCCGCACGGCCTGGAAGTGCCACTTCTTTTCGCCGGTCGCGGTGTCGATGGCGACCAGGCTCTCGGCGTAGAGGTTGTTGCCGTGGCGGTGTCCGCCGTAGTAGTCGCTGGTCGGCGTGCCGGTGCCGAAGTAGACCCAACCCGTCTCGTCGTCGCAGCTCATCCACGACCACACGTTGGTGTTGCCCGAGTAGCGCCAGGATTCGTCGTGCCAGGTCTCGGCGCCGGGCTCGTCGCCCTGGGGCACGGTGTGGAAGATCCACTTCTTCCGCCCGGTCCGGATGTCGTAGCCGCGGATGTGGCCCGCCGGCATCTCCTGGGTCAGGGAGAAGTCCATGATCGTCATGCCCATGAGAACGGTGTCGCCGCAGACGATGCCGGGCGAGTTGGCGCCGGTCTCGCGCATCTGGTCCGGCCGGCCGATGTCGCCGCGCATGTCGACCATCCCGGCTTCGCCGAACTCGAGGTCCGGCTCGCCCGTCTTCGCGTCCAGCGAAACGAGCTGGTGGGTGCCGGTGACCAGCACGATCCGCTGCATCCCCCGGTGTTCCCAGTACTCGATGCCGCGCTGGGTGAAGCCGCCGTGGGTCGGGATTCCGCGTTCGTACGCCTTCGGGTCGTAGGTCCAGAGTTCTTCGCCGGTCGCGGGGTCTATGGCGCTCACGAGGTTCATGGCCGAAACGGCGTACAGCGTGTCGTTCACCATCAGCGGCGTGCCCTTGAGGTCGCCGGCCAGGGTCTGCGCTTCGACCCGGCTGTCGGGCGTGACCCAGCGCCAGGCGACCACAAGTTCGGACACGTTCGACGAGTCGATCCGGGCCGCCGGCGAGTACTTGGTGCTGGCGCGGTCGGCGGCGTAGTGGCGCCACTCGATCGTCTCCTGCGCGACCAGGGCGGTGGAGCAGGTGAGCGCGGCGACGAGGAAGAGACGAGCGCGCATCGGGATCAGCGTCCCTTGAATTCGGCGGGCCGCTTCTCGAGAAAGGCGAGGACTCCTTCGCGCGAGTCCTCCGTGGCGCCGGCCTCGGCCTGCAGCCTGGCCTCCAGGTCGAGCTGCTGCTCGTAGACGTTCTGCCAGGTGGCCCAGTACGCCTTGCGGATCATGGCCAGGGAGCGGGGACCGTTGGCCAGGCGGTGAGCCAGTTCGGCGGCGCCCTCCATCAAGGATTCCTGGTCGTCGTAGAGGCGGTTGACCAGGCCCCACTCGAACGCCTTGTCGGCCGGCAGACGCTCGGCGAGCATGGAGAGTTCCACCGCGCGGCCCCAGCCGATCAACCGCGGCAGCATGAACGTGGCGCCGCCGTCGGGGACCAGTCCGATGCGGGCGAACGCCTGCAGGAAGAAGGCCTGCTTCGAGGCGCAGACCAGGTCGCCGATCAACGCGAAGCTCATGCCGACGCCGGCCGCCGCCCCGTGAACGGCGGTGACGATCGGCATGTCGAGGTCGCGCAGCGACAGCAGCAGGGGGTGGTAGTTGTTGCGCAGATTCTCGCGGGCGGTGGGGTTGACGCCACCTTCGGCCGCGCCGCCGCGGCCCGAGAGGTTGGCGCCGGAACAGAAGGCGCGTCCCGCGCCGGTGAGCAGCAGGGCGCGCACGCCGCTTTCCGGCGCCCGGATGCGCAGCACGGCGTCGCCGAGTTCGGCGACCATCCGGGCGTCCGTGGCGTTCAGCACCTCCGGGTGGTTCAGCGTGATCGTGGCGAGACTGCCGTCCTGTTCGAACAGGATCCGTTCGTAGCTCATTCGCGTCCTCGTTTACTCGGGGTAACGCTCTCGCATCGTCTCCAGCGAGGTGCGGACGAGTTGCTCGAGAACGTCCATGTCGATGTCCGCCAGCTTGTTGACGTACAGGCAGGACTTCCCCGTCCGGTGCTTGCCGAGCCGCGACAGCAGGTGGTCATAGGTCGAGAAACCCGGCATGACGTAGATTGTCAGGCTCTGCTTGCGCGGCGAGAAGCCGATGCGCGGCCAGTCGCCTTCGCGGCCGCTCGCGTAGCGGTA
This sequence comes from Vicinamibacteraceae bacterium, assembly GCA_012270995.1. Lineage (GTDB taxonomy): Bacteria > Acidobacteriota > Thermoanaerobaculia > Multivoradales > Multivoraceae > Multivorans. Next base: position 5,662 of record JAAXHG010000147.1, on the reverse strand, counting down.
GTGGTAGCTGCCGAAGCCTACGATCGACGTACCCCACATCTTCGCTTCCTCGCCGGTGATCCGCTTCATCAGCTGGAGTACGGTGAAGCTGTCCTCCCGCCGTCGATTGTTCTCGACGGCGGCCAGGAACTCCTCTACGTCGGCGTCGTTCCGGCGGGTCTTCAGTGTGCTCACATCGTCGCTCGGTCGTTGCGGGGCGCCTCTGGGTGCGGGCGGAAGCGGGAACCGTAGCAGACCGCCTGTCGCGGACGAGCCGTCCGCTGTCGTCCGCGCGCCCGACGACTCGCGAACGGGACGGTGGCTTATGCTCGACGTGCGGTGAGTTCGGAAGGCCACTACTGCGTCATGGGGATCGGCGACATGGGATTCCACATCGCCGAGGCCTTCGGGCGGGACGGTCGGAGCCTGACGCTCATCGACACCGATCCGGACAAGGGGCGCCGGATCGAGGAGGAGCTCGACGCCGCCTTCGTTGTCGGCAACGGCGCCCAACAGGCCGTGCTGGAGCGGGCTCGGGTAGGCGCCGCGGACCTCTTCATCGCGGCTTCCTCGTCCGAGGAAGCGAACCTGGTCGCGTCGGTGATCGCCCGTAGCCTGGGCGCCAGGAGGTGTGTTGCACGCGTCGATACCTCGGAAGATCTGACGACCTACCGGCGGTCCTACGAGCGTCTGTTCGGGGCCGACCTGCTGTTGTCTCCTCAGAGTCTGGCGACGAACGCCATCCTGAACGTGGTGCTCGGCCATCACACTCACGAGGTGGACTATCTGGCCAAGGGGCGCTTCGAACTGCGCACGATCCAGGTGCAGGAGGACAGCACCGTCGCCCGGGTGCCGATGAGCAAGATACCCTTGCCGGAGGGCGCGCGGATCGTCGGCTACTTCGATGCGGAGCACGAACTCTCGATTCCGGGGCCGGACCTGCGCGCCGCCCCGGGTGGACTGGCCATGGTCCTTTGTCGTACCCAAACGACCCACGAGGTGGAGAAGCTGTTCGCCTCCCAACTCCAGGCGCCCCGTACCGTCGCTATCGCCGGCGGCAGCTCGGCCGCGGTGGCCGTCGTCAAGGCGCTGCGCAACCAGGTCAAGCGGCTGCGCTGGATCGAGCGGGACCGCCGGCGGGCGGAGTACCTGGCGCGGTCGTTTCCCGATGTCGAGGTTCTACACGCGGACCCGATCGACGCCGCGACGATGGAGAGCGAGGGACTGGGCCGGGCCGATGTACTCATCGCGGCCACCAGCCACGACGACAGCAACGTGGTCGCCGGGTTGATCGCCCAGGAGTTGGGCGTGGGCCAGGTCGTGGCCCTGATCCACCACACGACCAGCCGGCTGTGGCAACGGGTCGGCGAAGTCGAGCTCGTGTCGCCTCACTCCCTGGCGATCGACCACGTCCGCAACTTCGTCGCCAACGGCTACAAGGCGAACCTGGTCAACCTCGCGGACGGCGCCCTCCAGGTGGTGCAGCGGGTGATCCACGAGGCCAGCCCGGCGGCCGGCGCCACCCTGGCCGACCTCCAGGCGCCGCGGGGCCTGATCGTCGGAGCGGTGGTGAGAGGCGACCGCGTGTTCATGCCCGAGCGCAGCAACATGCTGCGTGCCGATGACCAGGTCATCCTGTTCGTCCACCGCTCCCAGACCCAGATGGCGCGGCTGCTGTTTCCGGGCAGCGAGAGCGAGGTCGCCAGCTAGCTCGAGTGTCGGACTCACCCGTCCGCTCCTGCGCCCGGAGGGGAGGGTCCCAGCGGCGGCGTCATCCGTGCGCCCGATGACGGGCGCACGGACTGGATCACGGGTGGCGCGGACCGCGCCACCCGGGTTCGCACTTCCTGAGTAGATGGAAGGTTGGTGCTCGCTGCGGTCGGCTGCGCTCCGGTTAGGTGTCGGTCGATGAGAGGGCATGGGCCGTCGCTTGCCGACAGCCTCGCTGGGATCCTCCCCTCCGGCCTCCGGCGCGGACTGAACCGCGTCGGAACGGCGGGGCTGGCTGTGGTTTGTGAAGTGTCGTCAGCCGTCGCTCGTTCAGAGGCACCTGGGATCTGACCCCTCCGGCCCCGGACCGGGCTGGACGGTTTCGGCAGGGCGTCGGCGTCGCCGCAAGGGTCACGTGAGGGTAGGCTTGGTGGGGAACCAAGAAAGAGGGGAGACATGACGATGAGAGAGTTGCGATCGTTCCGTTCGTCTCTGTGGGCTATCGGGCGGTGGGTGGCTGTTGTCGCCCTGGCCGCTGCGGTGTCCCTTGGGGTCGGAGAGCCGGTCGAGGCGGTGCAGCCGTGGGCGGATTTGAGTGGGGAGTGGGTTCTCAACGAGGAGGAGAGTGACGACCCGCAGCAGATGATGCAGCGGTTCAGGAGGTCGCGCGGTGTGGCCGGTGATGGCGGCTTCAGCGGCCGCGGCGGCGGGACCGGCGTCGGTGGCCGGGGTGGTTCAGGCGGCGGAGCTGCTGTCGGTGGTGGCGGTCGTGGGGGAGGCGGCGCTGCCGGTGGTCGTGGCGGTGGCGGCGGTGGCGCTGGCGGGGCGCCTGCTGGCGCCGGAGGAGCCGGAGGCGGCCCCGGTGGCGGAGGCGATCGTGGCGGTGGGCCTGCGATGGCCCGCGGCATGAGCGCCGGAGCGGAGGCTCTGACCATCGACATGCTCGAGGGTGGACTTCGGATCACGGACTCCCGGGGGCTGGCCCTTGTCCTGCGGACGGATCGCGAGTGGTACGGGGTGGGTCAGGGGCGTGAGATTCAGGCCTTCTGGAAAAAAAAGAAGCTGGTGACCAGGAACCGGGGACGCGGGGAGGCCCTCCAGATCCAGGAGTACAGCGTCAACAAGAAGGGCCAGTTGGTCGTCCTGACCCAGCTCCAGTTCGGTGGCGATGGCGGGACCGCCTCCTACAGGCGGATTTACGACCGCCGGGACAGCGGCTAGGCACGGCGCAGGACCGCGAGCGGCGATCCCAACCGGGTCAGTTCGCGCCGGTCGGAATGTCGCTGAACGCTCGGTCGCGGTCGACGCGGATCTCGCCGGGCAGGGTGAGGACGCGCTCGGCGATGATGTTGCGCAGGATCTCGTCGGTACCGGCGGCGATCCGCATGCCCGGCGCAGCCAGGTAGGCGTAGTGGAACATGCCGGCCGAGGGGGCGTCCTCGCGGCCGCTGACGGCGCCCGCGGAGTCGAGCAGGTCGGCGGCGAACGAGGCGATGTCCTGCCGGGCGCTGGCGGTGATCACCTTGCAGATCGAGTTCTCGGGCCCCGGCTGCTTGCCCTGCGAGATGGCCGTCAGGGTGCGCATGAAGGTCAGCTCGACGCCCCGGCACTGGACGTACCAGTCGGCGATCCGCTCGCGCACCGAACTCTGGTTCGCCGCAGGTTCGCCGTCGATCTCGAGTTCCGAGGCGAGGCGAAGAGCGTCGCTCCAGTCGGGCGTCATCTGGTAGCGGCCGTGGCGCTCGTTCATCAGCGTCGTGATCGCCACCTGCCAGCCGGCGCCGACCTCGCCGAGGCGGTTGTGATCGGGGATCCGGACGTTCTGCAAGAAGACCTCGTTGAACTCCGAGCTGCCCGGAATCTGCCGGATCGGCCGTGGGTCGATGCCCGGCGACTTCATGTCGACGACGAAGAAGGTCAGCCCCTTGTGCTTGGGCACGCTTGGATCGTGCCGCGTGACGAGGATGCCCCAGTCGGCGTAGTGGGCGCCCGAGTTCCAGACCTTCTGGCCGTTGACCACCCATTCGTCGCCGTCGCGCTCGGCGCGGGTCCGTAGCCCCGCCAGATCGGAACCGGCTCCCGGTTCGGAGAAGAGCTGGCACCAGACCTCCTCTCCGCTTGCCAGCTTGGGCAGGTAGCGGCGCTTCTGCTCTTGCGTGCCGTGGGCCATGATTGCCGGCGCGCAGGTCCCGTGGCCGATGCCGAGGTAGCCGGCCGGCACGTCGAACTTTGCCTCTTCCTGGGTCCAGATCACTCCCTCCATGAAGGTGGCCCCGCGGCCGCCGTGTTCCTTCGGCCAGGTGATGCAGGCCCAGCCGTCGTCGTACTTCTTCTGCTGCCACTCCTTCATCGCGGCCAGACCTTCCTGCTCGGGCAGGCCGTCGAACCGCGACGTGGCGCCGGGGGGCAGGGGTTCGGCGTTCGCTTCGAGCCAGGCGCGCGCCTTGGCGCGGAAGGCGGATTCCTGCGGTGAGTCCTGAAAGTCCATGGAGGGTCTCCTGGGCCGAGGGCCGTTCGGTAGGGGAGAGGAGATTGTAGTCGCGTTTGCCGCGTGCAGCGAATCGGCCGGAGCCTGCCCAAGACGACGCCCCGTTCGGCCAGCGTGGCGATCTCCCCGGCGTTCAGCCCGGCAGCCGCCTCAGGAGGTCGTCGGCGTCGGTGCATGCTCTGGCCGCGGCGATCAGGTCTTTCGGCGATCGGTCGGCGACCTGCCGGAGACGGAACGCCAGTTCATGCGAGTACGGGATGTCCCGGCTATCGAGCAGCGCGAGGGCGGCTGCAACGAAGCCCTCGCTTCGGCCTTCGTCGCGTTCGCTCCGAAGCCAAGGGTCGTCGTCCGGTCCGGTTCCTTCCAGTTTGCCGAGTGCGCGTCCGACCCGGCGCAGGACGGCATGGCTCTCGGCGGAAGGCGCGTGCTCGTTGAGCGCGCGGTGGATCTCGGCGGCCGTCCAGCCCGGAAAGGCGCGGCTCTGTGTCGCCGTGCTGAAGCGGCCGTCGACGAGGACGTGAATCGTAAGGCCAGACGGTCGTGACCGCGGGCGGCTCGCGGAGCGCTCGTCGGGCACGTCGACCCAGACCTCCGGGAAGCCCCAGGCCTCGTACCGCGGCAGCTTGCCGGGCCGGACGTCCGTCGAGTAGTCGACCTCGAGGACCACGTCCGGCAGCCTGTCGTTGTCAACGTCGATCTTCGGGCCCAGTTCCGCTTCGGTCGGAGGATCGAGATAGAGAACCTGGTCGGCCTGCATGAGCACCCTAGCCCTGCCGTCGGCGAACGCACGCACGAGATCCGACGCGCCGAAGGTCTCGATGATCGACCCGCTCGAAGCGGCGATGCGTTCGGCCAGCCGCGCCAGCCGCTGCGAAGGCCTCTCGTGGAAGGGCGACGTCGGCTCTCGGACCACCATCGCGGTCTCGGTAAGGCTGTCCCAGTACTCGACCCGGCTCTCGTGGTCCTCGATTCGCTCGCGGGGAACGCGGACCGCCTCGCAGCCGGGGAAGTCGGCAACGTCGAGCGGCCAGCCTTCCGCGTCCACGGCCAGCGTCAACGGGCCCGAGATGCCGCCGTCGGCCATGGCCGTAGACTACCAGTCGATGACCGTTGCCCAGGCGATCGAAGCGCGGCTTTGGGACGAGGCGAGGCTTGTCAGCGAAGGCGACGCGAAGTAGGGTTCCGGGGCTTTAGCTGGAAAGACCGAGCGCGAAGTGCCCCTCTTCGATTGTCCTCTACGTCATGGCCGCCTTCCGGACCGTTACGTACGGTTCGCCGAGCGGCTTGTCCGGCCTGCTCCCCCCCTTGCCAACGACGCCTCCGCGTCGGTCCATCAAGCTGGTTGCAAGTCGACGGAGTCCGTTCCGGGCGCCGCCCGTCCTCCGCCGGCGGTTGGCCGATGCCTCCCGGTTGAAGCGGGTAGCGCGATGGAGAGGCAGGCCATGCCCCTTGGGGTCGAGCGCGAGTGCGTCTCGCGCGGAGTGC
>JAAXHG010000064.1 GCA_012270995.1 Vicinamibacteraceae bacterium | reverse complement strand
ACGGCGTCGAGCAGCGCTTCGCCCGCCGCGTCGAGCTCGTAGTCGAGCCGGTGCAGGGCGGGCGTGGGGAAGGAGATCGTCTGATCCGCGCCGTCCGGACCGACGAAGCGGTCGTCCCGGTAGTGCTCCTTGACGAAGCTCCGCGTTCTGCGGACGGTCGTGCGGTCGAGCAGATCGAACAGGCGTTCGGGCGACAGCGACTCCGGGTCCATGCGCTCGGCCTCCGCGACGTAGCCGCGAATCGACGGGATGCCGGCATGGGCGAAGAACGCGTCGTTGCGGATGAAGAGCGAGACCAGGGCGTGGAGGTCGCCCAGGCTGTTGTTGACCGGGGTGGCGGTGAGCAGGACGACCTGCTTCGGGTGCTCGCCGCCCACCAGCGCCGCGACCGTCTCGGTCCGCTGCGCCCGAGGGTTTCTCAGGTTGTGCGCCTCGTCGACGATGACCAGCGCGTAGTCGTCGAGCTTCCGGCGCGTGTCCTCCTCGTCGCGCCGCCAGGCGACCCGGAGTTCGTCGTAGGACATGCACCGGACGCGGCGGGAGAAGCCGTAGTCGTCAAGGAAGGGCTCCCACATGCTCTCCTTGAGCGCCGCGGGCGCCAGCACCAGCGCACGCTGCCGGTTCTCCTCGGTCGCCCGGCGGATCATCTCGGCGGCGATGAAGGTCTTGCCGAGGCCGACCTCGTCCGCGACCAGGACGCCGCCGTTCGCCTTGAGCAGCCGGAGCGCGCGGAAGACGCCGTCGCGCTGGAAGGCGGTGAGACGCAACTCCTCGGCCAGCGCCGCGCGGTCGTCCGCTTCGAGGTCCGCGCCGTAGAGCTCCCACAACATGCGAAGGAAGACGGTCCACGGAGAGTGCGGATCCCAGCGCGAGGCGTAGAGATCGGCGAGTGGGAACGGGGTCGAACGCTCCCAGAAGTGGCCGAACCAGTCCTGCACCAGGTGGGTGTGTTGGCCCGACGGATAGCCCAGGTTCAGTTCGGCGTTCGTCATCAGCCCGGCGTGGGTCAGGTTCGAGGAGCCCGCGAGCACGGCGGGCTCGAACTCGTGCTCGACCAGGAACGCCTTGCCGTGCAGGAAGCCGTCCTCGTAGCGGCGTACCTCGACGTGGGGCCTGCCCGCCGTGTCCGCCGGCTCCCGACCCCCGTTCCGGGCTTCGTGGCGTAGAGGCGAATCTGATCGCCGCCGGAGCAGGATGAGCCACTCCGCGCCACGCTTCGATGCCCTGTCCAGGCCGTAGGCGGCCGGCGACGTGCCGAGACGCCCGCTCCCGGCTTCGAAGGTCTCCGTTCGTTCGAGCAGGACGGCGACGGCGCGCTGTTCGCTGTGCTCCCCCAAGAGGACCAGAGCTTGATCGAGCCGATCGCCTATCCGGAAGCCGAGGCGGCGGATCAGGTCCATGCCGCGACGGTCGAGCAGCGGCCGCGCGCGGCGCCGCGCCGCGGTCCAGCGTTCCTCGCCCGGAAGAGATCGGACCAGGTAGTGCCGTGAGAAGAGACCGGCGTTGTCCATGCCGGGGCGCGCGCCGGCGTCGTCTCCGGTTCCCGCCGACTGCCTGAGCAGGCCGACGATCCGTCGCCGGGCCGAAACCGCGGACGGTTCGTCGAGGGCGGCCTGGAGCATCCGCGCCGCCTGCTCCTCGGGAAGTCGAACGGGGGCAACCTCCCGGTCCGGACCCAGCACGAGAACCCAAGTCGGCTCGTCGGTTGCACTCTCTCGGGAGGAACCCTCCCGCCCGCCGAGCCAGCGTTGACGCAACGATGCTTCGTCGCCGCGGTCGGTCAGCAGGCTCGGCTCACCGGTCTCGGCGCCGGTTTCGGCGCCGACGTCTCTGATCGTTTCCGCTTCTTCCGCGCCAGGCCGGATCACCGTCACCAGGGGAAACGTCCTCTTGCCCTGCCGCCAGCGGTGCAGCGCGCGGAGCTCCGGTATGGACGGATCGCCGGCTCCTCGGCGGTTCGCGATCAGGACCTGCAGCTCGCCGCCATGCGGGTCGTCGCCGAGGACGACTTCGGCGGCGGCGGCCAACGCCGGCGCCCGGCCGGCATCCAGGGGAACCGTGATCCTGCGCTTGCCGCGCAGCTCACTGAGTGGCGAATCGGGCATCTTCGGGGGTGGACTGACGGCGGAGCCTACCGGAAGGATGCGCCGGACCGCGAGGCGCTGGCCGCCGCCGTTCTGTCCTCAGACTTCCAGGTCCTGAAGCGTCAGCACGCGTGGTTTCTCGACCGATGCGAGCCGCACGTCGTTGGTCAGGAACGTGTGGCAGTCGTGGACTTGTGCGGTCGCCAAGTGAAGGGCATCCATCGACCGCAATCCGAAGTCCGCGCGAAGTCGGACGGCCTGCAGGACGACAGGGCGAGTCACGGGCGCCAGGACAATGCTGGGAGTCCGCTGCATCAGGTCGAAGTAGCGCTCCACGAGATCACGCCTTCCCTCACGCAGCGGCCGCGGAAGAAGCTCCACGAACATCAACTCGCTGGCGATGACCGCGAGTTGCCGGAGATCGATCTCCGCCGCCAGGCGGGTCATCCGCTCGCGGTGTGGTTCGGCGCCCTCAAACAGGTAGATGTAGAGATTCGCGTCGAGGTAGAGCTTCGGGCCGAGCAAGTCGAAGGGCGATCGACGAGGGCTCACTCGGCTCGCCCGTCGTCGATCTCCCGGTCGATGTCGTCCACGGACTCGTAGAGACCCGGCGCCGCGCCGAGCAGATCGCTCATCGTGTAGGCAGGCCCTCGGTCTTGCAGTTCCTTGGCCGTGATGACGAGCCGGTCACCGTCGGCGGCAATGTGGAGGATGTCTCCTTCACTGGCGCCGATCGTGCCCAACACCTTCGCGGGAAGAGTGATCTGGTTCTTCGCGCGTAGTCTGACGAGCGGCATGATGAGGTCCTCCATCGGGTTGGAAAGTACGACTATCCTACCCGAAGGCGCTCGGCCTTGGTGGCTCAGGGAATCAGCCGCACCAAGGCGACCACGACGCCGATGATCACGCCGCCCTGAATCCAAAGAGCGCGATACATGTCCGCGCGCAAGGCGGCCATCTCGGCGCGCAACTGGTCACCGGTCACCAGATCGCCGACCGCTTCGGTCAACGCTTCGTCGATTGCGCGCGCGTGGCCGGCAGCTTGACGTTCGGGGACGCCGGCCTCGGTCAGGGTCTCCGCCGTGCGAAGCGTGTCGGTCGCGGCGCTCATGATGGGACCCTGCTCCCGGTAGGCGGTCGGGAGTGTTTGACGGGCATGTTCCCTCCGTCGGGGCGCATGGCGACTCTAACAGCCGGAGGGCTCACTCGGCTCGCCCGTCGTCGATCTCCCAGTCGATGTCGTCCACGGACTCGTAGAGGCCCGGCACCGCGCCGAGCAGATCGCTCATCGTGCGGGTAGGTCCCTGTTCGCGCGGTTCCTCTCAGGTCTCCTGCTGCGACGTCAACTCGATCTGCTTGTAGCCCCCTGCCCGCCGGAAGTGGAGGATCAGGTAGAGGAAGCCGAGCGCCATGAACACGGGTATCGCCGCGGTGATCCGCAGAGCGGTCTGGCCGCCGTGGAAGGACGCGTCGCGCACCGCCTGCTCGTCCGGCGGCAGGGTGATGCTGAAGTCCTTCGCCTTCTCCATGACCGGACCGGCCTTGGTGCCGTCGAGGCCCTGGACGGGGGCGAAGAACAGGAAGCTGTTCGTGCCCTGGGCCTTGTACTCCTCGTACACGGCGGGGGCGTTCGCCTGCAGGTCCTGCGAGGCGTGCCGGTCCTGGAGATAGCCGATGCCCGGCCCGCCCAGCAATCCTGCCGAGAGCATGCCGACGCCGCCGACGGCCCCCAGCGTGAGGGCGCCGCCGCGCGGGAAGCGCTCCGAGACGACCGCCAGCATCGTCGGCCAGAAGAAGGCCTTGCCGGCGCCGTAGATCGTGGCGGCGATCATGACGGTGACCGCGCCGGCCAGCGAACCAAGCGAGTAGAGGCCGATGGCGGCGACGACGGCGCTCACGAACAGCAGCCCGAGCGGATTGATCCGGTGAACGATCGGGCCGGCGAAGAAGCGCAGGACGAACATCAGGATGGAGGTGTAGAGCAGGATGAACAGCCCCTTGCCTCCGAGCACCGTGTCCATGATGTTGACGATCCAACTGTCCGTTCCGAGCTCGACGTAGCCGATGCACACGTGGAGCACGAGCAGGAAGAGGAGCATGGGCGCCGCGAACTCCTTGACCATGTCCATGAACTTGACGCCGGCGGCCGCCGCCTCGGACGTGGGGAACTTCTCCTTGACCATCATCAGGACATAGATGAGGGTCGGAACGAGATAGAGCGCGAGGACGATCTCCCAGCGCACGCGGCCGATCAGGCCGATACCCAGGAGAGAGCCGCAGATCAGGCCGGCGGGCCAGCCGGCGTGCAGGATGTTCAGGTAGTGGGTCTTCTCCTTGCGGTACAGGGTCGCGACCAGCGGGTTGATGACCGCTTCGCAGATGCCGTTCGCGACCGCGAAGATGAAGACGCCCCAGAACAGGCAGAAGTAGGCCCCGGCGCGCGCGAAGTCCGGGTTCGTTTCGATCGATCCGTTGTAGACGAACGTGGCCGCGACGGCCACGACGACGGACAGCACGTGAAGGACGCCCGCGCCCAGCAGGAACGGCTTGTAGCCGTAGCGGTCGAGGAAGGCGCTGGCCACGAGGATGACGAGCCCGAAGCCGACGAAGCCGCCGCCGGTGATCTGTCCGAGTTCCGTCTGCGTGAAGCCGAAGGCCGTGCCCCATTCCAGGAGGAGCCCGCCGCGAACGGCGGTTCCGACTCCGGCAACCAGGATGGTGAGGAAGCTCGCGATCAGTAGTTTCGTCTTGTTCATTGGCCCTCCTGAAGCCGGTCCGTTGGTTGGGGTCCTATGGTCCGAGCGTGAAGCCCGGTAGCCGGATGATCTCGCCGCCACCCAGCGCCGACTCGTGGGCGCAGATGCCGACGCAGGTCCAGTTGGCGCTGGTGACCGCGTTCGGCCAGGGATCGCGGTCGTCGTCGAGCGCGCTCAGGAACTCGTGGACGAGGTGGGGGTGGGAGCCGCCGTGGCCGCCGCCCTGGATGAAGGAGAGGTGCTCGGCGTCGTGGATCTCCTGGGGCAGGGTGAAGTGCCGGATCTCCTCAGGCAGAAGGTGTGCGTAGTCCGGAACCTCGATCTTCTCCGGGATCTCGTGCTCGGGCTTCTTCGCCGTGTGAAGGACGTGGGGCTCGTCCTCGATCAGGGTCCACTCGAAGCTCTTCTTCGTGCCGTAGACGTCGAAGCTCTCGCGGTACTGCCGCGCGACGTCGTAGAGGAAGCGCCAGATGTGCGCGACCAGGTCGCTGTCCTTGACCTTGATGTGGCAGGTCTCGACGGCGAAGCGGTTGCCGGACTTCTCGGCGATGTCGTCGCGCACCACGCCCGAGCCGAAGCAGCTCACGTACTCGGCGAGCCCGTCGACCAGCCCCAGGCAGGGACTGACGACGTGGGTCGCGTAGTGCATCGGGATCATCCGTTCCCAGTAGGACGGCCAGCCGTCCATGTCCTGCGGGTGCGAGGCGGCCAGGTGCTGGATGTCGCCGAGCTCCCCCTTGTCGTACAGCTCCTTGATGAACAGGAACTCGCGGCTGTAGACGACCGTCTCGGCCATCATGTACCTGAGGCCGGTTTCCGCGACCTTCTCGACGATCTTGCGGCAGTCCTCGACGGTCGTCGCCATCGGCACCGTGCACATGACGTGCTTGCCGGCATCGAGCGCGGCGAGCGACATCCAGGCGTGGTCCGGGATCGGCGTGTTGATGTGGACGTAGTCCACGTCCGGATCGGCGAGCACGTCGTCGTAGTCCGTGTAGCGCCGCTCGATCCCGAACTGGTCGCCGACCTTGTTGAGTTCCGCTTCGTCGCGGCGGCAGATCGCGTAGACGTTGGCGCCGGGGTAGGCCTGGTAGATGGGAATGAACTCGGCGCCGAAGCCGAGGCCGATCATGGCGACGTTCGTCATGTCCACTTCTTCGGAAACTTGCCTCGGGCTCAGGGGCCCTGGGCGTTCGTCGCTTCCTGCGCGGTCATCAGGTACGCCACGAGGTTCGTCACCTCGTCGTCGTCGTAGGGATCGAGCAGTCCCTCCGGCATCATCGAGAGCGGGAAGTAATCGAACGACTGGATATCCGACTGCGCGATGACGACTTCGTCCTGGCCGACGACGCGCAGGGTCATGGAGCGGGGGCTCTTCGTGGCGACGGTGCCGGAGTAGGTCCGGCCGTCCCGGGTGGTCACCATCAGGGTCTGGTAGACGTCCTGGATGTCGCCGCTCGGGTCGAGGATGTTCGTCAGCAGGTAGTCGAGTTCCGTGCGGTTGGAACCGGTGAGGTCGGGACCGATGAGGCCGCCTTCGCCGAACATCTGGTGGCACACGGCGCAAAGCTCGGTGAACATCTGCTCGCCGCGGTTGGTGTCGGCCGCCGCGATCGCGTCGTCGCTCAGGATCGTCGCGTACTTCGCGATGGCCGCGGCCTTCTCGCTGGAGACCCGCGTGATCGGTCCCCAGACCTCGAGAAAGCCGCTGCCGACGACCCGGTGGAGCTGGCGGGCGACGTAGGCCGGCACGTCGCGCCGCGGGACGCTTCCCTCCTTGATGGCGCCCATCAGCACTCGCCCGTAGATGGGGCGGGAGGCGAGCGTCTGCACGGCGGCGAGCTTCTCGTCCGCGTTGAAGGAGGCGTAGCGCCCGAGCAGCAGGAAGCCCGATTCCCAGCGGCCGTCGAACGCGGCGTAGGCGCGGAGCGCGGCGATCCGCACTTCGGGTTCGTCCAGCAGAGCCGGGAGCCGCTCGAAGAGGGCCTGGTGCTGCTGGTCGGCGAGGCCCTGGATGGCCCGCCGCCGATCTTCGGGCGGAGCGCTTTCGTCGTCGAGCGTCGCGAGGAACTGGCGCGCGACCTCGACGCCGCCAAACTGCTGCTCCACCTCGAGGGCGATGTCGGCGACGTTGCGGTCGCGCTTCAGCCGGCCGTAGACCCGTTCCCAGTTGTCCGGGGGCTCGGCGTAGACCTGGCCTTCGAGTCCGGCCAGCATGCCCCGGAGCAGAGCCGGCCGGGCTTCCGAACGGTCGACGAGCGACGTGACGAGGAACCCAAGCTCGTCCGCGTCGACCGCGCGGCGCGCGATGTTCTCCGTGAGCATCGGGATCTGGGAGGTCCTGGCCAGCCGCAACGCGCGCCTCGGGTCCTCCGGAACCAGGGGCTCGATGCCGAACCAGATCATCTTCGGGATGTTGTGGTCGTCCGCGTCGTCGCCCTTCATCACGAGGTGCTCGGCGATCGACCAGCGCACGTCGTGGTCGACGCGCTGGAGGGCCGCCGCGAGGTAGAGGCGGACGATCGGCGAAGCGTCCCGGTCCGCCAGCTCGACGAACTTCTCCGTCGCGGCGGCCGGCGCGTCGTGATCTTCGGTGAGGAGCTGGATCGCCCAGGCGCGGACGTGCTGGTCTTCGTCGTCGAGAGCCGTCAGCAGCTCGTCGGACGTGAAGCCACCGGTGACGTGGAGCGCCCACATCGCCCGCAGGCGCAGGTCGCCGTCCGGGTTGGACGCGAACGTCGCGCGCAGCGCATCGTGGACCGCGGCGTCGACTTCGCCCTTGGCCGCCCGGCCCTGCAGGACGACTCGCGCCCGCCGCGCGTGCCAGGCGCTCTTTGAGAGCTGCAGCTCGACGAGTTGCTCGTTCGGCATGGCCTTGACGTCGTCGTACCGACCCTCCCAGTCGTCGGCCAGGGACTGCTCGGGCGTAATCCGGAAGATCCGTCCGGTCTCCTTGTGCTGGACGTCGTTGCCGCAGATGTCGGCGTCGTGCCAGTCGAGGACGTAGACGTCGCCGCCCGGCCCGATCTCCATGCTGAAGCCGACCCACTGCTTGTTGTTGGCGAGCAGGAAATCCTCGCCGTGGTGCGCGACGAAGCCGGAGCCCTTCGGCTCGAGTTCGTCCGAGAGCACCGCGTGCTCGTGGATGTTCGCCATGAAGAGCCGGCCGTAGTGCTCTTCGGGGAAGGCGTCCGAGAGGTAGACGCGGGCGCCGCCGTGCGCGGAGCGGTGCCGGTGATTGACGATCGTGCGGATGTCGCCGTAGACGTAAGGGTTGAAGTGGCTGCCGCCCTGCCGGTGGTAGATGCCGCCGGGGACGACGTGGAACAGGTGGGGGATCACGCAGGCGGTGATGAAGATCTGGCCCTTCGCGTCGTAGTCGATGCCCCAGGGGTTGCTGAAGCCATGGGCCACGACCTCGAAGCGGTCCTTCGTCGGGTGGTAGCGCCAGACGCCGCCATTGATGTCGACTCCGTCGTACTCGAAGAGGTCATCGGGGAAGGGGTCGTTGTGGCCGTAGATCGACTCGTCGGGTCCCGGCTTGCGGATCCTGGAGGGCGTCGCGAAGCCTTCCAGGCCGTAGAGCCAGCCGTCGGGCCCCCAGTGGAAGCTGTTGATCGTCTCGTGGCGGTCCCGGATGCCCCAGCCGGTCAGCAGGATCTCGGCGTCGTCCATGTCGGCGACGTCGTCGCCGTCGCGGTCGGGGAGAAAGAGCAGGTGGGGCGGGGCGCCGACGAAGACGCCGTCGAAGCCGACCGCCAGCGCCGCCGGGAACGGGATGCCCTCGGCGAAGACCGTTTTGCTGTCCGCGGAGCCGTCACGGTCCGTGTCCTCGAGAATCAGGATGCGGCTGTCGCCCGAACCGGAGAAACCGCGGCCGCGGGTCTCGTAGTCGCGGTTCTCGGCGATCCACATGCGGCCGCGGTCGTCCCAGGCGAAGGCCATGGGCTGGGTGATCATGGGCTCCGAGGCCCAGGCGTTGACCTTGAATCCCTCGCGCACGGTCATCGCATCGACCGCCTCTTCCGGGGTCAGAAACTTCTCCTGCTTCGCTTCCCGCTGGGCGATGCCCCATAGCGACGACGTCGAGTAGGAGCCCTCGGCGGCCCCGGTGTACTCCTCCCAGTCCTCCGTCAGTTCGAGGTCGTTCAGCTCGCCGGTGTAGACGATCAGGCGATGGCGGATGACCTCGGTCGTGCCCTCGGGGATGTGCCAGTCGCCCATCCGGGCGCGTGTGGGCCCGACACCGAGCTGGCCGTCGACGCGCCAGGTCTGGGGGTAGCCGGCGTTCATCGGGTGGTCGAAGATGGCGACGTGCAGGAGATCGTCGCGGCCTTCGACCTGCATGCCGACGTCGACCCACATCGCTCGCTGACCCTCCGCCTGGCGGTTGCGCTGCCGTGCCGCGTTGACGGCTTCTCCCGGGATGCCCTGCTTCCAGGGCATGCGCAGGAACATGCCGCCGTAGGACATCTCGTTGATCGAGACCTCGGTGTGCGCTTCGCCGGCCCACTCGAGATCCAGGATGAAGCGGTCCTCCTCAGCGCGCAGGGACCAGTTCTGGGTCTCGGTCATGAAGGCCTCGCCTTCGGCGTCCAGCATGCCGTAGACCGTCTGCCACTGGACCTCGGTCCCGGCCTCGGTCACCACGGTGGCCGAGTCACGGCGCCAGTAGTCGGCGCCGGGATTGTGGAAGTAGTCGCGGCCCACGGCGCGCGCGATCTCTTCCGGCTTGTCGCGACGGTAGAACCACTGGCGGAGCGTGTCCGCGTCCATCGGCTCGCCGTTGACCCGGGTGAAGCCCCAGTAGAGCCCGGTCTGGTGGGGATGGTGGCCCGGGCTGTACTCCGTCGCCAGACCCTTGCCGTCCGGAGCGACGATCGGGTGCAGGAAGGGCCGGTGCTCCGCGCCGGCGTTCTGGGTGACGATCGGTTCCTCTTCGCCCTCCCGGTAGATCGAGATCGAGCCGGTTTCTTCGTCCTGAACTGCTCGTAGCGGGACGGCTTGCGCCGCTTCTTCCGCGGCCGCCTCACCGGCGCCCGTGCCCTGAGTGCAGCCGGCGGCTAGAGCCGCGAGCGCCAGTAGAACGATCGGTACCCATGCCGGCTCGGCCGGAGCTCTCATCCGCGTTCCCCCCTCGATCCCTGAAGCCTGTCGTGGAGACAAGGGCGCATCCTATCGTCCCGCCAGAGGAGATCCCGTCGGCTTCCGGACATGGACAGTCCGGCGTGGCTGCGCTTCTACGAACCCGCGGCCGGGAAGTAGTACTTCATCTCGTCGAAATCGATCGTCCACGACCCCTTGGGCCATAGGTACTGGTGCGAGATCAGGACGTCCGCCATGAAGCCGGAACTCCAGAAGAAGTCGCTCTCGACGAAGACGTTGCCGAGCGCTTGCGCAGGGCCGCTTGGCAGGCCGTCGAGGCCGTGGGACTCGATCGGCGACCAGTAGTAGGGCGTTCCCTCGATCTCTGTCTTCTCGAGTTCCAGGAACTCGGCGGTTTCCTCGACGATGACGAGCGGCATGCTCGCGGCGAGGCCGGAATCGAGGAAGTAGTTCATTCCCGGGTGGCCGTTGAGGCTGCCCTTCGCGAACATGAGGTGGGTGCTCGTCATGTAGAAGGGCGCTTCGACGGGCGGCGTGTCGCCGAAGGTCTCCATCACTTGGGCAAGGGCCTCGGCGCTCCGCTCGCGGAAGGTGATGCGCCGGTTGTCGTAGTCGACCGTCGCGAGGAACTGTTTGAGGATCTGCGTGGTCAGCACGCCGTCGGAGGTCTGGCCGAGGGCCTTCCAGGTCGCGCCGATGACCGGCACGTTGGAGAGCGTCACCTCGCCCATCGTGACGGTGGCGGCGACGCCCAGCGGTTCCTCGACCGTCTCGCCCCCTGTGTAGGCGTAGCGGGCTTCGCGGTTCGCGAGGGTCGGAAGGCCGAGGCGCTCGTAGATGCCCTGGTCGAGATAGAGACGGTCGCCGCCGGTGTCGAGGATCAGGTTGACCGCTTCGCCGTTGACCTTGAGGGTCACGAGGGGCAGGGCGCCGGGCTGGGTGATGTCGTTCGTCATCGGCAGGTGGACGATTCGCTCGTCGCCGGTCCATTCGATGCCGTAGGGCTCGCCCTCGAAGACCTGCATGAAGGTGAGCAGGCTGGCTGACCCTTCCGTCGTGTCCGGCGCGGGAAGCTCCCGGGCGCTGGCGAAGTCGTTGGTCTGGTAGTGGGCGAGGGTCAGCCCGCGGAGCGCCTGGGCCTGGGCCTCCGAGCTTTCGTCGGCGAGTTCGAGAAGCCGTTCGTTCAGGGTGACGGCCCGCTCGTAGTCGCCCAGCAGGTATGCCGTCCTGGCCGCGAGCCGCAGGTCGCCCGCGTGGCAGGTGGTCGTCGTGCTCAGGGGTGCGATGACGTCGTTGGCTTCCCAGATGTCGCCCAGCTTGAACAGGACTTCGGCGTAGGCACGGCGGGCTTCGCCGCTGTCGGGTTCGGTCTCGAAGGCCTGCCGGCGTGCTCCCAGGGCCGCTTCGACATCTGCCCGGAGCCTCGGGTTCCACTGCTCCACGTCGGTGTCGGACAGCTCGCCGCAGGAAGGGGAGTCGCCTTGATAGCTCCAGGTCGTCAACCCCGTTGCCAAGGCCACCATCGTGACCATGAGCGGTGCAAGGTACTTCATGAGCTACATTCCCCGGGTCGGTTTCGTGCCGATTCTACGAACCATCCCGACCACGGAAGCCGCGCATGACCGAGAACCGCCAGATCATCATCGACTCCCTGCCGACGGACCGGCTCGAGCCTGGCAACTACGCGCTCCGGACCGTCGAGGCGCCGGCGCCGGGCGACGGGGAGGTGCTGTGTCGCACGCTGGCGATCACGATCGGAGCCGGCCAGCGGGCGGGTCTCCAGGGCAGCGCGAGCTACGCCGGCGCGCCTCGTGCCGGCATCGTGATGAGCGGCACCGCGGTGGCTCGCGTCGAGGCGTCGAACGACGACGCGGTTCCGGTGGGTTCGCTCGTCGTTTGCCCGGCCGGTTGGCAGGACTATTCGGTCCATGCCGCGTCGAAGGTGCGCGCCGTCGATGACGGTGGTGGCGGCTGCGATCCGGCCCACCATCTCGGCGTCTACGGCACGAACGGGCTGACGGCCTACTTCGGGCTCTTCGATGTCGGCGAACCGGAGGAAGGGCAGACCGTTCTCGTCTCGGCCGCCGCCGGTTCGGTCGGCCACCTGGTCGGCCAGATGGCGAAGATCGTCGGCTGCCGAGTCGTCGGCGTCGCCGGCGGCGAGGAGAAGTGCCGCCTGCTCACGGAGGAACTCGGCTTCGACGCGGCCGTCGACTACAAGAGCCCGAACTTCCGGAACGACTTCAAGGAGGCGACGCCCGATCGCGTCGACATCTACTTCGACAACACGGGCGGCGAAGTCCTGGGCAGCGCGCTGCGGCGGATGAAGGTCGGCGGCCGGATCGTCTGCTGCGGCGTCGTCTCCCAGTACGACACGTCGAAGCCGGCGCCGGGACCGTTCGGCGTTCCGGGTCTCCTGATCAACTTCCGGGTTCGCATGGAGGGCTTCCTCGTCTTCGACTACGCGAAGCGCTATCCGGAGGCCTGGCCCCGCATGCGCGAGTGGGTCGAGGGCGGCAAGCTGGTCCCGAAGCAGGATGTCTTCGAGGATCTGGAGAAAGCACCGGAGGCGTTCGTCGACCTGCTGGCTGGCGGCAACGTGGGGACGCGGATCGTGCGGGTCGCCTCGTGACCGGAGGAGGAGAGCGATGAACCGAGCTACAAGCTGGACTCTGGCGCTCGGCGCCGTATTGACCTTCGGATGCGCGGGTGGCCCGGCGAGCGAGAGCGTCGCGGACGGCGCCCCCTCGCCCGAGGCCCTCCTCGAGCAGGCTCGCGCCATACACGAGCGAGTGCTGGTCCTCGACGCCCACGCGGACACCGAGCTTCCGGATGCGCCGTCTCCCTACGTCGGCGACGATGGGCTGTCCCAGGTCGACCCGTCCAAGCTCCACGCGGGCGGCGTCGACGCGGTCGTCATGTCCGTCGCGGTCGGTTCGGGGCCGCGCACCGCGGAAGGCTACGCAGCCGCCCGGTCAAGGGCCAACGAGGAGGTCGCGGCGGTGCTCGGGCTGGCCGCGGACCCGGCGAACAATGCCGCAATCGCCCGGTCGGCCGACGAGATCGTCGCCGCCCACGAACAGGGCAAGGCGGCGCTCGTCCTCGGCTTCCAGAACGCGATGATCCTCGGCACCGACGTCTCGGCGCTGGACGACTTCTACGACGCCGGAGCGCGCGTGTTCGCGCTCACGCACCTGGGGAACAACGACTTCGCCGACTCGTCGCGCCCGGTCTTCGACGCGGCGACGGGTACGCACGAAGCGGCCGAGCACGGCGGGCTGTCCGACCTTGGGGTCGCGGCGATCGAACGGATAAACGCTCTCGGCGGAGTTGTCGACGTCTCCCAGTTGTCCCGGGACGCGGTGCTGCAGGTGCTGGAGGCTTCGACGGCGCCGGTCATCGCGAGTCACTCCAACGCCAGGCAGCTCACCGACGTCAGCCGCAATCTGAGCGACGAGGAGATCGACGGAATCGGCGAGATCGGCGGCGTGATCCACGTCTGCCCGTTCCGGGGCTATCTCTACGACTCCGGCGATATGGCGTTGGACGAGGCGATCCGCGAGGCGCGGCGCCAAGCCGGCGTCCTGGAGGACTATCTTTATCCGTTCGAGTTGTACTGGGAGATCGACGATCCCGACGCCAGGTCCGCCTTCACGCAGTCGATCAGTGACCTCCTCGGGCCAGGCAGCGTGGATGCGATGCTCGACCACCTCGACTACATCGTCGAACGGATTGGCGTGGACCACGTCGGCATCGGGTCCGACTTCAACCATGGCGGCGGAGTCGAGGGCTTCGCCGATGCAAGCGAAGCTCTCGGCGTCACTGTCGGCCTGCTCGAGCGCGGCTACAGCGAGGAGGACATCGACAAGATCTGGAGCGGCAACTTCCTGCGGGTCCTGCGGGCGGCCGAAGCCGGAAAGAGCTCGGCTGAGTAGGTGGCCGTTCTGCCAGTAGTGACGTACACTAGAGACATCGATCTCATCCTGAATCGGAGGTCCTGAGAATGAAGCGCACCGCGAGCTTGCTGTCGGCAGCCGTCCTCCTTCTCGTCCTTGTCCCGGCCCTTGCGGCCCAGGACGACGGGATTCCACGAACGGCCAGCGGCCGGCCCGATCTGAACGGAACCTACGACGCCGCCACGCTGACTCCGCTGGAGCGGCCGGTGCATCTCGGCGAACGGGCGTATCTGACGCCCGAGGAAGCCGCGGAGATCGCCGAGGAGGAGCGGCTGATCCAGGAAGGCGCGGTCGCGAAGTCGGACGCGGACCGAGAGGCGCCGCCCGAAGGCGGGGCCAAGGTCGTCGGCTTGGAACACACCGCTGGCGGCGGCAACGAATTCGGCGCCGGCAACGTCGGCGGCTACAACCTGTTCTGGATCGATCGTGGAACCGACACCTACCGGGTCGACGGGCAGATCCCGACCTCCATCATCATCGATCCGCCGAACGGCCGGATGCCGCCGATGACGGCGGCGGCGCAGCAGAGAATGCGGGAAGCCCTGATCAGCTTCGCGCGGCCGAACGACGGGACAGCCTGGTGGGTCGAGATGGACGGCCCCGGCCCGTACGACGGCCCCGAGTCGCTGCCGACGAGCGAGCGCTGCCTTGCCGGCTTCACCGGCGCCGCGCCGACCTTCCCGAGCCTGTACAACAACTACAAGCGGATCGTGCAGACCGAGACGCACGTCATGATCCTGCTCGAGATGATCCACGACGCCCGCATCGTGCGCCTGAACTCCGAGCACCCAGGTCCCGAGGTCACCAAGTGGCTGGGCGACTCGATCGGCTGGTGGGAAGGCGA
>JAAXHG010000194.1 GCA_012270995.1 Vicinamibacteraceae bacterium | reverse complement strand
GGCGGCGGCGCCGGTGGACGACGCGGCCTTCGTCTCTTCCTCCGGCGTCCCGTCGAAGATCATCGCCGGCGGCACGGCGACGGTGACGTGACGATGAGGAACACGGGGACGACGACGTGGACGTCGTCCGCGGACTACGAGCTCGGTTCGCAGAGTCCGAGCGACAACGACACGTGGGGTCTGAGCCGGGTGTCCGTGCCGTCGGACGTGGCGCCGAGCGCCGCGGCGGCCTTCACGTTCACGATCACCGCGCCGGAGACGACGGGCAGCTACGTGTTCGCGTGGCGGATGGCGCGGGACGCCGCGTGGTTCGGCGCCGGCACGGGGAGCGTGACGATTGCGGTGGAGGACCCGTCGTTCGGCGACGCGACGGTAGCCGACCAGATCTGGGTGAAGGACACGGCGATCCATGCATTGACGCTGCCCGCGGCAAGCGGCGGCGACGGGACGTTGACCCACTCGCTCACGCCGTCCCCTCCGGCGGGCGTGACGTTCACCGAATCGACGCGGACGCTGTCGGGGACGCCGACGGCGGTGCAGGCCAGGACGGACTACGCCTACGCGGCGACGGACGAGAACGGCGACACGGCGACGCTTTCGTTCGCGATCACGGTGAACCAGGCGGCGGCGTCATTGTCGTCGGCGGCTCGCGCGCTTCCGCCTCCGGCGCCGACCGGAGTCTTCGACATGTTCGAGTACTGGCTGCTGCCGGGCGGCAGCGCGGTGAAGCTGGAGGCTCGCCTTCGGGACGGGCGGATCGCGCCGGTCGAGGGTTCGTCCTGGATGCGCTCCTTCTGGCGCGGAGATCTGTGGGGGAGGAAGGTGGCGCTCCTGGGCGATCCGGGCGGCGAGCGCTACGACATCTTCGAGGAAACGGAGGACGGCCTCGACTACTGGGGCACGTTCGAAGGCGCCGCGTCAGGCGACGAAGCCCGCCCGAGCCTGTCGCTCGACGGTCCCTTCCGCTGGATGAACCGCTTCATGGCCGTGGGCGACGTCGTGGAGAGTCCGGTGACCGGTCGGTTGCTGTCGAGCAGCCGACGGAACCAGGAGAGCGTTCTCGAGACGACGATGCGGCTCGAGGTCGTGGCGCATCGTGCATCGTTCACGATTCCGGTCGCTGACGGCGTGACGTTCGAGGACGTGCTGGAGGTCCGCTTCTGGTCCGACGTCGAGCAGGCGGAGGCTCACGACACCTTCTTCCTCGCCCCGGGCTACGGCGCGGTGTACTCGCGGCGGTCCGAAGTCGCCGCGGCTGGCGGGGTCGTCGAGTGGTGGGCGGTCGAGAAGGTCCTGACGCCGGTTGTTCCCTCCGCGCCGTCGGTTCCGTGGTTCGATCCGTTCTCTCCGGGCTGGCCGAAGACGGCGGTGTTGAATGGGAACCTGGACGACTTCGCGCAGGGCGTCGAAGGCGGCCGGATCAGGACCTCGGAAGTGCCGGGCTGGACCGCCGATTCGGGCGACGCCTGGTTCGACCGGATCGAGTTGAAGCGGATTGCCGCCTGCGCGGAGCAGCCGGCAATCTCGCCGCCCTGACGAACCCGGGTGCGCCCGCGGGGGGCCGGCCCTTCCGTCTCCAGCGAGCCGCAAGAGGGCTCCGCCGGTTGGTGGGCTTCGCCTGAGCGGCGCGGGTGGCCGTCAGTGCGTTTCTTCGCGGCTGGCCGGCTGGGGTGGAGGCGGTAGCTGGCGGTTCAGGTCAAAGCGGCGGAGCACTCGGCGCACCTCGGATTCGCCGTCCTTCGTTTCGCGCACTTCCTCCAGAGCCACGGCGTGGCGTCCGTTCGGACTGACGGAGACACTGACGGGCTTGCCGGGGCGCCATTCGGAGACGTGGCGCTCGTTCAGGTGTTCGATGCGCGGACTCCGCCAGAGGTGTTCGATCCGATAGCCGCGGCCAGTGACTGTCTTCCTGACGAAACCCCGCGCGGGATGCGGTTCGCCGGAAGAACGGTCGAGGCGGAGAAACGGCTCGTCCGGGAAGCCGGAGAGGCCGAGATCCCATAGGTCCCACGCCACCCATTCGTTGCCGTCGTTGCCCCACAGCACGCGGTCGTCAGCTTGCCAGCGGAGCGGGTACATCCCCGAACGGTACGCCGCTCGCACCGGGCGCAACTGGTCGATGAGCTGCGTGTCCACGCCGAAGTCGGTGAAGCGCAGGAGGTGGTAGTTGTCGGCGTAGGGGAGCAGAAGGACAGGGCCCTCGGAACTCAGGAACAGGAACTCCGGATCGGCGTCGCGGTGCGGCGCCTGTTCGAATGTCAGCGTTTCCCGCCGCTTGATCCTCATGGACTTCGTGCTGCCGAGGGCCAGGTGGATCCGCCGGTCGTCGCGCTCGGCGGTCGTGCAGCAGACGTTGCCATCCATGACGGCCCAGACGGTTCCATCGGGGGAGAACGCGAGGGACGGGTCGTCTTGAATCCATCGGCCTGTATCGATGCTCCAGAGCCGGCGCAGCTTGCCTTTGCCGGTGAGTCGGTAGTTTTGGTAAACGACGGCCCCGTGATCGGATTCGTCCACCTTCATGGCGCCTCGCAAGATGAACTCGTTCTTGGCTCCCGGCGTGGCCTGAATGTCCTTGAACAGGATGGGGAAACCGTCGCCGTAGTCGAGGTTGAGCCTCTTTACGCTCTTGCCGCTCCAGTACACGAGCCGTGCCTTGAAGTTGGCGTGTCCGTGAGTGAGGCCGATAACCACCTCCCCCTCGTCGTTGATGAAGTGGCCGAAGACGCGCCCGTCGGCCATCTCGGGCAGCACCTCGGACGCGGCGACACTCGTCGACGCGAGAATGAGCCCGGCGGCCAAGGAGTTCCGGAAGAGCATCAGCAACCTCTCTGCGACCGGGTCTTGAACTGCGTCGGCTTCGTAGCGGTGCGCGTGAAGTACTCGACGCGGGTTCCGTCGGGTCGTTTGTGAGAGATGTGAACGTGAGGACCGGTGACGCCTTCCCCGAGATCTCCGACCTTGCCGATGAGCGCGCCCGAGGTGATCCATCCGCTGGTCCGCTTGACCCACGAGAAGTGGCAATACGTCGTCTCACTCCCGTCCAGGTGAGCCACGGTGACGCCGTTTGGGCCACACTTCAACGTCGGGAAAGGCGTCAGCGTGCCTCCCTGTCAAGTGTACCGGGAGCACCGAGGTTCGCCTGGATGTCAACACCGGTGTGGTCGGACCGTGTCGTGTTGGTTCCACCGTAACTTTTTCCGAGGCGGTCGTCGTCATCGAAATTGTTGCTGCAGAAGCGGTGCGAGGCGTCCTCCGCCACCACGTCCCATCCTGTCACCGCGATGTAGGGGTTGATCGACGGCGTACCGATCTCGGGGGCCGGCGAGCCCCCGAGGTCTCCACCCAGGCTTGAACCCGGCGTAACCCCCGGGATTGCGGCGAAGTGCCAAGTCCCGCGGAGGCTGATCGGGATCCGTTCAACGGGGATGGCGGTTGCCGTCACCGTGATCGTCTCGCCGTGCTGTGCTGAGCCGCTTCCTCCCGGAAGCAAGGACGCAAGAAAGAGCACGCTGACCAGCGCGCCGCGGAACCGTCGGTCGTTCCTCAATGTGGAGGCCTCCTGTTGTGGAAGCCTCCTGTTGTTTCTTTAATCCCCTTTGCTAGCACAGGTGGCTGCGGATGGCAATCCCCATGGCCCCTACCCGATACGGCTCATCATCGCGCCGCTCACGGCGGCGAGCACGTCGCACGCGGCCGGGCGCTACGCCGACCTGAAGATGGGCGTCGCCGAAACGGTGATTTAGGTCCTGGCGCCGATCCGGCTGCGAGGAGCTGATGCCGCGCCGGACGAGCTCGACCGGTTGCTGGCCATCGGCGCGGAGCGCGCGCGGAAAGTCGCGGAGCCGAAGGCGGCGGAGATTCGCCGGTTGGTGGGCTTCGCCTGACCCGCGTCAGGAGTGGGCGCGGATCAGCTTCTCGATCCGCTCCGCGCCGCGCTCCAGGGTCTCCATCGACGGACCGAAGCTGAGCCGACAGTAGCTGTGGTAGCGCGCGTTGCGGCGGCGCTGGCCGGGGTTCACGTCGAAGAAGATCCCTGGAACCGTGATGACCTGGACCTGGAGCAGCGCCTTGAAGAACTCGAGGCCGTCGGAGAGCGGCGCCGGCAGGCCGGCCAGGTTGCCCCAGACGTAGAAGGCGCCGCTGGGCTCGTGCTCGACCTCGATGCCGAGGCCGCGCAGCCGGTCGACGAGGAACCTGCGCTTGCGGGCGAACTCGGTCTGGATGGCTTGCGTCTCCTGCAGCACGAGCTCCGGCTCGAGCAGCGGCACGGCGGCTTCCTGGAAGGGGTGGTTGCCTCCTCCGTCCAGGAAGGAACCGGCGCTGGTCACCCGGTCGATCACGCTCACGGGCCCGACGATCCAGGACACCCGCCAGCCCGGATAGCGCCAGTTCTTCGTCAGTCCGTCGACCAGGATCACGGGATCCCGGTTCACGTCGTCGACGTGTGCGGCCGCCGAGACCATCCTCGCGGTGTCGGCGATCTGAGTGCGGGAGTCGGGCGCCGGCGTGTAGATGTAGTGCGAGTAGAACTCGTCGAGGATGAAGGTGCAGGCGTTGTCGCGGGCGACGTCGACCCACTGGGCCAGGAGATCGCCCTCGACGAGTTGCCCCGTCGGGTTGCAGGGGTTGCTGCACCAGAGCGCGGAGAGGCCGCGGCCGACGATCTCCTTCTCGAGCAGCCGCCGCGAGGCGCGGTAGCCGTGGGCGGCGTCGAGCAGGATGGGGATCGGAATGAAGCCCTTGAACGCGGTCAGGAGTTCTTCGTACGCCGTGTAGTCGGGGATGAAGTGGCCGAGGTTCATCTCGCCCATCGCGGCGGCGATGCGGGTCATCGCCGGTCGGCCGCCGGGCGCGATGCTCACGTTCTCCCGCGAGTACCGGGAGTGCCTGTTGCGGCGGTAGAGGAAGTTGTAGAGCTCGGCGACCCGGTCCCGCAGTTCATCGATGCCGTCGACGGGCGCGTAGGTCTGGCGCCGCGGGTCGATGTGGAGTTCGTTGCGGCGAGGTGGCGCGCCAGGCAGATCGTCGACTTCGGGTGAACCCTGGCCCAGGTTGTACCAGGTGCGGCCGTCGCTGCCGTGACCGGCGGCCGCGGCGCGGTGCATCACGTAGATCACGCCGGTCCTCGGCACGCGCCGGAAACCGGGCGTCTCGGGTCCGGGATCGACCCCGGCCGCGGTGGATGTGACTTCCTCTATCATTCTCGGCCGATGTACTTTGTCGAGCGGGCCGTGGCCAACAGCCGATCGAGCCCTCTTCGGCGTTGGGCGGCCGAGCTTATGCGAGTGGGCCGGGTGCCGCGAAGGGTCGCTTCGAGGAGCGCGTCTTGACCCTCGGACCGGCCCTGCGCCACCTGCTGTCCGCGGCGCCTGAACCGCTTTCGGCCGGCGACGATCCGTCTGGCTGGTACCGGTCGTTCTGCGACCAGGCACTGCCTGTCTGGGAGGGGCGGGCGGGTGGCGGCCCCGGCAGCGGCGGGCGGGCCCACTTCGGCCGCGGTCTGCTCGGCGGCTTCGTGGCCGATCGCCCCTCCTGGGCCATGGTGGCCGGACACCAGGGAGCCGTTCGCCGGCTGGCGTGGGAGTGCGGCGGGCTGCATCTGATGCCGAAGGGCGGCATCGTCGCCTTCTGCGCCAGCGAGGAGGGCGGGGCGCATCCGCGGGCGGTTCAGTCGTCGCTCGTGGCGACGGCGGAGGGCGACTTCCGCCTGAACGGCCAGAAGCGGTGGGCGACCCTGGCGCCGTCCGCGACGGCACTCCTTGTGATCGCCTCGGTCGGCCACGACGGCGGTCGCAACCGGCTGCGGGCGCTGTGCGTGCCGAGCGACCGGCCGGGCATCGGGATTTCTGCCATGGACCTGGGAAAGAGGGTGACGGCGCACCCCGAGGTGCGGCACGCCGTGATCGAGCTGAAGGAAGTCCCGGTGGCGCAGGCGGAGTTGCTGGGGGGCGACGGCTATGCCGATGCCATCAAACCGTTCCGGACGATCGAGGATCTCTACATCGGCGCCGCGATGACAGCGTACAACCTGGCGCTGGCCCGCCGGTCGGGCTGGCCGGCGGAGGCGGTGGAGGATCTGCTCTTGCTGCTCGCCGCCGCGGAAGCTCTGGCATTCGGTCCACTGGATGAGCCGGCCGCTCATCTGGGGGTGGCGGCGCTCGGCCGCGCGACCGCGCGGGTGCGCGACGCGCATGCTGGGTACTGGGACCTGGTGGATGGGGAGGCAGCGG
The DNA here is from genome assembly GCA_012270995.1 of Vicinamibacteraceae bacterium. Classification (GTDB taxonomy): domain Bacteria; phylum Acidobacteriota; class Thermoanaerobaculia; order Multivoradales; family Multivoraceae; genus Multivorans. The sequence goes on along the minus strand of JAAXHG010000194.1, from coordinate 6,729 downwards.
CGGCATGGCGGCGCGCCACGGCCGGCGGGGGCGTGGCGGCCCGCGCCAAGGAACTCCGGCGCCAGGCGGCGTGGCGGCGGCTCAGTGCTTGATCGCATCCGCGGTTTCTTCGGCGAGCGGATCGATCCGGAACGGGCCGGCGATCCGGAGGCAGGCCTGCGGCTGGCCGCGGCAGCGCTGATGGTCGAGGTGATGCGTGCCGACTTCGACGCCGCCGCATCGGAGAAGGAGGAGGTGCTCGCCGCGGTCCGGCGTCACCTGGGGCTCGCCGAGTTGGAGACGGCGGAGCTCGTGGCGCTGGCCGAGGAGGAGACCGAGGGTTCGGTCTGCCTGTACGAGTTCACCCGTCTCATCCATGAGTCCTTCGACGCGGAGCGCAAGAGCCGGCTGCTCGAGGAACTGTGGCGGGTGGCCTTCGCCGATCGGGTGCTGGAGGCCCAGGAGGAGTTCCTGATCCGCAAGATCGCCCGTCTGCTGCACGTTCCGCATGCCGCCTACATCGCCGCCAGACAGAGGGCGAAGAAGCACGCCGTCGGGGCACCCGGATGACCGAGGCTCCGTCGCCCCCGGAGCAGGCGTCTCCGGATCTCCACCCGATCGAAGCCAGCGCGCTGCACGCGCGCCGGGAACGGGTGTTTCTCGTCCTCGCGGGCCTGTTCCTCGGCTCGATGACGATGCTCAACATCCTGGGCGTGACGCGATTCCTGGACCTGAGCTTCACCGTGTTCGGCCTGCGCATACCGATGCCGCTGGCGGTCGGCGTGCTGCCCTATCCTCTGACCTTCCTGTGCACCGACTTCGTCTCCGAGATCTACGGGCGAAAGCGGGCCAACTTCCTGGTCTGGGTCGGCTTCCTCGTCAACATCTGGCTGGCCGTCGTGCTGTGGCTGGGCGGGGCGCTGCCGGGTTTCGACTCGCCGGTTCCGGGCCCCGATGGCCGGCTGCCGATCTTCTTCGAGATCCGGACGATGACGCTGGGCGTGATCGCGGCGTCGATGATCGCCTATCTGAGCGCGCAACTGTGCGACGTCTGGGTGTTCCACTTCTGGAAGCGGCTGACGAAGGGCCGGCACCTGTGGCTGCGCAACAACGGCTCGACGGTGGTCAGCCAGTTCGTCGACTCGTTCTCCGTGATCACGATCACCCACTTCGCGGCCGGCGCGATCCCGGTCGATAGCGGCGAGCCGGTCTGGCCGCAGTTGTGGGTGTTCATCGGCACGGCGTACGTGTTCAAGTTCCTGGCGGCGGCGGTGGACACGGCGCCGTTCTATGTCGGCACCCGATGGCTGCGTCGCTATCTCCAGATCGAGGATGACCACGAGGCGGCGCGTGCCGCGCCGGGTGGGGTCAAGTAGAATCCGGTGCCCTTCGCCAGAGGGGTCGACGGTAGAAGACGACGGCGAACCGATGAGCAGCCCGACGGAAAACTGGAGCCCGACTTCCTGGCGCGGTGCCGAAGTGCGCCAGCAGCCGACCTACGCGGATCCTGTAGCGGTGGCTTCGGTGGCGTCTCGGCTCGCCTCTCTGCCGCCCCTGGTGACCTCCTGGGAAGTCGAGACGCTGAGGAGCCAGTTGGCTTCCGCGGCGCGCGGCGAGCGCTTCGTCCTCCAGGGCGGCGACTGCGCCGAGAGCTTCGCCGAGTGCACGTCCGACTCGATCACCGCGAAGCTGAAGATCCTGCTCCAGATGAGCCTGGTGCTGACGCACAGTCTGAAGAAGCGCGTGATCCGTGTAGGCCGCTTTGCCGGTCAGTACGCGAAGCCTCGCTCGTCGGATACGGAGACCCGGAACGGCGAGACCCTCCCGTCGTACCGGGGCGACCTGGTCAATTCACTCGAGTTCACCGCCGAGGCGCGGGAACCCGACCCGATCAACTTGCTGCGCGGATACCAGCGGTCCGCCCTGACCCTGAACTTCATCCGCGGCCTGATCGACGGCGGTTTCGCCGATCTCCACCATCCCGAGTACTGGAACCTCGACTTCGTCGATCACTCCCAGAACGCCGCGGAGTACCAGCGGCGGGTCGAGTCGATCGGCGACTCGCTGAAGTTCATGGAGACACTGGCCGGTGTCGAGGTGGGACAGATCGACCGGGTCGACTTCTACACGAGTCACGAAGCCCTGCACCTGGTCTACGAGCAGGCGCAGACCCGGACGGTCCCGAGGCGGGAGGGCTGGTACAACCTCGCGACGCATCTCCCGTGGATCGGCCTCCGTACGGCGTTCCCGGGCTCGGCCCACATCGAGTACGCGCGGGGCCTCCGCAACCCCCTGGGCGTCAAGGTGGGGACCGGGATGAAGCCGGCCGACATCGCCCATCTCGTCGACGTGCTGAACCCGGACGGCGAGGAGGGCCGGCTGGCTCTCATCCACCGCTGCGGCGCGGAGAAGGTCGCCGAAGAGCTGCCGCCGATCCTGCGGGCGGTGTGCGCGACCGGCAAGCCGGTCCTCTGGATCTGCGATCCGATGCACGGCAACACGAAGAGCACCGCAGAGGGCATGAAGACGCGGGCCTTCAGCGCCATCCTGTCGGAGCTGGAACAGGCCTTCGACATCCACGCCGCGAACGAGACGATCCTCGGCGGCGTGCATTTCGAACTGACGGGCGAGGATGTGACGGAGTGCGTTGGCGGCGCCCGGGGCCTCGACGAGCGGGGTCTGAGGCGGGCCTACCGTTCGCAGGTCGACCCGAGGCTCAACTACGAGCAGGCGCTCGAGATGGCTCTGCTCGTGGCGCGCAAGGGAGCGGTGACTTGCTGAGCGAGTAGTATGGCGGCCTCACGGCCCCGTGAGGGTTTCGCGCCATGTCCCCAGCCAGTCAGAGTTTCCGCTTCCGCGAGTCCCGCCGCCTGCTGCGTGAGGCGGGCGTTCGTCTCGCTGTGCCCGGCGAAGAGGCCGAAGTCTCCGCCACGACCCGGGACATCGCGACCGGGGGCATGTTCGTGTCGACTCCGGAGCCGATGCCGGTCGGCACCACGGTGCGCTTCGTGCTGCAGCTCGGGTCGGGCGACAAGCCGGCGGACGTCGAGGGAGAGGCGACCGTCGTCTGGGTGCGGCCCGAGGCCGGCGGCGCCGACCAGCCGGCCGGGATGGGAATGCAGTTCAGTCGCATCGAGCCGGGGGGAGAGGAGCGGCTGGCGCTGCTCTTCTCGGAGGAGCAGACGGAGGGTGAGGTGATCCCGGCCGCTCCCGTACTCGGGGCGGAGGAGGCCGAAGACCTGGACGACCGGACCGAAGCGCCGCCGGAACCGGTCGAGAGCACGGTCGAGGAGGACGAGGTCGCCCCGGCGGTGGAGCCTGCCGAGATCGTCGAGGCGACGCCGGCGGAGGAATCCGCCGAATCTCCTCCTCCCGAACCACCACACGACGAACTGCCGGACATCGACCCGGCGCTTCAGGCGCGAGAGGGGGCCGGCGACGACGAGGTCGAAGCCACGCACGCCGATCTGTTCGGTGAGCTGACGCAGGACGGCGAAGACGACTGGATGAAGCCGGAATCCCGGTCTCGCCCCTGGCTCTGGCCTGCGGTCGGCGCGGTCGTGCTCCTGGTCGCGCTGGTCGTCTTCCGGGGACCGTTGCTGCGGCTGGTCGGGATCGGCGGCGGTCCCGTGGAGGAGGCGACGCCGGCTGAAGCGCCGAGCTTCGAGGTTTCGACCCCTCCCACGGCAGCGGAGGCTCCGCCGGAGGGAGTCGAGGATCCGCCGGTGACCAGCCGGCTGCCGGTCCCCATGGACGAAGAGGCGGCCAGTGACGAGTCGATAGCCGACGACGGTGCGGCCGCTGCCGCCGGTGTCGAGCCGACGGCCGACGACGGCGCGGTCGCTGCCACCGGTGGCGCGACGCCGGAAACGGTGGAGCCCGCGGTGCCCGAGCGTCGCATTCCGACCGCCGCGGCCGAGACGCGAACGGAGCCTGCCGTCACCGCACCCTCGTCGCGACCGCCGGCCGCTCCCCCGGAGGCGTCGCCCGCCCGTGCGACCGCGCTGCGATCGATCACCGCGAGGGCGGTGGGTGATCGGACGGTGATCGAGATCGTCGGCAACGCTCCCTTCGAGCGACACCACGTCATGCCCCTCGAAGCGCCGCCGCGGCTTCTCGTGCGGTTGATCGGCGTGGGCCGCGACTACGACGCCGCGGCGGTCGGAGGCCCCAGACTGCGCGGAGTGCGCACCGGCGTCCACGGCCGGGGCGCGACGCGGAACCTGCACGTCGTGCTCGATCTGGCCGCGGCCGACATCGCGGCGACCGTCGAGCGCCGGGGCGACCGGGTCGTCGTCAACCTCTCGGATTGACCCAGGCGGGGTTCGTCGGAAGAGACAAGCCGCGGCGCGCCGCGGATGGAGCGGCGCGGGTCGCGATCGGCATGTTGGCCAGCCGTGTGCTTGGTCTGGTCCGGGAGGCCGTGATCGCGAGTCTCGCGGGAGCCAGTGCGTTGGCGGACGTCGTCTCCGCTGCGTTCCGCGCGCCCAATGCGCTCCAGAACCTGCTCGGAGACCAGGCGCTCTCGGCGTCCTTCATTCCGGTCTACAGCCGGTTGCTGAGTGAGGGCCGGCGGCGCGATGCCGGCGCGCTGGCGGGCGCCGTCTTCGGGCTGCTGTTTGCCGTCATGGCGGCCCTCAGCCTTCTCGGCGTACTTCTGGCCCCATGGCTGGTCAGGCTGTTCTTTGCCGGCTTCGCTGGTGATGCCGAGGCGATTGCGGCCGGGGAAGCGGTCGTCGACCGCCTGGCGCTGACCACGCGCGCGGTCCGGATCAGCTTCCCGATGGTGGCCGCGATCACGCTCTCCGCGTGGTGTCTCGGCATCCTCAACAGCCACCGTCGTTTTCTGCTCCCCTACATCGCGCCCTGCTTCTGGAACGCCAGCGTGATCGCCGTGGTCCTGTTCGTCGCCGCGCGGGTGACCGGCGGTGAAGCGGACCGGGTGGAAGAGCTGGCGCTGGCCGCCTGTTGGGGCGGGCTGCTTGGCGGCCTGCTGCAGTTTGCCGTGCAGTTGCCGTCGGTGCTGCGCGCGACCGGTGGGCTGCGCCCGTCGTTCAACCTGCGCGCGCCGGGCCTGCGCAAGACGCTGAGCCGGCTCTGGCCGGCGATTGCCGGCCGGGGCGCCGGTCAGCTCGGGGGCTATGTCGACGGTCTTCTGGCCTCCCTCCTGGCCGAGGGAGCGGTTGCCGTCCTGGGCTGGGGCCAGCGGCTGTACCTGCTGCCCATCTCGCTGTTCGGCGTTTCGGTGGCGGCGGCGGAATTGCCGGAGTTGGCGCGGCTCGACGGGGACGAGCGGGAGCGGTCAAGAGCGGCGGCGAGCCGTGCCGAACGGGCCGTGGCGGCGATGTCCTTCCTCGTGTCGCCGACGCTGGTCGGGTACCTGGCGTTGGGCATGGGAATCGTCGGCGCCGTGTATCGACGCGGTTCCTTCGATCTCGACGACAACTGGCTCGTGTTCCTGGTGCTGGCGGCGTACTCGTTGGGCCTGCTGGCGTCGAGTACCTCGCGGTTGCTGCAGAGTGTGTTCTTCTCGTTCGGCGATACCCGGAGTCCCGCCCGGATCGTCCTGGTGCGCCTCGTGATCGCGGCCGGACTCGGCGCGGGCCTGATGACGATCTTCGATCGAGTCGCCGTGGCGGATCTGCGGTTGCCCGGCTGGTTGGGGCCGGCGGTCGCGGAGGCGCCGGACGGCCTGCGCCTGGGCGCCGCAGGACTGGCTCTGGGCTCCGCGGTCGGCAGCTGGTTCGAGCTGGCCCTGCTGCTTCGCGGCTTGCGGCACCGGAGCGCCCCGGTGAGGCCGTGGCGGGCATGGGGGCGGCATCTGCCCCTCGCGATGCTCTGCCTTGCTCCCTGGGCGGCGACGCAGACCCTCGTGCCGGGTCCGCCCTTGATAGCCGGCGTCCTCCCGGTCGTCGGCTTCGCCCTCACCTATCTGGTCGCCGCGAACGCGCTCAAGGTGCCCGAGGCGCGGGCCCTCCGGCGCTGGTTGCTCGAAACCCGGCGCCGGCCGTCGACGTAGTCAAGATCAGGAAGAGGAGTGGCGAGATGGAGATTCTGCTCAGCGTCGGTCTTGGAGTCGGCCTCGCGGCGGCGTGCGGCTTCCGCGTCTTTCTGCCCGTTCTCGTGATGGGCGTGGCGGCCAGAGCCGGAGCGCTCGATCTGTCCGATGGATTCGAATGGATGGCGGGAACTCCGGCCCTGATGGCTCTGGGCGTGGCGGTCGTGTGCGAGGTCGGCGCCTACTACGTCCCGTGGCTCGACAACGTCCTCGACGTGGCCGCGATGCCCGCCGCGGTCACAGCCGGCATCGTCGTCGCCGCGGCGAACATCGAGACCGCGACGCCGCTCGTGGACTGGGCTCTCGCGGCGGTGGCCGGAGGTTCCGCGGCGGCGGTGGTCCAGACCGGGACGACGCTGCTGCGGGGGGCCTCGACCATGATGACGGCCGGGATCGGCAATCCGGTGGTTTCGACCGGGGAGGCCGGATCGGCCGCGGGTCTGTCGCTGCTGGCGGTCACCATGCCCGTGCTCGCTCTTGCCGCCGTGTTGCTGCTCGTGGCGATCGTCAGCGCCCGGCTCCTGCGGCGGCGCGTGCTCAAGGCGCGACAGGCCGACTCCTGACTCGGCGGCGGGGCCTCATGGAGCCGGCGCCCGGTCCCAACGCCGCCGACCGATCGTCGAGTTGGGAATCACACGACGGCAGGCCGTGTTGAAGCCGCGGGGGCGCTAGCCCGGATATTTCACCGGCGC
>JAAXHG010000180.1 GCA_012270995.1 Vicinamibacteraceae bacterium | reverse complement strand
AAGACCGGGGTGGACCAGCATCAGCGGGCACGGGTCCTCGGCCGCTTCGCGCCAAGGACCGCAGGCTCGGGGCGCGAAGAGGATCGCTACGACATCCTGTTTGCGACCGACGTTCTCTCCGAAGGCGTCAACCTCCAGCAGGCCGGACGGATCGTGAACTACGACCTGCCGTGGAACCCGATGCGGGTCGTGCAGCGGCACGGGCGCATCGACCGCATCGGATCCTCCCACCGGCGCATCGTTCTCGACTGCTTCTTCCCCGCCAGCAGGCTCGAAGAGCTGCTCGACCTCGAACAGCGCCTGCGCCGCAAGCTGGCCTTGGCCGACGCCGCGGTCGGCACGGGCGACGTGCTGCCCGGGGTCGACTCCGGCGCCGGCCAGGTCTTCAGCGACACGACGCGGGACCAGATCATGGAGATCCACGACGAGGACGCGTCCATCCTCGAACGGGGCGGGCAGCACCGGGCGCTCTCCGGCGAGGAGTACCGGCATCGCCTGCGCCAGTCGATGAAGCCGGACGCGGAGCGAGGAGAGGTCCTGGGCCTGCCCTGGGCCTCCGGGTCCGGCTTGCGCAATCCCGGCACGAGGCAGTCCGGTTTCGTCTTCTGCATTCGCGTCGGCCAGTGCCGGACCGCCGCCGCCTCAGGTTCCCGAAGCAGACCCACTGCGCCAGGCCGGCGCCCGACCTGCGGCCGGGCGGACTGCGAAGTCTGCCGCCGCGATCCGTTCTTCCGCTTCGTGCCCACCTTTACGGACTGGCGGCCGCTCAGGGACGGCAAAGGCGACCCGATCGTGGAGCGCGACACTCTCCAGGCGCTGATCGCCGCGGACCCGGTTCGGGAAGACACTGGCCGCGAGCTCTCCTCCACGGCCTACGACCGCGCGTTCGACGCCTGGGACGTCGCCCGACGCGACGTCTGGGAGGAGTGGATGCGTCTCGTCGACCCGGCGAACCTGCAACCGGACTTGCCGAAGGCGTTCCGCGACGCGGCGGAACTGCTCCACCGTCACGGCGCGGAGGAGCTCGGCACGGACGAACTCGAGAAGCTCATCCCCCGCTTCCAGACCGTGCCCACGGTGCGTGTCCAGCGCGAGGTGCGGGCCATACTGAACGCCGAAAAGCCGGATGCCGCCAAGGCCCGCCGCCTCCGGGACTTCGCCCTGCAGGCAGGTCTAGAGCGACCAACGCCGGTCGAACCGCTGCCCGAAGTGGCCAAGGAAGAGGTTCATCTCGTCGCCTGGATGGCGGTAAGGGGCGCGTAGCGCTCGTAGACGGGACGACGACACTCGGCGCGAAGAAGCGTCGTCGGCCTCGCAACCCACAGGCCGTCACCGGCCGTCCCGCCATGTCGTTCGTCTACCAACGCAACCGGTGCGACCAGCGCAACTCGGCGAAGCGATCGAAGTCGGCGTCCGTCGAGACGATCGTGCAGCCATGCTCGATGGCCACCCCCGCATGCTGGGCATCCGTCAGCGACGCAGAGGCACGAACTGCGCCTCGTCCTCTCCGACCTCGAACGCGCGGGGACGGTCAACGTCAAACCCCGTACGCGGACCGTCGCCGCCGACCGTTACCAGCCGCAACGCCGGCGCCTCCCGCGGCTCCGTCCGCTTGAGAGCATCGTCCAGGATCGTCGCGATGAAGCGAATCACGCTGACGCCCCGGAGGGACGCTTCGCGACGGACCTGCATGACGAGTCTGTCTTCAAGGGAGATCGTCGTCCTTATCGTGTGCAGAGCATAGCGACGCTGCACGTGTGCATCACGCTCTTGAGCGAAGTTGTGGCGGGGATGCCCCGGCGGCGCCCTAGGCGCGTCAACCGCCGTTGGCTGCGGGCCCCACCTGGAGATCGAAGAGGGGGACGCTCATGGCTTCCGCGGCAGCCGCCATCCGCCCGTCGTAGGTGGCGAGTTCGATTCGCCAACTTCGTTCCGTCCGTAAGTAGTCGAGCGAAGCCAGGTGCAGCGCGTCGAGCGTGCGAAGCGGCACGGCAAACGGCTCAAGGGCTCGCTCGAGCATCGGCGGCGACAGCTTCAGCAAATCGATGCGCTCCAGAAGATCCCTGGCTCGCTCGCCATGTGCTTCGGCGCTGGAGCGCCTGTGGAGGACGTTCCAGACCTCGTACTCAAGCAGGCGGCTCGAGACGAGCGAGGCATCCCAGAGTTCCGCCGGCGGCCGTCGGTCCTCAAACAGGAGATGAGCAACGACAACGGAACTGTCGACGTAGATCAAAACCGGTCGCTTCTCGTTTCGTCGAGGAGCTTCATGCCTTCCTCGAAGCTCATGATCGGCTTCGGCTTCGGCAGCGGACGCGAACCCGGCTCGATCGCGCGCGGCGTGAGGATGCCCTCCCTGACCATCTCGGCGAACTCCGCGTCGGCCAGCCTCGGGCTCCGGTCGGGCCGAGGCGGCCCGAGTTCGGCAACGACCCGGTCGCGGTTCGTGACCAGCACGGTCTCTCCGGCAGCGGCGATCCTCACGTACTCGCTAAGCCTGCTGTTCAGCGTCTTGAGGCCTACGGATCTCATGTGCAGAAAGTAGCTACAAGTAGCCGCTTCGTCAAGGCCGGCGACCGACAGGTCGCCCTCAGGCTCCGGCCAGACGCCGGCGATAGTCCGTCGACGTCTGGCCGTCTGGCATGATCGTGCGGCAAAGTGGCGGAGACACGAGAACAGTCCAGCGACCTGCTCCAGGCACTCTGCGTTGAGTGCGGCGAGCCTCTCGCCGGGAGGCCTGACCGCCGAGTACGTGGCCGGGCGGCGGCTGGGCAGGGCTGATCGCGCGCTTCGTCGCTCTTGTCCTCGGTTTGCTGGCCTTCATCCTGGTCGAGGGAGTGCTGGCCCTTACCATCGCTCTGGTCGCTGCCGTGCCCTAAGGCCGGCAGGCAGAGGCGCTGCCTCTACTGCGACGCCGGCTGATACAGCTCGATTTCGTAACCGTCCGGATCGCGGAAGAACACGATCGTCGGCGGATTGTCACCGGGAATCGTGACCCACCGGAGCGTGGAACCAGCCGCCTCGGCCTTCTTCGCGAGAGCCTTGGCGTTCGCCGTGTTGACGATGATCCGGCCGTAGCTTCCCTTGCCCTCAGGGAGCGGATCGTCGTTGAAGTGCGCCAGAACGAGCGTCGCGCCACCGCCGGGCGGTGCCAGACCGATCTCGATCACATCGTTCCCGTCGGACGGATACGTCCACACCCGCTTGAAGCCCAGCGCTTCGCCGTAATACTTCTCGGACCGCTCGAGGTCCGCCACGTTGATGGCCACGAGCCCCAACGAAGCGTCGGACTTCTCGTCTCCCGCCATCAGCGGGGCACTCACCCACAACAACACCGCAAACACCAAGGCCCGAACCGTCCACTTCGACACCCCAAGCTCCCTTCTGAACATCAGACTCACTGTCAACAGAGGCCGGCGAGCATACCGTGCACCATCCGCGGGCTTCACGAGCCCGACAGCCTGCGGGAATGCGGCGCCAGTACCACTTCCTGCCCGACGAGGACGGCCAGAAGGCCTGGGACGTCCGCCGCCTCATCGAACTGAGCGCCGACCTGCCCGTCGAAGAGGTTCCCCTGGCCGACATCGCCGAGATCGACCAAGTCTACTGGTTCGATCGCGACCACTTCCGGCCGACGGCCCGGTCCGTCGTCGAGCACATGGCGCTCATCGAGGCGTCGGACCTCGCGCACCCCATCATCCTGGGCATGGACGGCCGGGTGATGGACGGGATGCACCGCGTCGCCAAGGCGCTCGTCCAGGGCCGCACGACGATCGCAGCGAAGCGCTTCGCGGTCGACCCGGAACCCGACCACCGGAACTGCAACCCGGCCGATCTCGGCTACTCGACTTCCGACACCTAGAGTTCGGCGCGGCGACAGCCGGCCCCGACCTACTCCACCGGATTCGCGGCCATGAACTCGTTGATGATCCCCGCCAGCTTCTCGCCGTGCGTCTCCTGGATGAAGTGGCCCGCGCCTTCGACCTTGACATGCGGCTGGCCCTGGGCGCCGGGCACTCGCCTCTGGAACGGCACCTCGCCGCCGCGCGTGATCGGGTCGCTGTCGCCGTAGGCCGTCAGGAAGGGCTTCTCCCAGCTCTCGAACACCTCCCAGGCCTTGCGGTTGGCCTCGTTGGCCGGATCGTCGGCGAAGACCGGCACCCGCTGCGGCATGATCAGCGCCCCGGCCTTGTAGGCAGGCTCGGGGAACGGCGCGTCGTAGGCGGCCGCGATCGACGGGTCGCCCGTGTTGGTCGCGAGTAAGCGGCCGGTGGGAATGTCGCCAGCGTCGATCATCGCCTGGTTCCTGCGCTTCCAGCGGATGAAGGCGCTGTTCTCCGGGAAGTCCTCCGGGCCGGCCGCCCCGCCGACCGGCAAACCGGCGTTGGAGAGGACGACCCGCGCGAAGCGTTCCTCGTTCTCCGCCACCACCCTTAGGCCGATCAGGCTGCCCCAGTCCTGGCCGAAGAAGGTCGCCTGTTGCAGGTCGAGCGCCTCGACCAGCCTGGTCATCGCGTCGACGTGGAACTTGTAGGTGTGGGTGTCCATGCTCGCCGGCTTGTCCGAGCGCCCGAAGCCGATCAGGTCGGGAACGATGCAGCGATGGCCCGCTTCGACCAGCACCGGGATCATCTTCCGGAACAGGTACGCCCAGGTCGGCTCGCCGTGGATCAGCAGAACCACTTCGCCGTCGGCCGGCCCCTCGTCCAGATAGTGGACGCGGTAACCATCGATCTCCAGGTAGTGCGGCTCGAAGTCGAAGCCGGGCAGATTCTCGAAGCGGGCGTCGGGCGTGCGGTACACGCCCGGGCGAATCTCCTCGGCCAGGGCGGGTGTCGCCATCGTCGCGAAGGTCAAAGCGATGGCGACCAGGCTCGCCGTCGCAACGAGGTTTCTCCGTGATCTCTTCATCTCTCGTCCTCCGTTCTGTCGTCCCCGGGCCTTGAGAATGTCGACGTAGCCTAACCGGCGCCAGGAGACCGATCGACTATCCTCTCTCCGCCCCGCGAACGGAGCAGGCCCAGATGACTCAGAACGGAACCGTTGTACGCCTCTCCGGCGTCCGCAAGACGTTCGGCGCCCACACCGCCGTCGATGACTTCGATCTCGCCATCGAGCCCGGCACGATCTACGGCCTGCTGGGGCCCAACGGCTCGGGCAAGACGACGACCATCCGCATGATGATGGGCATCCTCCTCCCCGACGGCGGCTCGGTGGAGCTCTTCGGCGGCGCTCCCGACTTTGCCCGGCGCAGCCGGGTCGGCTACCTGCCCGAAGAACGCGGCGTCTACGAGAAGATGAAGGTGCTCGACCAGCTCGTCTTCTTCGGCGAGATCCGGGGCGTTGCGCGGTCCCTGGCCCGCACCCGGGCCGAGGAATGGCTGGAACGTCTCGGGCTCAGCGAGTGGGCGTCCAAGAAGGTCCAGGCCCTGTCGAAGGGGATGCAGCAGAAGGTGCAGTTCATCTCGACGGTGCTCCACGATCCGGAGCTGCTGATCCTGGACGAACCCTTCAGCGGCCTCGACCCGATCAACCAGGACGTGCTGGAGGAGATCGTGCTCGAGGAGAAGGAACGCGGCAAGACGATCCTGTTCTCCACCCATCTCATGGAGCAGGCGGAGCGGCTCTGCGAGCGGGTCTGCCTCATCTCGCGGGCGCGCAAGGTGCTCGACGACGACCTGAAGGAACTGAAGCGCCGCGAGCGCACGGGCGTCGTGGCGGTGGAGTTCGAAGACGAAGCTCCCCCGGTCGTCTCGTGGCCCGACGTGTTGCAGGTCGAAGAGGCCGGCGACGCGCTCCACCTGACCCTGCACGACGGGGTGCGGCCCGAGGGGATCCTCGCCCAGGTCGTAGCGGAAGGAGCAAGCCTCCGCAGGTTCGAACTGCTGGAACCCCGGCTGCACGAGATCTTCGTGCGCCATGCCGGAGACCCCGGTGCCGACGATGCCCCTTCACGGACGGGAGGTGCGTCATGAAGCAGGTCTGGTCGGTGATCCGTCGCGAGTACGTGGAGCGCGTCAAGACGAGGGCGTTCATCCTCTCGACGCTCGGCATGCCGCTGCTCATGATCGGCATCATGGCGGTGATCGGCTTCGTGGCGGTCCTCTCCGAGCAGTCGGAACGGCAGATCGCCCTGATCGACCTGAACGGCCAGCTCGGCGAACGCGTCCAGGAAGCCCTGGATCAGGCGGGATACGACGTGGAACTCGCGGCGCCCGGGACCAGCGTCGAGGACCTGGACCAGCAGGTGCTGGACGAAGAACTCGAGGCCTACATCGTCCTCGACGACGCGACGGCCAGCGATGCCGTCTTCGCCTACAGGTCGAAGGAACCGCCGGGCGGAGTGCGCAGCCAGCTGATGCGCTCCGCCATCGTCGAGGAGGTCGTCGACCTGCGTCTCGGCGAGATGGAGGACGGCGATTCGGTCCGGAGGCTGTTCCAGGGCGGCTCGCTGGAGTACGAACCGGTTGGCCTCGACGAGGAGGAAGCAGAGGAAGCCGAGGCCGAACGGATCACCGGAATGATCACCGGCATCGCGGGCGGCATCATCCTCTACATCATGATGCTCGCCTACGGCGCCCAGACGCTGCAATCGGTCCTCGAAGAGAAACAGAGCCGGGTTGTCGAGCTGGTGATCTCGTCGCTGCGACCCTGGCAGCTCATGCTGGGCAAGATCGTGGGGGTGGGAGCCGTCGGGCTCACCCAGGTGGCGATCTGGATCGCCTGCGTGGCCCTGCTGGCCAGCCTTGCGTTGCCGACCCTGATCGCCGCCGCCTCGGACTTCGAGGAGCTAGCTCAGTTTCGGCAGTACCTGCCGGGCCCCGGCGCCGTTCTGCTGCTCGTCGTCTTCTTCCTGCTCGGGTACTTCCTCTACTCCAGCCTGTTCGCCGCGGTCGGCGCCATGTGCAGAAACCTGCAGGAAGCGGGCCAGACCCAGGCGCCCCTCATCTTCCTGATCATCATTCCGTTCATGCTGCAGATGATGACCTTCCAGGGAAACAACATGCAGTGGATGAACTGGGTGGCCCTGTTCCCCTTCTTCAGCCCGATCATGATGTACCCCCGAGCCGTGATGGGGGACGTACCCGCGTGGATGGTGGCCGTCTCGATCGTGCTGATGGCGCTGACCGTCTGGGGCTCGGCCTGGGTGGCGGGCAGGATCTACAAGGTCGGCATCCTCAGTCAGGGCAGCCGGCCCAGCCCGCGGGAACTACTGCGCTGGATCCGGGATGCGTAGCAAGAGCACCGGAGTCAAGAGCTCCGCAGAATCGGCGGCATCGGGCAGCTCATCGACGCGGACACGGCCCGCAGGAGTTCGGTTTCGTCCACGGTGACCTGCCGGTCGGCCGTGATGCACGCGACGGCCGCCTCCAGGGTGCGCTTCTTCACCTGAGGCAGGGACCGGTCCAGTTCAACCAGGGCCGCATCCAGCTCGGTGAAACCGCAGGCCTCGTGCGGTAGCAGCCGCCACTCCGGAAGCGAAAGGACCCGCCACCCTGCCGCGAACGCCCTTTCCGCCGCTTGCGGGTTCCGATCCCCGACGTACGCCAGCACGGACATCAGCACCGCCAGCGAAGAAGCCACCGAACGCACCGAGGCGTGCCGCACGCGCCGTGGTCCGAGTCTCCCGAAAGAGGCCTGCATGTCTCGTAACAGGATGCGCTGAAGCGACCACTCGAAGAGGTCGATGACGTCGTCAGCTTCGACGAGGTCCACCAGGTTCTCCTGGAATCGCCGGTACTGCCACGAAGAAAGGACACGCAGTGCCGGCAACGCAATCTCCAGCAGCGGCAGACGCATTCTGCGGCCGAGCTGCTCGATATAGGGAGCGAGCCTCAGGGTCTCCTCGTAGACGCCCTGGTCGGCCGCAGCTTCGAGCCGGCGTAGCTGCGACCGTCTTGGCTCGGGAGCGGGATCGAGCAGGAGCGCGTAGACCGCGGCGCGGGCACCGTAGGGCTCGCGGGCGGCCTGGACGACCGGTTCGGGCAAGCCGTCGATGAGCTCGGCAGCGTACTGGAGGTGCGCGAAGGTCGGCTGCCCGACCCGGCTCACCGCGGTCGCGACATCACCGCCGGCCACGGCGCGGGCCTCTCCTTCGGCGGTGGTCACAGGACTCGCCGCCGTCAGGGCTTCAATGACTTCGGCCGGCAGTTCAGGGAACTCGCCGTCCCAGGAAGGTTCGATCCGCGTGATCCGCTCCTCCAGCGGCGGGTGTGTCGAGAAGACCGCGTTCAGGCCGGAGGTCGCGCGGCCGAAGAACATGTGACTCGCCTGCGGGGCGTTCGGACTCTCTACCCGCGAACCCGTGGCGAGGCCGCCGATCTTCTTGAGCGCGCCGGCGATGCCTCCAGGCTGGCGAGTGAACTGGACGGCCGACGCGTCGGCCAGGAACTCGCGCTGCCGGCTGACTGCGGCCTTGATCAGGTTGCCGAAGAACGTGCCGGAGAAGCCGAGCACACTGAGACCGGCGCCGATCACCACAAAGGTCGTGACACGAACCCTCAGAAGGACGTAGCCGATCGCCCCGATCAAGAAGATCCCATGCAGCATGCCCATCAAACGGAGATTCAGTCGCATGTCGCCGTTCAGGATGTGACTGAACTCATGAGCTATCACCCCCTGGAGCTCGTCACGGTCGAGCGCGGTCGCCGCTCCGCGCGTGACCCCGACAACCGCGTCCTGAGGCGTGAGTCCGGCCGCAAACGCGTTGATGCCCGCTTCCCCGTCCATCAGATAGACGGGCGGCGCCGAAACGCCGGAGGCGATGGCCATCTCCTCAACGACGTTGAGCAGCCGTCGTTCGGCGGGCTCTGGCGTGTTCGGGCTCAACAGCCGCCCGCCCAGCTCCTCGGCGACCAGCCGGCCGCCTGCACGCAGTTCGGCGATCCGGACCAGGCTGCCCCCAACGACGACCCCCAGGGTCGCGACAAGGACCAGGATCAATCGCTGCGGATCGGTCGCGGCCACCCAATCCGGCGCGTCTGTTGCGGGATCGCGGCTGAAGAAGGCGATCAGCGCGACCGCGAACGCCAGAACCGAAACGACGATCGCGAGGACCGCCGACACGAAGAGCAACACCAGGCGGCCGGTGTTCCGCCTTGCAATGTCCTGCTGCCGAAAGAAGTCTGTGGCCATCGCAGCGCGGGAACGCCCTACCCGATGAGCGGCGGCATCGGGCAGTTGATCCAGGTCGCCACGACGCGCAGGAGTTCGCCCTCCTCCACCGTGACCTCCCGGTCAGCCGTGATGCAGGCGACTGCCGCTTCGAGGACGCGCTTCTTCACTTGCGGCGCTGCCTGGTCGAGTTCCACGAGTGCCGCATCAAGCGCGGTGAAGCCACACGCCCGGTGAGGGAGCAACCGTTGCTCGGGAAGCGAAAGGGCTCGCCACCCTTCCGCGAATGCCCGTTCGGCCGCATGGGGATCCCGATTGCCAACGTAAGCAAGCACCGACAGAAGCACAGCCAGCGGAGATCGCACCGCGCCGGCCGAACGATGCCGTACGCGCATCGGTCCCGACCTCCCGAAGGAGGCCTGCATGTCTCGCAACAGGATGCGCTGGAGCGACCACTCGAACAGGTCGATGACCTCGTCCGCCGCGACAAGCGCCACGACGTTCTCCTGGAACCGCTCGACCTGCCGCGACGTGAGGCTGCGGAGCGCGGGTAAAGCGATCTCGAGCACGGGTAAGCGCACTCTCGGATCGAGCCGCTCGGCGACCGGAGCCAGCCGCACGGTCTCTTCGTAGACACCGTCGTCTGCCGCCGCCTCCAGGTGGGCAAGCTGCAACCGTCTCGGTTCAGGATCGCGGTCGAGCAGAAGCGCGTAGACGAGGGCGCGGGCGCCGTAGGGCTCGTGTGCGGCCGCGACGACCCGTTCCGGCAGGTGGTCTAGCAACTCCGCCGCGTACTCGACGTGTGCAGGCGTCGGCTGGCCGACCTGGCTGACCGCGTCTGCGAGGTTCGGACTGGGTGCCCGTCCGGGCTCGGCGCCGGCAAAGCCCGCGGCGCCTGGGGAGCCAGCCAGGCCGGGAGCACCGTCGCCGCCCTCGGGCAGCTCCGGGAACTCGCCGTCCCAGGATGGCTCGATCCGTCTGATCCGCTCCCCGAGGGGCGGATGGGTCGAGAACATCGCGCTGAAACCCGAGGTCGCCCGGCCGAAGAACATGTGACTGGCCTGCGGCGCGTTCGGGTTCTCCACCTTCGAGCCGGTCACGAAGACGCCGATCTTCTTCAGCGCACCGGCGATACCCCCGGGGTGGCGGGTGAACTGCACGGCCGAGGAGTCGGCCAGGAACTCGCGCTGCCGGCTGACCGCGGCCTTGATCATGTTGCCGAAGAAAGTGCCCGCGAAGCCGACGATCGCGAGGCCGGCACCGAGAGCGAGGATCGGCAGCGCGCCCTTGTTGTCTCTCGACCGTCCGCCTCCCGTATAGAACGACATCCTGAGGATGAAGTAGCCAATCATCCCGATGAGGAAGATGCCGTGCAGCAGGCCGATCAGGCGGATGTTCAGCCGCATGTCGCCGTTCAGGATGTGGCTGAACTCGTGGGCGATGACGCCCTGGAGTTCGTCACGGTCAAGGGTCGTCGCCGCCCCGCGCGTGACGCCGATGACCGCGTCCTGCGGCGCGAAGCCGGCGGCGAACGCGTTGATGCCCGCTTCGCCGTCCATCACGTAGACCGGCGGCGTCGACGTTCCCGAGGCGATCGCCATCTCTTCGACGACGTTGAGCAGCCTGCGCTCGACCGGATCCGAGGTGCCGCCATCCACGAGACGGCCGCCCAACTCCTCCGCGATCACGCGACCACCGCCGCGCAACTGGGCGATCTTGTAAAGGCTCCCCCCGCCGACCAACAACAGGGTGCCAAGCGTCGCCAGAATCAGCAGCCGCGGATCGCCGACGGCCGTCCAGTCGATCGCGCCCGTGTCGGGATCGCGGCCGAAGTACCCCATCGTGGCGGCCAGCAGTACCTCGACCGAAACCACGATCGCGAGCACGGCCAGCGAGAACAGCACGACGAGGCGGGTGGTGCCCCGCCGGGCTACGTCCTGCTGCCGAAAGAAGTCGGTGGCCATCGCGCCGCCGCCCTTGACCCGCGAATCCGAGCTACTCGAATGAAATCTGCGGCGCTTCGGCGATCGCCTCGCTGTCGAACTCGAGCAACGTCGCGTCCTGGCCGTGGCCAAACATTCCGGCGACCATGACCGCCGGGAACCTCTGCTTGAAGGTGTTGTAGACGGTCACCGCGTCGTTGAACGCCTGGCGCGCGAAGGCCACCTTGTTCTCGGTCGAGCGGAGTTCTTCGCTGACCTGCATCATGTTCTGGTTGGCCTTCAGATCCGGGTAGGCCTCAGCCAACGCGAACAGGCGGCCGAGGGTCCCGGTGAGGACGCCCTCCGCCGAGGCCAGACCCTGGATCGCGGCGGCGTCGCCCGGGTTCGCGGCCGCCTGTTCCAGTCCGCCGGCCGCCGTGTTCCGGGCCTGGATCACCGCCTCGAGGGTTTCCCGCTCGTGACTCATGTAGCCCTTCGCCACCTCGACCATGTTCGGGATCAGGTCGTAGCGCCGCTTGAGCTGGACCTCGATCTGCGCGAAGGCGTTCTGGTAACGGTTCTTCAGCGTGACGAGCTTGTTGAAGGTCCCGATCAGCGACGCGCCGAAGATGACGGCGAGGAGTACCAGCCCCGCCAGAATGATGATCGTCAGAATGCTCATGAGGGCGATGCTGTCACAGGCGGAAGGTGTACTGCGCCTTCACCGCCAGCCTCGAGTCCTGCCGGCGGAAGTCCGTTCCCCGCTCGCCCACCTCCTGCACCCAGCCCTGACCGAAGATGAAGAACAGGTCGTTCCCCGGCTCGAGGGTCCAGCGCACCCGGCCCTGGAAGCCGAGATTCCCCGAACGGTTGTCGAACTGCAGCACGTTCGCGAAGGACAGCCTGGGCGAGAGGGCGTAGTTGAACTCGGCCCGGTGGATTCTGGCGACGAAGTCGCCCTGCGGTAGCCGCGCGAAGGTCTGGCTCGTGTTCACGCTGATCGTCAACCGTGGCGGCGCGGAGTACCTAAGGCTCGCGCTGACCCTCTCCGCGTCTCCTGACCAGAAGCTGCCGAAGGTGAATCCGAAGCTTCCCTGGAGCCGGCGCTTCTGCGCCGAGGTGAAGAAGATCCTGAGCGGCGTGAAGTCGTACTCGCCCGGCGGCAGAACCACGCCGGGAGAGATCTCGAAGGGCTCGAACAGCCGTTCGTAGGTGGGGTTCACGTCGAACAGGCTGTGCAGCGAGTCGCCCGACTGGAAGTGCCAGTCGACGAGCGTGAAGTAGAAGTCCCTGCTCTCGATCAGGCCGTTGTCGAGCCGCTTGAACTCCGTGTAGAAGACGTCGTGGTACATCTGCTGGATGGCCAGCCACTGGTTCTTCGGCCGCGGGTTGAAGCTCATGCCGAGCCGTAGCATGCGCACGTTGCGGCGCTGAACGAATCCGAGCGCGGGATCGAAGTTCTCCTGGATTTCTCGCCACTGCACCTGGGCGTCGTACCGGTCGTTCGGAAACGCAGCCGCGAAGCCGAACGCCGCATCGTTGTCCGCGGCGCCCTCCCCGGAAGGGCGCTCGTTGTCGCTCTCGAGTCCCCAGGCGTTGAAGACGAAGTTCCGTCCGCTGCCCAGGATGTCCGAGGTGGCCAGGCGGAGATCCACCCCCATCGTGGTGGCGTCCGTCGGGGCGGCCTGGTTGCCGCTGGTGGCGAGCGCGCCGACGTACGACTGCTGCCAGAAGTTCTGCCGGACCCGTCCGACGAACATGCTCTGGTCAGGGGCGAACGAGGTGTCGCGCGTGCCGACGTTGAGCACGCCGACCTCGGTCCGTCCCACCCTGCCGGTCAGCTTCAGCCCGTAGTCGAGCGGCACCTCCCGGCCTCTCAGCAGGCCGATCCGGCGGCTGAAGAAGGGGAAGATCTCCGCTCCCGTACTGGGGATGCCCCCCGGCTGGCTGACCCCGGTGGTGGCGAAGTTGAAGACGCCGGCATCCTGCAGGAAAAAGGACCGCTTCTCGGGGAAGAAGATCGAGAAGCGGGTCAGATTGATCTGACGCGCGTCGACTTCCGTTTCGCCGAAGTCGGTGTTGAAGGTGGCCGTCAGCTTCAGGTTGGGCGTCACGTTGTAGAACAGATCGAGCCCGGGCTTGCCGCGCAGACTGTCGTCGCCGCTGCCGGCGCTGTGATCCCAGCGCCCCGCGACGAAGGGCCGAATGTCCAGGCCGCGGCCCTGTTCGAGTCCTCCGAGGCCCGTGATCTCCCCCGCCTCCGAGACCTGGAAGAACTGCGCGTCGAAACGGGCGCCCGCCCAGCGCGCCTCCTCGAACTTCCGCTGGATGTTCCGGCTGATGTTGAACCCCCAGACCGTGCCGTCCGGCGGGAAGTTCAGGCTCTTGAAGGGGATGGCGAACTCCGCGCTCCAGCCCTGGTCCGAGCGCCGCGTCGCGACGTTCCAGATGGCGTCCCAGTCCTCGTTCGTCTCGCCGTTCGCGAACACGAGACCGTCGACCAGGGCGCCGTTCGGGTTCGTCGAGAAGTAGTAGGCGTTGCTCTGATCACGGAAGGTATCGAGCAGGAACTGGACGTAGTCGTCCGGCCTGAGCGAGGCGTCGCGCGCCATCTGCGACGCGAGCACCCGGTCCGGCTCGGAGTCGTGGCACATCACGCCGATGTAGAGGTGGTCCGCGTCGCGCAGCAGGGTGACCTCCGTGCGCTCGCTCGGCACGGCGCCCTCGGTCGGAATGCGTTGCACCAGGTTGCCAATCCGCGGCGAGGACCGCCACGCCGGTTCGTCCAGGACGCCGTCGAGGACGACCGGCTCCGACACCGCCGTGACGACCGCAGTCCGGGTCGGCCTGCTCGGCTCCTGCTGGGCTATCGCGACGCCGGACGCGCACGGGGTGCCGAGCGCCAGCGAGCAGCAGAGCAACGGCGCCGAAGAAGACCATCGTTGGCAAGGCGAATCTGGCTGGCCTGCAACGCGCGTGGTGGACTCCGGCGACGACGCCGAGGCGCCTAGCTGCCCGGGCGGGCGCGACGCTGGCAGCGACAACTCGACGGCCTCCCGCCTGCTTTGCGTCACCCTGCTCGCCCTCGATCAGCCGGGGAACGGATTCCGCAGCGTCAGGTTCTCCACGACGTAGCCGTCCTGCATGTCCTCGGTATGCAACGTCGTGCAGGCGCCGTTGAGCGCCGCGCGGACGACAAGAGCGTCCCAGATGGACACTCGATGCAGGCGGTGCAGGTCAATCGCCGCGATCAGGTCGACCGTGTCGAGGGTCACCACGTCGAAGCGCGAGTACTGGACGATGCGCTGCCGGGCGTTCTCGCTGCTCATGTTCAGCTTGCGCGTGGCGGCCGCGAAAAACTCCTGCAACACCTGCAGGGAGAGAACGCCGCGCCGTTCGTGCATGAGGCGGCGGATCAACTCCCGGGCGCGTTCGCGCTTCCCCGGGTGTCGCGCGTCGTCGGCGTAGATCAGGACGTTCGTGTCGAGGAACTCACGTCCGTTCATGCAGTTCCTCGCGCGTCCAGGAACGCTCGGAAGCGTGGCTTTCCTCGGCCCAGAGCGCGTCCAGCCTAGCGACGACCGCTTCGACGTCGTCGGTTCCCGTGAGTTCGTGGAGGTAGTTCCGCACGAGCTGGTTCAGGCTGGTTCCCCGGCGTGCGGCAATCCGCCGGGCCTCCGCGACGACCCGATCGTCGATGGAGAGCGTGACGTTCATGGACACAGAATAGGTGTACACGGGATCCGTGTCAACGGGAACGGCGGCGCGGGTTGTCGGCGTGAACGAGGCGCCGTTTCAGAAGCGGCGCGAGTACGTCACGGCGGTGACGGACATCTGCGCCGGACCGCGAACAGCCGGTGCCCCTCGGGTCACCCGTTGATCAGCCGTCGCAACGCGTCTTGCTCCCGGGTGCGTGTGCGCTGTTGAACCGACAAGTACTCCACCGGGTCCTTGAGCGCTTCCGCCAGGTCGCGGGCATCTCGCTCGGAATCGTAGCTTCCGAGCTGGTAGTGGATTTCGGCCTCTATCGCCGAGAGTTCCATGGCCGCGATCCTCTCTTCCAATCCCCCGATGCGTTTTCTCCGGTCGGCGATCTCCACTTCCAGCAGAGTCCGGGTGCGTCGGTTCGACGCTGCGGCAAGCGCCGACTCGAGCGACAGTTCCTCGGCGCGATACTCAGCCAGCCGGCCGAGCAGGCGCGCAACCTCGTGCCGGAGCGAGGCCTCCTGGCCTCGCATCGCCGCAACCGCCCGGTGCACATGAACCGGGCCGTGCCTGCCGCCGGTCTCGCCCCAGAGCCCGATGGTCTCCATGTCCCGGAGGAAGCCGCTGCTCCGATGCAGCGCCAGCATCAGGTCGCGAAACCGCCGCGCCTCGGCGTCGAACGCCTGCTTCTGCCCGTCGATCGTCCAGTCGTACTCGAGGCCGGCGGGCCCCTGGGTGATCTCCAGCGCGTGCGTTCGCCGATCCACGGACTCGAGAACGATGGCGTCGCCCGGACTGATCGCCCGCACCTCCAGGGCGTCGTGGCTCATCACCACGTCGCCTCCGATGGCCATGCAGATGAGCGGCCCCTCGCGTCCGAACAACGCCGCAAACGAACCCGACGGCGGGATTTCACTCATGTGTGTCCGCCGCCATCGCCCCTCCGCCGCGCCCGCGGAGACCAGGGGACAGTCCCTTCCGCCAAATGGCGCGACACCCAGGCGGCGCTTCGCCTCCTGGCCGCTCGGCGTCGAATCGCCCGCCGAGACGACCGGGACCGGAACCGGGTCGGTACAGCTTGCAAGGACCCCGGTCACGAAGAGCGCCGTCAAGCCCACGGCCGTGACGAAACCCCCGCGGCGCCGTCGATGCGGCCGGACGATCGCCTTGATTCTCTTCTCGAGCCGGGAGGCGTTCACGATCGGAAGCGCCGGAGACACCAGACGCTGGCCTGCCCGGGACTCGTTCTCCGCGATGGCAAGGAGGTGCCTTGCGTACTCGGACGGCGGAACGCCAACCCCCAGCACCGCTTCGTCGCACGCCTCCTCGCGGCTCGCCGCCGCAAGCCGCGACGCCAGCCAGCTCAGCGGATGGAACCAGTAGAGCGCCAGCACGACACGGCCCAATAACTGCCGCTGCGCGTCGCGCCTGCGAATGTGGACCAATTCGTGGGTGAGTACGACGCGGCGCCGAGCGGCGGACCAGCCCGCGGCCGAAGCCGGAAGCAGAATGACCGGCCGCCAGAGGCCGCCGGTCATCGGCATGGCGACCTTCCCTCCGAGAAGGAGCCGCACGTTGGCGCGGAAACCCAGTTCGTCCTGGGCCGCCTCCAACTGCCGGCGCCAGACCGGGTCTTTCGCGGGCTGAGCGGATTGGGCGAGCCGCCGGAACCGGGCGACTCCAACCCCAACGGAGACGAGAACCGCCCCGCCGCCGAGAGCCCAGACGAGAGTCCAGAACAACGGCAGCGGCAAGGCGCTCGGGCTGATCGACAACGGCGCGTCGGTGGCCACCGAATCCACCGGACCCGCATCGGACGACGTGGAAGCCCGGGCCGGCGCACCCAGACCGGCCGAAACCGGCTCGATCGGCGCCGTGACCGACGGCGAACCCGCCCGGTCGAAGGCGCCATCGCCGACCTCGGCATCTGCGACGTCGATGGAAGCCGGCAGCAGGGGCAGGTCCCAGGAGGGCCCGAGCAGAGCGAGAACGGGCAGGGCCAGGAGCAGCCCGAAGGTGAGCGTCCACAACTGGTGGCGGGTCGTCGCGGCGCCCTTTCGGACAAGCCACGCCAGAGCCAACGCGATCGCGAACACGACGGTCGCCCGCAGCAGCACGTCCAGCAGGCTCGACAACCCGGGCCCAAGCGCGAGATGGTGGAAGGTCATCGGCCCTCCCGCGACGCCTCGTCGATGAGCGAACCTACGATCCGCACGCGATCATCGAGGCCGTCGTCGACGAGGGCAGTTTCTTCGAGATCGGGCCGCTCTACGGCCAGGCCCGCGTCACCGGCCTCGCCCGCGTCGACGGCATCCCCTGCGGGGTCATGAGCAACGATCCGCGCAGGAACGGCGGTTCGATGGACATCGCGGCCGGCGAGAAGATGCTCCGGCTGCTGGAACTCTGCGAGACCTTTCACCTGCCGCTCGTCTACTTCGCCGACGAGCCCGGGTTCTCGGTCGGTCCCGCGCAGGAGCGCCTGGGCATCGTGAGGGCCGGCGCGCGCGTCGTGACGGCGCTCAACTCGAGCCGCACGCCCTATGTCTGCTTCATCGTCCGCCAGCTCTACGGAGTCGCCGGCGGCCTCCACTGGCGCGGCCAGGGCTTCTACCGCCGCTACGCCTGGCCCTCGGCCCACGGCGGCTCGATGCACATCCAGGGCGGCACCGCGATCGCCTACAAGCGCGAGATCGAGGCAGCCGAGGACCCGGAGGCCAAGCGGGCCGAAATCGAAGCGCGGCTGTTCGCGATCTCATCGCCCTTCCGCAACGCCCACGCCTTCGGCGTCGAGGAGATCATCGATCCGCGCGACACGCGGCCCCTGCTGGTGGACTTCGTGCGCGACGCGCGGCGGGTTGTGGCCGCAGAGCTGCTCGGGCCGGCGACGGGACCGAGCTACCGGCCGTAGCGAGCCGTTCTCACGGGCGCCACACCTTCAGCGGCACCTGCGAGGCCGCGTGATGGAAGTCCTTGTCCGTACTCAACAAGACCAACGCGTGTCGAATCGCGAGCTGAGCCAGGAGTGCATCGACCGTTCCAAGCTGCACGACGTTGCGTCGGCAGCGGTTGCGTACCTCGGCGGCCTCGACGTGGTCGTCGCGGTCGGGCGTGATCGTTGGCAGCGCGGAGAAACGATGAAGAATCGCGTCGCGCTGACGAGGGCCCCGGAAACCCTGCAGTAGCTCCTGCAGGATCAGCCCGGTGGTGTAGATCGACTCTCTCGCGAAGAGCGCCTCGCGAAGCCGCGCCACCTCTCTCTCGGCTCCAGCTTCATCTCGACGCAAAGCCAGTGACCAGACGCTCGTGTCCACCAGAAAGTTCATGCGCCGGCAGCTTCGCCTTCAGCCCTGGTCGACCCCGGGCGAATCCAGCGTTCTCGATCGCTCCTGCTTGTAGTCGTAGGTTTCGTCCCACTCCAGGGTTCCGAACAGGTCGAGAATGCCGGCTTGCTCTCTCCGGGCGAGGAACTCCCGGAGGGCTGCGGTCACGGCAGCCGTCTTCGTCTTCTCGCCGCTGACTTCGAGGGCTCTCTCCAGGAGTTCGGGGTCGATCGCGAGGTTCGTCGCCATGTGCGGATGCTCGCACAATCAGACGCACAAGACAAGGGAAAGAGCTGTCCACTGGAAGATGAGCC
>JAAXHG010000035.1 GCA_012270995.1 Vicinamibacteraceae bacterium | reverse complement strand
GCCTGTTAGTGTGAACAGGCCCTAGCTAAGCTAGCTGGCTGGCGGCGTCGGACGAGGGCGTCCGCGGACGGGGGCGTCGGACGCACCCGCCCGTCTTTGGGGCAGGAGGGTCCGCTCCCAGGATGACGTGAGCGCCTCAGAGGAGATGGGAGGGGATGGCGCTCACTCCGCTTCACTCGCTCGGGTTTGGTATCGGTTCATGTGCTGTTGTCGGGAGTCGCTCGTTCAGAGGCGCCTGAGAGCGGACCCTCCTGCCCCGACTGGGCTGGGCGTCGGTGCCGAGAGGGCTGGACGATCGAGTGGGGGAATCTGAGCCGTCTTACAGTGTTATCCGGGCTAAGGTCCGACACGGGGGCTGGAACTGGCGGAAACGATGACTAAACAAGCTCTTCTTGCTGTAGCCATCCTGCTTGCTGGTGCCCTGCCAGTGGCTGGGCAGTTGCCCTGCAACCCTTGTGTCGGGCTGGCCACGGAGGACCCCGGTGGAACGGCCGCGATCCTGGGCGCGCTGCCGGAGTTGCCGGAGGAGGCGCTGCTGGTGGTCAAGTGGCCCGTCGATCTGACGGATGAGGCCGCGGTCGCTGCCGCGGCAGGGGCGGCGTCGGGGCTGAGCGACAGTGGCGCTGTGCCCTGGTATGCGGTCCGCTTTGCCGGTCCGCCGCCGCCGCCGGACCGTGGCGATGAGCTCTCCGAGGAGCTGGAGTGGTTGGCCGATCTCGCGCGGACGGCAACGGCGGGCGCCTTCTTTCAGCTCATCTGGCCGGTGGAGCTCCGGGACGAGCCCGGGCAGGTCCAGGAGTACGCCCTCGCTCTGAAACGGGCCGCTGTGGCGGTCTCGGGTGCGCAGC
The DNA here is from genome assembly GCA_012270995.1 of Vicinamibacteraceae bacterium. Lineage (GTDB taxonomy): Bacteria > Acidobacteriota > Thermoanaerobaculia > Multivoradales > Multivoraceae > Multivorans. The sequence continues at coordinate 22,119 of JAAXHG010000035.1, read as the reverse complement.
CCGATGCGGTCGTCGTCTCCCCGTCGTTGCCGGCCGATGCGGAGTTGATGCAGAGCCTCTACGCGCAGGAACTCGACGCCTATCTGGACGGCGTCTCGGTCAGCATCGACGCCGAGGCCGATGAGGTCGACCTGGCCGCGCTCAGGCGACTGCTCCGGGACCTGGATCCGGACGCCTTCATGGCGGTCGAGCGCGAACCGGTCGCGGACGTGGACGCCGGCGGCGCCCTGTTGGCACGCGCCGCCGCGGAGGCGGAGGCAGGGGCCAGCCTGTCCCTGTTCGCACTCACCGGCGACCCCGACGCCGACGCCGCGGCGCTTCGGGTTGCGAGGCTGATCGCCCAGGAGTTCTCGGGCGACGTCGCCTACGATCCGTACTCCACGCCCACGGGCGCCGACGCCTGGAGCTTCGTCCACGGCGAGGACCTGAGCCTGCGGATCGTCGTGGCGCCGCCGACGGCGGGAGCGCCGGTGACCCTCAGCTTCAACGATCGGCAGATCGGCTCGCCCGCGCGCTTCGATCCCGCGACCGGCGAAACCGACCTGCTGTTCGGCGGCCGGCGCACCCGGCGAGGCTATGAGCTGGAGCTCACCGAGACCGACGGACCCTTCGTCTTCCGCCTCGACCGCGACCTGGCGGTCAGTCTGGAGGGCGCCGCAAGCGTCGAAGAGGCCCTGACCGTCGCTGACACGCGGCAGGTGCCGGTGGGCGAGATCCTGAGGCGGCTGCAGGCCTTCGAGGACGACCAGGCGAGGCGCATCGCGAACTACACCGCCACGAACACGACGTCCATGCGCTTCCAGCTCGGCACCGGGGTGCAGTCGGTCGACGCGACCTTCCAGGGCCCCTTCTTCTTCCGCCAGGGGGCCGGCTTCGACTGGGTCTGGCAGACCCTCTACGTCAACGGGATCCGCTGGCGGCGCAAGAAGATCCCCGAGATCCCCTTGATCCAGCCGGAGAAGGCCGCGGCCATGCCGGCCGAGATCACCTTCACGAAGGAGTACCGCTACCGGCTCCGCGGTACCGCGACCGTGGAAGGCCGAGACACCTGGGTCGTCGACTTCGAACCGGCCGGCGCCCTGGCCGAAGGGCGCAGCCTGTTCCGCGGCACGGTGTGGGTCGATCGCGAACTCTTCGCCCGCGTGAAGACCCGGGCGGTTCAGCTCGGCCTCACCGGAGATGTCCTCTCGAACGACGAGACGACGTTCTACACGCCGCTCGACGCGAACGGAGAGCCGGCGGCCTGGGACCGGTCGTCGTACTGGCTGCCGACCCGCCTCATCGGGCAGCAACTGTTCTCGGTCCTGAACGCCACGACGATCGTCGAACGGGAGATCGAACTGACCGGCATCGAGATCAACCCGACCGGGTTCGAAGCGCGCCGTCAGGCGGCCCTGAGCTCCGAGGCGACGATGGTGCGGGACACGGAAGAGGGTCTTCGCTACCTGGTCGTCGACAACGAGACCGGCGAACGGGTCGTCAAGGAGGACGACAAGACCCGGATGTTCATCCTCGGCGGCGCCTTCTACGACGAAGCCCAGACCGGCCCCCTGCCGCTGGGCGGAGTGAACTGGCTCTCGTTCGACTGGCGCGGCACCGGCACCCAGGCCGACCTGTTCATCGCCGGGCCGCTGATCCTGGCCGACATCGCCAACCCGAGCCTGTTCGGCTCGCGCTGGGATGCCGGCGTCGACGTCTTCGCGCTCGCCTTCGCCGGCCAGGACGCCCTCTACCGCGACGGCATGGAGGCGTCGGCAGAGACCGTCGAACGGCTGCGCCCGAACATCGACTTCAGTCTCGGCCGGCCGCTCGGGAGCTTCACCAAGCTCGACCTGCGATACGAGCTGTCCTGGCACAACTTCCAGCGCGCCGACCAGACCGGCGACGACTTCGTCCTGCCCTCGGATCACCTGAGCCACAGTCTGGGGGCCACCTTGCGCTACATCCGCTCCGGCTACCGTCTGGTGGCGGGCGGCACCTGGAACGTGCGCGCGGACTGGGAGCCCTGGGGTCTGGGCGGCGCCAACCTGTCCCCGGAACGCTACACGCTCTGGAACGTCGGCGCCGCCAAGACCTGGCATCTCCCGAACTTCCAGAAAGTCGGCCTGTCCCTGGAGTACGTGGACGGCAGCGACCTAGACCGTTTCAGCAAGTACGAGTTCGGCTTCTTCTCGGACATTACCGTCCACGGCTACCAGAGCGACAAGGTGCGCGCCGAGCGGGCGACGGCAGCGCACGTGACCTACGGCTTTGAACTGGGCGAGCTCTTCCGGATCGACCTCGCCTTTGACGCCGCATGGGCCACCGACGGCGCCTCCGGCCTGGACAACGAGCTGCTCGCCGGCGCCGGCATCGTCGGCACCTTCATCGGCCCCTGGGGCACGGTCGTCAACATGGACGTGGGCACAGCGCTCGCCGGCCCCGACGACGGCTGGAGCGCCTTCATCGCCGTGCTCAAGCTGTTCTGACGAAGGTGCGGGAAGACGAACTCCAACCCGAAGACGTCGTCGAGGTTCCCATCGGCGACGAGATTGACCTCCACCCCTTCCAGCCCCGCGAGGTGAAGGACGTGGTCGAGAGCTACCTCGACGCCGCGTACGAGAAGGGGTTCCGGGAGGTGAGGATCATCCACGGTCGCGGCATCGGGGTCCAGCGACAGATCGTGCGCAAGGTGCTGGAGCGGGATCCACGGGTCGTCTCGTTCAGGAGCGGCGGTCCGGGCGGTGGCGGCTGGGGCGCCACCGTGGCCCGGCTGCGATGAAGGATCAGCCGTCCCGGGAGGCCGCGCGAGACGCGCTGTACCGGGCCAGGAGCATGCCGAGGCCGAAGGCGATCAGCGGCGTCGCGATCAGCAGGTCGGACGCGCTCACCGTGTAGACCGACTCCGCCGCAAGAGCTTCGGCCAGCGTCTGGTCGGGCGTCGGCACGTCCGGCGTCTCGCCGCCGAGGACCCGGGTCACCGCGGCGCCCGCTTCGGGTCGTTCCGCCCGCAACTGGTAGGCCAGCCAGCCGCCAAGGGTCACGCCGGCGAGGAGGAACTGGGCGCTGGCCCGCCGCAACCGGGACTCGGCCTCGCGGTGCGCGTGTTCCCGTTCACCCGAGGTGAGGTCGGGGTCGTCGACCAGCTTCCACCGCTCGATGTCGATCTCGGCCCGGCGCCGGGTCGCCGCGATGCCGGAGAACAAGCCGATCACGGCCACCAGCGCATGCAGAGCCCAGACCAGCCCCGGCACGTCCCGGGGGACGATCTGGACCCCGACGATCGTGAGGATCGCCAGCCCCAGGAAGACCGCCGACCAGACGACGGCGACGCTCTGCAGCAGTTTCCAGTTCACGATCTACCCATCCATTCCAGCAGGCCCAGGGTCAATCCCGGGACGTACGTGATCAGCAGGACGCCGATGCCGAGGATGATCAGCGCCGGCACGGCGGCGCGGTAGATCTTGAGCAGCGGCCGCTCGAACCGGTAGGACGCCAGGAACAGGTTGAGGCCCACCGGCGGGGTCAGATACCCCAACTCCAGGTTGGCGACGAAGATGATCCCGAGGTGAATCGGATCGACGCCGAAGGCGAGACCGAGCGGGATGATCAGCGGCACCACGACGACGGTGGCCGAGAAGATGTCCATCAGGCAGCCGACAAGGAGAAGGAAGACGTTCAGGACCAGCAGGAAGACGAGCTTCGACTCGATGTTGTTCTGCACCAGTTCGACGAGGCTCTGGGCCGCCTGGGCGTCCACCAGCCAACTCGTGAGTCCCATCGCCACGACCAGGATGATCAGCACTCCGCCGACCAGCACGGTGCACTGCCGGAACACGGCCAGCAGGGGCTTGCCCAGCTTCACGTCGCGGTGCACCAGGCACTGGATGACGAAGGCGTAGAGGGCGGCCAGGGCCGCCGACTCGACGAGGGTCGCGTAGCCGCTGAAGATCGCGCCAACGATGACCACCGGCAGGAGCAGCTCCAGCTTGGCGGCCCAGATCGCGCTGCCCAGCTCCGGCACGGAGACACGGGTTCTTCGAGCGCCTCCGCGCAGACCCTCCCTGACGCCCCAGAGCGCGATCAGGGCGATCAGGAGCAGCCCCGGGATGAGACCGCCGATGAACAGATCCTCGATCGGCACCTCGGCAACGATTCCGAACAGGATGAGGGGCAGGGCCGGCGGCAGGAGCAGGCCGAGCGAGCCGGACGAGGTCAGAAGACCGAGCGAGAAGCGCTCGCGGTAACCGTCGGCGGAGAGCGCGGCGAAGAGAACGCCGCCGAGCGCCAGAATGGTGACCCCGGAGCCGCCCGTGAACACGGTGAAGAACGCGCACACCACGGCGCAGACCACCGCCGTCCCGCCCGGCGCCCAACCGAACAGGGCGCGGAAGACCCGCAGCAGCCGCTCCGACGCCCCGCCCTCGGCGAGCAGGAAGCCGGTCAGCGTGAACAGCGGGATCGCCGCCAGCGTCGGCGACACCGCGAGCCGGTAGCTCTCCGCCGGAATCGCGGCCAGCGGCACGAAGTCCGAGAGAAACAGGAACGCCGCCGCGCCGCCGAGGGCGGCGAAGATGGGACCGCCGAGCAGCGTCGAGCCGAGGATCAGGACCAGCCAGGGGGTTGCCGGAAGCTCTCCGAACGACTCGGCGTTGGCGCCGATCGACAACCCCAGCACGATGCCGAGCGCGGCCAGGGCGCGCCCCGACCAGAGTTCCGACGACTTCCAGGCCAGCCGCAGGGCCAGGATCGCGAAGCCCACCGGCATCACCGCCTGCCCCACCCAGACCGGAACGCCGGCCGCCATCTCGATGCCGCCCTCGCGCTCGATTTGCACGAGGTCCAGACTGGCCCTGCCCAGCAGGGTCGCCACCATCGCGCTGACGCCGCCGGTGAAGACCGCGGCGATCGCCCGGAACCTGCCCTCGGGCAGGAAGTTGCCGGTGGCCAGGGCGAGCAGGCGTCCCTCGCGCGCCGCCAGGGCCGCGCCGAGGAAGGCGACCCACAGCGTCAGGTGCTGCTCGAAGGGAAGCGCTCCGGGGATGCCGCTTCCGGTCTGGCGGACGACGATCTCCGCCAGGGGCAGCAGCACCATGGCGGCCAGAAGCACGCTCGAGAGACCGTCCTCGACGCGATGCCCGAGGCGTACGACGGCCCGAAGTGGTGCCGCGACGCCGCCCTCAGTCAACAGCTACCGGCCGCTGTCCGAGGCCGCGGGCGCGGCCGCTTCGGCCTCCTGCTGCTCGCGGTACGCGTCCCTTACCACCGTCGCCCGGTCGAAGACCGCCTCCGGGACGGTCTTCCCGCGCATGTCCTCGGCGAAGTCATGGGCGATGCGCTTCCAGTCTTCCTCCACCTCCGTGCCCACGATCTCGACGACTTCCAGCCCCTCGCTTCCCATCAGCTTGATCGCCGTCTGTTCGAGAGTCGGAATCGTGTCGAAGATCCGCTTCTCGGCCCGTTCGCCGCCCTCGATTAGCACCTCGCGATCCTCCTCCGAGATGCGATTCCAGGCGCGCTTCGTGACCACGATGGCTCCCATCATCGGAATCAGCGGCACGTCGGCCAGGAACTTCGCCTGCTTGAAGAACTGAACCGACATGGCGTAGATCGGCGGCACCGCGAGGGCGTCGATCATGCCGGTCTGCAGCCCGGTGACGATGTCGGTGGCGGCCAGCGCGACGGGTTTGAAGCCGCCCTGCCGCCACCAGTCCGTCATCGCCTCGTCACCGGCCCAGGTGAAGATCTTGAGTCGCTGCATCTCCGCCACGGTGCGCGCCCGCCGATTCGTGAAGAAGTGCACCTGGCCCACGTAGCCCCAGCCCAGGAGAACGAAGCCCTTCTCATCCAGTTTCGCGCGCAGCCCGGGGGTCAGTTCCTTCAGAACGTGGTACATCTCCTGCTCGGAGCGGAAGAACAACGGGATCTCGAAGACCGTGAAGTCCTTCGAGATGTCCGCCAGCCCGCTGACCGACAGAGCGGCCGCGTGATACTGGCCGATCTTCATCTTGCGCAGGATGTCCGGCTCGTCGCCGGCGACGCCGCCGGGATAGATCGTGAGCTTGACCCGGCCGTCGGTGCCGGCCTCCCACTCCCGGCCCATGCTCTCGAAGAACCCGTCCCAGGGCGAACCGTCCGGCGAGAGGGTGGCCATCTTGACCGTGAAGTCGGAAGCGCCGGCCGGCGCCGCAAGGGCAACCAGCAGCAGCGACAACCGGAGGAATGCGGGCCTATTCATGCTGGCCTGCACTGTATCAACGGCGATCCGGGTCCTCGACACGGACGAGCCGCCGTTCGACACCCCAGGCACGCCAGAAGGCGGCCGGTTCCACCGCTTCGCCGAGGCTCTCCCCATCCTCCACGGCGACCAGCAGCACGCGGAGCCGGTCCAGTAGCGCGGCCGCCCTGCGTTCGCGGTCGCGGCTCCGCTCCCGAACCGCCGCGGCAAGCGCACGCTCCTCCGCCATGCCGGCCAGCAGCACCGTCGGCCGGCACCACAACACGGAGCCGATCCATGCCTCGCGGCTCGGTTCGAGCACGAGTGCCGCCAGATTCGTGCAGCACCAATGCAGCCAGGGCAGGGCCAGGCGGTCCACGCCCGTCGGAGGCCCGGGCGGCGGCGGGGTGACGACGACGATCTCCCGTGCCGGCCCCCTCGGCACCAGGAATCGGTCGAAGATGCCCCCGGAAACAGTCTCCGCGGAGGCCGCCGCGAGGTGGCAACACAGCGCCTGCGGCGAGGACTGAGGAGCAGGACCCTGGTCCACGGACAGCCGTTCACCGCGCTCGAACGCCGCCTGCCAGCGCTCGACGTCGGCCCAGCCGCGCGCGAACGACCACCATCGCCAGCGGCCATCGCGGGGATAGAACACCCACGGCTCGTGCCCGCGGCGGCTGCGGGCCGCGGCCGCCAGCGCCTCCAGCGTCTGTGACGCCGCCACTCGGCTATCCTACGCGGTCCGCACGCCAGGTTCGCCGAAGCAGCCTGTGACCAGTCGACTCGACCGGTGTCCCGACACATGCCCCGATGGCCCCAGCACGGCTTTGCCGCCCTCCCTCCGACGATCGTAGCGGTCCTCCCGTCGTCCCTTTGCTGGACGGACCTCGCCGCGGCCCAGCAACCCTCGATCGACGTCGAGGCCGACGCTGCGATCGACCGCGCCCGATCCGCGCGCGACCCCGCGGAGTTCAGGCCGCCCGCGCCGAACTCCTGGAGCTGAGCCGGCGCTACCCGCGACACCTCTATCCGAGGTTCCCGGGCCGCAGCCGGGCGCTGGTGGAGGCGGCTTCAATAGGTCGCCGTCTCGGCGTGGGCAACGCGGCGGCGGGAGAGCTGCTGCAGGTGCTGGAACGGGAGCCGCGCGTGCCAGTTAGTGATTGGCCGCAAGCTGCCAGTCGCCGTTCGTCAGGAGGAGGCTATCGATCTCAGGAGCGGGAGATTCGAGGGCCGACGCTTCGGCGGCTGGCTCGGTCGCTGACCCCGGCTCATCCGGGAGCTCGACCGGGCAAGCGACACGCCTCGATGGCTCCTCGAACTGGCGCTCGCCGCTGGCGACCCGGAGAGCGCGGTCCAGCTCCTCGAGGCGATCGAGGCTCCCGACCGCGGCGGGTTGGGGGCGGAAACGGTTCAGTACGCCCTCGGCGTCGCGCTGTCCGACCTGGCTGACCGGGGTCGGAACGAGGTGCGGCAACGCGCCCGGAGCGTCTTCGAATCGCTCGCCTCGGCCGAGCATGGCCGGCTGGATGCGGACGGGGGACCCAAGGTGGCGCCCCGCGCCCGACTGCGGGCCGGCACCCTGGCCGAACGGTGAAGGCGACACCTGCCCGACATCGCAACCACGACCGGCACCGCCAGCAACCTCGTATCGGGGTTATCCTAGAGAGTTGCGGAACCTGTGTGGCACGTCTAGGCGCCACACGCGAACCCGCGGAGCGCCCGTCACCGGGCGCCCGGATGGAATCTCGTACGGTCCGCGACCGTTGGTCCTCCCATGATTCGCACCCGACAAGCGTCTTCAGCCAGGCCCGTGACCGCAGTCATCCTGGCGCTCTTCCTTGCCAACGCCGGCACGCTGTCGGGACTCGAGATCTCGAACCCGGCGCTGTTCCAGAAGAGCCTGGCCGCCGCGGCTCAGGCGGTCAGGCAGTACGGCCTGCTCGACGACCCGGCGGCTCAGGAACGGGTCAACCGGATCGGCTACCAGGTCGCCTACCACGCGGACTTCGACGACTACCCCTTCACCTTCGCGGTCGTCGACACGCCGCTGCCCAACGCCTTCGCTCTGCCGGCCGGGCAGATCTTCGTGACCAGGGGCATGCTCGACTTGGGCCTCTCGGACGACATGCTGGCGGCGCTCCTCGGCCACGAGATCGCGCACGTCACCTCCGAGCACTTCCTGAAGCAGAAGAAGCGCGCGACCTGGCTCAACGTGGCGAGCTCCCTGCTCTCCGTCGGCCTGATCGCGGCCGCCGCGTCCGACCGGAACGACGGCTACGTCGGACCCTACGGCTACACTCGCGACCAGAGCTCGACGGCCGCCGCCGCGCAGGCGGCCCTCACCGGCGGCATGGTGTTCACCGAGCTGCTCATGCGCAGCTACTCCCGCGAGCACGAGGATGAGAGCGACGAGGAGGGGCAGCGCTACGCCGCCGCCGCGGGTTTCGATCCGAACGGGCTGGCGCAGTTGATGACCAGGATGAGCGAACGCATTTCCCAGTCGAAGGTCCTCGGCTACTGGCAGACCCACCCGTTCTTCGACTCGCGCGTCGTTGCCGCAGAGGCCCGCGGCCGCTACCTGGCGACCCTGGAGCCGGAACCCTCCGAAGAAGTCGATGCGTACCGCACCGCCACGCAGACCGCCCTGCTCGAGTTCGCCGAACGCGAAGAGAAGGAGGAGCAGCATCAGGGCCGCCGGCAGGCACAGCCTCCGTCGTCGCCCGAAATCGACCTGCTGAAGGCAATGGCCCTCGGCGCGTGGCCCTCGGGCGCCGCCGCCGAGTCGCTGCGGATCGAGAACCTGCACAGGCTGCGCGACACGGAGCTTGAACGGCTGGCCACGTCCCGCGACTACGGCCGGATCACCGCCGCCTACCGTCGGCAGATGGATACCGTCCGCTCCCTGACCCCCGATTCGCCTTTCCTGGCGGTGCTCAGCAACGAACTGGCCGACCTGCGCCGCCAGTCGGAAGAGCTGTACGCCCAGTCGATCGGGATCTTCGACCGGGGCGTGTTCGAGACTCCCTTCCTCGAGGCGTTCCTCTCCAACTACCCCGACTCTCCGCGGGCACCCAACGTCGCGCTGCTGCTCGGGATCTCCTACAGCCGGCTCGGCCGCGAGACGGACGCGGTGGTGCACTTTCTCAAGGCCTGGGAGTCGGAGCCGGCCGGCGCGATCGCGGAAGACGGCGACAGTCCCGCGGCCGCCGCCCAGCGAGGACTGCGCAACCTGGCGCCGGTGCTCACGCGTCTCGGCTCTCTCCAGCACCTCGCGTCCCAGGACCGCGATCCAGAGCTCGGGCAGCGGGCCGAGGACCGGCTGGGCAAACTCGTCGGCAGCTACGACGACATCACGAGCGGTTCCGAGTATCTCGAGCGCTTCCCGGACGGCCCCTACGCGGGCGAGGTCGAGGAGCAGTTGAACAGGCTGGCGGACGTGCTGTACAAGGAGATGCTCACGTACCAGGAACTCCGCGACCCGGCGAAGGCGATTGCGCGCGCGAACCTGATCCTCACCCATGCCCCTCACTCGCCAAGCGCCCAACGGATCAGTGACGAGAGGCTCGACGACCAGGTCGACGCGTAGCCTCCCGTCGAGCGGCCGGCGGCCGGACGGGTTGTTCCGCCCACCCCGCCGCGCCCGGCGTCCAGCGCTTCGCTGCGGCTTCGTCCTGGTCTTCGTGGCCGCGGCGCTGACGGCCCAGAACCAGGCGGCCGAGCGGGAAGTCGACGCGGCGGTCGACGCGGTCCTCGCGACCGTGGGAACCGCGCGCAGCACGGGAGACCTGGAGCGGGCTCGCGCGGACCTGCTGGCGCTCAGTCGGCGTCTCCCCGCAAGCGAACATCCCAAGTCGGCGATTCGCAGCCGGGCTCTGGTCGAAGCCGGCGCACTGGGACGGCGCACCGGCGACGCGGCGAAAGCCGCCGGCGAACTGCTTCGGGTCCTGGAGCGTGAAGCGGCAAGCGAGTGGACGCCTCGCGCTCACTACGAACTCGGTGAGCTGCTGCTTGAGCGCGGAGACTGGCAGGGCGCGGTCGACCATCTGCGGCTGGCCCGGGAACGCTGGCTCCGACAGGCCGCCGGGGCGGAGCCCGCGACGCGGCTCGCCGACGCCGCCCTGGACCGGATGACCCTGATTCACCGCCTGATCCTGCGGCCTCTCACAGGTCAGGAGCCCTGGAGCCGGTCCAGGCCCTACCTGCCCGAGCAGGCGGGAATTGAGAGACCCCGCGGCGTCGCCGCCGGAGCGAACGGCGAACTCCTCGTCACCGAACCGAACCGGGCCGCGATCCTCGACCCCGACGGACGCCCATCCTCGGCCCGCGACTTGCGCGGGATCGTCGGGCCCGGTCAGGGCTCCGGCGGCGTCGGCTCCGTGATCACCGCCGACGGAGTGACCCGGCTCCAGGATCTCTTGACCGCTTCCTTTGCCCGCCCCCAGGGTGGTCCGCTCGACCGCATCGTCGCCGCCCACCAGGACGGGTTCGGCAACTGGACTCTCCTCTCGCGCCGCACCGCCGAAGTGCTTCGCTACGACCCGGACGGTCGCCCGCTCGAGACCCTCCGTCTCGGGACAATGAACCAGCCCATCGATCTCGCCGTGGGCGAGGACGGCGCCATCCACGTCCTGGATGCCGGCTCCCGCTCGCAAGCAGCTACGGTGCTTCGCTTCGGCGGCGACGGCGGTTTCGAGGAGTCGTTCCGCGCCGACTGGGACCGGCCCACGGCGATCGATGTCGACCCCTTCGGCAACCGCTACGTGCTCGACGCCTCGTCCCTTCAGGTTCTGGTCTACGACCCGCACGCCGTACCTGTCGCCACGATCGGCCCCATCCTCCCGAGCGCCCAGGAGCTGCGGGCTCCGGAAGACATCGCGGTGGACGCCAGGGCCCGCATCTTCATCGCCGACAGCCGGCTCGGCGCGGTCCTGGTGGTGGAGTAAGCCGTGGGGAGAAACCGTACGTCGACGCGGCCCGTGCTCGCGACTGCCGCGGCGGTTCTGACGGCGCTCTTCGCTCTTTGCGGGTCCCTGGCGGCCCAGCGTCTCGGCGTCCAGGAGATCGGCCGCGGCGATCTGGAGATCGAGCGCTCGAGCCGGCTGCCGCCGCAGGCAACGGCCGCTCTCGCCGAAGCCGGCGATCTCTACGCCGAAGGCGACTCCGAAGGAGCGATTCCAGTGATCGAGGGCGTGATCGAAACGCTGGAACCGCTCGCCGCGGCAACCGGCGACGCCCGGACCCTCGCGGCCAACGACCCGCGCCTGTTCGAGACCCTCCAAACCGCCTGGCTCTACCTCGCGGCGGCCCGATGGACGCTCGACGACCGCGACGCCGCCGACGAGGCGCTCGACCGGATCGTCCGGCTCGACCCGCTCTTCGAGCTGGACGCGGAGACGGCAGGCAGGCAGTTGACCGATCGCCTGGAGAGCCGGAAGAAGGAGCTCCTGGGGCGCGTCTCCTTCCTCGTCCTCCCGCGCGATGCCCGCATCATGGTCGGCGATCTGGAGTTCGAGAACAGCACGCCGCCGGAGACTCCGCCCCCGGCGGAGGCCGGCGAGGAGGCGGAAGGCGAAGGCGAACGGGAGGCGCCCGCCGATGACCGCGACGACTCCACGGCTTCCGATCCCGGGGCCGAGTCCGAGGTCGAACCGTTCGAACCTCCGGAGCCGACTCCCCTGCTGGTCGGCGACTACCTGGCCTCGGTGGCCCGCCCGGGCTTCCTGCCCACCACCGCCGCCTTCACGATCGTGGGCGACCGGGACCTCGAAGTCGAAGTCGAGCTGGAGCGCGACAGCACGGTAGTCCGGCTGCGGACCGCGCCGACCGGGGCCACCGTGCTCGTCGACGGCATCGAGCGCGGACGAACGGTCGGCCAGGCGGAACCTTGGTTCCGGCCCGAGGGCCCCGCCTCGGAGCATCCTCCGGATGACTTCTCGGAGGAACTCTGGATCGAGGATCTTCCGCCCGGCCGCTACCGGATCGAGATCGAAAAGGACGGCTTTCGCAGCGTCCGGACCAGCCTGCAACTGCCCGACCTTCGCGACTACGACTTGCCGCCGATCGTCCTCGAACGGGAGGAGGCGGTGATCGGTCTGGTCGGCCTGAGCGAAGGCGCGACCGTCCTCGGCAACGGCCGGGTGCTGCGCCCCGACTGGTCGAAGTCGCCGCCCCAGGCGCGGCTTCCTCCCGGCGCGTACGACCTCTCGGTGACCCACGGCACGCTGGGCTACTTCGAGACTTCGGTAGTCGCCGAGGACCGGCGGCGGATCGACATCGAGATCGAACTCCGCCCGGCGCTCGTCTACCTCGGAGTGCTGGGAGACGATCCGGCCGGCGTACGCGCGATGGAGGCGGCGCTCGAGTCGTTCCGCGGCACCGGCGCCTACACCGTCCTCGGACGCGCCGCGGAAGGCGTCGCCGCACTCGCCGATCTGGGCGTCGATGCGGAAACGCTGCGCGACCGGGAAGCCGCCCGCCGGGAACTGGACTGGAGCACAATCCAGGAGCAGGTCGAGGCCAGGCTGCCCGCAGCGCTCTACTTCGCCGCGGTCCTGAACGACGACCTGGTCGCCGACGCGGTCGACCTCTGGTGGTGGCCGGCCGCCCCCGGTCCTCCGGGTCCCGACGTGAGAACGCTGCGGATCGAGGGCGGGCGCCTCGAAGACGGACCGCTGATGCGTCTCGCCGGCGCTCTCGCTCCCGACCTGGGCCGCCAGGCGCCGCGGTTCGGCGCCGTCCTGATCGACTCGCTGACGGCAGGCGTGCCCGTCGTGGCCACGGTGGAACCCGGCAGCCCCGCGGACGGGGCGGGGCTCCGGCCCGGCATGGAAGTCCTCGCCATCGACGGCACGGCAGCTTCCTCGACCCGTCAGTTGACCGCGGCGCTGGAAGACCTGGAACCCGGCGGCGCCATCGAACTCGAGGTCCAGGATCGGAACACCGAGGCTCGTCTGATCGTCGAGCCGCGGTGGGGGTGGGCCCAGCTCGACGTCAGGGACCCCGACCTGCTGCCGTCCGCAGCGGCCGCGCGGCTGCTCCAGGAGCTGGATCGAAGCGGCGACGTCCCGCGCTGGCTGCTCGAGTTCCATCTCGCCAACCTGCTCCTCGCGCAAGGCGACGCTCCCGAAGCCATCCGCCGCCTGCGCGCGATCGATGCTCCCGGCCGCAGCGGCCTGGGCCGCGAGACGGTCGAGTACACCGTCGGCCTCGCCCTCCAGATCCTCGCCGACGAGGGCCGGAGCGAGTACCGGGCGCGGGCACAGGCGGTCTTCGAAGCCCTTGCATCCGCCGAGCGCGGGCGGCTCGTCTCCGACGGCGGGCCGAGGGTCGCGCCCAGGGCGCGACTGCACGCCGACGCCCTGGCGGACAACTGATGCCCGCATCCGGGCCGCGGCCCGACGTTCTGGTTGTCGGCGGGGGCCTGATCGGCCTGCTGATCGCCCGCGAGCTGATTCGCGGCGGCGCCCGGGTCGAGGTCGTCGACGACCGCCGCGCCGGCGCCGCCTCGCCCAACGCGGCGGGAATGATCGCGCCGATCGCCGAGAGCAGCGCCGACGCCTCATTCGCCAGGATGGCCATCAGGTCGCGCGATCTCTGGACCAGGCTCGCGCCGGCCCTGGAGCGCGAGAGCGGGATCCCGATCGACTACGACGAAACCGGCTCCATCCTGCCGGTCCTCGACGAACCGGGTCGCAAGGTCCTGGCCGGAATCCGGCAGCAGGCCACCGGCCTCGGCGAGTCGACCGCCGAACTCGACCGGACCGAGCTGCTCCGGCTGGTGCCGGATCTTCGCCCAGGGATCGAGGCGGGGTTGCTGCTGCCCGGTGAACACCGCGTCGACAACCGGCTGGCGGCGGCAGCGGCGGCGGCGGCACTGGAACGCCGGGGCGTGACCCTTCACCGGGCCACGGTCTCGCGGGTGACCGAACAACTCGGTGGTGTCTCGGCCGCGGGTACGGGCTTTGCGTGCGACGCCGGCGCCGTCGTGATCTGCGGCGGCGCCTGGACGCCGGCGATCCAGGGTCTGCCGGCGCTGCCGATCCGTCCCGTCAAGGGCCAGATGATCGCGTTCGACCGCGTCGACTGGACCTTTACGGGCGCCATCCGAACCCCGTCCTTCTACGCCGTGCGCCGCGCCGGCAACCGCCTCCTGATCGGCGCTTCGGTCGAGCACACCGGCTTCGACCTGAGCCTCACCGACGATGTCGGCAACGGACTGGCCGGCGCGGCCGCCGACCTGCTGCCCGCGCTGCGCGACCGGCGCCCGGTGGAGCACTGGGCCGGGCTTCGCCCGGGAACGCCCGACGGCTGGCCGCTGGTCGGCCGGTTGAGCGAACGCCTGCACGTCGCCGCCGGACACTTCCGCAACGGCATCCTGCTGGCACCGCTCACCGCCCGGATGATCGCGCCGGTGGTCCTCGGCCAACCGGCGGACACCGCCGTGCCGGTTCCGGCCGCGATGCAGCCGGAGCGTCTTGGTCCGTGCGCCCGATGACTCTGCTACTCTCCCGCTCTCCGCATCCGCCGGAACTCGAAGTCCGGCACTGGTTGTCCCGCGCGAGGAAAGAGTCCGATGACCCACATCATCTTTGAACCATGCATCGGCGTGAAGGACACGTCGTGCGTCGATGTCTGCCCTGTCGACTGCATCTACGACGATGACGACTGGGAACTGCTCTTGATTCACCCCGAGGAGTGCATCGACTGCGGCCTGTGCGTCGATGCCTGCCCGGTGCAGGCGATCCTGCCCCTGGAGGAGGTTCCCGAGGGTCAGGAGAAGTACATCGCGCTGAACTACACGGCGTTCGGCTTCGACCCGCCGTGAACTGAGCCGGCAACGGCGGCAAGAGATTCCCGGGGCGCGACGCGAGTCGCGCCCTTCGCATATGCGGTGGAAAAGTTGAGTGTGATGGACTAAACTATGTCCCGCACTTGGGTCGTTCGTGCTCAGACCCTCGGAATGGAGAACCGGTGGAATACAAGGACTACTACAAGACGCTGGGGGTCGCGAAAGACGCCTCCGCCGCGGAGATCCAACGGTCCTACCGTAAGCTGGCGCGACAGTTCCACCCGGACGTCAACAAGGACCCGGGGGCCGAGGCACGCTTCAAGGACATCGGCGAAGCCTACGAAGTCCTGAAGGACGAGGAGAAGCGCAGCAGGTACGACCAGTACGGCGCCGCCTGGCAACGGGTGCAGACCGGGGGCGCTCCTCCGCCCGGCTGGGAGGGCTTCCACTTCAACTTCGGCGGCGACGAGCGTTTCGAGTTCGGCGGCGCCCGGGCCTCCGGCAGCGCTTCCGGCTTCAGTTCCTTCTTCGACATGCTCTTCGGGGGCGCGGGTCCGCAGGGCTTCCCCGGCGCCGGCCGTCCCGGGAGCTGGACGCGGCCCCGCCGCGGCCGGAATCACGAGGTGGCGCTGCCGCTCAGCCTGGAGGACCTTGCCGAGGGCGGTCCCCGGGCCATCGAGTTCCTCGATCGTTCGACCGGCCGCACGAAGAACCTCGAGGTGCAGATTCCCGGCGGCGTGCTGCCCGGCCAGTCGATCCGACTCGGCGGCCAGGGCGGCAAGGGGATGGGCGCGCCCGACGGCGATCTGCTGCTCAAGGTCGAGGACCTGCCCCACTCGGTCTTTCGCCGCCGCGGGCGCGATCTTCACTGCGACGTGCCCGTGGCGCCGTGGACTGCCGCCCTGGGCGGCAAGGTGCGGATTCCCACCCTCGGCGGCCATGCGGAGGCAACCCTTCCGCCCGGTTCGTCGACCGGCCGGAAGATGCGCCTGCGCGGTCGCGGACTGCCCAACCCCAAGGGTCCGGACGGCGACCTGCTGGCCGAGATTCAGGTCGTCGTGCCGAAGCAGCTCACCGCCGAGGAACAGACGTTATTCGAGCAGCTCCGGGAAGCGTCCGGCTTCGAGCCGTCCGGAGAGGCCCCCCGGGCCGCCGAGAGCGACCGCTGACAACGCACGTGACTAGGAGAACTTGAACGATATGGACCCGAACAAGCTGACGATCAAGTCCCAGGAAGCCCTGACCGGCGCCCAGGACCGGGCGCGGCGCTTCGGCCACCAGCAGGTCGACACCCAGCATCTGCTGCTCGCCCTCCTCGACCAGCAGGACGGCCTGGCGCCGCAGCTGCTCCGGCGCCTCGACATCGACGCGGCCGAACTTGGCGCCCGCGTCCAGCGAAACCTCGAGCGCAAGCCGAAGGTCACCGGCGGCGCCGGCGAAGTCGGCAAGATCTACGTCACGAATGCCCTCGAGCAGCTCCTGCTTCGGGCCGAGGACGAAGCCAGGGGGCTCGGCGACGACTACGTCTCGGTGGAGCACCTTCTGCTGGCAGCAGCGGAAGGCGAGCACGGCGCCGCCAGGGCGCTCGCCGAAGCAGGCCTCACAAGACCGCCGCTCCTGGACGCGCTGAAGGCGCTGCGCGGGTCGCAGCGGGTGACGAGCAACAACCCGGAGACAGCCTACGAGGCGCTCGAGAAGTACGGCGTCGACCTGGTCGCCCAGGCCCGCGCCGGCAAGATGGACCCGGTGATCGGCCGCGACTCGCAGATCCGCCGGGCGATCCGCATCCTGTCCCGTAGACGCAAGAACAACCCGGTCCTGATCGGCGAACCCGGAGTCGGCAAGACGGCGATTGTCGAGGGGCTGGCCCAGCGCATCGTCCGCGGCGATGTCCCCGAGTGGCTCAAGGACCGCAGCGTATTCTCCCTCGACCTCGGCGCGCTGCTCGCCGGCGCCAAGTACCGCGGCGAGTTCGAGGAGCGGCTCAAGGCCGTGCTGACCGAGATCGCCCAAAGCGAGGGACGCATCCTGCTGTTCATCGACGAGGTCCACAACATCGTCGGCGCCGGCCGCGCCGAGGGCTCCACCGACGCCGGCAACCTGCTCAAGCCGATGCTCGCGCGCGGCGAACTCCACTGCATCGGCGCCACGACCCTCGACGAGTACCGCAGGTACGTCGAGAAGGACGCGGCTCTGGAACGGCGCTTCCAGCCGATCCTGGTCGACGCGCCCTCGGTCGAGGACACGGTGTCCATCCTGCGCGGCCTGCGCGAGCGCTTCGAGGTCCACCACGGCGTGAGGATTCAGGACAACGCCCTGGTGGCCGCCGCCACGCTCTCGGACCGCTACGTCTCGGACCGGTTCCTGCCCGACAAGGCGATCGACCTGGTCGACGAGGCCTGCGCCCTCATCCGCACCGAGATCGACTCCCTGCCGGCCGAGCTCGACGAGGCGACCCGGCGGGTCATGCGGCTCGAGATCGAAGAGGCGGCGGTGGGCAAGGAGACGGACGAGTCGAGCCGGAAGCGCCTCCTGACGCTGCGGCGTGAACTCGCCGATCTGCGCACTCGCGCGGCCGCCATGCGGAGCCAGTGGGAGAGCGAGAAGGCGGCCATCGAGGACGAGCGCAAGGTGCGCGAACAGATCGAACAGGTGCGGCGCGAGATCGAGGTGGCCGAGCGCCAGTACGACCTGAACCGGGCCGCCGAACTGCGTCACGGGGTGCTGCCCGGGCTGCTGGAGAAGCTCCAGAGCCAGGAGCAGGCCGCCGGCGAGGCCGACGCCGGCGGTCGGCTGCTGCGCGAAGAGGTGACCGACAACGAGATCGCCGAGATCGTCTCGAAGTGGACCGGCGTGCCCGTCACCCGCCTGGTCGAGGGGGAACGCGAGAAGCTCCTGCGGCTCGACGAGATCCTCCACTGCCGGGTGATCGGCCAGGACGAGGCCGTCCAGCTCGTGGCGGACGCGGTGATCCGCGCCCGCTCGGGCATCAAGGACCCGCGGCGCCCGATCGGCTCCTTCCTGTTCCTCGGCCCCACCGGCGTCGGCAAGACGGAACTGGCCAAGACCCTGGCCGAGGCGCTCTTCGACACGGAGGAGAACATCGTCCGCATCGACATGAGCGAGTACATGGAGAGGCACACCGTGTCGCGGCTCGTCGGCGCCCCGCCGGGCTACGTCGGCCACGAGGACGGCGGCCAGTTGACCGAAGCGGTGCGGCGCAAGCCCTACGCGGTCGTCCTCTTCGACGAGATCGAGAAGGCGCACCGGGACGTCTGGAGCGTGCTGCTCCAGGTCCTGGACGACGGCCGCATCACGGACTCCCAGGGCCGCACCGTCGACTTCAAGAACACGGTCGTCATCATGACCTCAAACCTCGGCTCGCCCCACCTGCTGGAGGGGGTGACGCCGGCCGGCGAGATTACGGACGCCGCTCGCGACTCCGTGATGGCCGAGCTACGCCGCTCGATGCGACCCGAGTTCCTGAACCGGATCGACGAGGTCGTCCTGTTCTCGCCGCTCACGGTCGCCGAGATCGAGCAGATCGTCGGCCTGCTCACCCGGGAGCTCGCGAAGCGGCTCGCGGAGCAGGAGATCGGCCTCGAACTGACGCAGGCCGCCCGCGAATTCACGGCCCGCGCCGGCTACGACCCGGTCTACGGCGCGCGGCCGCTCAAGCGCTACCTGCAGCGCGAGGTCGAGACGAGGATCGGGCGCGCCCTGGTCGGCGGCGACATCGGACCGGGGGACCGGGTCGTCATCGACGTCGACGGCGGACGTCTCGCGATTCGCAGCGAGCCGGCGACCGCCGACGCCGACGCCCGAAGCAACGACAACCGCGCTGCCTGACGCACGACTCCCGACTCCGCACACAAAAACAAGGAGCCGCAATGAAGCTCTACGCCTTTCAGGGCTACCGCTACAACTCCGCCAAGGTCGACGCCGCCGCCCAGGCGGCGCCGCCCTTCGACCAGATCGACGAGTTCCTGCGTGACCGCCTGCACGCACAGTCACCGCACCAGTTCGCGCGCGTCACGAAGCCGGTCGGGCGGGATGGTCGGACGCCGCACGAGGACTCCGTGGCGCTCCACCGCGAGTGGATCGAGACCGGAGTCGTGGTGCGCGACGAAACCCCGTCGGTCTACCCCTACGCGATCAGCCAGCGCGACGGCTCGCGACGGCTGGGCCTGTGCGCCCTCGTCGGCGTCGAGCCGGGACGCGAGGGAGACCTCTGGCCCCACGAACAGACGGTCGCCAAGTCGATCGCCGAGCGCCTGGACCTGCTGCGGCTCTCCCGGATCGACATCGAGCCCGTCTTCTACCTCGCCGAGGACGACGGCACGCTGGAACGCCTGCTCGACGACGATTGCAACACGGCGGCCGGCGACGCCCTGGTCAGCCACACCGATCCATGGACCGGCGACGTCCACAAGCTCTACCGGATCACAGACACGGAGCGGATCGGCGACTACGCCGCGGCGCTCACGGGCGCTCGCGCCGCGATCGCCGACGGCCACCACCGCACCCAGGTCGCCCAGACCTACGCCGCCGAGGAGGGTGCTGTGAGCGGTACCGCTCCGGCCTGCAAGATGGTCGTGCTGACCAGCCTGGCCTCCGCCAACCTGCGGATCGACCCGGTACACCGCGGCATCCGCGTACCGGTTGACCGCGAGGCGATGAGTTCGCTGCCCCTCCACCGCGAGGCCTTGGCCGAAACCAGCGGTGCAGCCATCGCCGCCCGCGTCGCCGCCGCCGACCAACCGACCGTTGCCGTCTGGTTCCAGGGCGACGCGGCGCCCGAACTCTGGATCCTCGACGCGACGACCGCGCCCGCCGACATGCCCGGCCGCAAGGCAGATCTCCCCGCCTCCCTCCTCCACCACCACCTGCTCCGGACCGGCGGCGTGCCCCTCAAAGCCGCCACCGACGGCAGCATCGCCTACGAGGCGGATCCGGACGACATCATCGCCCTGCTGACACGCTCCGAGATCGCGGCCGGCGTCTTCCTGCCACCGATGACCCCGAAGCAGTTCGCCCTCGCCACCGAAGATGGCGACCTGCTGCCCCCCAAGTCGACCCGGTTCCTGCCGAAGCTGGTGTCCGGCCTGGTGTGGTGCGGGCATGATGCAGAGGTAGTTGAGGGATGAGTTCAGCTTCTCGCTCACTCCGAGTGCGTCGGCGCTACATGGGGAAGTAGCGCACGCCCGGCAGCCCCTCGAAATCCGCGTCCTGGGTCCATAGTTCCGCCTCCTCGGAGTAGGCAGTTGCGAGGATCGACGCGTCGGCCATCGGTAGCGAGTATCTGAGGGACAACTGGGCTGCGTGAAGGGCGAGTTCGGCGGACAAAGCGACGACCCGGCCTTGCTGCATGGTCGCAATAGCCTTCAGGGCTTCGACCTCGGAACGCTGTCGAGATGTGACCCTGAACACCTCGTAGAGGCAGATCACCGGTACGAGGAGCCTTCTTGTGTCGAGGATGGGCTCCTCATACAGGTCCGCGCGGTCAGTGTCGGCGAGGAACTCGAGCCACGCCGACGAATCGACAACGTTCACAGTCGATCAGGTTCGCGGTCGACCGTCGTGTCGATGCCCTTGAGCAGGCCCCGAGACTCGCGCATTGGCTTGACCGGGACCAGACTGATGGTCTTGCCCACCCGAAACGCCTGGATCTTCTGGCCTGGCTCGAGCCGCAGAGCGGTGCGGATCTCAAGTGGGATGACGACCTGGTACTTGGGCGAGAGGGTCACTTGAGTCATGGCCGTACTACGGTACCACGATCGATCGTCTCCTCGTACATCAGCGTGCAGCTCGGTGCAGGAAAAAGTTGATGGCCGCCACCGCCGCTCTCAGTCCAGGAACCGGTGGCTGCCGTCGCAGTGGGGCATCTTGCCGCTGCGCTTGCACTGACAGAGAGCGACCCGCCGATCGGCCTCCAGCGTGAAGCGCATCGGCTCGAACTCCGTGCCGCGGTGAGAGCCATCACAGAAGGGCTGGTTTTCCGAGCGGCCGCAGCGGCACCACCAGTAGGTGCCGGCTTCCAGTTCGATCTTGGCGGGCACTCGGGCCGCGATGCGGGGTTCGGTCATCGGTGTCGCTCCGTTGCAAGGGGGGAGGAAGGAGACGGTACAGGGTACCGGAGCCGGGCGGGGTCGCTCCCGTCAGCAGGCGGTCGCCTTGCATCGGTCGCGGTCCCCTTGGCGCTAGACTGCTTCACGAGGCGGATCCAGAAGGCCCCATGACCCGCAACGACCCGACGTCTGCACCTGAAAACGATCGTGAACTTGCACGCGGCGGTAGCCAGACCGGCCCTTGGCGGCGGTTCTGGCAGCCGTCAACCGTCTCCAGCGGCCGCCGGGTTCCGGTTGCGAACCTGCCCTGGCGCGACCTACTGAACCGCCGCGACGCGCTGATCCTCGACATCGCGCGGACACGGACAGCCGACCGCTCGGCCACGGTCCTGATCGCGCTGATCGACACGACCGGCGCGGCTCGGCTTGCGGCAAGATTCGCGGCCGCTTCAAGGCTGCTGCCTCGTGTCGCGGCCGCTGCCGGCGGAACAGGAGCCGCGGAAGCCGCCACCGTTCACGGCCCGGCCGACAACCTGCCCAGATCCGCCGATGTCCTGCCCTGGTCCGAGGTCCACGACCCCCTCGTCCGGACGCTAAAGGGCGCCGGTGTCGTTCTGGCCTGGGATGCCCCGTCGAAAGCCCGGCTTCTCGCCCGGACCGCCCGGAAACACGGCCTGCCCACCGCCACGGTACCGTGGCGCGACCTCCGTGCCGACTACCGGCGACTGGGCTACCTGAACGACAGCCTGGCCAACGCCACCAGGCAGCAAGCCGGCGGAGCCGTGACGCCGGGAACGCTGGCCTCGTGCTATCGGATACTCGCGGTCATGGACGCCTGCGCCAACTGAGCGCACCTGGCCAAACTCGTCGCAGACTCCGTGACTGGCCCCAGCGCCTAGCCCGCAAATTTCACCGAGGTTCGTAGCGAGGGCGCGTAGACGCCGCTGTAGCGGGGCGCACGGACTGAGGGAACGCTGAAGGCGTACTGCAGTACGTCGAAGCGGCCTGAGGGAGTACGGCCCGCTACAGCGAGCGGATCCGCGGCCGCAGTAGGACATCGGTGCAAT
>JAAXHG010000070.1 GCA_012270995.1 Vicinamibacteraceae bacterium | reverse complement strand
CTCATCTCAGGATTGGATTACGCTGGGAAAGACCCAGCCTGGCTTGCCTGGCGCCGCCAGACCGCTCGGCAATAGCGGGGCGTTACGCCCTCGACTATGATGGTTGCCGTCATGAGAGCGCCTTCCGAGGAACTTCGCCGACGCGTGTGGGAGGAGCGGATCGCCGCCCACACCCGCGAGATCTACTTTGCGCGCCTGGCGGCACGCTATCGGAGTCTCGAACGAGGGCTCGCTCTCGTCACGGCCGTGTTCGGCTCCGCTACCGTCGCGGCGGCGAGCGAGTCGCTGGGCGTGCCGGTAGTCTGGCCGGCGCTTCTGACGGGCATCACCGGCATCTTCCTGGGGATCCTCAAGTTCGGAGAATCCTCGATGTCCATGGCGATGCACTCGGTGGCCTGGGCCAGACTCCATCACCGGCTGGACGCGCTCTGGATCGAGGTCGAGAGCGGCGACGCGGATCACGAGGGGGTTCGCGATTCGCTGGCCCTGATCCGCGGTCACCAGTTGTACATCGACGACGACACCGCGGCCGAGCCCGAGCGTCGGCGCTTGCTCTTGAAGGCGCTGGAACAAGCGGAAGCCCTGGCTTCGTGAGCGATTCCAAACCAGGCGAGATACGCGGCGGGCCGGCGATGCCGCGCCCGATCAAGCCACCGCCGAAGCCGAGGCCCAAGCCCCCGAAACCGAAGAAGTAGCTTTCGGGGGGCCGCTCCTGCTTGCAGCTTCGATCCTGCCGTCCGCTCGCTACAGTCCGGCGCCCCCGCTCCTTTGCCGGCGGCGCTTGCGCTTGCCTGCGGCTTGCGCCGCGATCGGCGCCTGGAGGCGTTCGTAGGCGGCCAGAAGATGCTCGAGGCGGTCGCTCTCCGTCTCGAAGCGGCGCGGTCGGTAGAGGCGGTCGACGGCGCGGTCGACCGCCCGGTGGGCGCGGCGGAGGTCGATCGGCATGAGATCCGGGTCGTAGAGCTCGGCCAGGGTGGCGCCCGGGTGCTTCGCGCGGGCCTCCAGGACGGCGTCGGCCAGGGGCGTCAGCCGTTCGAGCGCCTCGGGGTCCGCCGCCGGCGGCGGGAACGTGTTGTAGACGAGGCCGATGGAGTAGCGGTAGTCGCTCTTGAGCCGGCCGCCGACGGTCCGCAGCCAGGCCATGTGCATGGCGGAGGTGAGCAGGGCGAAGAGCGGCTTGGTGGCGCCTTCGACGATGCGGACCAGGTTGCTGGGGATCGTCGGCGGTTCGAGCCAGCCGATCGGGACGTACTCGCGGCGCTCGGAGCTGACCTCGGGCACGACGAGGAAGGGACTCGCGGGCAACACCTCGACGTTGTAACGGCGGGGATAGTCGGCGATTGCGAAGGTACCTTTTCTCTTGCTCCTTGAGCGGAACTCCCTGACGGCCCTGACGCGCTGCACGACGAAGGGCATGGCTGCCAGTTCGGCCGGCTCGGCGCCCTGGAGAGCCAGGATCCAGCGGGGACGGCGCTGTAGGTGCTCTCGGGATCCAACGTAGGGCCGAAGGAACTTCGCGGCCGCCGGCTCCCTTTCCAAGAAGGCGGTCCGCTGATCCTCGGTGAAGATGTAGTTCCCGTCGTCGATGGGCTGGGAACCGCTCAAGAGAGGCGGCCAGCCGTTGAGTGGTTGCGCCGTCTCCCGCACGACGAGATGCGGGTCGGCGAGGCCGCCGGCATCGAACAGGTACGGTGAGAGCGTGGCGTGCCGGCTCTCCTGCGCGTTGCCTTTGACGTCCGGATAGGAGAACAGCCTCCGGTCGCCGGGCGCGTCGACGGCCAAGGCGAGGCCGACGATCACGACGTGGACGTGCGCCATGCCTTTGATGTCGGCCTTCCAGGCGAACGTCCGGTGGGCGAACGCGATCTCCAGGCCGAAGCGGTCGAAGAGCAGGGGCCACAACTGAGCCGCCTGCTCGCCCTGGACGATCGAGTTCGTGGCGACGAAGCCGATTCGCGTCGGCCGCACGGCGGTCGGCGGAGGCCGCCTATCGAGCGATCCGCCGCCGCGCCCCGCTCCCGGGGCGCCGGGGCCGGCCGCGTCGCCTTCGCCGAGGCTCGAACCTCGACCCGCGCGCAGGTACTCGCCGGCCTTCAGGAACCAGGCGGTCACGTAGTCGAGCGTGCCGCCGCTCCCGCCGAGGCCGGCGACCCGCCTGACCTGGGCCCGCTGCGCGGGCGACTGGTACTTGGCGCCCGAGAACGGCGGATTCCCCAGGATGAACGAACACTCCGCGGGCGGCAGCACGTCGGCCCAGTCGATCTCGAGGGCGTCGCCCCGGACGACCCGCGGAGAACTCGCGAGCGGTATCCGGGCGTAGGCCGTTCCGAACTCCACGCTGAGCCGGTTGTTCATGATGTGGTCCATCATCCACAGCGCGATTTCCGTGATCCGCCTGGGGAACTCGTCGAGGTCGATGCCGTAGAACTGGTCCACGTCGACCAGCGACAGCACGTCGGCGAGCAGGCCGAACTGGCCGGGCGCGTAGAGTTCGCGCAGAACCTCGATCTCGAGCTGCCGCAACTCCCGGTAGGCGATGACCAGGAAGTTGCCGCAGCCGCAGGCCGGGTCGAGGAAGCGCAGGTTCCCCAGGCGCTGACGGAAGGCGTGGAGCTCGGCGTTGCGGCGCGTGCCGCGGCTCGCTCTCAGACGCCCGAACTCGGCCCGCAGGTCGTCCAGGAACAACGGCTCGATCACCTTCAGGACGTTCGCCTCGGAGGTGTAGTGACTGCCCTTGCTCCGCTGCTCCTCGGGTTCCATGACCGACTGGAACAGCGTGCCGAAGATGGCCGGCGAGATCGCGGTCCAGTCGAAACGGCAGGCGTCGAGCAGCGCCGCGCGCATCGCGGAGTCGAAGTCGGCGATCGGCAGGGTCTCGGCGAACAGGTCGCCGTTGACGTACGGGAAGCGGGCCAGGTCCTCGTCCAGGGTCGCCTGGCGGCTGGCTTCGGGCGTGTTCAGGACCTGGAAGAGATGCGCCAGCCTGCCGCCCAGATCGCTGCCGTCCGGCGAGGTCCTCTGCTCCAGCAGGTCGAGGAGAATGTCGCGCCGCTCGAAGATGCCCGTGTCGTCGGCGAACAGGCAGAACACGATCCGCACCAGGAACAGCTCCAGCTCCCGGCCGCCGTAGCCGACCTCGAGCAGCCGGTCGTGGAGGTCCGCCATCAGCTTCGCGGCCTCCGCGTTGACCGGGTCCTCGTCGCGGAAGGTCCTCTTCTGGACGCCCAGGATGAAGCCGAACTTCTCCACGTTGTCGGGCAACTCGGCGAGCCCGAACCGCGCCTCGTCTCCTTCGTCCAGATCCAGAAGCTCGAAGTGCCGGAAATCGCACAGCAGCAGGTACCGGGGCCGCTCGTGTTCCTTCAGCGCGTCGAAGTAGGACATCGCCTGGCGGCGCGCCGCCGCGAGATCCCGGCCGGCGCTCTTCTGCTCGACCAGCAGCACGCCCGGCCAGAACAGGTCGATGAACCCCCGCGAGTCGTCGAGCCGCTTGACGTGCTCCTCGTAGCGGGCGACGCTGCGCCGCTCGACGCCGAAGATCCGAAAGAAGGCGTTGTAGAAGCTCTGCGTCTCGCCCTTCTCGTAGCCCGCGTCGGCCCACTCGCGGGCGAACTCGGCGGCGCGGGGGCGGATCTCGTTCCAGGAGAGTCTCATCGGCGGGGGGGTCGTTACGTTGTCACGTTGCGCCGCGATGGCGCGAGCGGGCCCACCTGCTCGGCGCGCGTCCCGCCGGCAGGGATGGCGGCCAGAGACGGGCACATGAGGGCTAAGCGGTCACGCGCAGGCGCAGACCCAAAGCCCGTGTGATCCGCATCACGGTAGCGAACGTCGAGTTGCCGTCTTGGGAGAGCGCCTTGTAGAGCCCCTCCCGGCTCAAGCCAGCCTCGCGAGCCAGACCGCTCATGTTCCTTGCCCGCGCGATGTCGCTGAGCGCCGCACGGATCAGGCTGCCGTCGCCCGGATCTTCCTCGTTGCACGCCTCAAGATAGAGGCGGGCGTCTTCCCGGGTTCCGAGATGCTCGACGGCGTCCCACTTGCACGTCGCGCTTTCGAGCACTTCGACCACGACGGACTGTAAACCACAGTTTACACGTCGGTCAACCAGTGTGTGGGCGGCGCTAGCTCAGCACGGCTCCGGAGACGCCGCGGTCGAAGAGGTCGTCGATCTCGGCATCGGAGAGACCGAGGCGCTCCCGCAACAGCTCGCGACTGTGTTCGCCGAGACGGGGCGGCGGCAGGTCGGAGCGTTCCGGCAGACCGTCCATCCGCCAGGGATGGCCGGCGTAGCGATGCTCGCCCACATCCGCGTGCTCGATCCCGCGGAACCAGCGCCGTTGTTGCAGATGAGGACACGCCATGAGTTCGGCGGTCGTGCGTACGACGCCGGCGGCGATGCCGGCGGCCTGAAGGCGCTCCATCAGGTGCTCGGCCTGCTGGCTACAGGCCCACTCGGCCATCGCCTCGTCGAGCTTCTCCGCGTTGGCGATGCGGTCCGCATGCCGGTCGAAAGCCGGATTCGCGAGGGTCCGGGAGCGTGAGATCGCCACCAGCCGACGCCACACCTCATCGGACTCGACCGCCACGGCGATCCAGCGGTCGTCCCCGGCGCACGGGTAGATGCCGTGCGGCGCGAGATCCAGGGCGCCGTTGCCCGGCGGGGTCTGCTCGCCGCCCAGGCCGGCATCGAGGAGCACTTCGCCCAGGTAGCCGACCGCCGCCTCGATCATGCTGCCGTCCACCTCTTGCCCCTCACCCGTACGCCGGCTGTGGAAGAGCGCGACCAGGGTAGTCGCCGCCATCTGCATGCCGGTGATCGCGTCGGCCTGGTAGAAGCCCATGACCATCGGGTCGCCGCCGGGATAACGGTGGAGCCAGTCCCAGCCGGCGAGCGCCTCGATCGAGGTTCCGTTCGCCTTGTAGTCGCTCAGCGGTCCGGTCTTGCCGAAGCCCGACCAGTGGGTCATGACCAGCCCCGGATTCTCAGCCGAGAGCTCCGGCCACTCGAGTCCGAAACGCTCCATGACGCGCGGCGTGAAGTTCTCCATCACCACGTCGGCGCCGGCGGCCAGCAGTCGGAGCAGGTCCCTGCCTTCTTCAGTCTTGAGGTTCAGGCATAGGGACCGCTTGTTCCGGTTGACGCTGTTGTAGTTCGGGCTCGAGTTCACCAGGCCGGGAGGCGCGTTCGCCATCGGTACCGGACTCGCCAGCCATCGCCGCCAAACGTCCGGCCTTTGGTGCGACTCGACCTTGATCACGCTGGCGCCGAGGTCGGCCAGGAGCATGGCGGCGAAGGGGCCGATCCAGGCCTGCGTCAAGTCGACGATCTCGACGCCGTTGAGCGGCAGCGACTCGCTCTCCTCCCCTGCCCCGGCCGGCGGGTCGACCGGCCGCCAATCGAGCGCCGACGGCGCCACCTGGTCGCGAATCGCCGGCGCCTGGGCCGGCGGCGCCGCGTCCGTCAGACCGAGCCTGGCCCCCGGGCCGGCGAACGGCAGCTCTCCAAGCCGCGGATGGTGCAGGGTCTCGAAGAAACCGCGCGCGGCGAGATGCTCCTCGGCGAGCAGGTCAACCGGCTTCGCCACTTTGCCGCAGACGATCTTTCGGTCCAGGAGACCGTGGAAGACCTCGTCCATCGTCTTCTCGCGGACGCGGCCAGCCAGGAACGGAAGTAGCCGCCGGACGCGGGCGACGGGGTCCTCGCCCTCCACGGACCGCGGCCATTCCCCCTCCTCGACACCCAGCGCCGCGCCGTAGTCGCCGAGTTGGTCCGCGGGTGGCGGGACGAACGTCACCCATCCGTCGCGGCACCGATGGGCGCGCACTCCGGTCGAGGGCCCGCTGTCGCGCTCGGGATGCACGCCGGTGTACTCGACCCGCAGCAGCGGCAGGATGGCGGTTAGCGTCTCCATCTCGGACGCCTCGACGAAGCTGCCGCGCCCGTCGCCGAGACGCGCGATCAGGGCCGCGACAGCCGCGACGAAGGCGCTGACCCCGCAGGTGTAGCCGAGGATGTGGCCCGGCGCCTTGAGCGGGGCTCGCTGCTTGTCGCCGTTGAAGAAGGCGTAGCCCGACAGCGCCTGAACCACCAGCTCCGACCCGACAAGGCCGGCGTACGGGCCGTCCAGGCCGAACGGCGAAACCGACACGAGAACCAGTCCCGGCAGCCGTTCCCGCAGATCATCCAGCGTCAGGTTCCAACGCTCCAGATCGGCGTCGGCCCAGTCGGTTACGAGAACATCGGCGCGCAGCAGCAGATCGAGCAGCGCGTCCTCGTCGGGACACGCGGAGGACAGCGGCATCGCCCGCTTGTTCGCGGCGACGAACTGCCAGAGAAGCGACTCCCTGGCGGCCCCTTCCCCGGCATGCGGGCCCATTCGTCGCAGCCGCGAGCCGCCTTCGCGCTCCAGCACGATGACGTCGGCGCCCCAGAGCGCGAACTGCCGCGCGCAGTAGGCCGCCGCGACGCCGTCGGCCAGTTCAAGGACGCGGACGTCCTTCAGTGCAGTTCGTCCGGCCGGCGCGTTCATCGGCCCGATGATCTCAAACCGATGCCATGCGTCGCCACACGTGGCGCCGGCCGTCCACAAGGTAGCCTCCGCGCGGACCATCGGCGGCAGGCGACGGAACCGACCCACGAGGAGACGGCCCCATGACGACAGACAGCGCCAGTGCGACGGCCAGCCTGACGGACGGGCCGGTGGTTCCAGGAAGCGGCATCGCCGGCGAGACGATCCGCATCCCCACCGCCGATCCAACGGGTTTTCACCAGGCGATCTCCGAGCCCGGCGCCATGCCGGCCGCGGACATCCTCGGCAGCCTGTTCCTGCCGCCCGGAGAGGGTCCGTGGCCCGTCGTGATCGTCGTGCCCGGGAGCCTGGGGGTCGCGCCGTCGCACCTCGCCAAGGCGGACCTGCTCACGGAGGCCGGGATCGCCTGCTGCGTGATCGACCCATTCGGGACGCGCGGCGTGACCTCCACCATCGCCAACCAGGCCCAGTACTCGTTCGCCGCCAGCGCCTGGGACGTGCTCGCGACCGCGGCGGTCCTCGTCCGGCGAGACGACATCGACGCCGCGCGCATCGGCGCCCAGGGTCACAGCCGTGGCGGATCGGCGGTGCTGTCCGCGGCCTGCCTGTCGCCTCTGGTCGACCCTGAGGGGGCTTCCGGCCTCGCCGCCGTCTACGCTGCGTACCCGTGGTCGGGTTTCCAGTTCCTGTGGCCGGACGTCGGCCGCACCGTCGTGCGCTCCGTCATCGGCGACCTGGACGAGTGGTGCCTGCCGCTCCAGGTCCAGGCCCACATGCACGCGATGACCCTCTGCGGATGCGACGCCAGCTTCCGGCTCTTCCCCGACACGCACCACGGCTTCGACCGCGACACGCCGGTGGAACTGGTCCCCGACGCCTCGGCAAGTCCGGGAGCTCCGACGATCTACATCCGCGAAGACGGCGCCCTCGTGCACCCGGTGACCGGCAAGGCCGACCCGGGCTTCACCGAACGCGACGCGATGATCTACCAGGTCAAGTCGCCTTACGGCCGCCGGGGCGCCCGAATCGGCACCGCCGGCGACCAGGCGCGAGCGTTCCACGAGGACATGATGGCGTTCTGGACCGCCGCGCTCGGCTAGCGCCGGCCGAGCCGCCGCCGTCGCGGTAAACTAGCCCAACACAGTGACTTCCAACGACGGCAGCAGCCACGGCGAACGGCGCGGCCCCCTCGCCTACATGGCGAGCAATGGCATCGCGGCCAATCTCCTGATGATGGGCATCGTTGCGGCCGGACTCGTGTCCCTGACCGGTCTCGAGCGGGAAGCTTGGCCTATCACCCCCTTCTACCACATCGAAATCTCGATGGCCTATCCCGGCGCCACGCCGGAGGAGATCGAGGAGTCGATCGTCGTCAAGATCGAGGACCAGGTCAGCGGGCTCGATGACGTGAAGGCGGTCAAGTCCCTGGCGGCGCCGGGCATGGCCTCCGTGCGGGTCCAGATGGACTCCGGTACGGACATGGATCGGGCCCTGGACGATGTGGAATCCGCCGTCAATCGGATCCAGTCCTTCCCGGCCGGCGCCGAACGCCCCCGTTTCCAGGAGATGGACAACCGCTTCAGCATGATTCGGCTCATCGTCCACGGCGATGTCTCCGAGCGCTCGCTGAAGGAACTGGCGCATCGGGTAGAGGACGACCTGACGACCCTGCCCTCCGTCTCCCAGGTCGAGGTCAGCGGGGTCCGGGACTACGAGATCTCCATCGAGGTGCCGCTTCACCGGCTGAGTGCCTTGGGACTCACGCTTACCGACGTTGCCGGCGCGATTCGCCGCAGTTCGCTCGACTTGTCGGCCGGCAGCATCAATACCCGGGAATCCCAGGTTCGAGTGCGGACCCTCGGGCAAAACTACAACCAGCAGGACTTCGAGGAGATCGTCCTTCTCAGCGGCCGCGACGGCACGCTCGTGCGCCTCGGCGACATCGCCGAGGTCCGCGACGGGTTCGAAGAGGCAGACCTGATCGTCCGCTACCAGAACCGGCCCGCCGCCTTCGTGGAGGTTTATCGGGCCGGTGGCGAGCAGGTGATGGATGTGGCCACGACGGTCCGCGAGCACCTGGCGAACGAGGTGATCCCGGCCTTGCCGGAAGGTGTGGGCATCACCATCTGGAACGACGAATCGCAAGCCTACGAGGAACGCGCCGATCTTCTTCTGAAGAACGGAATTCTGGGTTTGTTGCTGGTGATCGTCGCACTTAGCCTGTTTCTCCAGGTTCGGCTTGCCCTATGGGTTGCCGTGGGCCTCGTCGTTTCGGGTGTAGGCGCCCTCGCCGTCATGATGGCGCTCGACGTGGCGATCAATACGATCAGCCTCTTCTCCTTCGTCCTCGCCATCGGGATCGTCGTTGACGACGCCATCGTGGTGGCCGAGCACATTCAGTCCGAACGCAATCGGGGAACCCCCGGGGTGGCGGCGGCCATACGCGGGGTCCGGCGGATCAAGGCGCCGTTGACGTTCGCGGTCCTGACCTCGGCGGTGGCCTTCGTCCCGTTGCTGTTCATCCCGGGAGGCGTCGGTGACGTATGGCGGGCCCTGCCGATCATCATCATCGCCATGCTGCTGATCTCGCTGGTGGAATCGTTGTTCGTCCTGCCCAACCACCTGTCCCACCTGCCCGGTCCGGAGTGGGTGCCGGGCAATGCCTTCGACCGCTTCTTGTCGCGACTCCAGAGTCGTGTCGACACCCAGTTGCAGCGGTTCGTGCAGGGGCCCCTGGACCGGGCCCTGCGGCTTGCCACGGCCCGGCCCGGGATCACGATGTCGGGGGCCGTTGGAATGCTGGTGCTGAGCATCTCCCTGGTGCCCGCGGGAATCGTCCCCACCACGCTGGCCGACGACGTGGAGGGTGATTTCGCGACGGTCGTGGTGGAGATGCCCGACGGGACCACCGCTCCGAGAACGTACGAAGTGGCGCGGGAGCTGGAGGCCGCGGGCCGCCGGGCCATCGAACGACTCTCGAGCAGCCGGCCTGGGGACGCGCCACCGCTGTTGACAGGCGTCACGGTGACGGTCGGACTGGGATCGAGAGTCGAGGGCGGACTCAACCCGCAGCCCACCGTCAATCCACAGGCCAACATCGCCACCATCGAGTTCAAACTCCTCGGCGCGCAGCAGAGACGGATCTCCACCGGAGAAGTCGTGCAGGCGTGGCGCGAGGAGGTGGGTGTGCTGCCCCACGTGCGCGGCCTCACCTTCAGCGGCGAGATCTTCACCCTGGGAAACCCGGTCGAGGCCGTACTGTCCCATCCGGACCCGGAGCGCCTGGCCCGCATCGCCGACTCGGTGGTCGACGGACTCCGCGGCGTGGGAGGCGTCTACGACATACGGTCGGATCACGCCCCGGGCATCCCGGAAGTCCGGCTGGAGTTGCGGCCCGAAGCGCGGACCCTCGGTCTCACCGTGCAAGAGTTGGCCGGACAGGCGAGAGCCGCGTTCTTCGGCGCGGAGGCCGTCCGGGTGCAGCGCGGCCGGGAAGAGGTACGAGTTCTTGTCCGGCTGCCCGAGGAACAGCGAAGTTCGCTTACCGATATCGAGGGCTACCTGCTCCGTACGCCGGGCGGGGACGAGGTGCCGATCATGAGTGTGGCCTCGCTGCGCCCGGGCGTCTCGCCGTCGGCCCTACGGCGCAGGGATGGCCAGCGCGTCGTCACCGTCACCGCCGACGTGGACCCCTCGGTGATCTCCGGCAACGAAGCCAACGCGATCCTGGCCAATTCGATCCTCGCGGACCTGACCGCGGCGCATCCGGACCTGACCTACACGTTCGGGGGCGAACAGCAGCAACAACTGGAGTCCATCGGCGCCCTGTACCGGGGGTTCGCGGTCGCCCTGATCATGATCTTTGCGCTCCTCGCCATCCCCCTCCGTTCATACACCAGGCCGTTCATCATCATGGCCGTGATCCCCTTCGGTCTCATCGGCGTGATCCTGGGCCACTGGATCCTGGGAGTAGCCCTGAGCGCCGTGTCTTTCATGGGGATCTTCGGTCTAAGCGGGGTCGTCGTGAATGATTCCCTGGTCATGATCGACTTCATCGATCAGAAACTCCGAGACGGCGACCCGCCGAGAACCGCGATCATCGAAGGCGCCAAGGGGCGCTTTCGTCCGATCATGCTCACTTCCGTGACCACGTTCCTGGGCTTCACGCCGCTGATTCTGGAGCGGGCCATTCAGGCCCAGTTCCTCATAC
Organism: Vicinamibacteraceae bacterium; assembly: GCA_012270995.1. GTDB lineage: Bacteria > Acidobacteriota > Thermoanaerobaculia > Multivoradales > Multivoraceae > Multivorans. Next base: position 10,492 of record JAAXHG010000070.1, on the reverse strand, counting down.
CGTTTGCCGCGTCTCTCGGTTGCGGCATTCTCTTTCTCACCGCCATACTCATGATGGTTGTTCCGGCGCTATGCACGTTGCATCCGCGCTTCGCGCCGACGCGGCGTCCTTCACTTGCGAGCGCCGGACAAGGCGCGCCGGCCGCGGCAACGCGATAGCAGCCCGCGGTGAAAGTCGCACCGACACGCACTTCCACCACGGGCTGCTAGCCGATGAATGCGCAATAATGCGACTGGGACGACTGTCAAAAGCGCTGAGAGATGCGCACGCGGGATTGGGCGTCGCGCAGCGAGTCCGGCACTTCGACGCTTGGCTTGACCGCGCCGCGCCGGGGGCTCCGGGCACGGGCGCCTACGACCACGCGGAGACGGTAAGGGACTACTACGAGCTTTGCAACGGCTTCATGGTGTTTGGCTGGGGCGAATCCCTGCACTTTGCGCCTCTCACGCCCGACGAGAGCCTCGAGGAGTCCAAGGTCCGGCACCAGCGGACCATGATCTCCAGGTTGGAGCTGCAACGGGGCATGAAGGTGGTCGACGTAGGTTGCGGAGTCGGCGGCCCCATGCGCCGCGTCGTCCGTGAAGCAGATGTCAGGGTCGTGGGAATCAACATCAATGAGATCCAGTTGGCGGAAGCGAAGAGGTTGAACGCCGAGGCGGGGCTGGAGCACATGGTCGATTTGAGGAAGTGCAGCTTCGAGGACATGAGCGCCATCGAGGCCGACAGCTTTGACGGGGGTTACGCCATAGAGTCAACGTGCCATGCGCGGAACAAGCGACGCGCTTTCGCGGAGATATTCCGCGTGCTGAAGCCGGGCGCCCTGTTCTGGGGTCAGGAAATGTGCCTGACGGACCGGTTCGATCCGGGGGACGGCCGGCACCGGACCATCAAGCGGAACCTCATGCGAGGTATTGCGCTCCACGATATCGCCACGTTCGGGGAAGTGAATGACGCTCTCGAAGGGGCGGGATTCCAAGTCATCGAGGGAAGCGATTGGGACGTCCGGGAAGGACCCTCCACGCCCTGGTATCGGCCCATGGAGAGTCGCCACGGGACGTTGGGGAACACGGTGCGCAGGCTTCCCTGGGGCCGCAAGGCGTTCATCGCGGGGTCGAAGCTGGCCGAGGTACTGCGGCTCCTTCCGAGCGGATCGGCGGAGGTGGTCCGACTCCTTGATCGAACCGCGGACGCCTACGTCGCGGGCGGCAAGACCGGCATCTTCACGCCGCTGTATTGTTTCCTGGCGCGCAAACCCCTTCGGGCCTGAGAATCAAGTCCCGGTAAGATGCACTCATGACTCCCACCACCGCAACTTCCGCGAGCCAGGGGCTGACTCTCACGGACGAGTTGATCCTGATGCTCCTCAACGAGGAGAACGGCTACTTCCATCAGGTCCCCGGCTGGCACCTGCACTGCGCCGTTGCCGGCGCGGTCCTTGCCGAGCTCTCCCTGCAGTTGCGCATCGACACGGACCCGGAAGCTCTCTATCTCGTCGACGCGACGGAGACCGGGGACCCGGCTCTCGATCCGATTCTGGGGGAGCTGGCCCGGGCGCCGGACCAGCGGACGGCCCGCTACTGGATCGAACGGCTCGCGCCGCGGGCCGAGGCCGTCATCGATCTCACCCTGGACCGCCTGGTGGAGCGGAACATCCTCCAGCACCACGACGGCGACTTCTGGACCCTTCCGCGAACCGGCTGGCAGGCGGACGCGCACGGCCAATCGGAAGAAGGCACGGCGAGCCAGTTCATTCGGGACCGGATCGCCAACGTCATCTTCAACGACGAGATCCCGGATCCGCGAGACATCATCGTTCTCTGCATCGTCAACGCCTGCGACGTTCTGCGCTTCATCTTCCAGATCGACGAAGAGGTCGAGGAACGGATCGAACTGGTCTGCAAGATGGATCTGATCGGGCGTTCCATTGCCGAGGCGGTCGCCCAGAACATCGCGGCGCCGATGCGCCGACACTCGGCTCTGACCAAGAAAATCCCGCGCATTCCATTCCGGAAGTTGCTGCGCAACCAGTACGCCCGCAACGGCAACGTTGCCGCCCTCTTCGCCAGTCTTGCCCAGGAGTTCGGATCTGTCTTCGAGCTCCGCCCACCCATCGGCGAGCGCATGATCTGCCTGGCGGGAACCGAGGTGAATCGCTGGGTCAACAAGCGCGGGCGCACGTACCTGAGAACGAAGGACTACTTCAACGACTTCGAGAAGATCTACGGCGCGTCCGGCGTCCTGCCTTCCCTGGACGGCGCGGATCATTTCCGACTCCGCAAGGCCATGTCGCCCGGATTCTCCCGCGGCAGGCTCGCCGGGGAGCTCGATCGACTCTACGCCTATATTCGAACGTACCTGGCGGACTGGAAGGTGGGCGACGTCATCCCGGCCCGGGCCTGCCGTCTCCTGGTCAACGCACACCTCTCCCCTCTCTTCGTCGGAGTGGATTCGCAGGATCTCATCAAGGACCTCGTCGACTACAAGGAACGCGCCCTGGCCGTTCACATCATGCGGGCCCTGCCGAAGATGATGATGAACACGCCCGGCATGAAGCGCAAGGCCAGGACCGTCGACAGGCTCCTGGAACGCATCCAGACTTCACATACTCCGGCCCAGCGGATCGACCAGCCACGCGATCTGGCGGACGACTGGCTCGGGCTCCACGCGAGCGACCCGCAGTTCGTGCCGGAGACCATGCTGCGCTTCCAGCTCTCCGCGGCGCTGGTTGCCAGCGTCTACGTGGGCGACGCAATCAGCTTCGCGCTCTACGCCATGACGACGCAGCCGCACCTGCGGGACCGGATCCGCGCCGAAGCCGACGCACTCTTCGAGAACGGCGATCCGGACGGTCAGGCCATCAACCCCTCCACGATCGACGTCACGCACCGTTTCCTCATGGAAACCCTCCGGATGTACCCCGTCGTCCCCATGGCCATCCGGAACGTGATGAACGCCTGCGCGATCGAAGGCTACGAAATCCCGGTCGGTTCAAGGCTCTTCATCGCTTCGACCGCGCCGCACTACATGGAGGAGGTCTTCCCGGATCCTCACTCCTTCGACATCGACCGCTACCTGCCGAATCGGGCGGAGCACCGGACTCCTGGTTACGCGCCCTACGGCCTGGGCACCCACAGGTGTCTCGGCTTCCGGCAGACGGAACTGCAACTGGCGGTCAACGTCCTGATGATCGCCCGCCACTTCAGATTCGAAGTCGTTCCAAAGGACTACCGGCTTCGGTTCAATCCCATCCCCAACATGAAGCCTCGCGCGAAGCTGAAGTTCCGGATCGTCGAGCAACTTCGGGAAGTACCCGCCTGACGCGCTCGTCTCGCCCGGCGGCAACGGCGCGACGCATTGCCATCGTCGGCGGAGGCATTTCCGGCCTCGGCGCCGCTTGGGCTCTGAGCCAGAGTCCCGACCGCTTCGACTTCCTCTTGTACGAGGCCCGGGACCGGCTCGGCGGCAACGCGGTCACCGCCGACATGCCGCAGGATGACGGCGGCGCCATCCCGTTCGACATCTCCGTCACGGCGTGCATTCCCTCGGTCTACGATCACGTCGTGCTGCTGCTCGAGAAGTTCGGCATCGAACTTCTCGAGACCCGTTTCAGTACAGCGTCAAGTACGGTGACGGCGTCTATGCCCACGACTTCGATTCGGACATACGACGAGGTCTTCAGGACGAGATCGAGAAGTTCCAGCGCGTCCTGAGGGGAATCAAGCGATTCGCCTTCCTGACCAGAGCGCGGTCGAGACTGCTGAACGCCCTCAACCCTTACAACTACATCAGCATGGGCACGGTGCTGAATCTGCACGGCCTGTCAGGAGATTTCCGGTACAAGGTTCTGAAGCCGATGTTCGTCAACTTCCTGATGGCGACGAACGTCTTCGACATGCCGGCCTCGCTGTTCGCCCGCTATCTCGAGTTCTTCGACATCGAGCGTGCCACGCCGATGATGACCTGGGACCGGGGGACCCGGCGGATCTACGAGGCGCTCTCGGCCGGCTTCCGGGACCGGGTCCGGCTCGGACGTCCGGTGCGCAAGGTGTACCGGCAATCGAACGGCGTCGTGGTCGAGGACCAGGACGGCGTCCGGGAGACGTTCGATGACGTCATCTTCGCCTGCAACGCGAACCAGACGCTGATGATGCTCGACCGGCCGACGATGCTGGAGCGCAGCCTCCTCTCCTCCATTCGCTACGAGAGCGAGTTGCACAATCACACGATCGTGCACAGCGACTCCGCGGTTCTACCCGACAACGAGGTCAGACCGCTCGAGACGCGGAGCAACCACATCGAGCAGTACGGCGCCCGGCCGGACAACTACGAGATCACCTACATCATGCACAACCAGCAGCCGTGGGCCAACCGGTCGGACAAGCCCTGTCTGGTGACTTACAACCCGATCAGCAAGATCGACGAGAGCAAGATCGTCCACCGGCAGTGGTTCCAGCACGTCGTTCACGACGTGCGGCAAATCGCCCTTCTCGTTCCCCTGTTCCAGTTCATTCAAGGCAGGAGACGGACGTGGCACTGCGGAGCGCACACCCTGGTCAACAGCCAGGAGACCTGCTTCGTCACCGGTCTGGCGGCGGCCAGGCAACTCGGAGCGGACTATCCGTTCGACGACCCGGGTGCTCGACGGGCGTTCAACCACTACGGGCGCATCCTCCACGGCTGGAGGTTCCGGAAGCCGATAGCCTGACGACGAACGCGCTCTCGTCGTCTCAGACGACGCTCAGGGCCGGCCTGCGTTCCGCTTCCAGTTCCGAATAGAACTGCCGGGAGTACTGGCGATACTTGCCGACGGGGCCGTCGGCCCGGCTCAGCCGGGGTGGAGCCTGGTAGCGCTTCTTCTCCCAGATCACGACGTCCTGCAGCACGAACCGCCTCTCTTCGCGCAAGACAATGCGGTTCAACAGCCGGTGGCGCAGGCTCGCGGGCAGAAACCCGAAGCCCACGAAGAATCGCCCCGGCTTCCGGATCTCCCTCACCTGGCTGACCAGGGTCAGATCCACGACCGTGCCGTCCACGGGCGCAGCCAGCACCCACAGTCTCGACTTCATGCCGATCGTCTTCTCGTGGAACTCGACGAGGGAGTAACCCAGCCCATGCACATGGGTGACCGCCGAGACGTCTGCGACGACGTCCACGAGTCCCGCGATCTTCCTCACCGCCTTGAAATCGAAGCAACTCTTCAGATAGGCGCCCCGGACCAACGTCGAACCGACCGGACGCACGTCGCTGTAGCCATGCGTGTACGCCAGATGCTCGACGTCCACGGAGTTCTCCGTCGTTTCCTGGGGATGACCCCGGAAGCGCAGGACGCAAGACCGCGGCGCGCTCCACTCGGGTCCCGTGGGCGGGTCTTCGGGCAGATGCCAGCGCGGCGGCCGGCCCGCGGTTCCCCACCAGGCGAAGACCATTCCCAGGACCTCCCTGGTTTCGTAGACCTTCAGCCTCGCGGCGCTCGGCGCCCGAGCGTTCGGAGTGGCCACGCACCGGCCCGTCGAATCGAACGTGAAGCCGTGGAACGGACAGACGAGGCAACCGTCGCGCACGACGCCGCCCACCGTCGGTCCCAGGTGGGACCCCAGATGCGGGCAGAAGGCGTCGGCGACGCAGATACGGCCCTGGTCGTCTCCCCAGGCGACGATTTCCTCGCCCATCCAGGTCTTCTCGATCAGTTTCTCGCGCAGAATCGAGTCGCGATGTGCGATGAAGTACCAGCCCTCGGGGAAGGGCGGCAGATCAACGCCTGGACTCAGCGGAGGTCGATCCGGCTTCGTGATCATGGGGCCTGTGTTGCTCACGGGAACGACGCGCACCGGCGGTTCGGGCGCCGGGGTCGACCTCCCAGCCAACTCGCCCGCATCTGAGGCAAGATACTCTAACAAGATAGCGCCACCGCCAAGCCGGCGGCGGCGCTTCACCGCCCGCTGCCGCTCCGGCTTTGTCCGATCCAGTCATCGCGTTCGTCTTCGCCGTCCTCCTCGACCAGCTCGAAGAAGCCGAACATCATCTCGTCCGTCGACTGGAGCCCGAAGCCGACGTCGCGGGTCGGATCGGGGTTGTTCGGGTTGGCCGCCGAGTTGTCGTAGACGGCGACGATCTCGATGACGGTTCCCGCCGGCACGAGCTTCGGCTTCTCCGGGTAGTAGAAGAGCTGCCAGTTGAAGTCGTACTCGGGCACCTCCAAGAGCAGCTCGGAGTCGCCGTCCGCGTAGTGCGCCGTGTACGACATCCGCTTCCCGCGCAGGTGCATGTGCGGCAGGTAGGAGACGATCATCGAGTCGCGCGCGATCTCGTGCCGGTACTCGACCCGGTGGTCGGGCGCGCCGGCCGGAATCAGGAAGTCCATCTCGCCGGCGATGACGGCCCGAATCTCGGAACGCAGCTCGCCTTCGCCGAAGTGGAGGCCGATGAGCGTCCGGTCGGTCTGCTCTTCGCCGTTCGGGTGGTAGTGCTGGTTCATGACGACGACGGCGCCCGGCTCGATCCAGCGCCCGGCGCCCTCCCGGAACTCGGTCGGCGCGGTCCCGGCGCCCCACATCGCCAGGACGTTGAAGTAGCCCCGGCCGTCGACCGAGCCGCTGGCCCGCAACGCTCCCTGGGGCGTCAGGGGCACGCCGTCCTCCACCATGCCCGTGAAGTCCGCCTTGAAGGCGAGCTGGTGGTGGTTCACCTGGGGCGCGCCCGGCCGGAACTCGACGGCACGGATCCAGCGGCGCTCCGGGATGTCGAGGGTCACGAACTGGTTCAGGAACAGGTCCGGACCATCGGGGGGGACGGTGACGGCCGGCAGTTCGATCACGTAGTCCGGCTCGCCGAGCTGCCAGCCTTCCGTGAACTCGGGCGGCTCGGGCATCAGGTCTGGATCGCCGGGCGGCGCGCCCCCTTCGACCCAGGCGACGATCGTGCCGATCTCCTCCTCGGAGAGCGTCGGGTCGTTGGCCCAGTCGCCCACGGCGGGCGCCGCAAACCAGGGCGGCATGGCGCGGCTCGTCACCGCGCGCTGGATCGACCGCGCCCAGGGTCGAGCCTCCCGGTAGCTGGTCAGCGACATCGGCGCTATCTCGCCGAGCCGATGACACTGCACGCAGTGCCGGTTGAGGATCGGCGCCACATCGCCGCTGAACGTGACGTCGGCCGCGGGTGCCGCGGCAGCCGCGAAGAGAAGCGCCAACGTGGTGAGTCTCTTGAGGGAGAGTTTTCGCATAGCAACGCCTCCAGAAAGGACAAGCCGCCCTTGCAGCCTAAACAGGGAAGATCAACTTTCCGTTCCTTTCGTGACCAAATGCGTTAACCTTCGTGACGCACCTGCCGGGTGCGAGCGCCGGGGCCCGCGCCCGCTTCACGAGGATCGATCCATGGCCGAAGCGAGTACGCACGAACGCGAGATCGCTGCGCTCCGCGACCGCGCGTCGAGCCTCAGCGCCGCCGTGTTGCGCGTCACCGCCAGCCTCGACGAGGCCACCGTTCTACAGGAGATCGTCGACAGCGCCTGCGCTCTCACGAACGCACGCTACGGGGCCATCACCACGATCGACGACGCCGGGGCGCCCCGCGATTTCGTCACCTCCGGCTTCACTCCCGAGCAGCACCGCGAGATGGAGGGTTGGCTGCCGGAGGGGCCGCAGCTCTTCGACCACCTGCGCGACCTCTCCACGCCGCTCAGGCTGGCGGACCTGCCCAGCTACATCCGTTCGCTCGGCTTCTCCACCGACCTCATGCCGGCGAAGACCTTCCAGGGGACGCCGATGCGCCATCGCGGCGCGCACCTTGGCAGCTTCTTCCTCGCCGGCAAGCGGAGCGGACGCGAGTTCTCGAACGAGGACGAGGACGTCCTCGTGCTGTTCGCGTCGCAGGCGGCGACGGCCATCGCCAACGCCCGCACCCATCGCAACGAACAGCGGTCGCGCGCCAGCGTGGAGGCGCTCGTCGAGACGTCGCCGGTGGGAGTCGTCGTCTTCGACGTTGCCACCGGCGCTCCCACCACCTTCAATCGGGAGGCGAGGCGACTGGTGGAGAACCTCGCCCCGCCCGGAAGGCCCCCGGAGGAGCTGATCGAGATCCTGATCTGCCGCTTCGCCGACGGCCGCGAAGTCCCGATGTTCCGCCTGATCCACGACGCGCCCGCGCTGCGCGCCGAGGAGGTCGCGCTTTCGGTCGCCGACGGCCGCGGCGCCAGGGCGCTGGTCAACGCCACGACCATCCGCTCCGCCGACGGCGAACCCGAGTCGATGGTCGTCACCATGCAGGACCTCGCGCACCTCGACGAGCTCGAGCGGCTGAGGACCGAGTTCCTGAGCATGGTGAGCCACGAGCTCCGCACCCCCCTGACCTCGATCAAGGGCTCGGCGGCCACGGTGCTGGGCGCGTCCGAGGAGCTCGACCGGTCGGAGATGCTGCAGTTCTTCCGGATCGTCGAGGATCAGGCGGACCACATGCGGGGTCTGATCGGCGACCTGCTCGACGTGGGCCGCCTCGAGTCCGGCACGCTGTCCGTCGCGCCGCGGCCGGTCGATCTGACCGACCTGGTCGAACGGGCCAGGAGCGCGTTCGCGAGCGGCGGCGGGCGGCACGCGGTACGCCTCGACCTGCCGCGGGACCTGCCGCCGGTCATGGCCGACGCGCGGCGCGTCGTCCAGGTGCTGAACAACCTGCTGTCGAACGCGGCCAGGCACTCGCCCGAGTCGTCGCCCATCCGGGTCGAGGCGGCTCTGGACGGACACCACGTCGCAGTCACGGTCGCGGACGAGGGGAGCGGCGTTCCGCCGCACCTGCTGCCGCACCTGTTCAGCAAGCACGCCGGCGTGGTCGGCGGGGAAGGGTCTCGGCGCGGGCCTGGGCCTGGCGATCTGCAAGGGACTCGTGGAAGCCCATGGCGGCCGCATCGCAGCCCGGAGCGACGGACAGGGCCAGGGTACGCGGATCACCTTCACGATCCCCGCGGTGGAAGAACCGGGCGACGGCAAGGCGTCCGATGCCCTCGCCGCGGGAACCTCCGAAGGGGCGCGGCGCCGTGGCGGCCGACCGCGCGTGCTGGTGCTGGACGACGACCCGCAGGCGCTTCGCTTCGCCCGGGACGCGCTCGCCTCCCGGGGTTACGCGCCGGTGGTCACCGGCGACGCGCGCGAACTGCCCCGCCTCCTCAGGACGGAGCGGCCGGACCTCGTCCTGCTCGACCTGGTGCTTCCCGGAACGGACGGCATCGAACTGCTGCAGCGCCTGCCGGAACTGGCGGAAGTACCCGTCATCTTCATCTCCGCCTACGGCCGGGACGAGACGGTCGCGAGAGCTCTGGAGGCCGGCGCCGAGGACTACATCGTCAAGCCGTTCTCTCCGACGGAGCTCACGGCGAGGGTGGGTGTGGCGCTCCGCAAGCGGCTCGAGCCCGGGCCCTTCGTGCTCGGCGACCTATCCATCGACCGCTCGCGGCGCCGCGTGACCGTCGACGGAGTTCCGGTGCGCCTGACCGCCACCGAGTACGAACTGCTGCGGGTGCTCTCCGTGAACGCCGGGCACGTCACGACCTACGAAGCCCTTCTTCGCCGGGTGTGGGGCGGCCGGGAGTACGCGCGGCCCCAACTCGTCCGCGCTTTCGTCAAGAAGCTGCGGACCAAGCTCGGCGACGACTCGAGCGACCCGACCTACATCTTCAACGAGCGCGGCGTCGGCTACCGCATGCCCAAACCGCCCCCGCCAGCCGCGCAGTTGCAACGCAACCCCCCATCCGCCCCGGCAACCTGACTGCGGCAACGATCACCCAGCGTTCAGAAGAGAGTCACCCTCCGTTCATTCCCGCGACACGATCATGCGTGCGAAACTCCGGTTCATGCGACTACCAAACGCCAGCCGAAGTCCGCGTGGACCGGTCCGGTCCCGTCGCCTGCGCTTCGGCTGTTTCGAGTTCGACCCCAACGCTTGTGAGCTGAAGGGCCCCAACGGGGCCGTCAGGCTCCAGCCACAGCCCGCCAGACTGCTGGAGTTGCTGCTGGAAAACAGCGGCGACGTGGTTTCGCGAGAGAGAGTGAGGCGTCATCTCTGGCCCAACGAGGTCCACGTCGAGTTCGACCAGAGCATGAACACGTGCGTCAAGCGGATTCGCTCCGCGCTCAACGACAGCGCCGAGAAGCCCCGCTTCATCGAAACGCTGCCGCGGCTGGGTTATCGCTTCCTGGCGCCCGTGACCGAGGTCGGGAACGGCCCCTTCCTGGCAGTCAAGGGAGGTTCCTCCAGGCGTCCGCCCAGGTCCGTCTTGCTCGCCCTGCTCACCGCGGCCGCCATCGTCGCCGCCTTCACGGCTTGGCGAGCGCTGACCGCCCCTCCGTGCGACGAGGATCCGGCGCCTCAGCTCGGCGACGTCGACGAGGCCGTCGCCGGCCGGCGCCTGGAGGCGAATCTGCCGCGGTCGCGCGATCCTTGAGCCGACAGGCACCGTTTCTCCGGCTCGGCCAGAGCTAGGGCTAGCCCGCAAATTTCACCGAGG
>JAAXHG010000102.1 GCA_012270995.1 Vicinamibacteraceae bacterium | reverse complement strand
GAGCGTCACCCCCAGAATCGTCCCACGTTCCAGGTCCACCGCCTGTTCCGCCTTGTACGCAAGGTGCGTCCGGCCATCCTTCATCTTCGTCACCTGAGCGTCCGGATCGTGCGAGTTCTCCCACTCCTTGTTCGGTCGAGAGCCCGCGTTCGACCAGATCGGCCAGAAGAGAACGCGTCGGGCGTCTCGACGCGGAACTACCTTCGGAGGTGTCCTGCATGTCGCGCGCAGGATGGTCGGGCGGCATGTTCAGGTCGCCGAAGTTCAACTGGTCGGTGACCACGTCCGGGCTGCGGTGTAGGTCTGGAAGCCCATGTCGCCGAAGATCCGTTCGATCCGGCGCATGACAAGGGTCGACGGGTGCAGCCCGCCGAGCGCCGGGCGGCGGCCGGGCAGGGTGACGTCGAGGCGGTCGGCGTCGTCGTCGGTATCGTGGGCGGAACGCTTCAGAGCCTCATAGCGCGCTTCGAGGCCTCCTGCAGCGAAGCCTTGATCTCGTTGAGCCGCTTGCCGAACGCGGGACGGTCGGCGGCTTCGATCTCGCCCATGCGGCGGGTCAGAAGCTGCACTTCGCCCTTGCGGCCGATCGTCGCCCGGCGCCACTCCTCGAGTTGCTCCAGATCGGCTCCTCGAGTTGCTCCAGATCGGCCGCCTGATCCAGGGCCGCGGAGACCCGCGCTTCGATGTCGTCGAGCTGGTCGATCATGGCGTCAGGCGGGTTTTCGTGCGGCGCCCTTTCTCGGGCCCGGTGCGGCGCCCGACTCTACTAGGAGGTGGCGTTCGGCAGAACGCGAGGGATCAGCAGCGCCAGCAACACCAAGAGGGGCAGGATGGAGGCCAGAACCGCGGCTCGGATGACTCCGACTCGCTGAACGACGTGGAGACCGATCCCGAACAGCACTGCGCCGCAGAAAGTCGCCAGGACTTCGCCAGCGATGGGAACGATGCCCAGGAGATTAGCGCCGTTTGCGTAGCAGATCGCGACCCAGGTACCGCGGAAGCCGTGTGGCCTCGACGTGCGGGTCACGACCAGCAGAAGGTGGACGAGCGTACCTACGATCAACGTCGCGACCAGCGTGAGGGCGAAGAGGGCGGGAAGGGCAAGGAGGAGGACCTGGAACGCGAAGAGAACGAACAGAGTGGTTCCGAAGGGCAGTTCCTCCGCAGTGGGGAACTGAGATGGATCCATCCGCCACACCGTTTGGTAGACGAACTCCAGTGCCTGGTCCGGAAGGGTCAGGATGAGGACCGTGAAGACCACGCTTCCGAGGACCATGTAGATGAGTGTGACCAGGCCCGCGAACAGGAGGGGGCCCCAGATGCCCGCGTCGGGCCGAGTGCCCTCGAAGAACTTCCTCGGAGCGGTGGCCAGGAGGACCAGAGAGGCCACGAGGGCGGAGAACCTGCCCCGGTCCTTCCGCTCCTCCCATGGATTGACGACCTCGACGCTTACTTCGGCGCCGGTGCTATCGTCCCCGGAGTTCACGAGGAGCACCTTACCGGAGCGATCCTGATGGCGGACGCCCGACAGCAGCGAACGGCGGCAGTACGCGACGTTGGCGCCAGCGCTGGGGCTCTCGTGGTCGGCGTCGCTGCCGCCAGCGCCTTCAACGAGTTCGTGCCGGAAGGTCATCGGCCGGAGGACGTTCTGCCTGGTGCTCGCAGCGTCGTCGTGGCGGGGAACCAGGGGCCCACTGCGGGCGCCTGGCGCAGTCCCGATCACCGGGTGATGGAGATCACGGGCTACGACTTTCGCGAGAACGTGGCGGTCCACGTGATGTGCGACTACATCGAGCGCGAGCACGGCCATCGCGCCCTGCAGGCGCCGTCTCTCCCCACGGCCGGGCACAACCCGCCGATGAGCATGATGCTGGCCGCCGTGCTGGCCGGCCTGGGCACCCGCTCGCTGGCGGCGAACATCATCCTCCATCCTCGCTACGGCCTGCTGTACTACGCGGCCCTGGTCACCACGCTCGACCTCGAACCGGACCACCCGCTCGAAGAGGATGTCTGCCCTTCGAAGCCCTGCATCCAGATGTACGAGAAGCTGGGCACGACGCCGTGCCTCGCCTCGTGCCCGAAGGGTGAGGGTGGCTGCCTGGACGGCGCGCTCGACGAGGACGGCAGGATCAGCTACTCGTACTACGACCGCGAGCGCTGTACCTCGCGGTCGATGAACTTCGGCATCGGCTCGATCCAGAAGGCTCTGGTCCAGATTACGGCGGAGGGCGACCGGGAGCGCCGGCAGTCGATGATCTACTCCGACTTCTTCACCCAGTCGCTGTCGTCGCTCAGCTACTACAAGGAGAGCGTCGCGCAGTGCTTCGAGTGCATGCGGGTGTGCCCGGTCGGCATGCACGAAAGGCGGCTGCAGTGACCGTCTCGGCTGCTGCTGCCCGCGACCGGCTGGCCGCGATGGTGGAGCGCGGCGGCGCGCTGGCCTGGGGCGTGGCCGACGCCGATGCCTTCGACGAGGCGCCGGAGGGATTTCGGCCCGCCGACCTGCTGCCGGGCGCCCGCCGCGTCGTGGTGGTCGGCGGCAGTCCGCCGCGCGCGGCGGACTGGGCGAGCCCGGTCCACGAGCACCTGGAAACGATGGGCACGAGCGACCGGATCAACTCGCTGGGCCTCAAGACGGCGAAGTTCATCGAGGCCGAGTTCGGCTACTACGCCCTGTTCGTCCCGCCCGGTGTCCGTCGCGGCAACCGGCCCTTCCTGAGCGTCGCCCTGGCGGCGGAACTCGCGGGCTGCGGTTCGCGTAGCCTGGCCGGGCCGGTGCTGCATCCGGAGTACGGCCTGCTGTTCTACTCGGCGGTCATTACGACGTATCCGTTCCCGTTGACGCCGCCGCTCGCGGAGCCGGCCTGTCCGGCGCCAGCCTGCGTCGACATGTGGGAGGCCGAGGGCGAAACACCATGCACGAGGGTCTGCCCGCTCGGCGACGGCGGCTGTCTCGACGGGCGGATCGAGGACGGCCGGCTGGTGGAGCGCAGGTACGATGCGGCGCGCTGCACCTCCCGGGTCTACACGCACTGGATTCCCGGTTTCCAGAAGGGGCTCGAACTCGTCCTCGACCAGGACGACCCGGAGGCGCGCAAGATGGTCCTCTACTCGAGCCACTTCACCAAGACCCTGTGGTCGATGACCTACGCGGCGCAGAGCCAGGGCCAGTGCTGGGAGTGCATGCGGGTCTGTCCCGTGGGTGCGGAGTTCAGGGACAAGGCGTAGACGCGAGGTGTGACGATGGCTTTCTTCTTTGTCGATCCCGAGACCTATCGCCGCCATCGCGAGGAGATCCTGGACCTGTCGAACTCGATCCAGGTCGACATCCACGAGCAGCTGCCGGGAGAGAAGCGGCACCGCGGACTGTCGGACCGCGAAATCGCGGAACGCCTCGACCTCGACGAGCGCACCGTGCGCGAGATCCGGGTGGTCGCCGAGCGCGACTACTACGACATCGAGGAATGGGACAAGGCGGTCGAGTTCAAGGACAGGGCCTGCCGCGCCTTCGCCGAAGAGGGCCTGTCATACGTGTTCAAGGGCCGCCGGCGCTGATGCCGGGGCGCGTCGGGTTCACGCGACGCGAGGCAGCACCTCGTCCGTGAACAGGACGAAGGAGCCGTGGCTGAGCGGCGCCAGCAGCAGGTAGCCGAGGAACATCTCCTCCTTCAGACGCTCGATCTCGTCGACCAGCTCGTCCGGCGTGCCGTGGATGATGACCTCGTTCAGGTAGCGGTCGATGGCGGACTCCCGAGCGTCGTCGGCGAAGGCGTGGTCCATCGCCAGGTCCCGGCGTTCCCGGTTCAGCCGGCTTTCGACCTTGGCCGCCCGCACGCCCTTCTTCTGGTGGGAACCGACCGTCCACTCGGCGCCCTGGCGCGCGATCCGCTTCGCCTCCGCCCGCGTCCCGGCGCAGGCGATCAGGCGCGCCATGGGAATCTCCCGGCCGTCGATCGAGTGGCCGTGTCGTTCCAGGATCCCCCGGTAGAGCTCCCGCTTCTCGGCGATGCGGCCATGGCCCGCGTGCGGATCGAGCATGATCGAGAACCCGTTCTCGGCCGCCCAGTTCATCGCCTCGGGCGACGAGGCTGCCAGCCACACCGGCGGATGGGGCTGCTGCGCCGGCTTCGGCAGCACCTCGACGCCGTCGCACTGGAAGTGTTCGCCCGCGAACGTCACGCGCTGCTGCGTCCAGGCGCCGATCACCGCCTGCACGTGTTCCCGGAACACCTCGTAGCTCTCCTGCGGGTCGACGCCGAAGGCCCGGAACTCGCCCTCCTGGTAGCCGCGGCCGACCCCCCAGTTCACGCGACCGGCCGAGAGCACGTCGAGCAGCGCCACCTCTTCGGCCAGCCGCAGCGGGTTGTAGAAGGGCGCCAGGGAGACGCCGGTGCCGATGCGAAGGTTCTTCGTCCTCGCGGCCACGTGCGTGCCCATCATGTGAATCGACGGGCAGATGCTGAACGAGCTGAAGTGATGCTCGGCCAGCCAGACGGCGTCGTAGCCGTTCCGGTCCATGATGTCGATGCGCTGGAATGCCCGATGGTAGACCTGATCCAGCGGAATCCGCCGGTCTGGCCAGGAGAAGAACTGGAGGACGCCGACCTTCATGGGCGGGCAATGGTCTCACAGTTCGCCCCTCGGAAGCAGCCTGCGAAGCTCAACGAACTGGGCGGATACCGCTGATCGCCTTGGCGCTGACGAGCAAGCCGCCGCAGGTCTGCTCTGCTTCCGCGCGTCGGTTAGCGCGGGCAAGGAGAGGAACGGGCCAGACCCGCTCCTCTCCCGGACTCAAGGCCCCGGCAGTATGCCGGCGAAGTAGCCCACCAGGTAGGCTGCGATGACGAAGAAGACGAGCCTCCGCCACGAGTACCACGGGTAGCGCCATTGCCCCGGATAGCGCCGTGGCCTAGCGTCCGGATTGAGCCACTTCCGCCAAGCGGGCCGCTCGGCGTTAGTGCTGGTAGCAGTCGTTGGCATACCACGAGTACACATCAAGTGCGCCTATCGCCAGCAAGCCCCAACCCAGCCAAGGATGGATGCCGAACCCTGCGCCGATGGCGATACCTTCGCCAGGGAAGTAGCTCTCGATCTCCTTGCAGTAGTCGTAGTTGGACTGGCAGTACCCGTTGGGATTGCCAGGGTTCCGTTGCTGAAAGCTGCCCTTCCCGTTCGGATTCGGGTTGCCGACCCAGTGACCTCCCGTCCTGGCGCATTCCGCCGGCGACACGTGATGCGCCACCACGCTGACCAAGCCCGACCGTGGCGCGGGAATGTCGCCGAAACTCGGTGCGGCTCCGATCAGCAGCGCGAAGAAGAGCACGCTCAGGAGCGGGCGACGGAAGCAACTGTCTTTCCTCATTGGAGGACCTCCTGTTGTGGAGGACCTCCTGTTGTTTTCAACTTGAGATGGCTACCACAGGCTGTTCCGCTTGTCAAAACGGAGATTGCCGTGCGCAGCGAGGACTCGCTGCTTACCGCGCGTCCACTGTGAGCCGGGTGGCTCGCTCGAAACGGGTGCGCTGCGGGTATCGTGGAACGCGGACCACATCGGTGAGAGTTCGTCGTCATGGTGCCCGCCACCGATCCGTTCGCTCGTTTCCGCGATCTCTTCGAGCGCGCCTCGGCCACCGGTCTCACCGAGCCGAACGCGATGGTCCTTTCCAGCGCCGACGAGCGGGGACGTCCGTCGTCCCGGGTGGTGCTGCTCAAGCACTTCGATCCCGCTTCTCGGCGATGCGGCCATGGTCCGCGCGCGGGTCGAGCATGATCGAGAAGCCGTTTTCGGCGGCCCAGTTCATCGCCTCGGGCGACGAGGCTGCCAGCCAGACGGGCGGGTGGGGCCGCTGCGCCGGCTTCGGCAGCACCTCGACGTCCTCGCAGTGGAAGTGCTCGCCCGCGAAGGTCAGGCGCTGCTTTGTCCAGGCGCCGATCACCGCCTGGACGTGCTCGCGGAACACGTCGTAGCTGTGGTGCGGGTCGACGCCGAAGGCCCTGAACTCGCCCTCCTGGTAGCCGCGGCCCACGCCCCAGTTCACGCGGCCTCCGGACAGCACGTCGAGCAGCGCCACCTCCTCGGCCAGCCGCAACGGGTTGTAGAAGGGCGCCAGCGAGACGCCGGTGCCGATGCGGAGGGTTTTCGTCCGCGCGGCCACGTGCGTGCCCATGATGTGGATCGACGGACAGATGCTGAACGAGCTGAAGTGGTGCTCCGCCAGCCAGACCGGGTCGTAGCCGTTCCGGTCCATGATGTCGATCCGCTGGAAGGCGCGGTGGTAGACCTGATCCAGCGGGATCCGCCGGTCGGGCCAGGAGAAGAACTGGAGCACTCCGACCTTCATCGGCCGCTTATCGTCTCATAGATCGGCCGCCGGGACGGCGGCCGCGAGCCGGAGCGGAACGGTCCCGCGACGATCCGCTCCGACGCACGGACCGGCAATCGCCTGGGTGACTTGCGAGCAATTCTGGTCTATTGTTCAGGCTAGTCTCATATTCTGGTCGGAGGAGCGGGGAGATGGCGCGAAGAACGGTCCGAGTGACGGCTTACGAGTGCAAGACCAGGCAGGCGGAGGTGTTCCGGCGAGCCGCCGCTGGCGAGACGATCATTGTCACCAACAATGGCGTACCCCAGGTGGAGATTCGCAAGGCGCCGGCGGCTGAGGAGAGCGTGGCCGGTGCACTTGAAGCCCTGCTTGCGTTGCAGGCCGGTCAGCTCGCCGCGGGCGCGACGGGAAGCCATCGGGAACTGCGTCGAGTGCAGGAAGAAGGGCGCGACTGATGGCGGCGAAGATCATCGTCCTGGACAACAGCATCAACACGCGTCTGCTGTGGCCCGACTCCGAGAGTCCGGGCAGCAACCGATATGCCTCCGATGTCCTGAGCCAGGCAAACGACGGAGGCGTGTTCCATGTGCCGACGATCTGGCACTACGAAGCGGCCCACGTCGCCGCCAAGCTGGTACGAATCGGCCAAGTGTCGCAGGCAAGCGCGGTGAGCTACTTCGAGCAGATCGCGCTGTTGCCGATCGTGACCGACGTCTCCAGCCACGCCAACGCGACCTGCGCGACCTTCGCCCTGAGCATCCAGTTCGGTCTGTCCGCGTATGACGCCGCCTATCTGGAGTTGGTACTGCGTCTGGGATGCAGCCTGGCCACCAACGACAAGCGGCTGCGAGCAGCCGCCGAACGTGCCGGGGCATCGTTGTTCCTCTCGACTGGTTCCGATGGGTCGGCTTCGCCCCGGTCTGCGTGATCGGCAGGGTGGGTGCGGCTGCTCGCGCCCGCCCTCCTGGTAGCTGCGGCCGACGCTTCAGGGCGCCCGAACCGCCGCGGACGGGCGGCGGGAACTCAGAAGGTCGCGCAACCCAGACATTTGCGGATGGCGCGCTCTCAACCGCGTGGGTCTTGGCGATTCCGGGCGGTATCGGTCAGAGTTCGCGCATGGCGTCTGCCTTGGGTCCTTTCGACCGCTTCCGCGACCTCTTCGAGCGGGCGTCGGCCACCGGTCTCGCCGAGCCGAACGCGATGGTGGTGTCCAGCGCCGACGAGCGGGGACGCCCGTCGTCCCGGGTCGTGCTGCTCAAGCACTTCGACCGCGAGGGCTTCGTCTTCTACACGAACCTCGAGAGCCGAAAGGGCAGGGAGATCCTGGCGCGGCCGGAGGTCAGCCTGAACTTCTTCTGGCGCGAACCGAAGGAGCAGGTGTGCGTTTTCGGCCGTGCCGAACGGGTCAGCGACGCCGAGGCCGACGCCTACTTCGCCACCCGCGACCGGAACAGCCAGCTCGGCGCCTGGGCCTCCCGGCAGAGCCGGCCGCTGGCAAGCCGCGAGCAGCTACTCGCCGACTTCGAGCGGGTGAGCGAGCGCTTCGCGGGGCGTGGGGTGCCCCGCCCTCCTCACTGGACGGGCCTGCGGGTGGTACCCCGGCGTTTCGAGTTCTGGGTCGCCCGGGAGCACCGGCTGCATGACCGGGCGTTCTACGAGCGGGATGGCGACTCGTGGCGGACTGGTCTGCTGTACCCCTAGGAGGGTTCGCGGCGCGTGGCCGCTGCGCTGTCGCGCAGGGAACGGTACTTCCATGCAAGCTGGCGCGGCTCTCAGTAGACCCGCGGCACGATGCGCCAGGGCACCCGCCGCCGGTACTCGTCCCATAGCGGGCCGTACTTCGCGCCGCAGCGGCGGTCGTCGTCCCGCTCGCGCGGAACGAGCAACAGGACGTAGTAGAGCGGGTAGAGCCAGGGCGCCACGAGCGCCGGTTGACCGAGGCTGAGTGCGAGGCCGGTCGCCATCAGGATCTCGCCGAGATAGTTGACGTGGCGCGACACGCGCCAGAAGCCGCTGCACAGAAGGCGTCGCTCGCCGTCGGAGATCGCCTCCGGCCGGAACCGGCCGAGGAAGGTCCGTTCGGGATTGAGCTTGAAGTGAAACTTCTGCATGTTGGCGCCGCGAGCCAGCGACCAGCCGGCGAAGAAGACGAGGGTGGCCAGAACGAGCAGCCAGACGGGGGCATGCGGGTTCGGCAGGTCAGCGGCTGCCCACAGTCCCACTCCGTAGAAGTACGGATAGAAGAAGAGGCAGCCCCAGACGAGCTTGAAGCCGATCCGCTCGGCGAACAGGTCGTAGGTGTAGAGGTGCACCCGCTCGAAGACCAGGTAGTCACAGACGAACCAGGTGAAGAGTGCGACGTAAAGGACGACGCCGGGCGAGGGATCTTCGCGGAAGGACAGGAAGTGATGGGCCGCGAACGAGAGCAGGTTCAGTTCGAGGTAGGTGGCGCCGAACACGTAGAGGACCATCTTCGCGTCCACGCGGCCGCCGAACATGCGCGGGTTGGCGTACCGGCCAAGGTAGAGCTCCTTCAGGAGCGAACCGCCGCGGCTCGGCGCCGTCATGACGACCGCGGCCGAGACGACGATGCCGAGCGCCAGGGCTCCCGCGGTGCCGCTCCAGCGGTGGGTCCAGAGCCAGTCCCAGGGCATGACGCCGCTGTAGCCGGCCAGGAGCCACAAGCCGATCGTCACGACGAACACCAGCGGTCCGTTCATGCGGTACTCGAGAAGCTGTCCGGATCGCTCGTCTCGGACGTAGCCCGTGACGCGGCGGGCGGGTAGGAGCGCGCTCAGCACCAGCACAAGGGCCGAGGCGAGCCAGGGCGCAAAGAAGCCCGGGAGATCGCCCGTCACGTGCCTACGAGGTTCTCTTGGCCTAGCGCGGCAGAAGGTCCAGAAGCCGGCGCTTCGCGCCGGATGCCGGCGGGGACGCCGGCGCACCCGGTTTCTGCCGCGCAGGCTCCTAGGCCTCGGCCAGCTTGACCCACTCGAAGTCGCCGGGCTTGTGGTTGATCCGGATCCTCGGTTCGGCGATCCAGGAGGCGTAGTGGCCCGGGCGGAACTCCGGTTCCATCAGCGACTCGATGAACGCGCGGTCTGAGTCGTCCGGCAACCACTCGCCGCGTCTTGCGTTCCAGGCGTCCTCGGAGACGATCTCGCCCGCCGGCGTGGCGTGGAGGTCCCGGTAGACACCGATCTGCCGGTGGAAGGCCACATGGGGCAAGGTGATCGCGAAGTCGAATCCGGTCTGGCTGATCGCCTTGTTCCAGCGGCCGACACCGAGGTTGCAGTCGGTGGTGAAGTCGTCGCGCAGGCGCGCGTTCAGCGCGTTCAGGGCCGGATGCTGCACGATGTGCCAGCCTCCGTTCGATCCGGCGGCGCCGTTCGCCGGCTCCGGGATCCCGTAGGTGTCCTCGAGCAGGCGGTGGTCGTCCTCCAGCCGATGCTCGCGGAAGCGGCCCTTCAGTCCGGCGTTGAAGAAGTTGGCGGAGTTCGTCGACAGCTCGGAACCGAACAGGTCGAGAGTGAGCGAGTAGTGGAGGTTCATCTTCTTCTGGATCGTCGGCAGGTCGATGACGCCGAGTGCCCGCACCGCTTCGATTTCGGTCGGGTCGTCGATACCGGCCTCGCGCATCGCCTCGCAGGTGCGCTGGACGATGCGCGTGACACCGCTCTCGCCGACGAACATGTGGAACGCTTCCTCCGTCAGCATGAAGCGGCAGGTGCGGGACAGCGGGTCGAAGCCGGACTGAGCCAGCGATTCGAGCTGCATCTTGCCGTCGCGGTCGGTGAAGAAGGTGAACAGGAAGAAGGAGAGCCAGTCGGGTGTCTCCTCGTTGAAGGCGCCGAGCATGCGCGGCGCGTCGTCCGAACCGGAGCGGCGCCGGAGCAGTTCGGCCGCCTCTTCCCGGCCGTCGCGGCCGAAGTATTTCTGGAGCAGGTACACCATGGCCCACAGGTGCCGCCCCTCCTCGACGTTGACCTGGAAGAGGTTGCGCATGTCGTAGAGCGAGGGCGCGGTCTTGCCCAGGAAGCGCTGCTGCTCGACGGAGGCGGGCTCGGTGTCGCCCTGGATGACGATCAGGCGGCGCAGCATGGCCCGGTACTCACCAGGAACCTCGTGCCAGGCCGGTTCGCCGACGTGGCGGCCGAAGGGGATCTTCCGGTCCTCCGCCTGCGGCGCCAGCAGGATGCCCCAACGGTAGTCGGGCATCTTCACGTAGTCGAACACCGCCCACTTGTCCGCGCCCTTGGACTCGACCCGGACCGCGGTGCGGAGATAGACGTCCGAGGTCTGGAAGCCGTCGGGTCCCATGTCCATCCACCAGTCGATGTAGCCGGGATGCCACCGCTCCAGGCCGCGGCGGACGCGGGCGTCCGACGCAAGCGCCACATTGTTCGGAATCAGGACGTCGTAGTCGACGGTGCTGTCTAGCGTGGTCATCGCTTGTTCCTAGACGCGTTCGCTGTCGAAGCGTGGTCGGCGGCCGGTGCCGTAGAGGCGGAGCGCGCCTTCTTCGCCGACCGCGTTCGGACGCTGGAAGATCCAGTTCTGCCACGCGCTGAGGCGTCCGAAGATCTTGCTCTCGAGGGTTTCCGGACCGGGGAAGCGGAGGTTGGCCTCCATCGCGGTCAGCGCGTCGGGCGAGAAGCTCGCCCGCTCCTCGAGCGCGATGCGGATCTCGTCGTCCCAGTCCAGGTCTTCGAGCACCTCGGTGACGAGGCCGGCTTCCTCGGCGTCATCGGCTTCGAGAGGCGTGCCGAGGAGTGTACGGAGGGAGTCGATCGCATCCTCCTCGCCGAGGAACCGAGTCTCGAGGCGGCTGAGCCCGTTCGGCGTTGGGAAGGTGCCGAAGTTCAGTTCGCTCAACTGTATGGAGGGCGCTGGCATCCCGTGTTCCCGCCCGCCCTGTCGCATGGACGGCGCGGGCGCCCCGTGTTCCCTTTCGCTGAGCTGGATGGAGGGCGGCGGCCGGCCGTCCTCGCCCTCGAACATGTAGGCGCGGTCGGAGGCCAACGCGAGTTCGAGCAGCAGACCCGCGAAGCAGCTTCCCGGCGTAATCAGCGTGAACACGCTGCGCGCGGTCAGATCGAGCCGCTTGAGCACCCGTTTCCAGTAGAGAAGCACCTCGCGCACGAACCAGTGCTCGCGTTCCCGATCGAGGAACGCGTCGAAGGCGGCCACTGTGCCCGGATCGCCTTCGGATTCGATGATGAGCTGGCCGATCCGGGTCTCGTTCAGGCGCAGGTGGAGCAGGGCGTCGTCGAGTTCCCGCGCCAGGACGAGAGGCCAGAAGGCCGCGCTCCCGGCCAGCGCTTCCGGCGCGTCGGCCGGTGGCGGTTTGGTTGGGCCGAGCACGTTCAGACGGGCGGCGCCGAGCGCGCGGTCGAACTCGATGCGGAGCGCCCCGTAGCGGATCGAGTCCGCTTCCGGCTTCGGCTCGACCTCGGGCCAGATGGCTCCGCCGGGCTCGGCCGGCCGGTCGCTCGAGGCGGCGAGTTCCAGCGCCCGTGCCTTCGCGCCGTCGTCGAAGGACGAGCGCGGCAGCAGTTCGTCGACCAGGTTCCAGTCGACGGCGCGCCGGCCCTTGACGCCCTCCTCCAGGGTGCAGAAGAGGTCGGCCCGGTCGCGGCGGACGCGGCGCTTGTCGAGCAGCCTGGTTAGGCCCCCGGTACCGGGGAGGACGCCGAGCAGCGGCACCTCGGGCAGCGAGACGGCGGAACTGCCGTCGTCGGCGAGCAGGATGCGGTCGCAGGCGAGCGCCAGTTCGTAGCCGCCGCCCGCGGCCGTGCCGCGAACCGCGCAGAGGTAGCGCTGGCCGGAGTGCTGGCAGGCGTCCTCGATCGCCAAGCGGGTCTCGTTCGTGAACTTGCAGAAGTTCACCTTCAACTGGTGGGAGGAGGAACCGAGCATGCCGATGTTGGCGCCGGCGCAGAAGATCCGGTCGCGGTCGGAGCGAAGCATCACGGCGTGGACCTCCGGATGCTCGAACCGCAGCCGCTGGGTGGCGTCGTAGAGCTCGAAGTCGACGCCCAGGTCGTAGGAGTTCTGCTTGAGCTGGTAGCCGGGCCGTAGCCCCGCCTGCTCGTCGACCTCCAGGGTCAGGAAGGCGAGAGGCGGCTCGATCGCGACCCGCCAGTGCCGGTAGCAGTCGGGGCGGGTGCGGAAGTCGATCGGCTCTTCCGCGACGGTCCCTCCGGCCTGGCGCCCGGAAAGTCTGTCCGCGGTGGCCTGCTTGGACATCTGGTTGGTAGGGGAACGGAGTGCCGGTTCGTGAGTATAGTCACGCCTCGTGAGCGTCCCGGTCCCCGACGATCGCGGCGAGAGCAGCGTGCCGCACGTCGAGTTCGAGGGCGTCGACAAGAGCTACGACGGCCAGAACCTCCCTGTTCGCCTTCGCGGCGTCCTTCGACGAACTCGTCATCGTCCTGTTCATGGGCGGTCTGGAACAGCGCACCCTGCCGCGCCAGATGTGGTCCGGCATCCGCGAGGAGATCAGTCCGACGATCCTGGCCGTCGCCACTTTCTGATCGTCTTCGCCCTGCTGGCGCTGAGCACGGTGGAGTGGCCGAGGCGGCGGGGAGCGTCCGGGGAGCAGAGGGCCGGTTGAAGTGAAGATCCGGCGATCCCTGGTTCCTCGGAAGAGCATCGATGACCAGGAGCGCGGGCATGGGTCCGTCAATGGCCGGATTCAACTGGACCGCCCGTTGGGGGCGGTGCTCAGGCGGCGCCTGGCAGACCGTTCGGCGGCGCGCCCCCTGGCGTTCGCTCGGGTCGTCGTGTGGGCTGCCGGCATCTTCACGCTCTTCTCCGTTTGCTACTTCACGATCATGGCAGCGAGGGGGGTGGCTGGGGCCGCCCGCTGGGAGCGGGACGACGAGCGTGCCGAGATGATCGGCTACGTTCTCGGGCGGTCCATGGACCGCCCGGACCTGGACGTTCATCGGGTAGTCAATGTGATTGGTGGTGTATCCGGAGTGTCGCGGCATCACTTCGTTCCGGCGGCGGAGCAGGTTCACGCCTACCACGGTCCTGAGCTGCCGATCGGCCGCGGCCGGACGACGCCGGACTCCTACATCGTAGCGTTGATGGCCGAACTCGCGGTGCCCCTCCGCACCCGCGAAGTAGAGATCGGTACCGGAAGCGAACCGAGAGTGTTCACCAAAGCCACGTTGCCGGTTTCCGGCCACAAGGTGCTGGAGGTCGGTACCGGTGCCGGTTACCTGGCGGCCGTACTGTCGGAGATGGTCGAGCACGTCTACACGATCGAGCCCGATCAAGCGCTCGCTCAGCGGGCTGCCGCTGCCCTCGGCGAGTTCGGTTACGGCAATGTGACGGTGGAGGTTGGCGAACCCTTCGAGGGTTGGCCGGCATTCGCGCCCTTCGACTCGATCGTCGTCAAGGGGCCGGTCGACCCCGTGCCGCAGCCGCTGATCGACCAGCTTGCCCTGGGCGGGAAGCTCGTGGCGCCCGTGGGACCGCGGGAGGGCACCCAGGCACTCCAGGTGGTGGAGAAGCTGCCTGACGGCTCGGTCGTGGCGACGTCGGTGCTCGAAGTTCGCTTCCCGCCGCTGACCAGCGAAGATTGATCGGCGCGGTCGTCGGCGTCGAAGCCGAGGTTGTCCGGCTCGCCTGTTCCCGCCGGTAGAGTCCACGGTGGTGAGCGACGACGACCATGGCATCACCTTGAAGGCAGTCGAAGACACGCTTGGGCTGATCGCTCCTCACATCGCCCGTACGCCGGTCGTCGAATGGTCGGGCCCCGAGATGCGGGCGATCCTGCCGGGGAGCCGTGTCCACGCCAAGCTGGAGCTCTTTCAGCGCTCCGGTACGTTCAAGGCGCGAGGGGCGCTGTCGAACGTCCTGCGATTGAGCGCCGAACAACTGCGGGCCGGCGTAACGGCCATGAGCGCGGGCAATCATGCGGTCGCCGTGGCGTATGCGGCGAAGGCGGCGGGGACCAGCGCGAAGGTCGTCATGCAGCGATCGGCCAATCCGGCGCGCGTCGACCTGGCCAGGGCGCTTGGCGCCGAGGTCCTGATGGCGGACGATGGCCCGAGCGGATTCGAGATGGTGGCCGGGATCGCGTCCGCGGAAGGCCGGGCGACGATCCATCCATTCGACGGCGTGGCGACGGTCCTCGGCGCGGCGACGCTCGGTCTTGAGATGCATCGGCAGCTTGGAGACCTCGACGTGCTCATCGTCGCCATCGGCGGCGGCGGTCTGGCCGGGGGCGTGTCGGCGATCACGAAGCGACTGAACCCCGAGTGCCTCGTCGTCGGCGTGGAACCCGTGGGCGCCGACGCCATGCACAGGAGCTTCAGGTCCGGCAGACCGGAGCGCCTCGAAGGCGTGGACACCATCGCGGACAGTCTGGCGCCGCCCATGACCGAACGGCTGCCCTTCACGCTCTGCAGGAACAACGTGGATCGGCTCGCCCTGGTCACCGATCGCGAGTTGGCCCAAGCCATGGGGCTCATCTTCCGGGAACTGAAGCTCGCCGTGGAGCCAGCCTGCGCCGCCAGCACCGCTGCCTTGCCGGCTCTCGCCGAGGAGCTCTCGGGCGCGCGTGTGGGGTTGATCCTCTGCGGGTCGAACATCGACCGGGAGACGTACGACCGGTACTGCCAACTCGGCGAGGATCGACTCCGTCCCTGATCGGCGCTTTCTTCGTCGTCACCGCGGCGGTCCGCCGACCGCGAGCTTGCCCGGCGGGTTTCTCGTGTTTGCCTCGGCGTAGCGATCGAGTCGAGCGAACGGCCGGAGCCTTGCCTGATTGAAGCCTGTGACCGAGAGCGGCCGCGACCTTCGCCGCATCGCCGTCCTTGCGGTTTTCCGCTGGCTGCAGTCGAGCCTCGCGCCAGAAGGCAGCGTCGAGTTCCGGGATGTCGTCGAAGTCGATTTCCTCGTCGCGCAGGTTCGCGGTACCTGCTCATGGTACTTCCGTCTCTCAGAGGACGCCGAGCCGATCGAAGAGCCCGGCGAGGTAGGCGCTGTCCTGCTGGAACAGCACGTGACGGTCGGCGAGTTCGGCTTGAGTCAGTTTCTGGCCGCCCTCATGCCAGCGTTCGTCGAGTTCCTCGTGGGACGTGACGGAGACGATGAACGACTCCAGACGGATGAAACGGTCGCCGAACCGCTCCTCGATTTCCTTGATCGTCCTGTGAAGCCGGATCTTGGGATGGTCCGGCCCGGACAGGTAGGCGAGCCCCTTCGGATCGATGAACGCGATGTGCTGGCGGCCGTTCCGAAGCGCCCACAGGATGAAGTCGGGGTGAAAGCTGTTCGCCTCGAAGAAGCCGATGCCGCGTCCCCGGCTCTGGTTGCGCATGAGGTGGATGCGGACTCCGGCAAGCGCGTCCGCCTTCGCCTTGAGGAAACGCTGGAGGTCGCTGACGAACTGGAACTCGCCCTTGTTGAGGGCTGGCGGGGACAGCCTCAGTCTGTCGTTCTCGACGGAGAGGAGCGGCCAGTACAGGTGCTGATCGAGGCGAAGGGCCTTGACCTGGTGCTCATCCCAATCGGACAACTTGCCGGAGTCGATCGCGGCCTTCAACCCGTCGAGGCTCCCTTTCAGCGCGTCGATGCCGGTCGCGCCGCCCGGCACCGTCAACTCGGCGAGGAAGCCGTTGCCAGCGCCGGACCCGCCCTTCACCTGGAGGTTTGGGTCGTCATCGGCGAGCGGCTGGATCTCCAGGTGTTTCGCCTCCCATGCCTGCCGACAGAGGCCGTAGTAGCGGGCCGCGTACTTGCGGAGCAGCGCCGCGGCGATGTCTTGCCAATGACGGACGTTGGACCAGTCTTCGATGCGGAACAGGGCCTCCGGCGCCTGGAGTCGATACCAGCAGGGATCCGCGAGAAGCTGCCGGATCGCCGCGCGCGACACGGTCAGGTTGTGCCAGCCGCGTTCCGCCTTGAAGCGGACGAGGCCGAAGTAGAGATCGTCGAGGTCGAGGTGGCGGACGTGCGCGGCGGTCAGCGTCGTTTCGTGCTTGACGATCACCTCGGCGCCGCGTGCGTCCGAGGCGAGGGTCCGGACCTTCGGGTTCCAGTCGAGGCGGACGGCCGGCCGCAGCCGCTCCCGGATTGCGATTGGCGCCTGGGCGGGCGGAAGCAGCACCGGCATCGGCCCGTTCCGGCGAAACGCGGCTTCCGGCTCGCCGCCGGCGACGTGCTTCGCCAATCGGATGGCGCCGAGCGGCGGGTCGGTCGGCAGTTCGGCGCGGCGGACGGGCAGGAAGAACTCCTCCCGGTCGACTGCGACTCCCTCCCGTTCCAGGAAGTCCCGGAACTGGGCCATGTAGTTCGCCTTGACGCCGAAGACCTGGAGCGTTTCGAGGAAGGGAAGCGCCTCTGGCGCCTCGCGAGCGGCATCCGGCAGCGCCGAGCTCCGCCTGAGGCTCATGCAGCGGCCCTTCAGGCGGACGCCGCGGCCGAACATCTGGATGATCTGGGCGCCCTCGCTCTTGCCCACGTTCATCAGGCCCATCGCACTCACCCGCCAACTGTTCCAGCCTTCCGTGAACTTGCGGGCGCCGACGACGAGGTTGACGGGTGAATCGCGATCGTTGACGCGGTCGAAGACGGAGTCCTTGAACTCACTCTCCGTGACGTGGAAGCCGGTCTCGTCGCAGCGCGTCGCCAGCTCGGCCGAGTCGCCGACGTTGACGACACCGAACGGTTCCGAGTCGCCGAGGCGAAGGGTCAGTTCCCCGGAGCTTCCCTTGAGCCGTTCGATGTGGAGCGCGCCGCCGCCGGCATTGAAGACAGTGGCCAACGATTCCCGGAAGATCTCCCGGGCATGCATGCCTGAGCGTTCGAGCGGCTCGAAGTGGCCGGCGAACAGGTTCCTGCCGCCGGTCGTCGGAAGGCCGTCCTCGAGCAGCATGTGGATGTCCGCCGTGCTTGCCGCATGATCGGTTGCGTAGTCGGAGAGAAAGCCCAGGATGCGGACCACGTCCGATCGGTCCTGCTTGCTGCCTCCCTTGGTCACCTTGCTGCCGACGAACGCCCACAGCGGTGGCTCGATCTTCCACGGTGCAAGTTCCCTGCGGTTCCGCCGGTAGAGCCACTGTTGCTGGAAGAACGTGAGCAGGGCCGCCGTGAGGTATCGACGTTCCCAGTCGTCGTTGGTTGGCCCCTCCAGGTTGAAGATGCGGAAGTCCTTGCCGTAGCCGTCGCCGTGGAACCAGCGGTAGGAGTAGTCGAAGAGCGTGGCCCGGGCGTAGGTGTCCGTGAGTTTCCTGTCCGCAGCCACGGCCTGGCCGAACGTCGCCGAGTACTCGAAGGAGAAGCCGCGCTCGCAGAGTTCGTCCCGCCGCCGCATCCACTGGCCCCCCTTGCCCGAGGACGCGCCGCGATGACCCTCGTCGACGAGGACGAGGTTGGCGCCCTCGAAGGCCGAGACCGCCACGGTCTTCTCCCCCATTTCGTCGGCCAGCTTGTGAACGTCGAGAACCTCGATCCAGGGCCCCGGGAGGCCGTTTCGGTCGAAAAGGCGGGCAGGGATTCCGGCCGCCTCGAACTCCGTCAGGTGCTGGTTCGACAGACCCTCGTTCGGCGTCAGCAGGATGATCCGGTTCAGTTCGTGCCGGCGGCTGCGGAGACGGAGAAACTCCTGGTGGAGCAGCAGGTGCGCGTGCATGAGCAGCGTCTTGCCGCTGCCGGTCGCCATCCAGAAGGCGAGCTTGTTCAGACGGCCGGCGGCGGCCGCGCCGCCGCCGGCCTCGTCGAGGAACTCCAGACGTTCCCGGTCAGGTAACTCGCGATTCAGCGCCTCGATGGCGGCGTTCAGCTCGCGAAGGAGCTTCCCGGGGTCCCGGAACCATCGCTCCAGGTAGATGTCCGTCGCAAGCAAGGCGAGATACTGGAAGTAGAGCCAGCGGATCTCCGGCTCGCCGCGCCGGATGCGGGGCTGGTTGATCCGCTGGGTGGCGGCCACGATCCGCTCGTCCGCCTCCAGGAGGCGGTCGTCCGGCAGCTCCGGGCGTTGGGCGGCGGGCACGTGGAGGCGCAACGCCTCGTGAAATCGATGAACGTTGTCGGCCTCCAGCCCGACGAGTTCCTCGCCCTTGAGATGTCCGGCGAGGTCGTCCAGGCTCGTGCAGCCGAACAGGCCGAGCAGCCACTGGTTCAGCGCCAGCTTTCGCGAGAAGGGGGTGGACTTCGCCTTGCCGCTGGGCATTACTCGGGAACCCGGGTTGCAGACACCGATAGCCGATTGGCCACAACCCACGGGTTCGCCCACCCTGATTCGACTGCCGACGCCGGCCTTCCGGCTGGCTCTCGCGGACTCCAGCGCACACCTGCTCGCTGGCCTCGGGCGGGCGAGGCGGCCAACGTCGGCGCGATGCTCGCGAGGGCCTGGTGAGCAAGGCAGCCTCGTCTCCCCGGCCGCCGGCCCGGAGCCGGCCCGTCAGATCTGCTCATCTTCCTGGAACATGAGCCGGAAGAAGTGCTCTTCGAGCAGGTGCGCGATCCACGACGCGCCGGCCGGTCGGATGTTCTGGAGGTTGTGGTCTCCGTTCGCGTAGATGGCATCGAAGCCGGCGTTGTCCTCGCCTGGAGGGTCCGCCCAGCCTTGCGCCTCGAACCACTCGTTGAGAACGAGGTTGTCCCGTTCGATGCCCTCGGCAGACTCCCCGCCCGGCCGCTTGCGCCAGATCACCAACGCCCGCCGGTCGTTGGGCAGCAGCCCCTCGACCGCCCTGAACCACCATCGGCCTTCCGGTGTCTCCCGGAGGCCGTCCTTGAGCTTCAGCCGGCCTTCGCCGTCACGCTCGAAGTGCGCATCGACCCGTCGGGGCGCCCAGAGGCGGGAGACACGGAGACCGAGCAGCCAGTTGAAGGTCTCGACGAGATCGACCGGCGTCTCCCGGGTCTCGTCCGAACCCGGCCGCTTGACCTTGAGCGTGTAAGCGGTCGGGTCGATGAACCGGTTGACGTCGAGCAGCGAGGCGTCGTGGCGGGCGTCGATGTCGAGCAGGTAGCGCAGGAGATGCGCCTCTCCGCGGTTGCCGGCGTCCTGGTTTCCCACACTGTGAAATGGGGGGGGGGGGGTAGCTCTTCGTTGCCCGCCGGCTCGGCTTCGGCGGTCGGTACGCGCAGGTTGTTCAGTGTGTCCTCGTACGACTCGATCCGGACCACCTTCATCATTCCCGGCGACCGCTCGGCCTCTTCGGTCGTTGCCTGCCTGACGGGCTTGCCGTCTTTCCATTCCGGCGAATAGACGACCTTCTTGAGCCGCGGCAGGAGCACCGTGTCGAAGTGCTCGCCCATCTCGACCAGGATGAACCGCCGATTGCCGCCGTCTTCGCGGTTGAGGTTGATCACGGCATGGCCGGTGGTGCCGGAGCCGGCGAAGTAGTCGAGGATCGTCCCGGACCTTCCGGTAAGAGCTGGCTGGAGGAGTCGGCTGTAGAAACGGACCGAGTGACAGTACGGGAAATCGCGAAGCCCCAACCCCTTCAGGTCCGTGCGGCCCCGAGTAGCGTCTTGCATGACGGAGGTTACTTGGCGCTTCGTCTCTGGCTTCAAGTACATCTTCTGGCGTGGCTGAGTCGTTTCGTCCTTCCCGAAGAGGAGTTCACCAGCCTCAAGCATCTTGGCTAGCGTTGCCGGTGTACGAGAGAAGCCGTTCGGGGGTACGGGGCATGGCCTTCGCGTCCGGGGGTGGATGAGTGGTTCGAAGAACTTCGGGTTGGAACGGGGCTCGGGGGCCCGAAGACTCACGCTCTGAAACACGCGTCCTCTGTCGTCGATGTAGCGGTAGGCCTTCTCACCGCCACTCAACGACCGGTTCTTCCCGACCCATCGGCTGTACTTTCGCCTGACTTCTTCGGTGACGCCGCCGGACTGACGAATCAGCGTGGCGGCCTTCTCAGCCATGGTCCGTTGGTTCGAGTTCTCGAGTTCAAGAGCTGCCGCTGTCCGCGATCGCCACACGACGTACTCATGCTGGGTCGCGATACCTCCGCCTCCTGTCATCGGGTTCCTTTTGTCCCAAACCAAAGTGCTTGGGGTTCCAAGAGGAAGTGTGTCGAGAAGGAGGTGAAGACGCTCATACTCATTCTCGTCGATGTGGCAGAGGAACCGGCCTTCCAGGGAAAGCAGGCCAGGAAGAACTGCCAGCCGTTCTTCCATCATCGACAGCCAGGATGAGTGCCGGTAGTTGTTCTTGTAGAGGAAACCGCTCGTGTCGGTGTTGTACGGGGGATCGAGATGCACACAGTCCAGTCGATTCGCCAAGCTGCGGCGGAGTACTCGTAGGGCTTGGCAGTTTTCCCCGTGTACCACGACGTGGAGTGGCGACGTCGGCCGCTGGGCGACTGCTTCAAGAAGGCGTCCCAAGCTCAGACTGCCAGCACTCCCAAGATGACGCGTATCCACCATCAACGCCGGCTGCGACCGCAGGAACTCGACCGTCAGCGGCTCGCTGTAGCCGGGCGTGGCCAGATCGCCCTCGATGGCGTCGATCCCGCACAAGTCGACCCACTCGCGGCGCTGCGCTTCGTTGGCGGCAATCTCCGGCAGGAACTGGTCGGGGACGCAGCCGAGGCGGATGCAGTACGACGTCTCGACCACGAACTTCTTCTTGAGCCAGAGGCGCTTCTGGAAGTTCTCCAGGGCGGCGAGGAACTCGATGACGGGCAGGGCGGAGCGGCGGATGGCGCGGATGCGGGCAAGGTACTGCTCGGCCCTCGGCGCGTCCTGGTTCTCGATGTCGTCGAGGCGCATGACCTCGGTCTTGACGTAGAAGTCGAGTTCGCGCCTGAGGAAGCCGCCCAGGTCCTTGTGAATGAAGTAGTCGGAGGTGTTCCGGGCAGTGTAGCGCTCGAAGTGAACCCGGAGGCGGGAGTTGTCGCCGGGCTCGCCGTTCGCCTTGACGTTCTTCCGTTCGAGGGCCGCAACCCAGCGGCGCAGGTCCGGCCGCGCGACGGCCAGTGAAGCAACGCGGGACTCGGCAAGGTGGAGGAGGTTCTTCTGGACGGGCGGCCTCTTCTCGCCGGCCCGCTCTGCCTCGGGCCAATCGTCGAGAGTTGCGGGCCGGTACTCGAAGCGCAGGACGAGTTCCCGGGCGCCGGTCTCGCCGGCTTCTTCGGACGCGAAGTCGCCGTTCGCCAGGATGAACACCCGGCCCTTGCCGGCGGCGGGCTTCACGTTGTCGTGCTCGCCTTCGGCGGCGTCTACGAGTCGGAAGTGGACGCGCATCGGATCGTTCGCGTCGTCGGGCCGCAGCCGGAAGCTGTAGTTCCTGAGGTACTCGTCGGTCTTGATGTAGTACTGGTCGGCGTTCGCCCAGTGGAGCTTGACCTCCTCGCCCTGGTAGGGGATGGCGTAGACGCCGTCCTTGTACACGCGCTGGCTGATGAAGTCGCCGTCCTTCCAGTAGCGGCGGAAGAACCGATAGAGATGGTCGTAGACGTCCGCTTCGACGGCGGCGACGTCGTCGGCCGCGTCGAGCTTCGCGCGAAGCGCCTTGACCTTCTCGGCCGAGTCGGGGTCGACGCCGAGGCCCTCGGCCTGGGCGATCGCCTCCCGCAGCTGCCGCTCGTGCCGGTTCCGCTCGGCCGACTCGTACTCGCCGAGCGCGGCTCGAACCTCGGCCTTGAGGTCTTCCTCGAGGAACCGCGTCACCCGCGCGCTCCGCGCATGCATGATCCGGTAGAACCCGAAGTCGAGTTCCGGCTTGTCGAGTTGGAAGAGCTCCTTCAGCAGGCCGACCAGCCTGTCGAACCGGTCGGTCTTCATCGGTCGAGGGCCGAGAGGATGTCCGACCTGACCGTTACGGTCCGGGTCAACGCTCCGAACCTCGCGGCAACTGCGGAATGAACCTTCGGGCGCATTCGAGGTCGATCTCCAGCACGTCGACGAGCTCTTCGAGCTTGCCGCTCCACACTTCGAACTCCTGCCGGCGCCCTGGCCCCTTCGGCAGCAATCGGTAGGTCCTGCTCCGGTAACGTGACCCACCAGTGATGGGTCTTCAGAGTTCGCTCGTGTCCGGGAGCGCAGCGTTTCAGCATCTTCCAGACGCGCGAAACGCGGACCTGTCCCTTGTTGGTCAGGAGGCGCTCCGGGACGGCTCACGCGGCCAGAGCCGACGGGCCCTGTTGCTGGGGCGCCTGGTTGGCCGCCGCCGTTGCCTTGTCGAGAAGCTCGATCGCGATCCCGAGTTCGGGGTCCTGTCGCTCGATTCGCAGACCGAGTTCCGTGTCGATCTCGCCGCGGCGGGCTCGGGTCCGGGCTTCCCGCCATCTCGCTTCGGCGCGGCTACCAGTCGTGGCGAAGAAGTCCTCGGCCTGACGTCGGAACTCCTCGAATCCAAAGCCTTCGGCCGCGATGTCGACGAGGACGAGCCTCAGGTCCTCCACCAGCCGGACGTAGGCCTCGTTGAGGGTCGGAGCATGCTCGGCCGCGCCGCCCGGATTGACGCCGTAGAGTTCGAAGTCGTCCTCGCTCCGGACGGCCAGCAGTCGGCCGCGCATCCGCACCAAGGCGACGAAGCCTTCTCCGAAGACGGGCCCGCCGGTTTCGAAGTACAGGGCGTACTCGGTCATCGTGTCGACTCCTCCTTCCTGCGCGGCCGTTGTGTTCGCCCGCGCGGCGCTTCACGCCAGCGCGAAGTATAGGCCAGAGCCTCGGGGACCTGGCGTGAACGCTGAGTGTGGGTTCTTGGGCGCGCCTCGCCCATGTCCGCAGGAGCTCCTTCGGGTCGAGTTGGATTTACCCATCGGGTAAACTCGTCTATCATCCACTGCCCATGGAGATCGCCTTCCGTACGAGGAAGATCAAGCGGCTCTGTGAGCGAGGCGCCGAGGCTCAGAAGAGGCTTGGCCAGGCGAGCGCGAAGAAGCTGGGTGCACGATTGAGCGATCTTGAAGCGGCGTCGTCGGTGGCGGAACTGGTGGCGGGGCGTCCTCATCCGCTGGTCGGAGATCGGGTGGGACAGTTCGCCGTGGATCTGTCCGGGGGCAACCGCCTGGTATTCAGCCCGGATCACGAACCGGCGCCCGTCGACGCGGACGGGTCGATCAAGTGGGACCGGGTCACGAAGGTGCGCATCGAATTCATCGGGGACTACCATGACTAGAGCAGAAGCAGGGAGCTTTGTGCCCGACTGGATTTCACCGCCGGGCGACACGATCCTCGATCTCGTCGATGAGCGCGGTTGGACCCAGGCCGACTTGGCGGATCGGCTGGGATACAGCCGGAAGCATGTGAACCAGCTCGTCAGAGGCAAGGCCTCGCTGTCCGAGGACGCCGCGCTGCGCCTGCACCGTGTCCTGGGCGGCAGCGTCGGCTTCTGGTTGACACGCGAGGCGCGCTACCGGGAGCGACTGGCCGTGAGCCGAGAGGCCGGCCTGTACGAAGGATGGGGCGACTGGTTGGAGGAGCTGCCCGTAGAGGCCATGATGGAGGCTGGGGCGATCACGAGGCGGCGCATGGTCGCTTCCGCCAAGGTCCGGGTGGTCGGCGAGTGTCTTGCCTTCTTCGGAGTCGCTTCGCCGGAACAGTGGAGAGCGCGCTGCGTGGGAACGGAAGGCGCCTTCAGGAGGGGGACTGCCAAGGATGGCGATCGGGCGTCGACCGCCGTCTGGCTGCGTCTGGGTGAGCTGCAGGCCGAGCAGCTTCGTCTTCCGGCCTACGATCGCGAACGCTTCACGCAGGCCTTGAAGGAGATCAGGGACCTGACCGTGGAGCCGCCCGACGTGTTCGAGCCGCGGATGCGTAGCCTCCTGCACGCTGCCGGTGTTGGCTTCGTTCTCGTTCCGGCGATCCCCAGGGCTCGTGTGAGCGGCGTTGCCCGGTGGTTGCACCGGAATCCGCTGATTCAGTTGTCGCTCTTCGGCAAGACGAACGACCGGTTCTGGTTCTCGTTCTTCCACGAGGCGGCCCACATTCTGCTGCACGCTGACGATCGGAAATCGGTATGGTTGGACGACGCCGGGCGTCGTCCAGGTACGAATGAGGCCGAAGCGGAGGCGGACCGATGGGCGGCGAACCGCCTGATCCCGTCGCCTCACGATCCCGAACTGCACCGGCTTCGTGATCGACGGTCGATCTGCGCGTTCGCTCAGCGGGTTGGCGTCCATCCCGGCGTCGTGGTTGGGCGATTACAGCATGAGCGGCTGCTTGCGTTCGACCAGATGAACGGGCTCAAGGCGAGATTCAAGTTCGGTGGAGAATCGAGTCCAGCTTGAGCGGGTCGGCTACGCCGCGCTCCGATACCGCCACAGCCCCGTCGCCGCCATGCTGTAGACGAACAGCAGCACCGACGCCGCCATGCCGGGGACCAGGCCGGCCAGGGCGCCGTACTCCTCGACGATCCAGCCCAGGATGACGGCGCCGATCAGCGGAGCGCCGAGCAGGCTGATGCCGAAGACGGACATGACGCGCCCGCGGGAAAGCGGCTCGGCGGCCTCCTGGACGATGGCGCGGGCCAGGGTGGTGGTGACGCCCATGTTGAGCCCCCAGGCGACGACTCCGGTGACGACCAGCCACCAGGCTGGTTCGATCCAGATCAGGAAAAGGACGACGACGCGGGAGAGTTGGAACAGGATGAACCAGCGGCCGGGCTTCTGGAACGGCATGAACCGGAGCATGATCAGGTTCGAGACGACCGCGCCGGCGAAAAAGACGACCATCAGCCACGAAAGCAGTTCCGCGTCGCCGTCGTAGACCTCCCGGACGATGAAGGGAAAGGCGGTCAGGAAGCCGCCCGCGTTGAAAATGCTGGAGACGAAGTTGACCGTCATCGCGTGGAAGACCGGACGCTGGAGGTAGGAGGCGCGGAAGCCCTCACGGATCTGGCGCCAGGCGGGTTCCGTGAGGCCGTCGTTGGCGGATCTGTGGGCGCCGATCCTCCGGATCCAGAGCGTCGCCGCGACCAGACACAGGCACTGAACCAGCAAGACCTGTCGCAGGCCGATGCGGTCGAGCTGACCGGCTGCGGCGATTCCGATCATCGTGGTGAACATCGTGATGGCGGTGGAAGCGGTCACGGCCCGCTGCAGATCCCGGCCCGCGATACGGCTCAGTACGGACTGTTGGGCCGGTCCGGAGAACGACAGGGCGGCGCTGATTCCGAGTCCCCAGGCAGTCACGGTCCAGACGCTGAGTTCTCCGAGTTCAAGGACCAGAATCAGCCCGAGGGGCACGAGGGCCGCTGCTCCGAACACCCGGGTCAGCGTTGTCCGGGCGTCCGTGCGGTCGGCGCTGGCGCCGCCCCAGAGCATGATGATCACGCCGGGAAGGCCGACGGCCGCCTGCAGCGGGCCGACCTGGACGGCCGGAAGGGAGAGCGCGCTGATCAGCAACCAGGGCAGGAGGAGCTGGACCATGCCCAGGCCGGAGCTCGAGCAGGCCAGTGTCCCCATGTACGCTTGCAGGCCCGGTCGGTTCCGAAGACGGTTCGGCGGAGTTGGGGGGCGAGCGATGACGACTACCTCGGTTGGCGGCGGGCGGAAGGGATGGCGGCGTGCAGGGGCTCCGGGAGACGCCTCCGTTGGCGCCCTCTTGGCTGGAGGCGGTCTCGGGGAAGGATGGCGAAGGCTACACGCGACCCTTCGGCGGCGCGCGCCGCAGGGCCTGTGGTTCGGTGTCGCTGCGACGGCCGCGGTGGGCGCCGCGAGTTGTACGGTTTCGGCCCAGGAGCGGGTCGACTTCGCGGCGCTCCGGCGGCAGATGGTGCGCGACACGATCTCCGAACCCCGCGACGGCCGGCCGCCGGTGCTGGACGTGCGCGTGGTCGACGCGATGGGGAAGGTCGAACGTCACCTGTTCGTGCCGGAGGAGATCCGCGAGTGGGCCTACCGCGACTCGCCGCTCGGGATCGGCTGGCGGCAGACGATCTCCCAGCCCTACATCGTGGCGCTGATGACCGAACTCGCGGAGCCAGCCCCGGAGGACAAGGTGCTCGAGATCGGCACCGGCTCGGGCTACCAGGCCGCGGTGCTGGCGGAGATCGCGGATCATGTGTTCACGATCGAGATCGTGGAGCCACTCGGGCTGCGGGCTGCGGCGGCGCTCGATGCGGCCGGGTACGAGAACGTGACGACCCGGATCGGCGACGGCTACCTGGGTTGGCCCGACGAGGCGCCGTTCGACGCGATCGTCGTCACGGCGGCGCCGGACCATGTGCCGCAGCCCCTGGTCGACCAGTTGGCCGTCGGCGGCCGGCTGGTGCTGCCGGTAGGGCCCGATGGCGGCCGCCAGGAACTGCAGGTGCTGGAGAAGCAGGCGGACGGATCGGTGGAGCGGACCCGGGTGATCCCGGTGCGCTTCGTGCCGCTGACGCGAAGTCGCTAGCGGCAACTACAGCGGCACTTCCTCGCCCTGGCCTTCGATCACGAGCCCGAGGGTCACGTCGCCGAGGGGCACGGCCAGCGTCGGCTGATCGAGGTCGTTCCAGAACATGCCCGCCGCGTCCATGCCGTCGTAGCTTTGGAACAGCGCCATCGTCATCGGATGAGTGGCGCCCTCGATGATCGTGATGCTGGCCGTAACCAGGTGCTCCTGCTCCGGGAAGCCGTAGGGATCGAAACTGTCGAGAGCGACCGGGATGAGAATCAGGAAGTCGCGGAACCAGGTCTGTCCCGTGTGGTCGCCGTCGGCCGGCTGCACCGCGTACCGCAGCGTGTAGGTGCCAGGCGGCACGATCTGCGCCTTGTAGGTGCTCCACGGTCCGGTCGTGCGCACGATCCCGACCAAGCCGCCCGGGGGCAGGGTGGAATACTCGACCCCGAGTTCGGCCGAGGGATCCTGCATCGGCAAGGCGGGAGGGAACCAGAACTCGACCGGCTCGCCGTCGTCCCGGACGACGCGATAGCCGGACGGATCGAGCAGGGCGCCGAGCCAGTCCGGCAGGCGGGGCGGCAGCCCGTCCGTACGTTCCATCGCGGGTTCGGCCCCGAGGGGCACTGCGAGCAGCAGCCCGGCGAGGAGGAGCCCGGCACAGGCAGCCGGCCGTTCCGTGCTCACTCGAAGTTGATCAGGTAGTAGCGGAAGTCGGCGGGGTCCACTTCGTCCAGCATCAGGAGGAACTGGACCAGCGGCTCGATGTCGGCCTCGGAGATCCGGATTTCGCCGAACAGCGGGTCGACGCCTTCCTCTTCGGCGCGGGCCGCCTCGACCAGCCCCATGTGGTGTCGGAGCGCGTCCTCCAGAGTGGCCGCGCTGCCGTCATGAAGGTACGGATCGGTACGCGGCAGGTTCCTGAGCGGCGGGGTCTTGAAGTTCCCGCTGCCGGTGGCGTGGAGGGAATAGTCGCTGAACGTGGGTGGCACGTGGCAACGGATGCAGTTGCCGACCGATTCGACGTCGAAGACGCGGAAGAACGTCTTGAAGCCCTCGTACGCGGATTCGGTGAATCCTTCCGGCCGTCGGATCAGGTTCCGCCCTTCCTGGTTGAAGATGCGGCTCTCGATGACCGCCGCGTAGTTCATGATGTCCTCGTCCGGGTTCGGCGCGGTGCGGAAACGATTCTGCTCGGTGAACGCGTCCCAGCGGGAGGTCATCGAGAAGTCGAGCGTCCTGGTGTAGTCCGCCAGGGCGCGGGCGCCGGCCGCCGCGACTTCCAGGGGCTCCAGCGATTCCAGGTCGAGACCGTAGACCTGCTGGAACTGCTCGACGTACGGCACACCCGAGATCGCGTTGTGACCTTCGTCGAGCAGCACGTAGGTCGCGTTGTCGAGCGCCTCGGCACGCGCTCCGGGCTTCCAGCCGTACTGCTTGCCGATCAGCTTCTCGAGGATCATGTCCTCCATCGAGTCCCAGGCGCCGTCCCAGCCGAACACTTCGGCCCGGTGGACGCCGGCCAGGGTCTGGGCGTTGCGGTCGGTAGTCTCGCGCCCCGCGGTCAGGCTGGTGGGCGTGTGGTCGGCGTAGAAGCGCTCCGCTTTGCCGGCCACCGACTCGCCCAGGGCGTGACACACCGAACACGCGATCGCGAAGTCGGTCCCCTGGTTGTTGAACAGCAGCTCCGCGAACAGGTCGGTGCCGAGATGATCCAGTCCCTCCGGCGGATCCTGTGCCACAGCCGCCGTGCCGAGCAGGAAAGCGGTTGCGACGCCGGCACTCAGCCGGCGGGTCACCCTTGTTCTCTTCATGGTCGTCCTCCGCTTGGCGCCGTGACGGCACGCGCTTTCGGTCCCTGACATGCCGAGAATAGACGATTGCCTTGGTGACACACTATGCCGCCGTGACGACCACTGGTGCAGTCTCCTGGGCGGAACTCGACACGATCTTCTTCGACGCGGGGAACACGTTCCTGTCGATGGACTTCGACCGCGTGGCCGCGGTGGCGGCCGACCTGGGCCTGATGTGCGCGGGGAGCCATTTGGAGCGAGCGGAGGCGGCCGCCCGCCCGGCGCTCTCGGCGGCTCTTGCCGGGGGGAGGTCGACGGAGGGCGGCTCAGCCTTCCGTTTCTACCTGGAGGCCATCCTCTCCGGGTTGCCGGCGGACTGCTCCGATGGTGTCGAACTGAAGGAGATGGCCACCGCGCTCGCTGAGCGTCTCTTCGTGCCAGGCCGGAACGACCTGCTCTGGAACCGGCGCCTGCCGGGCAGGAGGGTGGCGCTGGAGCGGATCCGGTCGCTTGGCTACCGCATGGTCGTGGTCAGCAACTCGGACGGCAGCATGAGACGGAACGTCGAATCGATCGGCTTCGCGCAGCTCTTCGACGCGCTGATCGACTCGTCGGTGGTCGGTTTCGAGAAGCCGGATCCACGGATCTTCCACGTGGCTCTCGAGACGATCGGCGCCCGGCCGGACAGCACCGTTCACGTAGGCGATCTGTATGCGGCGGACGTGGTCGGGGCCCGCGCGGCCGGCGTCCACGCGGTTCTGCTCGATCCATGGAACGACTGGCCGGAGGTCGACTGCCCCAAGGTGGCTGATCTCGCCGAACTCGCGGCTCTGCTGCCGGGCCGGCCCTAGAGCCGCCAAACCTGTCGCAGGCTCCGTGTTTGGCCCCAGCCCCCACCTCACCAGCAGCGTGCGCCTCGGAACTCGCTCCGCTCCGTTCCGCGGCGCACGATCCTAGACGGCGAGACGCTTCCAGTACTGCTCGTCGGCGTCCCTGGCCAGGCTCAGGCCGCCGTCGGAGCCGACGAAGACCGGGTCCTTGACGACCCGTACGCGGCCGCCGCCGAGTTCGCCGAGGGCGTGCTGAAGCTCGGCGCCGAGACCGCGGATGAGTCCGGAGCCGCCGGTGAGGATCACGTTGTTGCGGATCCGGCTCTGGTACTCGGGCTCGACCCGTGCGACCAGGTCGAGCATGGTCTCGCGCAGGGGCTCCAGCAGACTCTCGCAGGCGCGTCGCAACGGCTCCGTGATGTCAATCCGCGTCGGCTTTCCGTGCACCGGCACCTCGACCACGACCGGGGCGCTCTCGCCGACGAAGGAGTGGCGCTCCTTCCAGGCCCGCACCATGTGGATCGAGACCGACGCGTCGGGGTAGCGCTCTTCGATCAGGCCGTGCAGGTGTTGGTCCACGGCGTCGCCGGCGGCGTTCAGGGTGCGCTGGTCGTCCTCGGTCGGAAAGCGGCCCATCAGGACGCAGAAGTCGGTCGTGCCGGCGCCGATGTCGATGACCATCGTGTGGACCAGCGCGTCGAGCCCATAGGCGACGGCGAACGGTTCGGAAACGACCATCGTGCTGGCGACCTGGCCGGTCAGGATGCGTCGCAGGTTCTGCCGGTTGACGCGGAGGGTCTCGGCGGGAACGCCGACGACGGCGTGGATCGCCGGTATCGGCCCCTGGCCGGGCGGCGCCGCCAGTTCCAGCAGCCGTTTGACCAGTTCGCGAACGGCCTTCTCGTCCTGTGCCGATCCCTCCTTGATCAGGCCCCGCTCCAGCGGCCGGCGCAGGTTGAGCATGGGGCGGTGCTCCAGTGCTTCGGCCCCTACGAGCACGTCGCGCCCAAGCACCTTCCTCGCCACCATGTCCCGAGGCCAGCCGACGTAGCTCTGCACCATGTGGCGCTGGCCGTTCGCGGCCGAGATCGAACTCCTCGAGGTGCCCAGGTCGATGCCCACCTTGAGGACGTTCTCGTTCGACGTGGTGCTGCTCACGGCTCCCCCGGACTCTCCGCCGGCGCGGAGCTTAGCGCCGGATCTCCGGCGGGAGGCCGAGAGGAGCGGAGATGCGAGTCGGCGTAGTTGCGGATGCCGTCATCGAGGGCTTCGGCGATCGACTGGAGGTAGTCGTCCTCGTGCAGTCGCTCGATCTCGTCGGCGTCGGAAAGACAGGACACCTCGGCGAGGATGGCCGGCATCTGGGCGTCGATCAGGACCACGAAGGGCGCCGACTTCACGCCGCGATTCCGCAGCCCCGGGTTGGACGTCCGCAGTCGTTCGAACAGGGCGGCCTGAACCGCGTCAGCGAGAGTTCGGCTCTCGTCCTGCATGGCCTGCGCGTAGACGCCGTCGAGGAGCCGGCGCAGGTCGGCCAGGGAGTAGCCGTGGGCCTCGGCGTTTTCCCGCTCGGCGAGCGCGGCGAGTTCGGGGTCGTCGGTGGGGCCGAGGTAGTAGGTCTCGACGCCGCAGGTCTGGTTCCGGGGCAGCCAGTTCACGTGAATCGAGACGAACAGATCGGCTTCGGCCCGGTTGGCGATAGCGGAACGACGATCGAGCTCGACATCGATGTCCGCCTCGCGGGTCATCGCGACCCGGTAGCGGTCGGCAAGCAGCTCGTGCAGCCGACCCGCGATGTCGAGCGCGAGGTCCTTCTCGGTCAATCCGCCGCCGGTCGTGCCGGTAGCGGAGCCGCCGTGTCCCGGATCGAGCACGATCTTCCTGATGGGGAGCGGGAAGACGTCGAGGTCGAGGGACTCCGGAGGTTGGGTGAACCGGACTTCGGGCTCGGGCGGCGCCGCTTCGACCGGCGGATCGGGTGGGAAGTCCACGTCGGGGCGCTTCAACTCCAGGTAGCCGAGTCCGGCGGCGGCGGCGACCGGCGCCAGGAGGAGCAGGCTCCAGGGCGGGAAACGGCGTCGCGGACGGCGCCTCGGGCCGCGGCTCCGTGCGGGCTCCGGGGCAGTCCGTCCGAGTTCGGCCTCGTTCTCGCGCACCGC
This sequence comes from Vicinamibacteraceae bacterium, assembly GCA_012270995.1. GTDB lineage: Bacteria > Acidobacteriota > Thermoanaerobaculia > Multivoradales > Multivoraceae > Multivorans. The sequence goes on along the minus strand of JAAXHG010000102.1, from coordinate 10,147 downwards.
CGCTTCGATCAGGTCGAGCCGGAGCTGCCGGTCGACGCGGCGACGTTCCGAAGGAGTCACTTGGAAGACGCTAGCCGATCGGGGCGCTAGTAGCATCGCCGGATGCTCCGGTCGTTCCTGCTGGCCTCCGCTCTGATCCTCTGGCTCGGCTGCAGCGTCGCGGGCACGCCACCGACTCTGCAAGCGCCGGTGCCGTCCGAGTACGGCGATGGGGCGGGCGAGGGAAGCGCGCCGGTCGGTTCTTCGCAGGTCGCGTCGGACTGGTGGAGTGAGTTCCGCGATCCGCTGCTGTCGCAGTTCATCCTCGAAGGACTGGAGCACAACGCGAGCCTGCGGGCGGCCGCGTCGAACGTCGAGACGGCCTTCGCCCAGGCGCGGCTCGACGGCGCGGCTCGGCGACCGGAACTGGAAGCGGCTCTGGACCCTGCACGGCGCAGGCAGAACACCGCGCAGAGCGGTCTGACCGAGGCGATCCCGATCCCGATACCGGGTTTCGAGCCGGGCGGAGTGCGGAGCTTCTCCTTCACCTCCTACGGCCTGGCGCTGAACGTGCGCTGGGAGATCGATCTCTGGGGCCGGCTTCGCGCGCTGACGGCCGCGTCGCTGGCCGAGGCGGCGGCGGGTGAGGCCGATCTGGAGGGAGCGCGCCTCTCGATCGCCGGCCAGCTCGCCAAGGTGTACTTCGGCGTGGTCGAGGCGGTGCAGCAGGTGGAGCTTCTCGAGCGGACGCTGGCGAGCCGGGAGCGGACGCACGACCGGGTCGTGGCCCGCTACAGGCGGGGCGTCGCGACCGCGCTCGACGTGCGGCAGGCGCGCGCCCAGATCGCCGCGGTGGAGGCCTCCCTCGCGGCGCAGCAGCAGGCGCTCGACGGGCTGCGCCGGCAGATGGAGGTCCTGCTGGGCCGCTATCCGGCCGGTGAGATCGAGGCGGCTCCGGGTCTGCCGGCGCTGCCGCGACTGCCCTCGACGGGCGTGCCGGCGGACCTGCTGGGGCGACGACCGGACCTGCGCGCGGCTGAGTACCGTGCGATCGCTTCGTCGCAGCGAATTCGCGCCGCCCGCCGTTCTCTGTACCCGACCTTCAGGCTGGACGGTTCGTCGGGAACCTCGAGTGGGGAGCTCGGTGACCTGTTGGACGGTGACTTCTCGGTGTGGAGCCTCGCTGCCGGATTGCTACAGCCGCTGCTCTCGGGTGGTCGGCTCCGCGCCGGCCTGGACCTGGTGACGGCGGGTCTCGAGGCGGCGGAGGCGAACTGGTTGCAAGCGGCGCTCGCTGCCTTCGCGGAAGTGGAGTCGGGTCTGGCGGCGGAACGGATGCTGGCGGAGCGAACCGAGGCGCTGGAGCGCGCGGCGACCGAGAGCCGGGAGGCGGAACGCTTGGCGGAGGGCCGGTACCGGCAGGGCCTGGTGGGCTATCTGCAGGTGCTGGACAGCCAGCGGACGTCCTTCGAGGCGGAACGGCAGCTACTCGCCGCCCGCCGCCAGCAACTCGAGTCGCGGACCGATCTCATCCTGGCCCTGGGGGGTGGCCTCGTTCGCGAAGCGGCCGGTCCGGCCGCCGCCGGCGGGGGCTGATCGTGTCGAAGAAGCTCCTGCCGCTCCTGATCCTCGTGGCGGCTGCGGTGGTGGTGGCGGTCCTCGTGAGGACGCGGCCCGTGGTGGAAACCGCGCCACGGGAGATCGCTCCGCCTCCGGTTCGTGTCGTGGCCGCCCGGCCGACCTCGGTCGAGCTGCGCGTGCGTTCCCAGGGGTCGGTGGTTCCCGTGACGGAGGCGGACCTGGTCTCGGAGGTCGCCGGGAACATCGTCTGGACGGCCGAGAGCTTCGAGGTCGGCGGCTTCTTCGACGCCGGCGACGTGCTGCTCCGTCTCGACCGGCGCGACTACGAACTGGCGGTCGCGAGCGCCCGCGCGTCGGTCGCCCAGGCGCGGGTCGCGCTGACGCGGGAGGAGGCCGAGGCCGAGGTCGCCCGCGAGGAGTGGGAGGATCTGGGAGAGCCCGGCGAGCCGGGTCCGCTGGTGCTTCGGGAACCCCAACTGGAGGAGGCGCGGGCGCGCGTGGAAGCAGCCGGAGCGAACCAGGCGCGCGCCGAACTGGACCTCTCGCGAACAGCGATCCGCGCGCCGTTCGCCGGCCGTCTGCGGGTCAAGCGGGTCGACCGCGGCGAGTTCGTGAACCGGGGCGTGCCGCTGGCGACGATCTACTCCGTGGACGCCGCCGAAGTCACCCTGCCCGTGCCGGACTCGGAGCTTGCCTTCCTGGAACTGCCGCTGGGCTCCGAACTCGGCGGCGCCGGACCGCGCGTGGTGCTGCAGGCGGAGTTCGCCGGCGGCCGGCACGAATGGGAGGCCCAAATCGTGCGGTTCGGCGGCGAGATCGATCCGGCGACGCGCATGGTGAACCTGATCGCCCGCGTACCGGACCCGTACCGGGCTGCCTCCGGGCGCCCGCCACTGTCGGTTGGGCTGTTCGTGGATGCGGAGATCCTCGGCCGTTCGGTCGATTCGGTGTTCGAGGTGCCGCGCGGGGCGCTGGTGGGAGCGGATCGGCTGTGGCTGGTGGAGGACGGTCGACTGATGCTGCGTCGGGTCGGGATCCTGCGGTCGGACCCGGACGTCGCGATCGTCTCCGAGGGTCTCGCGAGCGGCGATCTGGTCAGCCTGACGATCCTCGAAACGGCCGTGGACGGGATGTTGGTGACCCCGGAGGTCGTGGAGCCGGAGGTCGTGGCGCCGGAACCGCTGGTGACGGAGTCGGTCGTCGCGGAGCCCGTAGCGCCGGCGGAGAGGCCGGTGGCTGCGAGCGGGGAGCGGGCAACACTGACGGCCATCGAGCTGGAGTACGGCGCGGGGTTCGTCGACGTGCTGCTCCGCACCAGCGGTGAACCCGCGTACCGCACGTTCTGGCTGGACGATCCGCCTCGCTACGTGGTCGATTTCTCGGATTGCGCCATGCGGGCCTCCAGCACCCTGGTCGCGGTGGACCAGGGCGATGACGGAGGCGGGACCGGCGGCTCGCCGGGGCGCTCCGTCCGCGCCGCCCAGTTCCGGGGCGGCGTGGACCCGGTCACCCGCGTGGTCGTCGACGGCGCTGGCGCCGGGGACGTCGAGCGGATCGAAGACGTAGCGGGTCTGAGGCTGCGACTCCGCGGGGGCGTGCGATGAGCGGCGTGATCGCCTGGTTCGCCCGCAACGGCGTGGCGGCGAACCTGCTGATGGTCTTCATCGTGGCCAGCGGCGCCCTCGCCCTGATCGGAATGCCGATCGAGGTCTTCCCGAGCATGGAGACGGAGAGCATCACGGTGACCGTGCCCTACCTGGGCGCGGCGCCGGAAGAGGTCGAGCAGGGCGTCTGCCTCCGCGTCGAGGAGGCGGTGCAGGACCTGGAGGGCGTCGACACGGTCCGCTCCACGGCGGCGGAGGGCGTCGGCACCGTGGTCATCGAGCTGGAGAGCGGCGCCGACAACCGCAAGGTTCTGGACGAGGTCAAGTCGCGGGTCGACGCGATCACGACCTTTCCCGAGGAGACCGAGAAGCCGATCATCCAGGAGGCGCTCATCCGTCGGCGCGTGATCACGGTGGCGATCTACGGCGACGTCGACGAGCGGGCACTCAAGGCGGTCGCCGAGGAGGTCCGCGAGGGGCTGTCCGAGCTTCCCGATATCAGCCAGGTGGAACTCGACGCGGTACGCCCCTACGAGATCTCGATCGAGGTCTCGGAGGACACGCTCCGGCAGTACGGTCTCACCTTCGACGAAGTCGTGATGGCGGTCCGGCGTTCGTCTCTCGACCTGCCCGGCGGCGCGGTCCGGGCGCGCGAGGGCGAGATCCTGCTGCGTACGATGGGTCAGGCCTATCGGGGCGCCGAGTACGGCGGCATCGTGCTGCGAGCCCGCCCCGACGGCAGCCGTCTGCTCCTGGGCGACATCGCGGAGGTAACCGACGGCTTCGCCGAGACGGACGTGACGTCGCGTTTCGACGGTCAACCCGTGGCCCTGGTCCAGGTGTACCGGGTCGGCGACCAGAGCGCGCTGCGCCTTGCCCGCCAGGTCAAGGCGTACGTCGCCGAGCGGTCGGCGGCCCTGCCGCCGGGCCTGCGGATGACGACCTGGCTCGACGACACGGTGCCCCTGCAGGACCGGCTGCGGGTTCTGCTCGAGAGCGGCCGCCTCGGCCTCGTGCTCGTCTTCCTCGTGCTGGCCCTGTTCCTGAAGTTCCGGCTGGCCCTGTGGGTGTCGGTCGGCATCGCGGTTTCCTTCACCGGCGCAATCGCGGTTCTGCCGTACGTCGCCGTGACGATCAACGTGATGTCGCTGTTCGCCTTCCTTCTCGTGCTCGGTATCGTGGTCGACGACGCGATCGTTGTGGGAGAGAACATCTACCGGCACTTCGAGATGGGCAAGTCGGGAATGCGCGCGGCGGTCGACGGTGCGCGCCAGGTGGCGACGCCGGTCACGTTCTCGATCCTCACCACCGTGGCCGCCTTCACGCCGCTGATCTACTCCGTCGAGGGCCCCTCCGGAGCCATCGCGCGAACGATTCCCCTGGTCGTCATCGGGTGCCTTGCGTTCTCGCTGATCGAGTCCATGTTCGTGCTCCCGAACCACCTCTCGCACCTGACCCACCGGCACGAGGAAGGGCAGCCCCGCAATGTCGTGTGGGGTTGGTCTCTCTTCCAGGGCTTCTTCAGCAAGCGGATGAAGTGGGTGATCGATCGCGGCTACCGGCCGCTCATCGAACGGGCGATCGAGTGGCGGTACTCCACCGTGGCGATCGCGGTCGCGGTGCTGGTGATCACGGCCGGGTACGTCTTCTCGGGTCGGATGAAGTTCGAGTTCTTCCCGGACGTGGAGGGAGACAACGCGGTCGTGCTTCTGACGATGCCGCAGGGAACGCCGGCGGAGACCACCCTGGCGGCGGTGGAACGCATCGAGGCAGCGGCCTCGGAACTTGAGGACGAGTTGCGGCGGGAGGGTCACGGTGACGTCTTCCGCCACGTCCTGGCGACGGTCGGCTCGCAGCCCTACGCGGCGTTGGCACAGGCGAGCGGGCCGACGGCCAGTTTCCAGGTGGAGGTCGCTGCGCCGCATCAGGGAGAGGTGAACATGGAGCTCATGTCGTCCCAGGAGAGGACGATTCGAGCCTCGGAGGTCGTCCGCCGGTGGCGCGAGAAGGTGGGCACGGTGCCGGATGCGGTCCGGGTCGAGTACACCGCGAGCCTGGTCAGCTTCGGCGCCGCGGTCGATGTAGAGCTGACCGGCAGGGACCTGGAGCAACTGCGGGCGGCGGGGGTGGAGATCAAGGCCCGTCTGGCCGACTATCCCGGTGTATTCGACATCTCGGACTCGTTCAGGGCCGGCAAGCGGGAGATCCGTCTGGAGCTCGACCCCCGGGCCGAGTCCCTTGGGCTGAGCCTCGAGGCATTGGGACGCCAGGTCCGCCAGGGTTTCTACGGCGCCGAGGCGCAGCGGATCCAGCGGGGGCGCGACGATGTGCGGGTCATGGTGCGGTATCCGGTGGAGGAACGGGAGACCCTGGCGTCCCTCGAGGACATGAGGATCCGGACGCCTACCGGCGCCGAGGTCCCGTTCTCCTTCGCGGGCCGCGCCGAATTCGGCCGCGGCTTCGCGACCATCCAGCGCCTGGACCGGCGGCGCGTGCTGAACATCACCGCGGATGTCGATCCTGCGATCGTGACGGCGAACGAAGTCGTCGCCGATCTCGAAGCCAACGTGCTTCCCGAGGTCCTGGCCGGCTACCCCGGGATCAGCTCTTCGTTCGCCGGCGAACAGGAGGAGCAGCGCCAGACGTTCGAGGGGCTGTTCGAGGCTCTGGGAGTGGCGCTGATCGTGATCTACGGCCTGCTGGCGATCCCGTTCCGGTCCTACCTGCAGCCGATGATCGTGATGAGCGCGATCCCGTTCGGCCTGATCGGCGCCGTGATCGGCCACCGGGTGATCGGGCTCAACCTGACCATGCTGTCCCTGCTGGGCCTGATCGCCCTGACCGGCGTCGTCGTCAACGACTCCCTGGTCATGGTCGACTTCATCAACCGGCGCGTGGCGGCGGGCATGAAGGTGCATGAGGCGATCCGCGACGCCGGCGCCGCGCGCTTCCGCCCGATCGTGCTGACGTCGCTGACTACCTTCGTCGGGTTGCTGCCGCTGCTGCTGGAGCGGAGCTTCCAGGCGCAGTTCCTGGTGCCGATGGCCGTTTCGCTGGCGTTCGGCGTCCTCTTTGCGACGGCCATCACGCTGGTGCTGGTGCCGTCGCTCTACGCGATCCTGAACGACTTCCGGTCCCAGGTCGCCGTTCAGAGGCGGAAGCCGCCGGCCGGGACCCAGGTTGGCGGGGCAAGCGAGGCCGTGCTCGATGCGGTCTGAGAATGGGGGCTCGAACGTCAGGAGCGCGGCGTTTGCGGTCTTTCTTGCAGCCCTCCTGCTGATCGCCTGTGGCCCCGACCAGGTCCAGTACGACCTCGTGCTTCGCGGCGGCCGGGTGATGGACCCGGAGTCGGGTCGCGACGCCGTGATGGATGTGGGGATCATCGGAACGGGGATCCGGTCGATTTCGGAGGAACCGCTGTCGGGCGCCGAGGTGGTGGACGTCTCGGGCCTCGTCGTGGCGCCGGGGTTCGTGGACCTCCACGCGCACGGCCAGGACCCGTTCAGCCGCGACTTGCAGGTGCGGGACGGTGTGACTGCGGCGTTCGAACTCGAGGGCGGGGCGTACCCGGTCGACGAGTGGTACGCGGAACGGGACGGTTCCTGGCGGATCCACTTCGGCGCCACGGCCGCCTACGGGGCCGCCCGGGTGCTGGCGTTCGGGGAGGACGAGCGCGCGGCGACCTACGAGGCGGCGAGCGCGGAACAAGTCGGGGCGATGCAGGAGACCCTCCGGGATGGCCTGGCCGACGGCGCCCTGGGCATCGGCCTGCCGCTCCAGTACCAGCCGGGCGCCTCGAGGTCGGAGATCTTCCGCATGTTCCAGACGGCGGCGGAGGCGGGGGTGACCGTCTTCTCCCATATCCGCTACGCCGGTGTCGTGGAGCCGGAGAGTTCGATCGCGGCGGTCCAGGAGATGATCGCCGACGCGGCCGGCTCCGGCGCCTCGGTCCACATCGTCCACATCGGTTCGAGCGGTCTCGCGCAGATGCCGACCGTCATCGAGATGATCGACCGCGCGGCCGCCGGGGGCGTCGACGTGACGACCGAGGTCTATCCCTACGCGGCGGCGTCGACCGACATCCGGGCCGCGATCTTCGATCCCGGCTGGCGGGAACGGCTGGCCGCGGACTACGGCGACATCGAATGGGTGGCCACCGGCGAGCGCCTGGGCGAGGCCGGTTTCAACGAGCGACGGGCCCTTCCGGCGTCGGAGGAGGCGACGATCATCGCGCACATCATTCCGGAGCGGGAACTCGGCGACGCGATCGCTCACCCCGCCGTGATGATCGCCAGCGATGGCGTCGGCTACGTCGACGGCCGGGCCCATCCCCGGGGCGCCGGCACGTTCGCCCGCGTGCTCGGCCGCTACTCGCGCGACGAGGGCCGGCTCAGCCTGATGGAGGCGCTCCGCAAGATGACCCTGGCGCCGGCCCGCCGGCTCGAAGACGTGGCGCCGGCGATGCGCAGGAAGGGCCGCCTGAGCGTCGGCGCCGACGCCGACATCACCGTCTTCGACCCGGAGACCGTGATCGACCGGGCCACCTTCGCCGAACCCGCCCTGCCCTCGGCGGGCATCCCGCACGTGCTGGTGGACGGCGTGTTCGTGGTGCGGGATGGGGAACTGGTTGCGGACGCTCTCCCGGGCCGTGGAATCCGTTCCGGCGTCGTCGCCCCGGACTGACCTGGGGTCGCTACAGACTGGGTGCGCCGGCGTCCCCGCCGGCATCCGGCGCCCGGCAGGGATCACCGGTTGAACTCGGGCTCCCGCTTCTCCATGAACGCGCGCACGGCCTCCCTGTGGTCCGCCGTCCGCACCGAGCGGACCATCCCCTCCGCCTCGACGGCGAGCGACTCCCGCAGACTCCCGAGGACCGCCCGGTTCACGTTCCGCTTCATGTAGCGGAGCGCCGCCCGGGGTCCGTTGGCCAGCTCCAGCGCGAGCCCCCGCGCCTCGGTCGCCAGGTCGTCGAAGGGCACGATCTGGTTGACGATCCCGAGCCGCAGGCACTCCTCGGCCGGAATCCGGCGGCCAGTCATCAGCAGTTCCTTCGCCACGGCGGGACCCACGAGGCGGGTCAGAAACCAGCTCGACCCGTAGTCGCCGGGCAGCCCGATGCGCCGGAAGGCCGTGGTGACGAAGGTGTCGTCGGCCATGACGCGCAGGTCGGCGGCGAGGGCGATGGAGAGACCGGCGCCGGCCGCCGGTCCCGGCAGAGCGGCGACGATCGGTTTGTCCAGGTCGGCCATGCGCAACGTCAGCGATTCCTGCTTCTCGATCAGGGTGGCCACGGCTTCGTCGACCGTCGGCGTCGCCTTCGGCGCGTCACCGTCCTTCCCGCGGTTCGCTCCCATGCCCGAGACGTCTCCGCCGGCGCAGAACGCCCTGCCCGCGCCGGTCAGCAGGATGGCGCCGCAGCACTCGTCCGCTTCGAGAGTCAGCAGGATGCTTCGGAGGGCCGGCGTCAGGATGTCGCCCAGGGCGTTCCGTTTCTCCGGTTTGTTCAGCGTCACCGTGGCGACGCCGTCCTCGACGTTGCAGAGAAGTTCGTTCGTGCCGGTGTCGAGAGCAACCTTGTTCATTCGGGCGACCTCCCTTGGACGGAGGGCCGGAGTGTAGCGATCGCGGATCTCGCGCCTTGACGGGCCGGACTGGCGCGGATACGTTTCGGATCATGAGTCAAGACCGAACTCGATCCGACGACGATCCGTTTGCCGATCGGGAGTCCAGTCTGCTCGGTTTCGAGGTCCTGACCAAGGCGGAGGCGATGGGGATCGTGGGGGGAGGCGCTGTCCTTCGTCTCGACAGCGAGGTCTGGGAAGACGCGCTGGAACGGATTCGTCGGGCCGGGATCGGGAGGCGCCTGAGGTGGGAGGCTCCGGAGGGGGGCCACGATCGCGATTACTTCGTCCGCCGGCTCGAACAACTGAGTGAAGCCCTCGAGGAATCGCCGGTGCCGGCGATGGAAGGCCCGAAGCTCGAGGCCATGCTGGGCCGCGACCTGCTCGCCAGGTTGCTGGGCATTTCGGTGGTCAGTTTGCGCCGCTACCTGTCGGGTGCCCGCAGGATGCCGGACCGGGTGGCCGCGCGGCTGCACTACCTGGCGTTCGTGACCTTCCACGTCGCGGGCGGCTTCACCGATGAGGGCGTTCGGCTCTGGTTCGACAGGCCGCGCCACCTGCTCGACGGCGCTACGGCCGCGGAACTCCTTACCGGCGACTGGCAGCCCGAGGATCCGAGGCCGCGGCGGGTCCGGGAACTCGCCCGCTGGCTCGATTCGTCGCCTGCGACGTGATCGCGTTTCGGCATGTTGCGCCGCTCCAGCCATTCCTCTGGACGGAACGCTCCCAGCCCGACGCCCGCTGGCACGCAGAGGGCGAGGGCCCCGTGCAGTACCTGAGCGACACGCCGGACGGAGCCTGGGCGGAGTTCCTCCGCGCCGAGGGAATCCGCGATGTAGCGGACCTCCTGGTCGCGTGGCGGACGCTGTGGGCGGTCGATATCGGAACAGAAGAACTCGCGACGCCGCGGCTGCCGGTGGACGTCCTGACCGGAGGTCGCGAAACTTGGGAGGCTTGTCGCCGGGAGGCTCGCCGTCTGCGAGCGGCCGGCGCCACTGGTCTAAGGGCGCGATCCGCCGCACTCAAGGTGGGCATGGCGCGCGGCTTGAGGGTCGATGGCGCCCGACTGGTGCCGGGCGAGGAGCGCTCGGGCGACACGATCGTCCTGTTCGGCCCGCGGCCCGACCTGGTTGGCTGGCGCGCGGCCTTCCTGGGCCGGCCCGCCGAAGATCTGCTCGAAGCCGTTCGTCACTTCGGGACAGGGGCCTAGCCCGCAAATTGCACCGATGTCCTACTGCGGCCGCGGATCCGCTCGCTGTAGCGGGCCGTACTCCCTCAGGCCGCTTCGACGTACTGCAGTACGCCTTCAGCGTTCCCTCAGTCCGTGCGCCCCGCTACAGCGGCGTCTACGCGCCCTCGCTA
>JAAXHG010000030.1 GCA_012270995.1 Vicinamibacteraceae bacterium | reverse complement strand
AGGCCAACTCCGGCCGCACCGACGACAGACTCCCCGTGCATAGCTTCCAAACGCTGCTCGACGACCTCGCCACCCTCACCAGAAACCGCGTCAAGACGCCGGCGGGAGAGGACGCGACAGCCAACGTCCTCCCGCGACCCACGCCACTGCAGGAAAGGGCCTTCAGCCTCCTCGGCGTCCGACCCTGAAGCACAACGTACCCAGTACCGTACAGAACCAATACACGCCAAGCCCTCTGCCCATAAGGGATTCCCCGGCTCGACGCTCAGAACTTCGGGCTAAGGCTAAGCACCGCGTGAACGCGGTCCTTCAGTCGCCGTCCGGCCAGTGACCTACTCGGCTTCGGCCAGGCTCTCCGCGAGGCGCATCAGGGTCACCGCCTCGCGGCGGTACCCGAAGGGGTCCGTCCCGGTGTTCGCCTCGGCCAGCGCGATCGCGTCGGTCCAGGTCCAGTCGCCGGTGTAGACGCCGTCCCGGAGGAGCTGGCCGAACCCGGCGATCGCCGCGGCAAAGCCCCGGTCGGCGCCAGTCTCGCCGATGTCCCGAAGGATCGGCAGTTCGATGAGTTGGCTCGTGTCCTCGCCCGGCTCCTTGTACCGCAGCCGCAGGAAGGCGAGTTCCCCGGAGCTTCCCTGCTGGCGGCCCGAGCGAGGCGCCTCCACCGACCGGTCCGCGTACCGCAAAGGCTCGTGTAGCACCGCCGGGGATCCGACCGGCGTCACCTCGTAGATCGCCGTGACCGAGCGCCCGGCGCCGATCTCGCCGGCGTCGACCCGATCGTTGCTGAAGTCCTCGCGCCGAAGGCCTCTGGTCTCGTAGCCGATCAGGCGGTACTCGGCGACCTCGGCGGGGTTGAACTCCACCTGGATCTTCACGTCGTCGGCAATCGGGAACAGGGTGCCGACGAGCTGGTCGACGAGCACTTTCTGCGCCTCCCCGAGCGTGTCGATGTAGGCTGCCTGGCCGTTGCCGCTCTGGGCCAGCGCCTGCATGGCCGCGTCGTCCAGGTTGCCGCGGCCGAAGCCGAGAACCGACAGGTAGACGCCGCTGTCGCGCTGGCGGGCGATGAAGCCCTCTAGCTGCTCCGGGTCCGAGATGCCGACGTTGAAGTCGCCATCCGTGGCCAGGATGACGCGCGTGACCTCGCCGTCGGCGGCCATTCCTCCGGCGGTCCGGTAAGCCAACTGGATGCCCGCCGCCCCAGCCGTTGATCCACTCGCACGGAGACGGTCGAGTGCCGCCAGGATCGCCCCGCGATCGCCGGACGCCGTGGCGTCCAGCGCCAGGCCGGCGCTACCGGCGTAGGTGACGATCGCCACCTCGTCCGCCGGGTCCAACCGGCCGAGCATCAGGCGGAAGGACTGCACGAGAAGCGGCAGTTTGTTCGGCTGATCCATCGAACCCGACGTGTCGATCAGGAAGACCAGGTTGAGCGGCGGACGGTCCTTCGTCGCCGGCAGCCGGCCCTGGATCCCGATGTGCATCAGCAGGGTGTCCGGATTCCACGGCGTCTCGGAAACGGTCACCGTCGGCCGGAACGGTGCGCCCCGTTCTCCAGGCGCCGGATACGCGTACGGGAAGTAGTTCACCATCTCCTCGATCCGCACCGATTCCGGAGACGGCGGGTAGCCGTTCATGAGCGACGAGCGGACGACCGAGTAGCTGGCGGTGTCGACGTCGATCGAGAAGGTCGAGACCGGCGCCTCGCGGGCGACCTTCACCGGACTGGCGTCTTCGTTGGCGAAGGCTTCGGTGTCGGGCGCCGGGGGATCTTGACGGTCGCAGGTGGGGCACGCGAGAGAGAACCGATCCACCGGATCCGCGACGGCCCTGGCGAAGGCCGATACGGCCAGTGCGGGTGTCGCCTGAACAGGCGAAAGCGGCGGTTCCGCCGCAAGTTCGGTACTCGACACGAGAGCCGGATCGGCCGTCACCGTGACCTCGCCTGGCCGGACCCCGGCGGCGGCGATTGCGCCGTCCCTCCGGTCGGGCGCCGCCTCCCACCGGGCTCTCGGCGTCTCCCTTTGTCTCTCCAGGTCGGCCCTCCCTGGGGAAACGGGGGAAGTCCGTTCCTGAGCCGGCGCCGCCGGGCTTTCCGCCAGCTCGACGCCGGCGTCGTCCCGACCTTCGTCGACCGGCGCGACCGTCCGCGCCGCTTCAAGGTCGCCTTCGGATGCGACGCCGCGCCCTGGCGGGACGCCGGCGTCCGAGACGACGACCGGAGGGCCCGGCGCCGCACTACGGCTCAAGTTCACCAGGAGCGCGGCAAAGCCGACGGCGGCCAGAACGCCGGCGGCGACCAGGGCGGGTCGAGAGGTCAGTGCGTTGAACATGTGTCGTACTCCTTGTGGGGTGGCCGCCCAGGTGTTGGCACGGTCATCGGTACGACGCTGCTCGGCACCCGAGTCTTGGACACGATCGAAGAGTTCCTGGGCGCGAGCCAGGGTCGCCCTCCGCCTCTCGGCGTCCGGCTCAGGGGTACCGCGCTCGAATGCGCGTCTCAGATCGTCGAGTGGATCGGTCATCGTCTTGCTTCCTCTCGCCAGATCGCCCGCAGGCGCCTGCGAACTTCCGAGAGCCGCCAACTCACGGTGCCCTCGGAGACCCCTAGCACCTCCGCGGCGTCACGGTGGGTCATCTCGTCGTCGATCGTGAGCGCGACCGTGTCGCGCAGATCATCCGGCAGCGCCGCCATCGAGCGACGAAGCCAGTCGAGATCCGCGGCCCTGTCCATTGCCGCCGCGCGGCGGTTCACCTCCCAGTCCCCCCAGCCTTCGGCAGCCTTCGTCCTGCTCCGGGCACGCCGACGCCGGTCATGCGCCGCGTTCACGGCGATCCGGTACAGCCAGGTCGTCACCCGCGCCTGCCCTCGAAAGCTCTTCAGCTTCCCTGGCAAGGCGAGACAGATGTCCTGCGTCAGATCCTCCGCCTCCTCCCGCCGGCCGGTCAGCCGGAAGCAGAGCCGGAAGATCCGGTCGTAGTGAAGGTCGAGAAGCACCGCGAAGGCCTCGCGGTCGCCACCGGCGACAGCCCGAACCAGATCCCCATTCCCCATGGGCACGCTCCGCACACTAGCGCCGGTGGAAGCCCACCCGTCGTCAAGGGCTACCTGCACCGCGTCTGCCATCCTCTCTCATCGGTATGACGCATGAGAACGGCGAGTCCTTGGCCGAGCTTCCGTCTTCAGTCGTGCGTCCACCCCCTGGGCGCCGCCTTCCAGCCCGGTCGGAGCCGGAGGAGTCGGCTCCCAGATGCCTCTGAACGAGCGACAGCCGACACCTTCCCAGAAACCGACGCCAAACCGGAGCGAGTGAAGCGGAGCGAGCGCAACCCCTACCATCTCCTCTCAAGCGCGAGCGTCACCTGGGAGCCGACCCCTCCGGCCCCGACTGGGCGGGTGCGTCCGACATCGCTCCGCTTCGACCCTGTTATCTTCCCGCGGCAACCCGGAGGTCGAAGACGATGCATCTGTCCATGCACAACTGGATGCGCGCCGAACCGCTCGAGAAGACGCTCGCGCGCCTCAAGGAGTTCGGCTATGAGTCGCTCGAGATCAGCGGCGAGCCGGAGCTCTACGACACGGCCGAAGTGCGCGAACTGCTCCGGCGCTACGGCATTCGCTGCTGGGGCTCCGTCACCCTGATGATGGACGGCCGCAGCCTGATCGCGAAGGACGAGGCCGAGCGCGCCAGCTCCGTCCAGTACGTCAAGGACTGCATCACGATGGTCAAGGAGCTCGACGGCCACGAGATCTCGATCGTGCCGGGCACCGTCGGCAAGGTCGACCCCGATTCGACACCCGAGAACGAGTGGAACTGGGCGGTCGAGAGCATGCAGGAGATCTACGAGCACGGTCAGACCGCGGGCGTGCTGCTGGCGATCGAGCCGATCAACCGTTTCGAGACCTACTTCATCAACCGCGGCGCGCAGGCCCTGGCGCTGGCCAAAGCGACGGGCCCCGACTGCGGCGTCTGTCTGGACGCCTTCCACATGAACATGGAGGACCGCGACCTGCTGAGTTCGATCCGCCAGGCGGGCAGCCGCCTCGTCGACTTCCACGTCGCCGACAGCAACCGGATGGCAGCCGGCATGGGCGCCCTCGACTGGGCGGCGATCGTCCAGACGCTACGGGAGGTCGGCTACGACGGTGCGCTGACCGTCGAGTTCGTGGCGTCCATCGACCGCACGCCGGCCAATCGCCATCCGAACGCGGTGGAAACCGAGCCGACCGACATCACGCCGGAACAGAAGAAGTTCATCGAGGACCACGGCAGCAACCTGCTGAGCGACGAGTTCTACACGATGCTCACGAGGCGCTCGGCGGAGGAACTGCTGCCGCTTATCCGCTGAAGCCCCGGCCGTCGGGCGGGGCGGAGTCTCTCAGCGGACGACTGTCCGCTCCAGCAGCGCGCGCAGCCTCGGCACGGCCAGCCGGTCTTTCTCGCGGTCGGCGGCGGCCTTTGAGCGGATGATGTCTGCCAGCGAGGCGACGAGAATCGTGATGCCTCCCGCATCGATGGAGATGGCATCGCGTTTCAGGTCTCGAAAGCCCTGCGTACCGGTGGGCGTGAAGACGACGTCGATGTCTCCCGCCTGCGTCGTCAGGTTCAGTACCGCGTCCCGTCCGAGGTTGCGCAGGAACGCGCCCGAACAGTCGAACGGGACTCCTTCCGGGCTGCCCTCGGCGCGGACGCGGGCACCCAGAGATCGCAACGCGGCAGCCAAGCGCTCGAGGTTGTCAGGGTCAAAGGCGGGAGCGACGTCGAGATCGATCGTCACGCCAGCGTCACCGTGCAGAATCGCGGCCATGCCGCCAATCAAGACGTAGCGGACCTCGGCTGCGGCCAGGGCACCGAGAATTCGCTCTGGGTCGAAGTCGGCTTCAGTCACGGCCGCGGCCTTCCAGGGCGCGTCGACCGCGCAGCACGAATCTCGCAGCCCTGGCCGCATCGGCGAGGCGCTCCTGCGGCGTGCGCCGCAGCGTCCGCTCGAACAGCGCGGCGGTCTCGGCGTCCGGCTCCCCCAGACCGACGCGAATCTCGTACCCTGTGGCCCGCACGAGCCGCTCGACAAGGTCCGTTGAAGGCGTCCTGGCGCCCGACTCGACCCGGGCGACCGTCGACTGCGACACCCCGGCGCGCTCTGCCAGAGCAGCCTGCGTCAGCCCCGCCCGTTTTCGGGCCTCGCGCACCAGACTTCGGAGGATCATCGCGTCTTTATAGCCAATCCGGCATATAGAATCAAGAAGGCTGGCAGGCCGGCTTCGATAGCCTCAGCCGAAATGGCCAAGGTACTCCAGATCCAGCACGCGACGGTCGTCGTCGACGACCTGGAGAAGGCCTGCGCCTTCTACGAACACGAACTCGGGCTCGAACCGCTGCCGACCTTCAACCTCGACTTCCCGGCCCAGTTCTTCAAGATCAACGAGGAGCAGCAGCTCCACGTCACGGAATGGGAGGACCAGGTGTCGTTCCGCGGCCACCTCTGCCTGCAGGTCGACGACTTCGACTCGATCTTCTTCCGCATGCGCGAGCTCGGCGCGATCGACACGTCACCCTGGGGCAAGGTGCGACGGCTGCCCGACGGCGCGATGCAGATGTTCATCCGTGACCCGGCGGGCAACCTGATCGAGATCTCCTGCCCAAATGACGTAGCCGTCGACGCGGCGATCTTCAGGGACGACCTAGTCGACGCGGAGGGCCGGCTCTACGAGTCGAAGCGCGACGACCCGCGCGGGTTGCACACCGAGGACGCGACGCTGTACCACGGGCGGTAGCGGCCAAGATGACACCGGTCAGCGAGGCAACGCTCGCCCGGATGGTCGACGCGATCGTCGCCGAAGTAAGTCCTGAACGCGTGATCCTCTTCGGCTCCCAGGCACGCGGCGACCAGGAGCGCCAGTCCGACGTGGACCTCCTGAACATCCAGCCAGAGCCCTTCAACACCGTACGAAAGCGCGACGCCCAGTCGGTGCGCCTGAGCAAGCGGCTAGCCAGCTTCCCGATTCCAGCCGACATTCTGCTCTACGCTCGAGACGAAGTCGACTACTGGCGGGATTCGCTGAACCATGTCCTCGCGAGGGCCCTCCGCGAGGGCTGGGTTCTCTATGAGTGACCCTAAGAAGGGGGCCCGGGTTCTCGTCGAAGCCGCGGAGCGCGACCTCTCCGCGCTGCGAGGGGACGAGGAGAACACCTTTAGCTTTAGCCACCTGTCCAGTTTTCTGGGACCACCTCACTCCAGATCCAGCACACGACGGTCGTCGTCGACGACATGGAGAAGGCCTGCACCTTCTACGAGCACGAACTGGGGCTCGAGCCGTCGCCGACCTCCAACCTCGACTTTCCGGCTCAGTTCTTCAAGATCAACGAGGAACAGCAGCTTCACGTCACCGAATGGGAGGATCAGGCCTCCTTCCGCGGCCACCTCTGCCTGCAGGTCGACGCCTTCGACTCGATCTTCTTTCCGGATGCGCGAGCTGGGCGCGATCGACACCTCACCCTGGGGCAAGGTGCGTCGGCTGCCCGACGGCGCGATGCAGATGTTCATCCGTGACCCGGCGGGCAACCTGATCGAGATCTCCTGTCCGCGCGAAGTAGCCGTCGACGGGAGGATCTTCCAGGACGACCTGGTCGACGCCGAGGGCCGGCTGTACGAGTCGAAGCGCGATGATCCTCGGGGACTGCACACCGAGGACGCGACGCTCTACCACGGGCGGTAGCGGCCAGATGACACCGGTCAGCGAGGCAACGCTCGTTCAGATGGTCCCCGCGATCGTCGCCGAAGTGAGTCCCGAACGAGTGACCCTGTTTGGCCCGCGGCGACCAGGAGCATCAGTCCGACGTGGACCAGCTCGTCATCCAGTCGGAGCCTTTCGACGCCGTGGGGAAGCGCGAGGCTCAGTCCGTGCGGCTCAGCAAGCGACTGGCCCGATTCCCGGTGGCGACAGACATCCTGCTCTACGCTCGCGACGAGGTCGAGTACTGGCGCGACTCTCTGAATCACGCCGTCGCGAGGGCACTGCGAGAGGGCACCGTCCTCTATGAGCGACGCCAGATACGCAAGTCCGATCCTGACTCGACCGCCAAGCCTGATCGGAACCTGCGGTCCCGGCATTCTCCCTTCCGTCCCGAACGAAAACCGTGACCAGTTATCCCGCACCGCCACGAGAGCGCATCGGCGTCTGGCAATCTGCTAACCTCCCTTCTGAGGTTGAGTCGGCCTCGTGGACACCGCATCCTTTTAACCGTGGTGGGTGGTGCTATCGTCGATGCAGGTCCTCCTGTTGATCTTGTCGTAGGCAATCTAGAACTCGAGTCCGAAGCGGATCATGACCCGCCGCGGGAAGATGTAGCCGCTCGGCACGTACTCCTCGTCCGCAGGTACCAGCAGCGTCTGCCACCAGTCGAACGTGTCCTCGTTGAAGACGTTGAACACTTGGAGGTCCAGCTTGAGTTGGACGCGGCCGACATCGAAGCGCCGGCCCAACGCAAGGTCGAAGTTGTTCTGGTCCGGCAGCCGGTTGTCGTCGCTGGCGGGGATCGCGATCACCGTCTGACCGCCCTGAGCGAGCGGCGAGGCCGAGTTACGCAAGCCCACCGTCAGTTGGCGGTTGTACGGCTTACCTGTCATGAAGCTGTAGGTCGTGGTGCCCACGAGCTTCCATGGCAGCTCGAAGCTGCCCTGGAACTGGATCACGTGCGGGCGGTCGTTCTGAAGCGCCTGATCGGCGTTGATCCAGTTGTTCGGATCGCGCCCTTCGCTCGAGGTGTAGAAGGCATTCCCCTGCCCCTGGGATAGAGGCCGAGGAAGGAACCCGGTCGACTTGGACCAGGTGTACGACGACTGGAAGCTCCAGCCGTCCCTGTAACGTCTGCCGAAGGAGACGACGACACCCTCGTACTCCTGGTGATAGCGGGCCCCCGACGGCGCCGCGGAACCTGGACCGGGTGCGTTGCCCTTGCGCGTCGTGGGTTGTTCGAGGATGCTGATCAACTGCTCCGTCTCGCCCGTGAACGGGTTCGTCCAGGGCACGCGTTCGGTGACCCCGTCGTCCAGGATCTCCCAACCGATCATGTTCTCCGTTTCCTTGTAGACGCCCTGGATGCCGAAGGTGTAGTTCTCGCCCAGCCGGCGCTCCCAGCCCAGCGTGAACTGGTCGGTCTCCGGTGGTTGCAGGTCGGGGTGATGGAGGTTCTCCCGAAATCTGAACGTCGAGGAGAGGGTCCAGGGGCCGTCCGGCGTGGGCCCGTACTCGGTGTAGTACGTTGCCGGATCCGGCGGCGGCGCGTACCAGTGGCCGGTCACGTCCGCGTCGTAGAACTTGCCGTAGAAGGCGCGGAGGACCTGGTTGTCGCCGATCTGGTAGGCCATGCCGACCCGCGGCGAGACGAGCGACCAGTCGACCACGTCCTTGACGCCCGGGATGATCTCGGGAGTCGGGCTCCAGTCCGGGTTCAGCTTCGGGAAGTCGGGAATCTCGCCGTTGAGCCTGTCGTAACGCACACCGACGTTGAGCGTCAGGTTGGAAGTGACCTGCCACGAGTCGTCGACGAACGCCCCAACCGCCCTGGAGTCGGCGCCGTAGTGATACGGCCGTGCCGAGTACCTGTAGTAGTACGGGTAGCCCGCGTAGTACTCGTACCGATAGATGTAGAAGCCGTGCGTACTGATGCCGGTTCGGGTATCTCCGGTGCCGGTGCCGTAGGAGATGCCGAACTTGAAGTCGTGGTCGCCGCCCAGGAGGTCGTCGGCGTGGTGGGAGTGCTTGACCTCCAACTGGTCGCGGCCGAGAATCCAGCGCCACGGATACCGAAGGCTGCCGCTGGCCTGGGCAGGACCGCCGTCCGGCGGCGAGTAGTCGACGAAGGGTACCGCCGTGCTGCCGGTCCGCGACGCCCAGTCCGTCTGGCTGCTGTAACCGGCGTACAGCACCTCAAGATAGTCGTTCGGGGTCAGGACGGACTGAAGCTGGAGCCCCCAACCCGGGTTCGTGCCGTACTGGGTCCCGGAGGCGTCGGCCGTCGCATTGGCGGACGCATAGACGAAGTCCCAGTCCTCGTAGTGGAACTTCCCCTCGATCAGGTTGCTGTCGTTGATCGAGGCGTTCACCTTGGCGTCGTAGCGCTCGGTCGGGTAGCCGGTCGGGTAGGTCGGATCGACGCCGGGCTCGCTGTAGAAGTCCTCGGTGAGCTGCATCGACGCGAAGAACCAGACCCTGTCGCGCGCGACCGGGCCGCCCAAGGTTGTCGTCAGATCGTTGAACTTGTCCCGGTAGAACGGAAGGCCATCGATCTCCACGTTCTCCTCTGTGAGCTCGTCGTTCCGGTGAAACACGTCCACCGTGCCGGAGAACTCGTTCGTCCCGGACTTGGTCACGACGTTGAACGCGGCCCCGGACATGCTGCCGTACTCCGCCGGCGCGCCCAGACCGAGAATCTGCACCTCTTCGATGACTGCCGGGTTCAACCACCAGAACGCGTGACCCGTGTCCGACGAGGTCGTGTCCAGGCCGTCGATCCGCCACGAGTTCGAAGTCGCGCTCGAACCGAAGGCGGACATGCTCGTGCTGCCCTCGGAACTGGGGCTGATCCCCGGCGACACCGCCATCAGATCCCAGAAGTTCCGGTCCGTCGGCAGGTCGTCGATGAAGTCCGCCGTGTAGCTGGTGCCGACGCTCGAGCTCGTGACGTCGAGGATCGGCGACGCGGTCACGGTTACCTCTTCCTCGACCGCCTCCAAGCCGAGCTGGATGTCCAGGTTGACCGTCGCGGCGATGTTGACCCGCACGTTTTCGACGCGATGCTCCTGGAAGCCGTCGAGGGCCGCGGTGACGACGTAGTCGTCGACCTGAAGCGACGACATGACGAAGCGACCACCGACGCCGGTGATCGTGGTCCGCGAGATCCCGCGGTCTTCGATCGTCGCCGTCACCGTCACGCCGGGCAAGCCGTCGCCGTTCGCGTCGCGAACCTGGCCGCGAATGTCGCCCGTCGTCTGGCCGGCGGCGGAGGCAGCGACCGCCAGCGCGAAGGCAGAGGTCGCCAGGATGCGGAGGGCTCGTTCGTTCGGTGACGCCATGGGGATCTCCCTCGGTCCGTCGAGTTAGGTGGGCGAGACCGATAATACCTAGAAAGGAAAGATGAGCGGCACCATCCATACGATGACCGCCAGCAGAATCACGGTCAGCGGCGTGCCGGCGCGGAGATAGTCCATGCTGCGATAGCCGCCGGCGCCCATGACCAGCAGGTTCGCCTTGTGACTGAACGGCGTCATGAAGGCCGCGGACGCCGCGAGGGCCACGCCCATCATCAGCGGATTGGGCGAGAGGCCGAGACCCGAGGCCGCCTCCAGCACGACCGGCGTCAGCAACACGACCGCCGGCGCGCCGTCGAGACACTGGCTGAGCAGACTCGAAAGCAGGACCAGCGCCGCCAGCACGGCGTAGGGCCCGGCCGGACCGGCCAGATCCATCACGCTGCTCGCCAACAGAGCCGCGGCGCCGCTGCTCTCCATCGCCGATCCGACGGGCAGGATCGCCGCGACCAGGAAGATCGCCCGCCACTCGATCGCGCGGTAGGCCTCCTCCATGGTCAGCGCCCCGCACAGCACGATCAGGCTCGCCGAGGCGAACGCGGCGACCTGAATCGGCGCCACTCCCGTCACCACGAGGACCACCATCAGGGCGAGGCATCCGACGGCATACGGCGCCTTGTTCAGGCGGCGAGGCTCATCGGCGACATCCGAGAGGACGAGCAGGTCGGGTTCGCGGGCAAGCAGACCCAGCCGGCCACGGCGCCCCTGGAGCAGCAACGCGTCGCCGACCCGCAGTGCGAGCCCCGCCAGTCCACGCCGAATCGGGTGTCCTTCGCGCCAGATGGCGAGCACCTGCGCGCCGTAGCGATCGCGGAACTCGATGTCCGCGAGGGTCCGCCCCGCGAGGCCGGACCGCGGCGCCAGCGTCGCCTCCGCCATGCCGACCTCCTCGGACTCGAACGCCGGCGCGGCCACTCCCGAGGTCAGTTCGACGCCACCCATCCGCAGCAGGGCCCGCAGTCGCCGCTCCCTGCCCTTGACGAAGAGCCGGTCCCCGGCCTCGAACAGGATCTGCGGCCCAGGACCCCAGATGACCTCGCCCTTCCGCTCGACCGCGACGACCGTCAAGTCCATCAACCGGCCCATCCATTCGACGCCGGCGCCGCTGGCGAGAAGGGTCGAGTTCTCCGGTACGCGGATGACCAGGAGCGGCTGATCCTCGAGCCGGTCGAGGGCCGCGGGACCGCTCTCGTCGATTATGAGCACCTCCCGGTCGATCTCCGGCGCGTCGTCGCCGAACAGTCCGTAGAGCAGGTCCCCCTGCTCGATCCGCAGACTGCCCAGCCGGTCGACATGCACCTCGCCGTCGCGTTCCACGGCGATCACGAACACACGCCACTGTTCACGGAAGCGGGTCTCCGCCAGGGTGCTTCCCACCAGGGGCGACGCGGCGGGCACGCGCGCCCTGAGAGCCGTCACGCCAGCGTCCGGCGCGCCGATCTCGCCGGTCGTGGCCGTGCCGAGCGTTGTCGCCATGCCCAGATCGACGCCTTGGAGACGCAGCGTCTGCTCCACCTCCTCCGCGTCGCCCTGCACCACCAGTTCGTCTCCGGCCAGCAGCCGAGTGTCGTCGCCAGGCGCCAACCGCCAGTCCTCGCCGCGCGCGACTCCAAGAAGCTGCACCCCCAGCGTGGTGCCGAGCCGCGTTTCGCGCAGGGTCGCGCCGTCGAGTTCGGATCCGGAAGGAATGCGGATCGAGAACAGGCCCTCGCGCAGGCCGTAGAGGTCGGCCAGCTCCGATTCGCCGCGGCCGGGAGCAGCCGCGCGGCGGCCCGGCAGCAGCCGCCGCCCCAAGGTCAGCATGAAGACCACCCCGCCCAGCAGCAACACGAGGCCGATCGGGGTGAAGTCGAAGAGACCGAACGGCTCGAGTCCCCGGTCCCGCAGCATCGAGGCCGCCAGAATGTTCGGCGGCGTCCCCACCAGGGTCGCGGTACCCCCCAGGATGGCGCCGAACGCGAGCGGCATGAACAGCCGCGAAGGCGGCAGGTGCGCGCGCCGCGCCAGACTCGCCACCGCCGGCATCAGCACGGCGGTCGCCGCGATGTTGTTCATGAACATCGAGAGGACGCCCGCCACCAACATGACCGCGACCATCAGGGGCCCCTCGCGGCTGCCCACGAAGCGATGGATCGCGCCGCCGATCAGGTCCGCCACGCCGGTCTGCATCAGTCCCGCGCTGACGATGAAGATCGACAGCATCGTGATCACGGCCGACGAGGCGAAACCCGTGAACGCCTGGTCGACCGCAACGTAGCCGGTGAAGACGAGCAGCGTCAGGCCGAGGAACGCGGTCAGGTCGATCGGCAGCTTCTCCGTCAGAAACAGGACGACCATGGCCGCCAGGACGACCAGCAGGAAGGCGATCTCGTAGGTCATCGCGGCTGCGACCGGTTGAACCGCCGGCTACACGACGGTCCAGCCGCCGTCGACGAGCAGCGTCTGCCCGGTGACGTAGCTCGACGCGTCCGAGGCCAGGAACACGACGGGACCGGCCAGTTCCTCGCCGCGGCCGGGCCGTCCCATCGGCGTCTTGCGGCGGATCCAGCGCAGGGCCTGATCCGACCCGAACATCTCCTCGGTCATCTCGGACTCGAACCAGGCCGGGCCGATCGCGTTCACCCTCACGCCCCGCCTCGCCCACTGCGCCGCAAGCTCGCGCGTCATGTTGACGACGCCTCCCTTGGACGCGGCGTAGGACGCCTGCGGAATCTGGCCGGCCCCGACGACGCCCAGCACCGACGCGATGTTGACGATCGAGCCCGATCCCTGCTGCAGCATCAGGGCGCCGAAGCGGCGGTTGCAGAGGAAGACGCCGGTCAGGTTCACAGCCACGATCCGTTGCCACACGTCGAGCGGTTCCTGCTCGGCCGGCCGCGAATCGGAGACGCCGGCGTTCGCCACCAGCACGTCGACGCGGCCGAACCGGTCGACCGCCTTCGCCGCCAGCGCGTCGACCTCCTCCTCGCTGGCGACGTCGCAGGCGACGGCGAGAGCCTGCCCGCCTTCGCGCTCGATGTCCGCGGCGAGCTGCTCCAGCCGATCCAGGCGGCGCGCCGAAACGACGACGGAGGCGCCGGCCGCGGCCAGTGCGTGGGCGAACACGACGCCAAGACCGGATGACGCCCCGGTGACGACGGCCGCCTTGCCGTCGAGTCGAAACAGGTCGTTGTTGACAGCCATAACGACGCCGAGTCTACCTCCGACCGCGCCCGGCGCCCGGCTCAGGCAGGGGGATCGAAGCGGCCGTCGATCGCGGTCCAGCCGCCGTCGACGAAGAGCACGGCGCCGGTCATGTAGCTCGACGCGTCGGAAACGAGGAACGCGGCCGCGTTGCCGATCTCGTCCGGTCTTCCCCATCGACCCAGCGC
Source organism: Vicinamibacteraceae bacterium (assembly GCA_012270995.1). GTDB lineage: Bacteria > Acidobacteriota > Thermoanaerobaculia > Multivoradales > Multivoraceae > Multivorans. The sequence goes on along the minus strand of JAAXHG010000030.1, from coordinate 129,952 downwards.
CGTCTTGCCGGCGTAGGCCCGGTTCCATGCCTCGTTCTGCCGGATCGGCTTCGTCAGGGGCGTGTCGACCACCCCCGGCGCCAGCGCGTTGACCCGCACGCCGTCGCCGCCAAGTTCGGCGGCCGCGGTGCGCGCGAGCTGCACGATGCCCGCCTTGGTCGCGGCGTAGACGCCCTGTCCCGGCTCGACGACCTGGGAGCGGATCGAGGAAAGCAGGACGATGCTGCCGCCGGCGGCGGCCCTGAGCAGCCCTCCCGCGACCTGGAGCACGCACATCGCGCCCCGCAGGTTGAGCGTCACGACACGATCGAACTCATCCGGCCGGTAGTCGAGCAGGCGCTTGCGGACGTTGACTCCGGGGGTCGCCACGACGCCCCCAACGTCGTCCAGAGCCCCGAGCGCCGACTTCATCGCCTCCGTATCGAGGATGTCGAGTTCGGCCGCGTCGGCCTGACCGCCCGCGGCCACGATCCGGTCGGCGGTCGCCCGCGCGGCAATGAGGTTCACGTCGAAGCAGGCGACCCGCGCTCCCTGGCGGGCGCAGGCCTCGGCCGCGCCCTCGCCGATGCCGGAGCCGGCGCCGATCACGGCGACGGTGCGGCCGTCCAGACGGAACGGGTTCGGTGACGCCATGACGAGCAGCTCAGGGCAGGTCGCGGACGGCGAGGATGCCGGGGAGCGACTCCGCGTGCCGCACGCTGTTGAGCACCGCGTCGGCGAGCGCCTCGGCGGCGAGCGCGCCGATGCGGCTGACGTCCGCCGGCCCTTCGACAACGCCGGTGGCGACCGCGAAGACCGTGTCGCCGTCGCCCGGCGTGTGGGAGGGGACGATCGAGCGGGCGAGACCGTCGTGGGCCATCTGCGCCATGCGGGTCGCCTCGGCCTGGTTCAGAGTCGCGTTCGTCGCGACCACGGCGATCGTCGTGTTCTCCCGGTTCTCCGCCTCCCGCCGGCTGGCGCGACGGTCGCGGCCGAGGCCGCTCCGCAGCAGCTTGCGAGCGTCGAGCAGTTCGTCGTTCGGACCGCGCACACCGGCCACCACCTGCCCGGTGGCCGGGTCGATCACGTCGCCGACCGCGTTGACCGCGACCAGCGCCGCGACCACCAGACCCGCGGAAGAACCCTGCTCCAGCTTGATCGACGCGCTGCCGAGGCCGCCCTTCATCCGCGAACCGCGCCCGCCCATCTTGCCCACCGTGGCGCCGGCGCCGGCGCCAACGTTGCCCTGGGCCACCGGACCCGTGCCGGCCGCCGACGCGGCCCGGTAGCCGCAGTCCGCGTCCGGCCGCGGCTTGCTGGCGCCGCCCATGCCCAGATCCATGAGCGACGCGGCGACGACGATCGGGACGACTCCGGCGCCGACCCGGTAGCCGACGTCCTGCTCCTCGAGGTAGCGCATCACGCCCCCCGACGCGTCGAGGCCGTAGGCGCTGCCGCCGGTGAGGACCACCGCGTGGAGATCCTGGATCATGTTGTGTGGACTCAGCAGGGCCGTCTCGCGCGTCGCCGGCGCGCCGCCCCGGACATCGACCGCGCCGACCGCGCCATCCAACGCGAGCACCACGGTGCAGCCGGTGGGCCGCTCCTCGTAGGTGAACTGGCCGACCCGGAGCCCCTCGACCGCCGTCAGACCGGGGTCGCTCGCGACCTCTTCAGCCAAGCCCGGAGTCCAGACGCCGAGGGCCAGCGCCACCAGCGCCGCGGTCCGCAATCCACATCGCGCCAACATAGTAGTCTGGCAAGCGTACTACCCCGCCCGTGGAACGCAGCCACCGGCGCGGAACCGGTCACCAGAAAGGCATCGTCCCATGACGTCCGTACAGAGCGGTTCCGCCCGAATGGCGTCCGGCCTCGCCGACCGGGTCCTGTCCGAGGCCGCCGTCTGCGGCGAGGAGGCGGCCCACTTCGCGTCGGAACTGATCCGCGTGCCGTCGGTCAACCCGCCCGGCGACGCTTACCGGGAGTGCGCGGAACTCCTCGGCGTCCGCCTCGAGGCGGGCGGCTTCGAGACCGAGTACATCCGGGGCCCGGGAAGCGATCCGAAACGCCCGAAGATCAACGTGCTCGGTCTGCGCCGGGGCCAGCGCGCGCGGCCGGCTCTTCACTTGAACGGTCACACCGATGTCGTGCCGCCCGGAGCGGGCTGGACCGTCGACCCGTTCGGCGGCGAGATCAGGGACGGCTGGCTCTACGGACGCGGGGCGGCGGACATGAAGGCCGGCATCGCCGCCGCCGTCTTCGCCGCGGAAGCGGTCCGCCGCAGCGGCGTCAATCTGCGCGGAACGATCGAGATCAGCGGCACCGTGGACGAAGAGAGCGGCGGCCTGGCGGGCGTCGCGCACCTCGCCGCGACCGGCCGAGTCACCAGCCGGACGACCGACTACGTGATCATCCCCGAGCCTTTCAGCCCCGACCGCATCTGTATCGGCCACCGGGGCGTGCTCTGGTTCCGCATCGTCGCCCGCGGCCGCATCGCCCACGGCTCGATGCCGTTCCTCGGCACTTCGGCGATCGACGCGGCGGCCGACGTGGCCCTGGGGCTCCAGGACGCGATCGGCGATCTGGTCACCGAGTTGCCCGTGGTGCCGGAGGGCGCCCGCAGGCCCACCATCAACATGAACTCGATCTCCGGCGGCCAGGTGATCGAAGGGCTCGACACCTCGGCGGCGCTGGACGGCCACGGCCAGGGTCTGCCGTCGCCCTGCGTCGCCGACCAGTGCGAGCTCGTCGTCGACCGGCGCTACCTGCTCGAGGAGGGGCCGGACGCCGTGCGCGCCGAAGTCCGTGGAGTACTGGACGCGGTCGAGGCCAGGCGTCCCGGCATTCAGTTCGAGGTCGAGGAGCTGCTGAGCGTCCCGCCGACCCACACGCCGAACGACTGCGCCCTGGTCGAATCGCTCGCCCGCGCCATCGAGACGACGACCGGCGCAGCCGCCGACCTCGTGGCGAGCCCCGGCACCTACGATCACAAGCACTTCCAGCGCATCGGAGGCATCGGGCAGTGCGTCGCCTACGGGCCGGGGGAACTCGAACAGGCCCACCAGCCCGACGAACGCTGTCTGCTCTCGGACATCACCCAGGCGACTCAGGTGATGGCACTCACAATCGTCGACCTCTTGAGTTGAACACTGGGTAACGCCGGCGTGCCAGACTGCTAGTGTTCCGCTTCACGCCGCCGCACTACCTCGCGCGGCCGCAACAGCGAACAACCTGAACGGCCCGAGAATGGGCCACGAGGACCACCGACATGACCGTGGCACTTGACGTCGCGACGCCTTCCCGATCCCGCATCCTGGAGCTGCCGCCGTGCAGCCACGAGCCGGAGCCCTACCTGGGACCGGGCCGCGAGAAGATCCTGGAGCTGCGCCGGCAGCATGTGAACCCCGCTCTCTTCACCCTGTACAGCGAACCCGTGATGCTGGTCGAGGGCCGGCGCCAGTACGTCTGGGACGAAACCGGCCGTCGCTATCTCGATCTGTTCGCGGGCATCTGCACCGTCGCCTGCGGCCATTCCCACCCGAAGATCGTCGCCGCTGTCCAGAAGCAGATGGCGTTGCTGGCGCACGGCTCGACCGCCTTCCTCCACCCGAACATGCCGCGTTTCGCCGAGGCTCTGCTAGCCAAGCTGCCGCCGAGTCTGGACCGGGTCTACTTCGTCAATAGCGGCAGCGAGGCGAACGATCTGGCGATCCAGATGGCCCGGCTCCATACCGGCAACGCCGACGTCATCGGCATCCGCAACGCCTACCACGGCGGCAGCGCGCCGACCGGGGCGCTGACCGGCATCCACACGTGGAAGTCCGGCGTGCAGCGCGGCGGGCCGGTGCACCACGCGCTCAACCCGGACCCCTACCGCAATCCGTTCTCCGGCACGCCAGAGCAGATCGCCAGCCGCTCCGCGGAGGACGTGGCCGAGCTCATCCGCTACTCCACGCCGGGCCAGGTCGCCGCTTTCATCTCGGAACCGATCCAGGGCGCCGGCGGCGTGACGATGGGAGCGCCAAACTACCTCCCCGAGGTCTACGACATCGTTCGCGCCCACGGCGGCGTTTGCATCGCCGACGAGGTGCAGACCGGCTTCGGCCGCACGGGCGATCACTACTGGGGCTTCGAACGCTCCGGCGTCATCCCCGAGATCGTCGCGATGGCCAAGGGCATCGGCAACGGCCTGCCGCTGGCGGCCGTGGCCACCACCTCGGAGATCGCCGCCGCCCTGGCGCGGAGACTCCACATCAACACGTTCGGAGGCAATCCGCTCGTGTCCGCGGCCGGTCTGGCCGTGCTGGAGGTCATCCAGGAAGAGGGCCTGCAGCAGAACGCCCAGGTCCAGGGCAGCCGGCTCCTCGACGGTTTCAGGGCCCTCGCCGAACGTCACGAAGGCATCGGCAACGTCCGCGGCCAGGGACTCATGATCGGCGTCGAACTGGTCGCCCACCGGGCAGCCAGGACGCCGGGCGCCGCCCTGGCCGGCCGCGTGCTCGACGAGCTCAAGGATCTGGGCGCCCTCGTCGGCAAGGGCGGGCTCTACGGCAACGTGCTCCGGATCAAGCCGCCGCTCTGCCTGACGGACGCCGATGTCGACTTCGCGCTCGCGGCGATGGACGAGGCGTTGTCCAGAGCGGCAGGCTGAGGTTCGGCGCCACGCAGCCGGAGAGGATCCGACGGGTGAAGACGATGGACGACGACCATATCGCTTGCCAGCCGCCAGTTCGCCTCGCCGGCGACCGGACGCCCGGCATCGCCCGGCGCGAGCCGCGGGGCGTTGCCGCGCAAGGGGCGCACCGATGAGTGCCCCCACCCAGGCGGCCCGACACCATGCGTCTGGCGCGGCCCCTAGCGCCACCTACCAGGACGTGCTCGACGCGCCGCCCCATCGCTTGGCCGAGATCGTCGGCGGGACGCTGCACACCAATCCGCGCCCGGCAGCGCCGCATGCCCGGGCAAGCTCCTCGCTGGGCGTCAAGATCGGCGGCCCCTTCGACTACAACGCCGGCGGTCCGGGCGGATGGTGGATCATCGACGAGCCGGAGCTGCATTTCGGCGAGGACGTCCTGGTGCCGGATCTTGCGGGCTGGCGGCGAGAGCGCATGCCGGAGTATCCGGACACGGCCTACTTCGCCTTGGCGCCGGACTGGGCGTGCGAGGTGCTTTCGCCCTCCACGCGCAAGCTGGACCTCCACGGGAAGCGTCCAGTCTACGCACGGGAAGGCGTCCGGCATCTGTGGCTCGTGGATCCGGGCGACCGCACCCTGGAGGCGTTTGAACTACGCGACGGCGAGTGGGTGCTGATCGCGAGCGCACAGGACGACGAGCCGGTAAGCGTCCGCCCCTTCGATGCGGTGACCTTCAGCTTGGGCGACTTGTTCCGCTAACGCTGGCCCGCGTGTTGAACGAGGTCCGTAGCGAGGGCGCGTAGATGCCGACCCTCCACTGGCTGACCCGCGACGAGGACGTGGGCGCGGCTCGGCGCGTCCCGTACCGGCTGCTGGAAGAGCTGCCCGAGCTATCCGCCGGCGACCCGGCCGCGGAGAATCTGCTGATCCAGGGCGACAACCTGGAGGCCCTCAAGGCGCTGCTGCCGTTCTTCGCCGGACGGGTCAAGTGCATCTACATCGATCCGCCCTACAACACGCGCTCCGCGTTCGAGCACTACGACGACAATCTGGAGCACTCGCGGTGGCTGGCGATGATGTGGCCCCGGCTGGAACTGCTGCGGGAGCTGCTCGCGGAGGACGGCTCGATCTGGGTCTCGATCGACAACTCCGAGGGTGCCTATCTGAAGGTCCTGATGGACGAGATCTTCTATCGCACGAACTTCGTTACCACATGCGTGTGACAACAGAGAACGACCCGCGAGAACCGGAAGGTCGTCTCAGAGGATCACGAGTACATTCACGTCTACGCTCGGAGCTACCCTGCGTTCAAGAGCGTCCGTAACCGCCTTCCTCTGACCGACGACGTCAGATCCCGGTACGGGAACCCCGACCACGACCCTCGAGGGCCCTGGCAGTCCGTTTCGGCCAACACCCAAGCTGGACATGGCACAAAAGGCCAGTTCTATGACTTGCTCGCGCCCAGCGGATGCCTACACACCCTCCCTGCCGGCCGCTGCTGGGCATTCTCAGAGGAGAGAATGCGGGAGTTAATCGTCGACAACCGAGTCTGGTTCGGCAAGGACGGCACCGGGGTGCCCCGTGTGAAGAAGTTCCTGGCCGAAGCCACGCAGGGGCTCACGCCACACACACTCTGGCGCGCCGGTGAAGTAGACACCAACGATCAAGCCAAGAAGCAGATCATCGGACTGTTCCGAGAGTCGAGAGTCTTCGAGACACCCAAACCGGAGCGGCTCGTCGAGAGAGTGCTCCACATCGCCACGAACCCCGGCGACCTCGTCCTCGACTCCTTCCTCGGGTCCGGAACCACGGCGGCGGTCGCGCACAAGATGGGCCGGCGCTGGATCGGGATCGAAATGGGCGACCACGCGGTCACCCACTGCGCGCCGCGGCTTCGGAAGGTCATCGAAGGCGAGCAGGGCGGAATCTCCAAGGCGGTCGGGTGGCGGGGCGGCGGCGGCTTCCCCTTCCATCGGCTCGGACCGCCGGCCTTCGACGCGGACGGCCGCCTTCGCCCGGACATCCGGTACGACGTGCTGGCGGCTCACGTCTGGTTCTCGGAGACCGGAACCGCCTGGAGGCGGGATGCGGCACAGCCCCTGCTCGGCGTTCACGACGGCGAGGCCATAGCGCTCCTCTTCAACGGCGTGCTGGGCGACCGCCGGCCCGGCGGAGGCAACGTGCTGACGCGCGCGACGCTCCGCCTCATCCGCGAGCGAGTCGCGGAGACGGCCCCGGGGTTCGACGGATCGCTCACGGTCTACGGCGAACGCTCGCGATTGATGCCGGCAACCCTCAAGCTCGAGCGCGTGGCGTTCAGGCAGACGCCCTACGACGTCAAGGCGCGGGCCTGAGGCCGCCGCGTGGAACTGAAGCGTTACCAGGCCGACACGCTCGCGATCCTCCGCGCGTTCCTCGAAGAAGCCCGCGTCGCCGGGCCGAAGGCGGCGTACGAGAGCATCGCGGGTGCTCCGGAGCAGGCGGACCGGCTGCGCGGCTACGCAGGGAACTACAAGGCCCTGACCGGGCTTCCCGGCGTTCCCTACGTCTGCCTTCGCCTGCCGACCGGAGGCGGCAAGACGATTCTCGCGTCCCACGCCGTCCCGCTCGCTCGCGACGCGTGGATCGAGAAGGACTGGCCGCTCGTTCTGTGGCTCGTTCCCACGAAGACGATCCGCGCCCAGACCGCGGAGGCGCTCAAGGACACGCGGCATCCCTACCGGGCGGCGCTCGACGAGGCGTTCGACGGCCGCGTGCGCGTGTTCGACATCGCCGACTTCGCCCACGTTCGGCCCCACGACCTCCGCGACCACTGCTGCATCGTCGTCGGCACGATCCAGGCCCTGCGGGTGACCAACACCGAGGGGCGGAAGGTCTACGCGCACAACGAGAACCTCGAGCCCCATTTCAGCAGCCTCGTCGGCGCGCCCGAAGGGCTGGAGACGCTCGACAACGGGAAGCCGAAGTTCTCCTTCGCCAACCTGCTCCATCTGCATCGGCCGCTGATGATCGTCGACGAAGCGCACAACGCCGTGACCGGCCTCACGCGGGAGATGCAGGCGCGCGTGAACCCCCGCGCCATCGTCGAGTTCACGGCAACGCCGCGAACGAAGTCGAACATCCTGCACAGCGTGACCGCGAGCGAACTCAAGGCCGAAGACATGATCAAGCTGCCCGTCATGCTCTCGGAGCACGACACATGGCGGAACGCGGTGAACGCCGCCGTTGCGACGCGATCCTCGCTGTCCCGGACGGCAGCCGACGACCCGCGGCCGATACGGCCCATCGTCCTGTTCCAGGCGCAGCCGAAGAACCGCGAAGTGACCGCGGCGGCGCTCAAGGAGCACCTTGTCGAAGTCGAGCAGATTCCGGAGGAGAAGATCGCCGTCGCCACCGGCACGCAGCGGGAACTCGACGGGCTCGACCTGTTCGACCCGGATTGTCCCATCGAGCACGTGATCACCGTCGAGGCGCTGAAGGAAGGCTGGGACTGCTCCTTCGCCTACGTCTTCTGTTCCGTCTCCCGGATCCAGGACGGCCGGGACGTCGAGCAGCTTCTCGGCAGGGTCCTGCGGATGCCCTTCGCGGAGCGACGCAAGGACGACGCTCTGAACCGCGCCTACGCCTTCCTTTCCGAGCCATCCTTCGGCCACGCCGCGCGGGCGCTGGTCGACAAGCTGGTCTCGATGGGCTTCGAGGAGGAGGAGGAGGCCGAAGAACACGTCGAGGTTGCCCAGCGGGACCTGCTTCCCGCCGAAGACCTCGCCGCGCCGCGCGATCAGCCGCCCCCGACGCTCAGTCACGTCGTGACGGTCTCCGACGATCTTCTGGCGGTTCTCCAGGGCGCCAGTGAGTTCACGCTTCGGGCGCCCGTGACCGGAAAGATCGAGATCGCCGCCGAAGCCGAACTCGACCCGGACGTGGTCGACGCGGTCCGCGACGCTCTGCCCGGAGGCGAGCGAGCCGAGTTTCTCCGCGCGGTCGACGAGTACAGGGCAAAACGACGACGCCTGCTCTCGCCGGCACAACGCGGACAACGACTCGCGGTTCCGCGTCTCACCGCGGACGTGCAGGGCGAGATCGTCTTCGCCGACACGGAGCTGTTCATGGAATGCCGCGACTGGTCCCTGCTGGATCATTCGCCGAAGCTCGCGAAGGAGGAGTTCACCGTCCGCGAGACCGCGCGCAGCTTCGAGATCGACCTGGACGGCCAGCGCGTCACCTACCGCTTCGCCTCCGAAGAGGAGCAACTCACCCTCGACATCGACGTCGAAGGCTGGACCCCGCGGGCGCTGGTGCGCTGGCTCGACCGGCAGGTCCGTCAGCCCGACATCGGCCAGGGAGAGCTCCTGCGCTGGCTGAGCGAGATGGTCAACCACCTGCTCGTCGCCCGCGGGCTCCACATCGCCGCTCTGATGCGGTGCAAGTTCATCCTGGCGCGCAAGGCGCGGGCGAAGATCGCGGCCATTCGCCGGAAGGAGCGGGAGTCCGCCTACCAGCAGTTCCTGCTCGCGCCCGCGGCCAGGGTTGGCGTCTCGTTCGACGACGCCTTCGCGTTTCGGGACGGCATGTACCATGGCCAGCGCCGCTATCGCGGTCCCTGGAAGCCGAACCGCCACTTCCTCGGGCCCGATCAGGTACCCGCCTTCGACGGCGCTGCCGACGGCGAGGAGTTCCAGTGCGCGCAGGCGATCGACAGTCTGCCGGCAGTGAGGTACTGGGTCCGCAACGTCGCGAACCACCCCGAGTCGTTCTGGCTGCCCACGGCCACCGGCCGCTTCTATCCCGACTTCGTTGCCCGGTTGAAGGACGACCGTCTTCTGGTCGTCGAGTACAAGGGCGCCCACCTCGCCGAAGGCGCCGACACGGCCGAGAAGCGGACCATCGGTGACCTGTGGGAACGTCGAAGCGTCGGAAAGTGCCTGTTCCTCGTCGTCGAGCGCGTCATCGACGGCAAGGACATGAGGTCGCAACTCCTTGAGAAGGTGGGGCAGTAACCGCGTTCCCTCGACCTTCCGCCGAGTCGCGGTCTGCGTTCGCCGGTGGGGACGCCCGCACTGGTGAAGGCGTTGCTCGGCGAGGAACCTCGACTACGTCGCACTACGGCGTTCCGCCGACTCTCGCCGGCACCGTGAGTCCCTGACGGACTTCGTCGTAGACCCGGATCCCTCGCCGGCTTCGACTAGCGCTTCAGTCAGCGCCTACAGGCCGACGACCGAGACGAAGCTGACGCAGCGGCCCGGGGCGCCGCCTAGGTTGTGGGTCAGGCCCACCTTGGGATCGGCGATCTGCCGCTCGCCGGCCTCGCCGCGAAGCTGCAGCCACATCTCGTACATCATCCGCAGGCCGGAGGCGCCGATCGGATGGCCGAAGCTCTTCAGGCCGCCGTCCGGGTTGACCGGCTGCTCGCCGTGGAGGTCGAAGCGGCCGTCCATCGTGTCCTTCCAGGCCTGGCCGCGCGGCGAGAACCCGAGATCCTCCATGAGGACCAGTTCCGTCGGCGTGAAGCAGTCGTGGACCTCGGCCATGCTGATCTGCTCCCGCGGATCGTCGATGCCCGCCTGCTCGTAGGCGTCCCGGGCGCTCTCGACGACCTCGGGGAACGTGGTGAAGTCGTAGTCCTGCCTCTTCGCGCCCTCGGCCGGACCGGCCACGAACGACAGCGCCTTGATGAAGATCGGGTTGTCGTTGTACTTGTGCGCGTCCTCGGCGCGGCAGATCACCGCGGCGGCGGCGCCGTCGGAGACACCCGAGCAGTCCATGATGCCGAGCATTCCGGCGATCTTGGGCGAGGAGTTGATCTTCTCGACCGGCACCTCCCGCTGGAACTGCGCCTTCTCGTTGCGGGCGCCGTTGTAGTGGTTCTTGTAGGCGATCTTGGTGAGAACGTCGCGCATCGTCTCCAGGTCGACGCCGTACTTCTCGGCGTACGCGGGCGCCAGGAGCGAGAAGTTCGCCGGAGCGGTCATGCCGGACTCGGTGCCGTCGCCCGGAGGGGCGCTGCCGGTGAGACCGGAGAATCCGGAGTCCTTCAGCTTCTCGACGCCGACCGCCATCACCAGATCGTAAGCGCCGGACGCGACCGCGTAGGCGGCGTTGCGCATCGCTTCGCTGCCGGTAGCGCACATGTTCTCGAGCCGGGTGACCGGCTTGTACTGGATCTTGAGCGGCTCGGAGAGGGTCAGGCCCGAGATGCCGCTGCCGGTCGTGCCGAGCCAGTACGCGTCGACGTTGTCCGGCTCGATTCCGGCGGAGCCGTAGGCCTCCTGCACGGCATCCACCAGCAGGTCGCTGGCGCCGCGGTCCCAGTGTTCGCCGAATTTGGTGCAGCCCATGCCGACGATGGCTACGCGATCACAGATTCCCTTGCTGGCCATTGGAGCTCCTTGGTCGTTCTTCGGACGGATCCGTGGTTCCCTGTATCGATCTTCAGCGCTTCGGACGCGCCTTCCAGAAGTAGTTGTGTACGCCTCCGGCAGTGTACAGGCGGCGGAACGTCATTTCCAACTCATCGCCGATCGCCACCTTGTCCGGATCGACGTCGGTGAGCTGGCAGAGCATCCTGCCGCCCTTGTCGAAGTCGACCACCGCGCCGATCACCGGCGGCTGGAGCGAGTAGGCGAGACGATCCAGCGTATAGGTGCTGACTCTGCATTCGCTGTCGGCGTACGGTTCGACCGTCGAATCGTCGGACGCCTGGCAGACGACGCACACGCGCTGCGGCGGTAGGTTGGTGTTGCCGCAGCGGTTGCAGCGCGAGCCCAGGAATCCGAACTTCCAGCGCTCGGCGCGCTGCATCGGCGGCGCTGCGGGGCGGTCGGGATCGGGACGCCGCGGCGGCTCGAACGGCAGCACGTCGCGCCACTTGAGGTAGGTCGTGTAGGCGAGATCGTCGCGCTTCGACTCCACCCACGAGGCCACGCTGTGCTTCGGACGGCCGTCGTCGATTGCCTCGGAGACCTCGAACACGGCGACGTCGACACCGTCGGCAACGCAGGCGACGGCGATCCTGTCGCCGGCGGAAGCACCGTCGAGCGCGCTCGCCAGCGTCAGGCCGGCGTGAGCCGCTCCCGAACGGCCGACCGTGCCCGCCAAACCGTCGGCGAGCTGGGTGGGAGCGAGGCCCGAGGGACGCATGAAGCCGCGGAACACGCGCGCGTTCGTGCCGTCGAGCACGACCTTGGCGAGATCCGAGGCCGCCACCCCGGCATCGGCCAGGGCGCGGGCGAACGTCTCGACGAGCAGCGGCGTGAAGATACTGGCGCCGAACCGCTCCTCCCACTGCTTGGCGAAGGGCATGCCGGGGCTCTGCCAGACGTCGAGCACCTCTTCGGTACAGGAGGCCCGGCCGATCAGCCGGGCGATCGGTTCGGCGCCGTTGCCGCTCAATACGAAGGCCGCCGCCGCGTCGCCGCCGCCGGACTCCCGGGGACCGCTCGGGGCGCCGACGACCACGTCGCTGGCCGCCACCAGGACGGTACGGCCGGCAGCCGCCATGTCCAGGCCCGCCAGGAGCGCGGACAGTCCGGCGCGGCTCGAACCGCCGAAGTCGAGCGCCGTGACCGACTTGGGCAGATTCGTCGCGGCCTGCAGGGTCGCCGCGTTCAGCTTCTCGGTGTACGGAGCACTGGTCGAAGCGAACACCACCGTGTCCACCGCGGCGCCGTCGGGTAGACCGCGAAGCGCCTCACGCGAGGCTTCGACCGCCATCGAGGCCGAGTCTTCGTCGTAGCTGGCGGCAGCACGCTCTCCGCGGCCGAAGCCCATGGCCGACCTCTGGATACGGTTGAAGGGTACGTAGCTGCCGTAGCGGACGATTCCGGACATGGAAGCGGGTCTCCTGGTTTACGGGCCGAGTGTCTGCCGACCGGTCGGTAGGTGCAACGGCCGCAGTCTAGCAGCGATCGGGATGGAGGCCGCCTGAAGTGCTAGTTCCGATTGGCCTGCTCGATCTGCCGCATGGTCTCCTGCATCTGCCTCAGGAGCTCCTCCCGGCGCTCCTTCTGGTACTTCTCGAAGTCGACCAGCTTGCCGTCGACCACCTGGTAGATGCGGGTGAACTTCTGCACGTCGCCAGTCTCCCGGAACTGGATGTTGCCGGTCACGCCCTGGAGTTCGCGTACCGCTCTCATGCCCTTCAGAAAGTCGCTCGGCACGGCGATCGCATCGACCTCGGACAGGGCCTCGATATAGACCCACAGCGCGTCATAGCCGAGCGCCGCGTAGTAGCTTGGGAGCGCGCCGTGCTTCTCCTGGTACGCCGCGACGAAGGACGCGACCGGCTCCTCGGGACTCTCCGTGTCATATGGCGGCGCCGTCAGGACGCTGTTGTTCGCGGCGGGGCCTGCCTCGGCCAGCACGGACTCGATGGCGAGCGAGGAACTCGCGGCCAGGTAGTCGTGCGGCTCGCTGAAGCCCCCCAGCCGCAACGCCTGCATTGCCTCGGCCAGGGCGGATCCGGAGGCGGCAACATAGATCGCATCCGCGTCGTAGCCCAGGGCCTCGTCGACCATCGCGTTCTGATCGCTGGCCGCCGTAAAGACGACGCGGCCGGCGAGCTGGGTTCCCCAAACCGATTCGATCGCGTCGGCGAGCGAGGCGCCGAAGGCCGTGTCCTGGGCCACCACAACGAGCCGTTCGACCTTCAACCGATCGCGCATGAAGGTCGCCATCGTCGAGGCTTCGATCTCCGCGCTCGGGTAGAGCCGATAGAAGAACTCCGAGACGCCGCTCAACTCAGGGCTCGATGCGGACGGCGACAGCAGGACCCGATCCGCCTCGTTGACGACCGGAATCATGGCCAGGGCCTCGCCACTCGTGACCCCGCCGATCGCCGCGAGCGACGACGTGAACGCCGTTTCCAGCAGCGTGGCGGCCCGCCCCGGATCGCCTTCGGAGTCGATGATCTCCAGGACCACGTTGTAGCCGATCTCTTCATCGCCTGCCTCCAGTTGCTCATGCCGCAACTGGATGCCGTTCGCGATCTCCTTCCCGTAGACCTGGGCCTCGCCCGTCAGCGGCGCGATGGCGGTGATGGTGACGGTAGGAACTTCGGGACCGCAGCCTATGGCCGGCAGCAGGCACAAGGCAGCAAGCAGTGCAAGGATTCGTGTACGCAAGCTCATCACTCCAGGTTCTCCATCAGCTGGCGACGTTTCCAATCGAGTTCGGCGACCTTTCGTGTGCCTTGTGCGATCCAGCGCGACCAGCGCCCGAATCGCATAACGGGACTCTACATTCTAGGAGCTTGCGCCGCGGAAACGCAACGTAGCGAGGTTTGCGGCGCAAGCTCCTGGGACCTTCTCAGGGCGCATCGAAGAGCGGTCTGGGAGGACGCCACTCGTCGCCGTCTCGCTCGAGGCGGAAGCCGTCCGCGTTCGTCGTGCGTCTTGGCCGGTTCTGCCACGTGCCTGCGATCCATGCCCGCAGCGCCGCCATCACGCCGCCGTGCGAGACGACGATCACCTGTTCCCCCGGGTGGCGCTCCGCCAACTCGGACACCACCGGGGCGACCCTCTTGGCGACATCGACGAGCGACTCCCCGCCCGGCGCCGGGTGATGCCAGAGTTCCTCGATCTCGAGAGGTGCCACCACTTCCCGGTACACGGCCCACGGCTTGCCCCGAAGTTCGCCGAAGTACCGCTCCTGGATGCCGTCGATCTCCACGACCGGGAGACCCACCTCCGCGGCGATGCCGTCCGCGGTCTGGCGGGCGCGGCGGAAACGACTGCAGTACAGGTGGGCGGGCCTGTACTGTTCGGCCAGCCGGCGCCCCGTATCGCGGGCCTGCCGGCGTCCGAGTTCCGTCAGCGGCTCATCGTCGTGCCAGGTGTAGCGGGCCGCCACGTTGGCCGTACTCTCGCCGTGCCGGACCATCAGCAGCGTGGACATCGATCGAGTCAGAACTCCCGGTCGCGAAAGAGCCGCAAGGGCGGCCGCGATGCTCCGCCGCCGGGATCAGTCACCAACGGCCCGCGTGACCGGCTGGCTGCCGACCGGACCGCTCACCCAACCGCCGATCACCGCGGAGAACAGGCCCGCGTTGCCGCCGGCGTGAACCAGTTGCAGCCCGCCGGGACGGAACTTCGGCACCTGGGCGCCGGCCATCCTCTCGGGCAATCCCTCGTCGCAGTCACCGACGCCACGCACGAGGTCGGCGCCCGATCGCACCAGCAGACCATCGAGCTCCCGGCGCAGCCGGGCCTTGTCCCAGCCCGCGCGGCGGAACACGTTCCCGTGCTCGTATCCGACCACTAGCATGGCGTCGAATCCGACGACCAGCTTCTGGTTCGCGACGCTCAAGAGCGCCGCGGCCAGCGACCGGCACAGCGATTCCGGATTCCGGGACAACTGGTCCACCACGCCGCGCGGCCCTTCGCCGGCAAACAGGGTGACGGCGGAACTGCCTTCGCGAATGCCGCGTTCCACCGCCAGCGACTCCCAGGGCGAGTCGTCTTCCCGCTCGGCGAAGCAGAAGCCGAGCTTGCCGGGGTTGCCGAGCGTGGCCCGATCCACTTCGCCCGGCCGGGCGCCGCCGACGTTGCGCAGCACGAGCTGAAGCGCGCGGCCGATCGTGGTGTTGGCCCGGTTGCCCTGGCCCAGCACGTTCATCTTCGAATTCATGGCGATGGCGGAAGTCACCGGGCCGTTCACCACGACGACCGGACCGGCAAAGTAGGTCGTGGCCGCCAGGCCGTGCCAGTTGAACTCCTCGGTCAGCGCCGCCTCGACGGCGGCGAGGACCACCGGCATGTACTCCGGCCGGCAACCGGCCATCACCGCGTTGACCGCGACCTTCTCGACCGTGCACTCGCCGTAGTCCGGCGCCACGAGTCCGAGGGCCTCGGAGCGGTCGCGGCGGGTGCCCGCGAGCATCCGCTCGACGCGTTCCGGCGTCGGTGGCACGACCGGTAGCCCGTCCGTCCAGCCGCGAGCGAAGCAGGCTTCGACGTCGTCCTCCTGGTCGCCGAGTTCGACCCGGCGCGCTCCGCCTCGCGCGAACAGCGCTGCGAGCCGCTCAACGTGCGGCGGCTCGACGTTCAGCGCGCCGCAGCCCAGCCGGCTCGGCGGCAGGTCCGTTCCCAGGCCATCCAGGCCGCTGACCTTCTGCCACTGATCCCGGTTCCAGCCGATCGCTGTCGCAGTGGTCGAGCCACCGTCCCGCACCAGCAGGGTCGGCACGATCTCTATTCCCAGACGGTGCGACAGCACGAGGTCCGCGTCGTGAACGGGATCTCCCGACGCCGGAAAGGCCGGATCGTCCTGGGTCAGGACGAGCACCGGCCGGTGACTTCGCACCTCGTCCAGCACGGGCTCGACCAACTGGCAGGTCGGACAGTCCTTCTTGACCACCGCCACCAGACCCTGATCGAAGCCCGGAGGCGCCGGAGCGGCGACGTCGGATGATGCGGTCATGGCCGGCGACCCTAGCAGGGAAGAGGCAGTCACGACCGGCGTCCGCGGCAGCGCTGCCCTCGTGTATCGTTCGGGACCTACCGAGGAGAAACCCATGGTCCAGACCCTCATCGATCCAACGAACGAGGCCGCGCCTCCGGCTCGCACCGCGGCGCCTCGACTCGAAGCCATCGACGGCAAGACGATCGCCCTGCTCGACATCTCCAAGGCACGCGGCGACATCTTCCTCGACCGCGTCGAACAGCGAATCGAAAGCCGCGGCGCGTCCGTGCTCCGCTTCACCAAGCCCACCTTCTCCAAGGTGGCGCCGGCCGACCTGCGCGCCGAGATCGCCCAGCGTTGCGACGCGGTGATCGAAGCGCTGGCCGACTGAGGGTCCTGCACGTCGTGCAGTGTGCACGACACGACCCAGTTGGAAGAGATGGGGCTGCCGTCCGTGTTCGTCGCCTCGTGCGAGTTCCAGGACGCGGCCGAGTCGCAGTCGAAGTCGCTCGGCTCCTCGCCGGAGGTCGTCTACGTGCGGCATCCGATCCAGGACCGTACGGACCACGAGATGGGCGAGATCGCCGATCAGGCGGTCGACGCCCTCGTCTCCGCCCTGACCAACTGATCCGGCCCGCCTCCGGAGGAGGCCGGGGAACGGTCTCCTGACCGGGACGATGCGAGCAGGCACGTCGAACGCGAAGAAGCAGCTCGAGTCGCCGCGGCGATTCGTGAGCTCCGCGGGGCGGGTCGTGTACGCCCTGAACCTGGAGGTGTTCCCGAACTTCTTCGGCAACGTCTACGTGATCGACGACGGCGCCCGGCGCGTGCTGGTGGACTGCGGCTCGGGCATGGATTTCTCGAACGACAATCTGGTGCGCGGCATGGCCTCGATCGAGGACCGCTTCGGCGTCCGCGTGAGCCTCGCCGACATCGACGTCATCCTGATCACCCACGGCCACATGGACCACTTCGGCGGCCTCCAGTTCGTGCGCAGCCACACGGACGCGCCGGTCGGCATCCACGTCCTCGACCGCCGGGTGCTGACCCACTACGAGGAGCGGGTCGTCGTCGCCTCGCAGCAGCTTCGCGTGTTCCTCAACCGCGCCGGCCTCTCGGCCGGCAAGCGCGAGCAGTTGATGACGATGTACACGGCACCCAAGGCTCGCTACGGCTCGGTGCCGGTCCAGTTCCTGCTCGAGGAGGGCCGGGCGGTTCCCGACGCCGACGGCGGCGACCTCGACATCCAAGTGATCCACGTCCCCGGCCACTGCCCCGGCCAGGTCTGCCTGAGGGTCGACGACATCCTGCTGACCGCCGATCATGTCCTGGCGCGGATCACGCCCCACCAGTCGCCCGAGTCGCTGACCCTGAACATGGGCCTCGGCCACTACCTCGATGCGCTGGGGAAAGTCGAGACGCTGGACGGCATCCGGGTCGGTCTCGGCGGTCACGAGGAGCCAATCGAGGACGTGACGGCGCGGGTCGGGGAGATCCGCGCGTCCCACGACAAACGGCTGGACGTGATCATGGACACCTGCCGGGCGCCCCAGACCACGGCGGACATCAGCCGCCGGTTGTTCGGCGCGGTGCGCGGCTACACCGTGCTGCTCGCCCTGGAAGAGGCCGGAGCGCACGTGGAGTACCTCTACCAGAGAGGCGAACTCGTGGCCGAAAACGTCGGTGAACTTGAGTCCGAACAGGACCCGGCTGTTCGTTACGTGCGGGCGTAACCCGCATCTTGCGCCGACCTCCTGCCGCAGCCGGGGCACCGCTCGCTACCGACTTCAGCGAGACAAGCGGGGCAGCGAACCGCTGAAGAGCTTGGATGCAGCGGGCGATCAGTAGGGAAGCCAGAGGCCCGATTCGTAGTCCGCGAACCGGAAAGGCAGTTCGAGCTGGCCGCCGACGGGCAGGAACTCCCAGGAACCGACCGGCTGCACGGCGCCCTGGCAGGCCGCCGGATAGGCCGCGAGACCGAGCGACGCCGTCTCGACGACGCCGTAGTGACCGGACGCCAACCGAGGCACGTTGAACGCGCCGGCTTCCGGGACCGGAAGCTCCTGGTGCGGAAGACCGAGCTCGGCCGTCCAGTTCAACATGTCCTGCATGGTGATCAGACCGCCGTCGAGCGAGATGAGCGCCTGATCGGCCGCGCCTGCTTCGACCTCCGCTCCGGAGGGACGGAGCGACAGCGTGCCGCCCGCGCCGGCCGGTGTCCGCAGATGGAGTTCCGTTCCTTCGTCCGGCAGAGCGGTACACCCCGACCACAGAGTCCCGGACGGGGCGCGAACCATCACCGACGCCGGCGTGACGCTCCGCGGGACAACCACCCGACCGCGGCCACCAAGGTCGGTCGTGGCCTCACCGACGCCGACGCCCTCCGGTGTCAGCGTGATGATCGACAGATGAGCATCGCGCTGCGGCTCGCCGCTCTCGGACGTCACGAAGACGTCGACGGGCGCACCGGGCTGCAACACGATCGTCACTTCGTCGTCGTCCCGGTCCGACATCTCGGCTGCATGCACCGGGACGGGGCGGGACTGGGTGTAGCCGTACATGTAGCCGGTGGCGCTGTAACTCCCCTCGTCGAGTCCTCGAAACGCGAAGCGGCCTTCGGCGTCGGTGGTTTCGGGCGCCGCAAGAAACTCGGGATCGGCCGGAAACGACAACTCGACCGAGGCGCCATCGATCGGCTCGCGAGAGCCGCTCTCCAGCACCTGGCCGCTGATCTCATGCGTCCCGAGTTCAAGCGTCATCTCGTAGACGCCTCCGCGGAGGGCCGGCTCGACCTGGAAGATCCGGCTGATCCCGGTGTCCGTCTCGACCAGGGCGGCGATCCTGTCCTTCGCGGGTCTCGACAGCCGGCCGGCAAAGCGTCCTTCCGCGTCGGTTTCGAAAGACATCCGATCGCCGGCGCCGGCGGTCAGGTCGACGTCGGCGCGAACGCCTTCCCGGCCCATCAACACCCGGCCGCTAACCCGCACGAGGTCGAGCGGCAGGAAGACGTCCTCGGCGGCGCCGACCCACCGCTCCTGCGAGAACACGCGGTCGCCTTGCGCGCCGACCACGTCCATTCGATAGAGACCTTGCGCGATCGCCCCCCAAACCGCCACGCCGGTTTCGTCCGCCGGCGCCGCTGTCTCATCCCAGGGATCGTGCGTCTGTGCGAGTTCGACGCGCCAGGAGGCGCCGTCGTCGGTCGGGGGATCGACGTGAACCGCGAGCCGGGCAAAGGCCGCCATTTCGACCTCGCCCAACCATGTTTCCTGGGCTTCCAGCATCTCCACGCCCCGCACCCAGGCAGGGGGCCGATCCGGCGTCTCGAGGACGAAGTCGTAGACGCCGGGCGGAATGTTCCCGAGCTGGACGAAGCCGCGATCGTTCGTCGCGCCCTGGACGCGCAGACGCTCCGCCCGCGGCTCGTAGGTCTCCAGGTCCGATTGCCGAACAGACGCGCTCGCGGACACCACCGGTACCCCCGTCTCCAGGTCGGTCGCAAACGCCGACAAGGATGCGCCCCGGTTCAGTCGCAGGACACCCAGGGACAGATCGCCGGAAGCGGCGTCGAGGTCGAACCGGTACCGAGGGGCCCAGCCTTCCGCCGCTATTCGCAGGTCCTGGACAACCGCGGGGCCGACCCAGGCGGCCGTCAGTCCCGAGTTCGAGTCGTGAACCGTCGCATCTTCGACGAACCGGAACGGAGTGTCCGGCCGGTCGGCCCGTGGCAGCCAGATCTCCACCTGCAGCCGCTCGTCAGCCCAGATCTCGCCGAGGGGCAACTCCAGCGCCGCATCGAATGAAGCCCGCCGATAGGCCGGCAGCAGGATTTCCGTCCGGCCCTCAAGCGGCTTCACCCGGGGACACCAGACACCATCGCCAACGCAGGTGACGACGTCGTCGGAGCCAAGTTCGACGACGTTCGTATCGATTCGCCGCGTCTCTCCCGTTGCGTCGATGACCGCCACGTGCACTGATGCCGCATCCGGTAGTTCCGCGCCCGGCAGGACCTTCACGGACGTCGCAACGGTCTCGGCACCGCACGGCAAGGCGGGCCAGATCAGGGCCGCCAGCAAGGCGGCCCTGACCCGACGAACGTACCCGCCGATCATCCGATCAGGGAGCGGGAGTGGGAAATGAAGCCCCCGCGACGCCCTGGTTGACGCCGACAGACTCTGGGGCCGAAGAGCTGCCGCAGGAGGAAAGGAGTGAGCCGTTCGGGATCCGACACGGACTCGGGGGAACGGGAGCGCAACGAGAAGTTGCGTCGACGAAGAACCCGGCGACAACCAACTCGTTGCTGGACGGCGGCGTCTTATCTGTAGGCAGCACCGAGTTGCCCTTGTCGCGACCCTTCGGGCAAGGACCTCCGTACTGCCGACAGCGGCGAATGCCGGGAACCGAGTACCACGTGCAGTTCTGCGCCCCCCGCTTCACGGTCTGGCAAGCGCCCCACCGGTTGCACTTGGAGCAGTCGCGAACCTCAACCTCCTCCGAAATCGCGAGAAAGGCGAACACCGCCAACGCCATGACCAGCAAGCCAAGGCCGTAGCGTCGGGACGCAACAAGGGCTGTCAACAGCACGGAACGGCTCAGTCAACGTCTCACTACGTATGGCCCGCGTGCCCGCGGCCCGAGAAGCCCGCTCGGCGCCGTGAAGAGGCGGAGCCTTGCGGCGTCCATCTTCGTCGCGAGACCGGTCCCGAGGCCAGGCGTTGGTCCAGTCGGCCAAGACCGCTGCGTTACGCTGTCGTTCAGGAGTCGCGTGGTTCCCGAAGTCGGACCGCGCCCCTCGCCGCAGTCGGTTTGGTGCCCAGTTGTTCGTGATCACCCGGAACCCGATCCGCTTCCGCATGCGTCCGTCTCTCCGCTCAGGGGCCCGCGCCATCTGTTCGTTGCAGGTCCTGTTCGTGGTCTCGGCGACGACAACCGTGCACGCCTCGCCGAACATAGGTACGATCTTGCGGAAGAACCCGACCGCGGAGCGAACCAGCGCCGACCAACTCACTTGGCTCATCACGTTCGATGAGCCCGTGACGCATGTGCATCCAACCGATTTCGTCGTCTCCGGCACGACGGCGACGCTCCGCTTGACGCCAGTTGAGCTGGACGAGGAAGCCTGCAGCGTGGAATGGGATGCAACCCTCTCGGGCGGCGACCTCCCGAATCTGAACGGAACGGTCGCGCTTGACCCCGGCGACTTCGACGAGGACCTGCACGATCCCTGCACCGGATCGGACGAGCCATGCATATGGGGTTGCCGCGGCGATGGCGAGAGGATGACCCATCCCGGCCCGCACGGTACGAACGACAACACCTTCATCGTGCACAATGAACCGCCGCCGCCTGAACCACCGCCGCCTGATCCGCCGCCGCCTGAACCGCCGCCGCCCGAACCGCCGACGGCGAACTTCTCGGTCCTCGGCGCCGAGTGCGCGGCCGACCTCTGCGTCGCGTTCACGGACACGCCCGTGACCCTGCGAGACGTGAGCACGGGCGACGTGGCCGAACGCTCGTGGAGTACGGGCGACGGCGGCGTCTCGCGGAACGCGGTGTTCGAATGGACCTGGAGCGAACCCGGCTACTACCGGATCTCTCTCCGCGTGAGCGGCCACGACGTCGTGTCCGAAGCCCAAAAGACGCTCCTCGTCCGACCCGGCGACCCGGCGGGCGCCTGCACGCCCTCGGCCGAAGTGCTGTGCCTCCAGGACGAACGGTTCTCGGTCGAGGCGGAATGGCGGACGGCCAACGGCGACGGCGGCGCCGGCCGAGTCGTCTTCGCGGCGACGAACGACTCGGGGATCTTCTGGTTCTTCGACGCCGCCAACTGGGAGGTACTCGTCAAGCTTCTCGACGGTTGCGCGCTCAACGGCCACGCGTGGGTGTTCGCGGGGGCAACGACGGATCTGGGCTACGTGGTCCGCGTGACCGACACGGTCACCAACGAGGTTCGCAGCTATCGGAACCAGGCCGGCCAACCCGCGCCGGCGACGGCCGACGCGTCCGCTTTTCCTTGCGAGCCTTGAGCGTCCCGCCCGTGCGTTCCGACTCTGTTCCGACTCCACCCCCCGGTGAGCAACCAGCCCCCCTGTGGTAGATCTGCACCCTGCCGCGCCATGTCTGCCACAGCTACTACTTCACACTGCGGCTCGTCGCCGGGCCCCTAGCCGCCAAACCTGTCGCGGACTCCATGTTTGGCCCCAGCCCCCACCTCACCAGCACCTTGCACCCGAGAACTCGCTTCGTTCCGTTCCACGGCGCAAGCTGCTAGAAGCCCCCTGCGCGGAACGTGAAGATCAAGGGCTCGCACACGCTGGACGTACCGCGCGGCGTCGTCTGGGAGGCCATCCTCGACCCGGAGGTGCTGTCGCGCACCCTGCCGGGTTGCGAGGACATGGCGCCCGTCGGCGACAACCGGTTCCGCGGCAAGCTGAAAATGAAGGTCGGGCCCGTGCAGGGCGTGTTCGAGGGCGGCGTCGAACTCCTCGATCTCGATCCGCCGAACGGCTACCGCCTGAAGATGGACGGCAAGGGCGCGCCCGGCTTCGTCAACGGCAGCGGTTCGCTCCGCCTCGAGGACTTGGGCGACGACGGCACCCTGCTCCACTACGAGATCGATGCCCAGGTCGGCGGGCGCATCGCCGCCGTCGGCCAGCGGCTGCTCGACAGCTCGGCCAAGGTGCTGACCCGCCAGGGACTGCAGGGCCTGGAGCAGCAACTCGCCGCGCGGGCGCCGGTGGCGGACGAAGCTCCGGCGCCGGCCCCCGCGGACAGCGCCGAAGCCGCCCCGGCGGCCCCTTCCCAGGCCGCCTTCGCCGGTCGCTTTGCCGCCGGCATGGCCAGGGAACTCTGGCCCTACCTGGTCGGCGGCGCGCTGGTCGTACTCGCCGGCCTCGCCATCTCGCTCCGAGCGTGCCCATAGCGCCGCCCAACCTGTCGCAAGCTCCATGTCCGGCCCCAGCCCCCACCTCACCATGACCTCGCACCGCGGAACCAGCGCCGCTGCGTTCCCCTGCACAAGTTCATAGAAGGAGGCACCCAGCCATGACCGTGTCCATTCAACTCGAAGTCAACGGAAAGCCGGTTCAGGCAGCGGTCGAGCCGCGGCGCCTGCTGGTCCACTTCCTGCGCGAGGATCTGGGCCTGACCGGCGCCAACATCGGCTGCGAGACGAGTCTCTGCGGCGCCTGCACCGTGCTGGTCGACGGCAATGCCGTCAAGTCCTGCACCATGCTCGCGGCGCAGGCCGACGGCGCCTCGGTGACGACGATCGAGGGGCTGGCCCAAAACGGCGAGCTGCATCCGCTCCAGGAGGGCTTCTGGGAGAAGCACGGCCTGCAGTGCGGTTACTGCACGCCGGGCATGATCCTGTCGGCGAACTACCTCCTGACCCAGAACCAGAACCCGAACGACGAGGAGATCCGCGAGGGTCTCAAGGGCAACATCTGCCGCTGCACCGGCTACCACAACATCGTGGAGGCCGTGAAGTACGCCGCCGAGAGGATGAGCTGAGATGGCGGGCGTACTCGGCACCTCGATCAAGCGCCGGGAAGACCCGGCGCTCATCACCGGCCGCGGCAAGTACACCGACGACCTGAACGTCCCCGGCATGGCTCATGCCGCGATCGTTCGCAGCCCCTACGCCCATGCCCGGATCCGCGGCATCGACGCCTCCGCCGCGGAGGCCCTGCCCGGCGTCCTCGCCGTGCTCACGGCGCGCGACGTCGCGGCCGCCGGCATCCCCGGTGTCGTGCCCGTCGGCTGGCTGCTGCCCGACCTGAAGACCCCCGCCCACCCGATGATCGCCGCCGACACGGTGCGCCACGTGGGCGACGCCGTGGCCGTCGTCGTGGCGGAGGACCGCTACATCGCCCGCGACGCGGCCGACCGGGTGGCCGTCGACTACGAGCCGCTCGACGCGGTGGCCGATGTCGTCGCCGCGCTCGAGGACGGGGCGCCGGCGGTCCACGAGGACGCGCCGGGCAACGTGGCGTTCGACTGGGAGATCGGCGAGCGCGAATCGGTCGACGCCGCCTTCGCCTCCGCCGCGCACACCGTGCAGCTCGACCTGCGCAACAACCGCCTGATCCCGCACGCGATCGAGCCTCGCGCGGTGCTCGCCTCCTACGACTCAAACGCGGGCTCGATGACGATCCACATGACGAGTCAGAACCCGCACGTGCATCGGCTGCTGATGACGCTCGCGTCGCTTGGCATGCCCGAGCACAAGGTGCGGATCGTCGCTCCCGAGGTCGGCGGCGGCTTCGGCAGCAAGATTCACCACTACGCCGACGAGGCGATCGTGGGCCTGTGCTCGATGAAGCTCGACCGGCCGGTCAAGTGGACCGCGACGCGCACCGAGACGAATCTCACGGATGCCCACGGCCGCGACCACTCGACCCACTGCGCGTTGGCGCTCGACGCGGACGGCCGGATCACCGGCCTGCGCGTCGACACCACGGCCGCGATGGGCGCCTATCTCTCGACGTTCGCGCCGGCGGTGCCGACCTACCTCTACGGCACCCTGATGTCCGGTCAGTACGACATTCCGGCGATCCACTGCCACGTCACCGGCGTCTTCACCCACACGACCCCCGTCGACGCCTACCGCGGCGCCGGCCGGCCCGAGGCCACCTACGTCGTCGAGCGGCTGATGCATCTCGCCGGCGAGACCACCGGTCTGGGTCCGGTCGAGGTACGACGCCGGAACTTCGTGTCGCCGGACGCCTTCCCGTACCAGACCCAGGTCGCCCTCGCGTACGACTCGGGCAACTACGGACCGGCGATGGACCGCGCGCTGGAGATGATCGGATACGACGACCTGCGGAGCGAGCAGGCGTCGCGCCGCGGAAACGGCGGCGGCCGGCAGATCGGCATCGGCTTCTCGTCCTACATCGAGGCCTGCGGGCTGGCGCCGTCAGCCGTCGTCGGATCGCTCGGCGCCCAGGCCGGGCAATGGGAGAGCGCCGACGTCCGCGTCCATCCGACCGCTTCGGTCACCGTCTACACCGGTTCCTCGTCGCACGGTCAGGGCCACGAAACGACCTTCTCCCAGATCGTCGCCGACCGGCTCGGCATCGATCCCGAGGCGGTCGAGGTGATCCACGGCGACACCGACCTCGTCCAGTTCGGCATGGGTACCTACGGCAGCCGCAGCGCCGCCGTCGGTGGTTCGGCGATCGCCAGGAGCGTCGACAAGATCATCGAGAAAGGCAAGAAGATCGCCGCCCACCTGCTCGAGGCCTCGGCCGAGGACCTGGAGTACGAGGACGGCAGCTTCCGCGTGGCCGGTTCGCCGGACCGCTCCCTCGGTCTCGGCGACGTGGCGCTCCAGGCCTACCTGGCGCACAACTACCCCGATGACCTGGAGCCGGGGCTCTCCGCCACGAGCTTCTACGATCCGTCGAACTTCACCTACCCGTTCGGCACCCACGTCTGCGTCGTCGAGGTGGACACGGAGACCGGCTCGATCGAACTGCTGCGCTACGCCGCGGTCGACGACGTCGGCAACGTGATCAACCCGATGATCGTCGACGGCCAGCTCCACGGCGGTCTGGCCCAGGGCATCGGCCAGGCGCTGTGGGAGAACGCGGTCTACGACGAGAGCGGCCAACTCGTGTCCGGCTCGCTCATGGACTACGCGGTGCCCAAGATCCACAACCTGATCTCGTTCGAGCTCGACCGCACGACGACCCCGTGCCCGCACAATCCGCTGGGCGTCAAGGGCGTCGGCGAGGCCGGCGCGATCGCCTCGCCGGCCGCGGTGGTCAACGCCGTGGTCGACGCGCTCGCGCCGTTCGGTATCGACCACATCGACATGCCGCTCACGCCCGAGAAGGTGTGGCGGGCCGTCAACAGCTAACCACTTCGTCCGTCTACAATCCGCAGCCGAACAACCGAAGCTGCCGAATCAGGAGCCCAGATATGTACCCAGCCCAATTCGATTACCGCCGCGCCGGATCGGTGGACGAAGCCTTGAGTCTGCTCCAGGAGAACGAAGACGCGAAGCTGATGGCCGGCGGCCACAGCCTGATCCCGATGATGAAGCTCCGTCTGGCCCAGCCCCCCGTCGTCATCGACATCGGCCGCCTCGACGAGCTCAAGGGCATCTCCGAAGGGAACGGCTCGGTCCGGGTCGGCTCGCTGACCACCCACGCCGACATCGCGGCTTCCGACGTGCTGGCGGCCCACTGCCCCGTGCTCGCCGAAGCGGCCGGCCACATCGGCGACGCCCAGGTTCGCAACCGCGGCACGATCGGCGGCAACATCGCCCACGCCGACCCGGGCTCCGACATACCCCCGGTGCTCGTCCTGCTCGGCGCCTCGATCCACCTGCAGTCCCCCTCCGGCGCCCGCTCGGTTGCCGCGGCCGAGTTCTTCCAGGACCTGCTGATGACCGACGTCGGCGAGGACGAGATCCTCACGCACGTCGACGCCCCGGCCCTTGGCGCCGGCACCGGCGCCGCCTATCTCAAGTTCGAGCACCCCGCCTCCGGCTACGCCGTCGTCGGCGCCGCGGCTTCCGTCACGATCGAGAACGGCCGCTGCACCGCCGCCGGCCTGGTCGTCGGCGGCGTCGACGCCACCCCGACCGCGGTCGACGTCTCGAGCCTCACGGGATCCGACCTCTCCGACGACGCCATCGCCGCCGCAGCCTCCGGCCTCGACGCCGAAGACCCCATCGGCGACATCTTCGCCTCCGGCGACTACCGCGTCCACGTCGGCAAGGTCTACGGCAAGCGAGCGCTGGCGGCGGCTCGGGATCGGGCTTCGTAGGCTCGTCGCTTCTCCGGTCCATCGCACCTTGTCGGTCCGTCGCGGTTTGCCGGAACCGAGAACGGATCAGATGATCCCCCTATGGGTTTCTTTCTCTGGACGGGACCTCTTGACAAACCCAGAATCAGGATCATAAGATCCTCTTCATCCGTTCCCCTGACTGACCCATGGTTGACTGCGAGAGGGGAATCGACGACGAACTCCGGCGCGTCCTGGCGAAGCTGGCCAGGCGCGCCGGAACGAGGATCTCGGGCGGGCGGCGAGCGCGATGGGAGCCAGGGAATGTCAACAATCCCCAGGATCGCTACTTGGGAGGGAAGTTCACGGAAGAGACCGCCTGGAGCCTCATCTTCGAGAAGCTCCGCGATGGACACGCGGTAGAGACCATGGTGCTGGACCACCCGCCGGGGGCCACTGGCTACGTGATGAAGATCCGAGTTGATGCCAACCTCCCTCGGGTCTACGTAAAGCTCGAGCTGCCAAAGAACCGGCGCAAGGTCCTCGGCAGGAGCTTCCACTACTCCATCCATGAGTGATTCCGCAGCCGCCGATCGAACGAACAGGAAGAGAACGATGCCTGACTACCGCAGACCCAAGCACGAGGTTGCGGCAGGCGACCCGAACCGGGATACGACCTGCCCCTTCTGTGAAACGCCGACGACGACGGAGATTGTCGATCAGACGTTCCAGCACGGAGCTCTCGAGATCTCGGTGACCTTGCCCGTCAGACAGTGTGCCGACTGTGACGAGGAGTTCTTCGACTACGTCGGGGAGCGCATAAGGACGGAGGCCGTGTACTACGCCTACGGTCTCCTGTCCCCTTGGGATATCCGGGCCATCCGCAAGCGGCGACGCCTCAGCCGCCGCGCCTTCGCGGAGATCACCGGGCTCGGGGAAGCCACGATCAAGCGCTGGGAGACCGGCGCCGTCGCCCAGAACCGAGGGTACGACCGCTATCTGCGGTTGCTCGACACGGACTTGGGATGGAGCCTCTTGAAGAAACTGGCGCGGGAGACGACGCCCGCCGAACAGCTCGCATCAGCTTCCGGCGCCGGACGATTCCCCCATATACCGGAGAGCCAGATCAACTCCCCTCGGGCGTCCGCGTTCCGTGTAGCCGCCTGAAGCGTCGCCGGCCCCGGCCACGCCGACACGGAGGGTCATGTACGTCACCACCTTCTACTCCTTCAAGGGCGGCGTCGGCCGCACGATGGCGCTCGTCAACGTCGCGGTCGAACTCGCGCGGCAGGGCAAGCGCGTCGTCGCCGTCGACTTCGACCTGGAGGCGCCCGGGCTCGACACCTTCGACCTCGGCCGGCCGGCCGAGACGACGCCCGGAATCCTCGACTTCGTCGAGACCTATCTCGAGACCGACCGGGCGCCCGAAGCCGAGGACTTTCTGTTCGAGTCGCCGCCGCTCGGCGAAAAGGGCGGGCGACTGTGGATCATGCCCTCCGGCTCGCACGACGAACGCTATGCAAGGCGTCTCGCCGCACTCGACTGGCAAGCGCTCTACGAGCACTTAGACGGCTATCTCCTGTTCGAGGACCTGAAAGCGCAGTGGCGCGACGCCCTTGAGGCCGACTACGTCCTGATCGACTCCCGGACCGGCCACACCGACGTCGGCGGCATCTGCACCCGTCAGCTCCCCGACGCCGTGGTGTTGCTCTTTTTTCCCAACCAGCAGAACCTGAGAGGCTTGACGAAGGTTGTCCGGGACATCCGTACCGAGCCGACCAGGTCCGAGGAAGACGCGATCGAACTCCACTACGTCCTCTCCAACGTCCCGGACCTGGACGACGAGGATGAGATTCTCCGGGCCATCACTTCGGACTTTCAGGCCCAACTCGGCTTTCGGCGCGAGCCCCTGGCCATTCACCGCTATCCCAGCCTCTCCCTGCTGAAGCAGGACATCTTCACGAAGGACCGCCCGAGGAGTCGGTTGGCCCGCGAGTACAAGGCGCTCGCCACCCAAATGACCCGTCTGAATCCGGCCGACCGTGACGGCGCTCTGGAATTCATCCGCCAGTACCAACGCTCCCCCTACAGAGGGTTGCCAAGAGCCGAAGACCGACAGAGACGTCACCTCGAGGAGATTGAGAAGCGACACGAGGACGATGGCGAAGTGCTCTTTCGGCTGGCCCGACTGCACGAACGGCGGGGACAGGACGACGACTTCGTCCGGCTTCTGGACATGGCGCTCGACGCCGGCTTCCAAACGCCGGAGGCCTACCTGCAAAGAGCCCGTTATCGCCGTCTCTCCGCGGGTGACGCCGCCGGGGGCAATCAGGACGCTCTAGCCGCCCTCCGGGCCGTCCCGTCAAGCGCAAGCGACGCCGAAGACCCTGGCCTCGGACAGCCGGGAACGTCCTTCCCCGAAGTCAGCCGGGCCCTACGCTTGCTGGATGCGGACGATCTCGAGCAGACACTCTCTCTCCCAGCCGTCCAGGAACTGTCGCCGAACGAGCGCGTCATCGTCGCCAATCAGATGCTCCGCAACGAAAGCGGAGCCTGGTTCGCCGGTGCCCTGCTCGAGCCCCTGCTTGGCTCAGAGGATCTCGAATACGAGCAACTCGACCGGGTACGAGGCGTCGCCGTCCTGGCATTCATCGCCACGGGTCGCCACCGGGAAGCCGCGGCCGTCTGCCGGGACTCCGCGCCATCCATCGACGGCATGAGCGTTCAGAACGCCTTCAACTACGGCATGACCCTATGGGCGCGGCGACGGGAGCCGCCGCGGGAGCCTTTCGCCCGCGTCGTCGAACTCGACTCGGCCGACCCGGCTGATCGGAAAGACGCCAACTACGCCCAGTGCTTGGCGCTGGCTCACTGGGCCACGGGCGCTATGGATGCCGCCCGGGAAGCCCTTTCGCTGGCGGAGTCCCGAATCGAAGCGGAGCGTTCGTCTTTCTCCTGTTGGCGCTACCTGGAGGCACCGGCCCGGACATTCCGCCAGGACCTCGGCGAAATGCGCCAACTGTTCGACGGCGACCGGACAATGACGCCCCGGTTCATGCGGACGCCATCGCAGAGGGCGAAGGCTACCTCGACTTCCGACCAACGGCGCCAACCGCGGAAGGGGAGTCCCGCATGACGTTGGGCCCGCTAGCAGAACCGGTCGGCCTCCGAACTGAATGGCCGCACGAAAAGGAGGACTTCACGCCTTGGCTTGAGGACCACATCGACCCGTTCGCCGAAGGCCTTGAGCTGGAAGACGATCTCGAAGTCGAGAGCAGAGAGGAGCATGTCGGGCGGCCCAGGGCGGATCTCGTCTGCTCGAGCACAGTCGGCAAGGTAGTCGCGGAGGACCCGCTGGCTTCCTCTGAGGCGCTCAAGCAGCCGCGGACCACGGAGACCGCGCAGCCTGCTGATCCACTTCTCCAGGCACCCGCCCCGAAGCGCCCAATCGGACCAACAAGCGGATCAAGGCCGCGGCCAGAGCGGCTCAATCTCCTCCGTGAGCCGCGCTACGGAGACAGCCCGTACGCCCGCCCCGAGGTCGTAGCTGTCGGCGCCGGCGTGAACCAGATCGAGGCGGGCAAGCCCGAGGTCTTCCATGGCCCGCCGCATCGAGCGGGTAAGCGTGGGCGAACTCGTCCGCTTGATCTCGAACCCCCGCAGTTCGCCGCCCCGGCGGACGACGAGGTCGACCTCGCCGCCAGTGTGAGCGCGCCAGAAGAAGCAACTGCGCTCCGGCGCGCCGAGCAACCGGAGGAGGTTCTCGACCACGAAGCCCTCCCAGGAGGCGCCGACCTTCGGATGCCGCTCCAAACCTTCCCGCGTTTGTACGTCGAGAAAGTGGTGCAGGATTCCCGAGTCCCGCAGGTAGACCTTCGGCGCCTTGACCTGCCGCTTCTTCAGAGTCGCCTGCCACGGCTTGAGGACGCGGACCATGAAGGTGGCCTGCAGGGCCTCGAGATACCTGCGGACCGCACGGTGCGAGACACCGAACGACAGCGCCAGTTCGGAGGCGTTCCAGACATTCGCGTGATAGTGAGCGAGCATCGCCCAGAACCGTTCGAGCGTTGTCGCCGGGACGTTGACGCCAAGTTGGGGAGCGTCCCGCTCCAGAAAGGACTGCACGAACTCGGCGCGCCAGCGCGCGCTCTCGTCGTCATCCGGCGCAACGACCGAACTTCGGCCCAGAAGCGAGCGCACCGCGCCGAGGTGAACCTGCCTGTCGATCACCAACCGAAAATACAAGAAATCTGGACGCCGCCCGTCCAACCTTCTTGGTCAACCGGCCGCACGGAATCGTCCCGCCTCCGACGCCCTCCAGCCGGCGCAGGGTCCGAAGGGGAGGGTCCCGGCGAGGCTGTCGGCAAGCGACGCCCGGCGTCATCTCATCGTCCGACGCCAAACCGGAGCGCAGCCGACCGCAGCGAGCGCTCCCCCTCCATCTATCCGGCAAGCGTGAGCGGCCGCTGGGACCCTCCCCTTCGGGCCCGGAGAAGGCGGGTGCAGCCCACGCCATCGCGCCAGCCGTGCCGTCAGTAGCTGCGCGGCAGTCCGAGGACGTGCTGGGCCAGGTACGTGAGCACGAGGTTCGTCGAGATCGGCGCCGTCTGGAACAGGCGGCATTCGCGCCACTTGCGTTCGATGTCGTACTCGGTGGCGAAGGCGAAGCCGCCGAAGGTCTGGAAGCAGGTGTCGCCGGCTTTCCAGGCGGCTTCGGAGGCGAGGAGTTTGGCGCTGTTGGCCTCGGCGCCGCATTCGCGGCCGGCGTCGTAGAGGGCGGCGGCCTTGCGGACGATCATCTCGGCGGCGTCGGTCTCGGCGTGGGCGCGGGCGATCGGGAACTGGATGCCCTGGTTCTGGCCGATGGGCCTGCCGAAGACCTCGCGCTCGTTGGCGTACTCGACGGCGCGGCGGATGAAGTAGCGGGCATCGCCGATCGCCTCCGAGGCGAGCAGGATGCGCTCGGCGTTCATGCCGCTCAGGATGTACCTGAAGCCGCGGCCCTCCTCGCCGATCCGGCTGGCGGCCGGAATCCGCAGGTTGTCGAAGAAGACCTGGGTCGTGCCGTGGTTGATCATCGTGTCGATCGGCTGGATCTCCAGGCCGTTGCCGCGGGCCTCGCGGAGGTCGACGAGGAACACGGACAGGCCGCGTGAGCGCTTCGCCACCTGGTCCGCCGGCATCGTCCGGGCGAGCAGGATCATCAGGTCGGAGTGGAGGGCGCGACTGGTCCAGATCTTTTGGCCGTTGACGACGTAGCTGTCGCCGTCGCGGACGGCCGTCGTGCGCAACTGCGTGGTGTCCGAACCGGTCACCGGCTCGGTGACGCCGAACGCCTGCAGCCGCAGTTCGCCGCTGGCGATCTTTGGCAGGTATTGCTGCTTCTGCTCGTCGCTGCCGTGGCGGAGCACCGTGCCCATCGTGTACATCTGGGCGTGACAGGCGGCGGCATTGCAGCCGCTCGAGTGGATCGTCTCCAGCACGACGCACGCGGCACGCAGCGGCAGGCCCGCGCCTCCGTACTCCTCCGGGATCAGGCAGCCGAGATACTCGTGCTCGGTAAGAGCCTGGACGAACTCGGTCGGGTACTCGGCTGCGGCATCAAGACGCCGCCAGTACTCGCCGGGGAACCGCTCGCAGATGCGGCGGACCGGGTCGCGGAGGAAGGCGTAGTCGTTCTCGATCGAGACCCGAAGTTCGCTGTCGGTCATGGCGGCCGATCGTAGCGGAGCGGCCCGCAGCTACTGCGGCCGTACCCTGTGAATCCGCATCAGGTTCGTCGGCGGCCGGTCCTGGATCGGATCGCCCATCAGCAAGACGATCGTGTCCCCGGGAAGCGCCAGATTGCCGACCAGGAGTTGCCGGTCGACCATCGCCACGACCTCGTCGTGGTGGTGGACCTCCTGGTCCATCTTGACGGAATGAACCCCCCAGACGAGTTGCAGCTCGCGCATCGACCGCGATTCGCGCGTGAACGCGAACACCGGCGTCGAGGGCCGCCGACAGGCAACCTGGCGGGCCGTGAAACCGCCCTGGCTGAGGACGACGATGCCCTGCGCGGTCAGATGACGCGCCGACAGGATCGCCGCCGCGGAGACCGTCTCCGGAATCTCGAGGGTGCCCGGGCGGTGCGGCGGTTCGATGTCGTAGGGGCCGACTTCCATCGTGTGGAAGCCGACCGGCTGGGAGGCGTGCTTGGAGAGGTTGTAGCGCTCCGACTCCGTGATGATCCGGTGCATCGTCTGCACCGCCTCCAGCGGATACCTGCCGGCAGCGCTCTCGCCGGAGAGCATCATCGCGTCGGCGCCGTCGAACACGGCGTTCGCCACGTCCGAGGACTCGGCTCGGGTTGGACGGGGATGCTCGATCATCGACTCCAGCATCTGGGTCGCGACGATCACCGGACGGGCGTGTCGCCAACCGCTCTCGATGATCCGCTTCTGCACCACGGGTACCTGGTGCAAGGGGATCTCCACTCCCAGATCGCCGCGCGCCACCATCACGCCGTCGGACTCGAGGACGATCTCGTCGAGGTGGTCGAGCGCTCGTCGCCGTTCGAGCTTGGCGATGATCTGCAGCGGCCGGCCCGCCTCCCGCGACGCTTCCCGCACCCGGACCACGTCCGCCGGCGTACCGACGTAGCTGGCCGCCAGGAAGTCCGCGTCCTCCTCGACGGCCATCCGGATGTCGCCCAGGTCCTTTTTCGAGATTCGGAACGGCAGACGACTGTCAGGCAGGTTGACGCCCTTGCGGCTCGAAACGGCGCCGCCGACGATGACCTCCGCCTCGATCCTCTCCTCGTCCTTCGAGCGAACCTCCAACTGCACCCGGCCGTCGTCGATCAGGATCTGCTCGCCCGGCTCGACGTGTCGGACCATGTCGCGGTCGAGCGGCAGGTTCGACTCGGCGTCCGCCCCGAGGCTCACGACCTCGCCTTCCTTCAGCACCCGGGCGCCCTCGAAGTGATCCAGCCGGTGGCGAGGCCCCATCAGGTCGACCATCACGCCGACGGACCGGCCGGCCTCCTCGCTGACCTCCCGCACCAGGCGAATCAGACGCCGGTGCTCTTCCCTGGTGCCGTGCGACTGATTCAACCGGACGACATTGACACCGGCCCGGATCAGGCGCGCGAGAGTCTTCTCGCTCGAACTCGCCGGCCCGATCGTGGCGACGATCTTGGCTCGACGCTGCACGATCCAGTCCTCCTGTTCTGTCGCCTCAGGATTCGAACTGCGCCAGCCGCTCGATCAGATCCGCGACCCGGTTCGAGTAACCCCACTCGTTGTCATACCACGACACGACGCGGGCGTACACGCCGCCGCCTTCCGCCGGAGTGGCCCGAGTCAGGGGCGCGTCGAAAATCGACGAGTGCGGATTGCCGAGAATGTCGCTCGAGACCAGTGGATCTTCCGAGTACTGGAGGATGCCGGCCAGGTTCGACTCCGCGGCAGTGGAGGCCGCCGCGTTGACGTCCCCGGCGCTCGGGGCGCCGCGCAGCCGGCAGGTGAGGTCGACGATCGAGCCGTCCGCCACCGGCACCCGCATCGCCATGCCGTCGAGCTTGCCGTTCAGGTGCGGCAGCACCTTGCCGACGGCGCGCGCGGCTCCGGTGGTCGTCGGGATGATGTTGGCGGTCGCCGAGCGGCTGCGGCGCGGGTCGCTGTGCGGCGAGTCGACCAGGCGCTGGCCGTTCGTGTAGGCGTGAACGGTGGTGATGAACCCCTCCTCGAAACCGAAGGCGTCGTCGAGGGTCTTGGCCAGGGGCGCCAGGCAGTTCGTGGTGCAGGAGGCGTTCGAGACGACGCGATGTTCGGCGCCCAGATCGTCGTCGTTGACGCCGAGCACGATCGTGGCGTCGATCTCGTCCTTGGCCGGCACCGTGAGCACCACGCGCGAGGCGCCGGCCTCGAGGTGCCGGGCTACCTGATCGCGCGTGCGGAACACGCCCGTCGACTCCACCGCGATGTCGACGCCGAGTTCCCGCCACGGAAGCCGGGACGGATTCCGTTCCGCGCTGAGCTGGATGTTCCGGCCACCGACCCGCAGGCCGCTCCCGGTCACCTCGACCTCCTGGCCGAAGACGCCCTGCACCGTGTCGAAGCGCAGCAGGTAGGCCAGACGGTCCGCGTCGAACAGATCGTTGATGCCGACGACCTCGACGTTCGGCCGGCCGGCGAGAATGCGAAACACGCTGCGGCCGATCCGACCGAAGCCGTTGATGCCGACGCGGATCATGAGTCGTCTCCTTCGGCCAATGCGCCGTCGAGGCGGTCGGCCGCACGCGGCCGCAGCCGACCCCGCAACCCCGGAGTGATGCCGACGCGGATCATGAGTCGTCTCCCTGGGAAGCGGCCGTTTGTTCAAGCACGGCCAGCAGCTCCACGAGCCGGTGCAGGTAGCCCCAGCCGTTATCGAACCAGGCGATCGTCTTGGACACGCGTTCGCCCAGGGTCATCGTCGCCTGCGAGTCGAAGATGCAGGTCGCCCGGCTGCCGACCGTGTCGGCGGAGACGATCGCCTCGCGCTCGAAACGCAGCCGGCCGCTCCATTCGCCGTCCGCGGCAGCAGCCGCCGCCTCGTTGATCGAGGCGACCGTCACCGCGTCGCGGTGCCAGCAGACCAGGTCGACCACCGAGCCGTTCGACACCGGCACGTTCATCGCCGAGGCCGAGAGCTTGCCGCCCAACTCGGGCAGCACGCCCTCGAGTTCCGCCGCGGTCTCCGTCGCCGAGGGAATGATGTTCTCGCCCGCGGCCCGGCCGGACCGGAGTTCGGTCGCCGGCACGTCGGCGAGCCGCGACCCGGCGCCGTAGGCCCGCACGGAACTGATGAACGCCTGTTCGACACCGAAGGCCCCGTCGAGGATGCGCAGCAGCGGCCCGGCGCAATGCGCGGTGAACGAACCCGCGGAGACGATCCGGTCCGAGGGCTCGATTCGGTCCTCGTTCAGGCCAACCACGACCGTCCGGTCCAGTTCTTCGCCGGGAGGCGCGCAGAGGACGACGCGCTCGGCGCCCGCCTCGAGATGTCCCTCGAGTTCGGCCCGCATCGGCTGCGTGTCCCGGAAATCGACCACCGTCGTGACTCCCAGATCGCCCCAGGGGGCTTCGGCGGCGTTGCCGGCACGAACCACGCTGGCGCACGAGCCATCGACGCACAGGCTGCCGTTCTCAAGCGCCACGTCAGCGTCGAGCGGCCAGGGCAGGGTAGAGAAGCGCAGCAAGTAACGAAGCATCTCGGGATCCGCGGTCTCGGTCACGGCCCCGACTTCGACCTCGGGACGGTTCAGGGCAAGGCGAAAGAGGCTTCGACCCAGGAGGCCGAAGCCCATGATTCCAATACGGGTTGTCGTCGTCATTCGGGTGTCAACGTACTCGCTGTGGCAGAAGAGGCGTTCAAGAGGG
Source organism: Vicinamibacteraceae bacterium (assembly GCA_012270995.1). GTDB lineage: Bacteria > Acidobacteriota > Thermoanaerobaculia > Multivoradales > Multivoraceae > Multivorans. The sequence goes on along the minus strand of JAAXHG010000030.1, from coordinate 93,804 downwards.
CGCGCGCAGGATAGCGGACCTGGAAGACCCTGTCTGTACCCGAATCCGATCTGCGCAAGACCTCAGCCGCCACCGTAGGCCGAGGCCAGGATCTCCATCGTGTGCCGGACCGGAACCGCCCTGCCCAGACTGTGCACGTGGCGCTCGATCTGCGTCAGACAGCCGATATTGCCGGTGGCGATGACGTCCGGTTCGCCCTCCAGCAAGGCCTCCGCCTTCTTGCGCCCCAGACGGGCCGCGAGCTCGGGCTCTTCCAGGTTGTAGATGCCCGCCGAACCGCAGCAGATCTGCCAGTCGCGCGGCTCCACCAGGGTCAGGTTCGGCACCTGGATCAGCAACTGCCGGGGCGCCGTCCGCTCTCCTTGGGCATGAGCGAGGTGGCAAGCATCGTGGTAGACGACCCGCAGCGCTTCCCGCAGCGGCGGCGGAGCCTCGGTCTTGAGCCCGGAGAGGAACGTCGAGACGTCCCGCACCTTGGCCGCGAGGGACCGGGCCGCCTCCTCCTCACTTCGCCCCGCGAACAGGAGGCCGTATTCCTTGAGGCCCGAACCGCAACCTGCGGCGTTGGTCAGCACCGCGTCGACGTCCGGCAGGATCCCCGCGGGCCCGAGCACGCGGAGCAGAGCGCCGGCAGCGGCCCTGGCCCGCGGCGCGTCGCCGGCGTGAAAGGCCAGCGAACCACAGCAGGTCTGCCCTCCGGGCACGACGACCTCCACGCCGGAGCGCGTCAGGACCTCGATCGTCGCCCGGTGAATGCGGGGCGCGAGTACCTGTTGTGCGCAACCGGCGAGGAGCGCCACCCTGGCGCGCCGCTCGCCTGTCGCCGGGAACGTGCCAAAGGCGACCTCGGCGCGGTCCGCGGACCGGGGCAGCAAGTCCAGGGGGGCGGCGAACCGCGCCGGAAGCAGTCCGCGCGGCAACCCGCGGAATGGCGCCGCCAACCGGCCGAGACGCAGCATCCAGCGCAGCCTGGACGGACTGGCCAGCGTGTCCAGCATCAGTCCGCGCCAGAAGCGGTCGAGCCACGAGCGGTTGCGGCCACCCTCGGCGAGCTCCCGGAAGGGCATCAACAGCTCGCCGTACTCGACGCCCGAAGGACACGCCGTCACGCACGACATGCAACCGAGGCACGGATCGATGTGGCCCAGCGCCTCTCCCAGGTCGAGGCCGCCTTCCAGCACCTCCTTCATCAGCACGATGCGACCGCGCGGCGAGTCCATCTCCTCGCCCAGTTCGATGTAGGTCGGGCACGCCGGCAGGCAGAAACCGCAGTGGACGCAGGCGGAAACCGCGTTCGCCATCGGCCCGGCCGCGGCGCCGACTTCCGTTCGCAACGCGTCCAGCTCGATCGCGTGCTGCATTGCCGCGAGCGTAGCGCAGCGATGGGGCCGGCCTGGCGGCCGGCGCTGTGTTCTCCGCGGGTCAGAAGACTCGCGGCTACGAATCAGATGTGCTGGTAGGCCTGCAGCGTCAAAAACTCCTGGAACTCGGAGCCGAGCACCAGGTCGTCCAGCAGGGAAGCGGCGAGTCCGAAGCGGCTCACATCGCGGCCGCCGAGCTGACGGAGTTCCTCGTCCCGCACCTGCTCGTAAAGCTCCGGCGTCACCTGCTCGCCGTTGTCCATCCGCGCGTTGCGGTGGACCCACTGCCAGAGCTGGGCGCGCGCGATCTCCGCGGTCGCCGCGTCCTCCATCAGGTTGTTGATCGCGGCCGCTCCGTTGCCGTTGAGCCAGGAGTTCAGGTACTGGAGGCCCACCGACACGTTGTTGCGCAGACCCTGTTCGGTCAGCGTGCCGCCCGGAACGGCAAGATCGATCAGGCTGCCCGGCTCGACGGAGACATCCTCGCGCAGCCGTTCCTTCTGGTTCGGGCGACCCTCCATCTTCGTACCGAAGACCTCCAGGGCGATCGGCACGAGATCCGGGTGGGCGACCCAACTGCCGTCGAAGCCGTCGTTCGCCTCCCGCTCCTTGTCGGCGCGGACCGCACTGAGCGCCGTCGCGTTGACTTCCGGGTCGCGCCGGCTGGGAATGAAAGCCGCCATGCCGCCGATCGCGTGGGCGCCGCGGCTATGGCAGGTACGGACCAGAAGCTCCGTGTAGGAGCGCATGAAGGGAACCGTCATCGTGATCTGGCCACGGTCCGGCAACACGAGGTCTTCCCGGAACGCGAACTTCTTGATCGCGCTGAAGATGTAGTCCCAGCGACCGGCGTTCAGCCCGGCCGAGTGGTCGCGCAGCTCGTAGAGGATCTCCTCCATCTCGAAGGCGGCGAGGATCGTCTCGATCAGCACCGTGGCCCGGACGCTGCCCCGCGGCACGCCGAGCGCCTCCTGGGCTACGACGAAGATGTCGTTCCACAGCCGCGCCTCGTGGCGGTTCTCCAGCTTCGGCAGGTAGAAGTACGGCCCGCTGCCCCGGCTGAGCGCCTCCCGCGCGTTGTGGAAGAAGTAGAGACCGAAGTCGAAGACGCCGGCCGAGACGGGGCTGCCGTCGATCAACGCGTTCTTCTCGACCAGGTGCCAGCCGCGCGGACGCACCAGCAGGGTCGCGATCTCCTCCTTCAGCCGGTACTCCTTGCCGTTCCCCGGGTTCGTGAACTCGAGTTGCCGCCGGACCGCGTCGTACAGGTTCTGCTGGCCCTCGATCACGTTGCGCCAGCTCGGGCTGAGCGCGTCCTCGATGTCGGCCATGAACACCTTGGCGCCAGAGTTCAGCGCGTTGATCATCATCTTGCGGTCGACCGGCCCCGTGATTTCGGCCCAGCGACAGTTCAGGTCCGCAGGCGTCGACGCCACCTTCCAGTCGCCGTCCCGGACTTCCTGCGTCTCGGATGGGTAGGTCGGATCCTCGCCGGACTGGATGCGGGCGTGGCGGTCGACCCGGTCCTGAAGCAGTTCCAGACGGCGCTCTTCGAACTGCCGGCACAGGTCGCCCGTGAACTCCAGCGCCTCGGGCGTCAGGATGCGTTCCGCCGCCTCGAAGTCGCGCGATCCGGTGATCTCGATCCGACTCATGCTGCCGTCTCCCGGGGCCGGCCCGGGGCCGGCGTCTCGATTCCTCGTTTGATACCGCTTCCCCGACCGAAAAGCGCGGAGCCCGCCGGGCGAAGCGGCGGCAGCTTACCGAAAGCGCCGCAGATTCCGGCGCTGTCGCGCCAGATGCCGGCGGGAACCCGAGTCGCGCGATCCGCGCCACACGCATCACAGTCCGTGCGCCCGTCATCGGGCGCACGGCTGACACGCCGGCTGACCCAGTGGGCGGCCCTCTCCCTGCGCGCCGGATGACACGCCGGCGCGCCCGCGAACGTGAGACAATGCCGCGGCGCTGCGGCTGTGGAGCCGCGTTCAGCTACGGGAGGAGACCATGATCGTTCAACGTCCAGTCCGGCCCGCCAGCTTCTGCACCGCGGCCCTTGCCGTCGTCGCTCTGGCCGCCCCCACTCTCGCTCAGACCGGCGAGCCGACCAGGCTCCTGCGCTTCCCGGACCTCTCCGACGACCGGATCGCGTTCACGTACGCCGGCGACGTCTGGCTGGCCTCGACCGACGGCGGGACGGCAACGCGCCTCACATCCCATCCCGGCCTGGAGCTGTTCGCCAAGTTCTCACCGGACGGACAGTGGATCGCCTTCACCGGCCAGTACGACGGCGATGAACAGGTCTACGTCGTGCCGACGGCCGGCGGCGCGCCGCGCCAACTGACCTTCTACCCCGCCGCCGGGCCGCTGGCGCCGCGATGGGGCTACGACTACCAGGTCTACGGCTGGTCGCCGGACGGCTCGGAGGTCCTGTTCCGCTCGCTGCGGGACGGCTGGGACCTGGGCGACACGAAGCTGTTCCTCGCCTCTGTCTCCGGCGGCCTGCCGCGGGCGCTGCCGATGCCCGAGTCGGGCGGCGGCGATCTCTCGCCGGACGGCAAGCGCGTCGTCTACTCGCCGGTGACCCGGGACTTCCGGCACTGGAAGCGCTACGAAGGTGGCTGGGCGCAGGACCTCTGGATCCTCGACATCGACACCCTGGAGTCGATCCAGGTCACGAATCACAAGCGCTCCGACCGCGACCCGATGTGGATCGGCGACACGATCTACTTCTCGTCCGACCGCGACGGCACGCTGAACCTCTACGCCTACGACACGGCGTCCGGCGACATCGAGCAGCTCACCGACGAGGATCGGTGGGACGTGCGCTGGCCCAGCGCCGACAAGGCGAACCGGCGCATCGTCTACGAGAAGGCCGGCTCGCTGGAGATCTTCGACATCGCCTCCGGCAGCGCGCGTCCGGTCCCGATCCACGTACCGACGGACCAGCTCGCCCGCCGGCCGAGTCGCGTCTCCGCCGCCAACGGGGTCTCCGGCTACTCGCTCAGCCCGAAGGCGAAGCGGGCGGCCTTCTCGGCCCGCGGCGACATCTTCAGCGTGCCGATCGAGCACGGACCGACCCGCAACCTGACTCACAGCTCCGGCGCCAACGACCGCGACCCCGCCTGGTCGCCCGACGGGCGGCGGATCGCCTTCACCTCCGATCGCAGCGGAGAAACCGAGATCTGGGTGGTCGATCAGGACGGCGGCGGCGAACCCGTGCAACTCACCGAGGGCAGCGTCGGGCGCCACTACAACAACCTGCTGTGGTCGCCCGGCAGCGACCGCATCGCCTTCATCGACCAGCAGGGACGGCTCGGCATCGTCGACGCGGGCGACCGGAGCGGCGACGACGCGGCGACCGGGCCGCGGGAGATCACCGAGGTCGCCGACGACTCCCGGCCCTTCGGCACCAGTTACGACTGGTCGCCGAACGGGGACTACCTGGCGGTCGAACTCGGCGACGAGAACACGTTCGGCTCGATCCACCTGTTCGACGTCGAGAGCAGGACGCTCACCCGCGTGACGTCCGAGATGTGGAACGACTTCTTCCCCGTCTTCGACCCGGGCGGCGACTACCTCTACTTCCTCTCGGACCGGCAGTTCCAGCCCCAGATCGGCAGCTTCGAGTACAACTACGCCGCCGACCGCGAGACGTACGTCTACGCTCTGGCGCTGCGCGAGGACACGGCGCATCCTTTCCCGCCGCGAAGCGACGAGGTCGAGATCGAGGAAGAAGAAGAAGACGGCGCGGACGAGGGCGAGGCGGACGACGACGAGGCGAAGGAGCGCGAGAGCGACGACGATGGGAACAGTCGCAACAACGGCGACGACGAGAAGGGCCGCGACCGGATCGATCTCGACGGGCTCGCGCAGCGCGTCGCCCGCTTCCCGCTGGAAGCGGACAACTACATCGGCCTCGGCGCCGCGGAGGGCAAGGTCCTCTACGTGCGAGGCGGCGCCGGCTACCTGGGACGCTCGTCGGATGTCCAGACGGAGGTCTTCTCGTACGACCTGAAGGACCGCGAGGGCAAGAGCCTGGCCAAGGGCATCGGCGGTCTGGTCCTCTCCGACGACGGCAAGAAGCTGCTCGTGCGCGAGGGCCGCGCCTTCCGGCTCCTCGACGTCGGCGGCGGCGAGGCGAAGACGCTCTCGCTCGCCGGCCTGACCGTCGACCGCGTCCCGGCCGACGAATGGGCCCAGATCTTCGACGAGGTCTGGCGGCGCTTCCGCGACTTCTTCTACGCCCCGAACATGCACGGCTACGACTGGGAGGCGCTGCGCGAGCAGTACCGTCCGCTGCTCGCCCACGTCGGGCATCGCAGCGACCTGAACTACCTGATGAGCGAGATGGTCGCGGAGCTCAACGTGTCCCACGCCTACGTCAGCGGCGGCGACTACGAGGCGCCGGACCGGCCGCGCGCCGCCCTGCTCGGCGCCCGCTTCGAACTCGACGAGGACGCCCGCCGCTACCGGATCGCCCGCATCTTCGAAGGCCAGAACGAGGAGCCCCGTTACCGCTCGCCGCTCACCGAGATCGGCGTGGGCGTCGATGCGGGCGACTACCTGTTCGCGATCCAGGGCCGGGAGCTGACCCCGGACACGAACCCGTTCCAGCTCCTGCGCGAGGCCGGGCGGGGACCGCTGGAACTGACCGTCGGTTCGAGCCCCGACCGCGGCGAGGCGACGAAGGTCCTCGTCGATCCGATCGCGAGCGAGGACGCGCTGATCTACCTCGCCTGGACCGAACGGAACCGCCGGATCGTCGAGGAACTCGGCGGCGGCCGGATCGGCTATCTCCACATCCCCGACATGTCGGCGAGCGGCATCCGGGAGTGGATCAAGTGGTACTACGGCCAGGTCCGCAAGGACGCCATGGTCGTCGACGTCCGCTCGAACGGCGGCGGCAACGTGTCGCCGATGATCATCGAGCGCCTGCGCCGCGAGACCCTGATGCTCGACTTCGAGCGCAATCGGGACTCCGTCGACACCTCGCCCGGCGGCGTCTTCCACGGCCACCTCGTCTGCGTGATCGACGAGGACACCGCCTCGGACGGCGACCAGTTCGCGTACCAGTTCCGCCGCGCCGGCCTGGGTCCCATCGTCGGCAAGCGGAGCTGGGGCGGCGTGGTTGGCATCTACGGCCGGGCGCCCCTGATCGACGGCGGCTCCGTCAACGTGCCCGAGGCCGGCTCCGCCGACCCGGAGGGCAACTGGGTGATCGAGGGCTACGGCGTCGACCCGGACATCGAGGTCACGAACTTTCCCCGCGACATTCTCGAAGGGCGGGACCCTCAACTCGCGAAAGCCGTCGAGCTCCTGCTCGAGAAGCTCGCGGAAGATCCACGGACACTGCCCGGCCGCCCCGCCGACCCGATCAAGACGCCATAGCGTCAGGAGAATCCCATGTCGAAGAGCCTCCGCCTCCTCCTCCTCGCCGCAACCCTCGGAGCAGCGCCCGTGATTGCGGCCGACGCCAACGACTGGCCCGGCTTCCGCGGCGCCGACGGCAGCGGCATCGCCCGTTCCGGCCCCGGCCCGGCCGCCGACCTCGACCTGGACCGCAACCTGCTCTGGAAGACGAAGATCGAAGGCCGCGGCCACTCGTCGCCCGTGGTTTCGAACGGCAAGGTGTTCCTGACCACGGCGATCGTCGGCGACGTGATTCCCGGGGCCGGACCGCCCGAGCACAGCTTCGGCGGTCGGCCCTTCAAGCACCCGCAGGCGGTCGACGGAAACCGCCACCACACGATGAAGGCGATCGCGCTCGACGCCGAACAGGGGGACCTGCTCTGGTCCCGCACGGCCTACGCCGGACGCGTCTACGACGACCGCCACTCCGAGTCGTCCTACGCCTCACCCACGCCGGTCACCGACGGTGAGCGCGTCTACGCCTACTTCGGTTCCGAGGGCGTCTACGCGTACACCGTCGACGGCGAGCCGGTCTGGGAGCGCGACATCGGCAACATCAAGACGGTCGGGCTCGGCGTCGGCAGTTCGCCGGTGCTGCACGACGGCCTCCTCATCATCCTGGCCGACGAGGACAGCGGCGACGACTCCTTCATCGTCGCGCTGGACGCGCTGACCGGCAAGGAGGTCTGGAAGCACGACCGGCCGGTGCAGGCGAGCTGGGCGACGCCCGTACTGGTCGAGCACGACGGGCAGGAACAGTTGCTGACCAGCGGCTACGAGTACGTCATCGCCTACGACCCAGCGGACGGCAGCGAACTCTGGCGGGCCACTGGCCTTCAGAACAACGCGATCCACATCCCGATGACGGTCGACGACCTGGCCGTGTTCACCTCCGGGTACCCGGCCAAGATCACGTTCGCGATCCCGCTCGACAGTCGCGGCGATCTCACCGGCAGCAACGAAGCGCGGGCCTGGACGTACCGCAAGGGCACCGGCTACGTGCCCTCGAATCTGCTGTACGACGGGCTGCTCTACGTGACCAACGACGGCGGCGTGATCACCTGCCTCGACGCGCGCACCGGCGAAGTCGTCTACGAAGGCGGCCGGCTGCCGATCCGCGGCCGCTACTCCGCCTCCATGGTCGGCGGCGGCGGCCGCATCCTGATGGTCAACACGGACGGCGACGGGGCGCTCTTCCGCGCCGGCCGGGAGCACGAGGTGCTCGGCAGCTTCTCGCTCGGCGAGTCGGTCTGGGCGACGCCGGCGATCGTCGGCGACCGGCTCTACATCCGCGGCCGCGAGCACCTGTTCGCCCTCGGACCGGCCGGTAGCGAGGCCGACTCGACCGGCGGCGGCAACGCATCCTGACCAGCGCTCGCATCGCCGTCCTTCTCCCCTGCCTCAATGAGGAGGCGACGATCGCCGCTGTCGTGGCAGCGTTCCAGCGTGCTCTTCCTGACGCTCGCATCCACGTCTGCGACAACGGTTCCGACGACGACACCGCCGAAGCCGCCAGGGCGGCGGGCGCCACTGTCGTCGCCGAGCCCCGGCGTGGCAAGGGCCGAGCCATCCGTCGCCTGTTCCGCGAGGTGGACGCCGACATCTACGTCATGGCCGACGGCGACGGCACCTACGACGCCGAGAGCGCCGGCCACCTCGTCTCGACCCTCCAGGAGCACGACCTCGACATGGTCGTCGCGGCCCGCAAACGCGCCGACGCGCACGCCTACACGCCGCTGCGCCGCCTCGGCAACCGGCTGTTCAGCACCCTCGCCCGCTGGCGCTGCGGCCCCCGCGTCCACGACCTCCTGTCCGGCTACCGGGCTTTCTCCCGTCGATTCGTCGAACGCTTCCCAGCCCGCTCGGACGGTTTCGAGATCGAGACCGAACTGACCCTCTTCGCCGCTTCGTCGGACCTGGCCTGGGACGAAATCGAGTGCCCCTACTTCGCAAGGTCGGAGGGGTCGGCGAGCAAGCTCAAGGCGTTCCGCGACGGCTTCCGCATCCTGCGTACGCTCCTGTTTTCGCCTCCGCCCGCCGTACCGCCCGCACCGGGAGGTGCCTGGCACACCCAGCGGCGCCTGGGCGCCCTCCGCGGCGCCGCCCTCATCGGCGTCGTGACCCTCGCCGCGACCGCCGTCTTCCTGGCCCTCAACTGGCTGGCCGTCCGCGCCGACCCGGAACCCGTCGCCGACGCGCTACGGGCGTCCTACGCGCACCCGGAGCGCACCCTCGACGACTCTGCCGAGCGGTTCAACGACTGCCTGCTCAGCCTGATGGCGCTCGACCGGGGAGGTTCGACCTGGGAACGCACCGTCTCCCCCCGCCGCGTGTACCGCTACACCCGCCCGCAGCGACCGTGCGACGCGCTCAAGCAGCGGCTCGACCAGGGCGCCGTCGATGACTCGGACTACCTGACCGTCTTCTACCACCAGTATTGGGCCGGCCAGCGGGTGATGCTGCAGTGGCTGCTGCCGCTGCTCGGCGTCAATGGGCTCCGAAGTCTTCTGGAGGCGCTGACATTCGTTCTGCTGGGCGTCGGTCTTGGCGGCGCCCTGCTACTGGCGGGAGCCGTGGTCACCGCGCCCCATCCCTGGGACCGCGAACCCCGGGACCGGGAACTTCCAGCTCGCTTCCGGCGAGTGCTCGGCCTGCCGACCGCTGAAGACGAAGCGACGAGCCGACTGCTGAAGCGCCAGACCCTGTTCCAGCCCGCCACCTACGCCGTCCTCTTCGTCTGTCTGCTTCTCTTCCTCGATCTCCACGACCGGGCCGGGAGTCTCACCGTTGGAGCATCGAACGGCCTGACCCTGGCTCTGCTCCTCGCGGTGCCGGTCCTGCGGATCGCGTCCTGGAAACCGGAACGCCAGGTTCTGCTCTTCGGCGTATTCGGCGCCCTGATCGCCTACCACGAACTGCTCTTCGGCAGCGCCCTGATCGGGCTCGCCGTTCTACTGCTCGCACTCGCCACGGCTTCGCCACCGGCCACGGGCCTCGACGTGCAGCGGAGCCAGCGTCTCGCCGATCCCCGGACCTGGCGCCGGCGCCTGCTGATCCGCTGCGGCGCCGCCTATGTCGGCTGCCTCTCCGCCGTCTTCCTGCTGCGGGTCGTACTTGCTGAACTCACCTTCCGCGAATCCGTCCTCTTCAAGTTCTGGGACCAGCTCACCCACAGGCTCTACGGCGCCGCGCGGAGCTCGATCCACCCGGAGATCGACCCCTTCTACGCGGGCCGGCCGACTGTGGAACGGTTCCTCGACCGGCTCGAGAACAACCTCGGCACCGTCGGACTCGGCTCACAGGTTCTGGCTCTCGTCCTGGTCGGCCTCACGGCGGTCACTCTGATCGCCGCCACCCTCTACATCCTCCGCCACTGGTGGACGCTCGAAGACCCCTGGCGCTGGGCTGGCATCCTCGCCGCCGGCTGGTCCGTCCCGGCCTGGTACGCCGTCTTCTTCGCCCACACGATGGCCCACGTACCGGTGATGATCCGCCTGCTGGCGCTGCCCTACGCTGCAGCTGCGGCGCTTCTAGTCGGTGCCGCGCTGTTCAGGCGCCGGACCGAAATCTCGGAGTCGGACGGCTGAAATCTCGGAGTCGGGAGACCGGAACATGCGGGATAGGATCGCGCCGATCAAACGATGACCCGGCCAATCGAAGTCGAACCGCGCAACGGATTCAAGCTCTGGCTCCGCTTCTCGGACGGTGCCGAGGACGTCGTCGACCTCTCTCACCTTGCCGGGAGGGGCGTTTTCCGTTGCTGGGACGCCGCGGACATCTTCGACGCGGTACGGGTGGCGAAGCACGGCTCCGTCGTGTGGGGCGACGACGTTGAGCTATGCCCCGACGCGCTGTATCTCCAGGTCACCGGAAAGGCGGTCGACCCTTTGACGGTCGGCCCAGCTCGGCTGTAGCCTCTCGGCCGAGACGCCGGGAGGGTTCCGCAACCCTCACATGCTCTCATTCCGAGGCCCACGCTGCGGCGTGGGTCTTCGTGTTTCTGGCCTACACCGGCCGTTTAGATGACGAGAACCTGCCGGGAGTCCACGAGATCGGCATCAGCGGAACACCCCCGCCAGCCAATTCTCGACGCGCAGGTCGGGCACGCGGCCAAACTCCCTCTCGTTGTTCGTGACCAGAGTGGCGTCAGCGCTGCAGGCGTGGGCTGCAATCAGAAGGTCGTTCGCGCCTATCGGCTCGCCGCGTCGCCCCAGCTCCTGGCGGATCCGCCCGTAGTGAACGCCAGCTTCGGTGTCGAACGGCAGAATGTCGAGATCGAGACAGAAGGCCTGAAGCTCCTTCTGGTTCTCTTCAACCCGGGCCGAGTGGGCCACGCCAAAGCAGAGTTCCGCGTAGGTGATGGAGGAAACGCACACGCTGGAAGTGTTCTCCTCGAACTTCTGCCGCAGGGCCTGATCGCGTTCATTGATCAGGTAGATGCACATGTCCGTGTCCAGCATGTACATCAGCGGAGACGGTCCCGCTCCTCGAGCGGCGGCTGGCTGCGCGCCGGAAGACTCCCGCGGGACTTCGAGTCGAAGTACGCACCCCAGTTCTTCCCGCGCGGAAGCAACGTGAGCCGGTCCCCTTCCTTGATGACTTCCACCTCAGAGGTCTCGAACCGGCACGCTGCCGGAAGCCGTACCGCCTGGCTGCGGCCGCTCCAGAACACCTTGGCGACTCCCCTGTAGTCCGGCTCCTTGTTCATGGCGCTTCCTCCGTTGTGGTCGGTCCAAGCACTTGGCCATTGAGGATATATCACGGGATATACCATCAGTCCCACCCTGACGCTCCGGGTCGCAAAGAACGGCTGCAACCTCGGAGTTCCGATCATCCCCCCGCCCGCATACACTCCCGGAATCCGTCAACAGAACTTGACACCGGACACGTCTCCGCCAACGGAGGCCACCAGAGAATCGGGCCGGCCAGAGGGGTATGCAGCAGACACCAACAAGCACCGACATTCCCCGAGTCGGCATGCTCGCCCGGGTCCGCAACCGCCGCGGCATCGTCGCTTCCGTAGAGCCATACGACAGTCCGCACGGCGATGACGCGGGCCGCCTGCACCTGGTGCAGGTCGAGTACAAGGACCACGACTCGCCCCACAGCGAGCGCCTCCTCTGGGAACTCGAACCGGGTCGCAAGCTCCTCCCGCCAAGCCAGCTGCCCCGGGTCCACGACACCTCACCGATGCCCGCCGAGGACTTCGACGCCCTGCTGCGCGCCGCGCGCTGGACGGCGCTCATGCCATACCTCGACCCCGACGGCACCGGCCCTCTCGACCGTCAGCCGGTCTCGAGTCCTCTCCACAGCGGCATCCGGGTAGAGGACTACCAGCTCGTGCCGTTGCTGCGCGCGCTGCAGATGCCGCGGGTGAACCTGCTCATCGCCGACGATGTCGGCCTGGGCAAGACCGTCGAAGCGGGGTTGATCCTCAAGGAACTCCTGCTGCGCCGGCGCATCCGCCGCGTGCTCGTCCTGGTGCCGGCCGCCCTGCGCCTGCAGTGGCGCGACGAACTCGACACCAAGTTCGCCTTGCCGTTCGAGGTGGTCGACCGTGAGCGCACCGAGCGCCTGCGCAGGGAACTCGGAATCGACGCAAACCCCTGGCGGTCGTTCAGCCGCATCGTCGCCTCCTACCACTACCTGCGCCAGCCCGACATCCAGGAGCAGTTCCTGGCCGCCAGCCAGACGCCCGACGGGTCACCCCGGCTTGCCTGGGATCTTCTGATCGTCGACGAGTGCCACAACCTGATGCCCTCGCCCTTCGGCGACGACAGCGAGCTGTGTCAGATGCTGCGGCAGATCGCGCCCTGCTTCGAACACCGCCTGTTCCTCTCCGCTACGCCGCACAACGGCCATACCCGGTCGTTCACCGGTCTGCTGGAGATCCTCGACCCGGTGCGCGTCAGCCAGACCGACGAACTCACCGACCGCGCGCGGGACCGCGTCGGCCAGTTGGTGGTGCGCCGCCTGAAACGCGACCTGAACCGCGCGTCAGCCGCGCCCCGGTTCTGCACTCGCAAACCACCCAAGCCCGTCCTGCTCCACCGCAGCCGGCGCGAGCAAGCCCTTTCCGAGGCCTTCCACGACTTCCGAAAGGCCGTACGCAGCGCCATCGCGGCCAGCCAGGCCCGCGAGCGGGCCGGAACGTTCGCGATCGAGATCCTGGGCAAGCGCCTCCTATCCTGCCCGACCGCCTTCGCCGACTCCTGGTACCGCGCCCGAGACGGCTATGCCCGAGCCGAGCGAGCCGCGCGAGCTGCCACCGACGCCGACATGACGGCGGCCCAACGCTCGGTCGCGCGCGAGACCTCCGACGACCGGGAAACCGAGGAACGCACGGGGACCGCTGCCGGCGTCGTTGGCGCCTGGCTCCTCAATGTCGCGGACTCTGTTGCCGGCGAGATGGCGGCCATCGACCATGCTCTCGAAGCTCTCGGGTTCACCTCGGACGGTCCGCCGACAATCGAGCAGACCCCCAAGGTCGATGCTCGCTTCGACGCCCTGTCGGCCCTGATCGAGGAGCTCCTGCTGATCCCGGTCGGCAGCGACCCGACGCCTTCGTTCAGGAACGACGAACGCCTCGTCGTCTTTACCGAGTACAAGACGACGCTCGACTACCTCGAACGACGCCTGCGAGGTCGCTGCGACCCCCATGTGTTGACCCTCTTCGGTTCCGGCGGCGCCGGCGGAATGGATGACGCCGACCGCAACCGGGTCAGGGAGGCCTTCAACGACCCGGACTCCGGGGTGCGCATCCTGATCGCCACCGACGCTGCCTCGGAAGGCCTCAACCTGCACCGCAGCGCGCGCTACCTGCTGCACTACGACTGCCCTTGGAACCCCTCCCGTCTCGAGCAACGAAACGGTCGGCTCGACCGCTACGGCCAGGCCCGCGACGTGACCGTGCATCACTTCCTGAGCGACGCCGACCCGGATCTCCAGTTCCTCGACCACGTCATCCGCAAAGCGAACGAGATCCGGGAAGACCTGGGTTCCGTGAACGAACTCTTCGATGTCGCCGCTCACCGCCGGCTGATTGAGGGCGAAGACCTGGCAAGGGTCCAGTTCGACCTGGACCACGGGCTGACACGGGAGATCCGTCAGGCGCGAAGCGAGGGCATTCCGCGGCTTCTCGGACTGGCCGAGCACCCGGCTTCCGCGCCCACTCGCAAGAGCGCGGACGCCCGCGAACCGGACAGCGCCCGGCTCCTGGAGGATCTGGCAACCGAGATCGACTTCGATCCCGCAGCGCTCCGGCACACGCTCGAAGCGGCCATGGCTGCGGACGGCGGCCGGCCGCAACTCGGCCCCGCTCCGGCCGGAGGTGACTTCTGGCGCCTCCTCCGCCCCGATCTCCCGGGCTGGAGGGACACGATCGACGAGTCGGTGAGGCAGCAGAGTACCGGCGGCACTCCGGGCGGGGTCCGGTCACTTGCCTTCGATCCCGACTCCCTGCTGCGCCAGGTGGGCGGCCGCAGCGTGTTCTCCCCGCGGCCCGAGGTCGCCCTGCTCCACCTGGCGCATCCAATGATCGAGCGGACGCTGCGTGTGCTCACCCAACGCCGCCTGCCCGGACACGCCGAAACCGCGCGTTGGACCGTGCGTCGCGGCGGCGTACCTCACGGCGAAGATGCCCTGATCCTGCTCAGCCTGGAAGAACTCGCCGTCAACGAACTCCGGGAGACCTTCCACCACTGGGTGCGGACAATCACACTTCCTGTTCGGGGTGGCGTCCTGGGCAAGCGTGAGCGTCACGCTCCCGCGCGCAATCTGGCCGCTTCCGCGCATGCCCTGCACGCAAACGCCGGCAACGGCTCGCCTCGCGGGCCGGCAGCCACACCGACGTCAGCCGAACAGGATCTGGCACGGACGATCTTCCTCGAGGTCGAAGCTGATCTGGAAGCCGTCGTGACCCGCCACGCTGAAGACCTCACCGGGTCGCTGCGGGAACAGTTGCAGGCCGACGGCAAGGAAGCCCTGAAACGCGAGGACGAGCGCTACCGCAGCCGCCAGGGCGAAGTCTCCGAACTGATCGAGCAGACCCGCATCCAGCGACTGGAACGAGAGATCGAGAAGCTCCGCCGTGAGCAACAGCAGCGGTTGCTCTTCGATCAACGCCGCGACCTGGAGCGCATCGCCAACTCCATCCAGGAGATGCAACGCGAGATCGCGCACCGTCGGTGCCACTACGAAGAGGCGCGCGAGCAGTTGGAGCGCGAGCGCCGACGGATCGTCGACCGACTCCTGCCGAAGCGCCACGCGCTCGCTGGGAAGGCGCAGGCGTTCCCCGTCGCCATCGAGGTGCGTCTGCCTTGAGCCTGCCCGGCTGGAACGACCTGCGCCACGGTGGTCTGCTCCTCGACGCGCAACGCCAGGGTGAGATCAGCGCCCTCGCGGGGCCGCGCGTCCTCAACGCCTGGCAGGAAAGCGAAACCCGCCGACACGCCGACCGGCTTCGCGACGCCCGCTCCGCCAGCACTCGCGACCGCACGGAGTTCGTCACCTTCGTCCTGGAGCGCCTCTGCGGCTTCGAAGCGAGCGAGGCGGGCGCCGGCTGGCTACGCGGCAGCCGCGTTCCGACGAACTGGAGCCGCCGCGCACTGACCGGCGAGAGCGTCCGCCCCAGCCACCTCTGGCTGGGGCCGAAGGGAGCGGTCCTCCCCGTCTTCGTCACCGGGGACAAGCAAGTCGGGATCGGCCGCGGAAGACGCGAAACGAGCCGTGCGCTCGGCTGGCTGCGCGCCGGTAGCGAACGGCTCGCCCTGCTCACGAACGGCCGCCAGTGGCGGCTCCTCTTCGCGGGCCTCGATTTCGACGCATGGTGCCAGTGGGACAGCGACCTCTGGTTCGCCGAGGGGGCTCCCACGCCGGCCCTGAACACACTGCTCACGCTGATCCAACCGCCCCTCTGGACACCCGAGGAAGACGGCGCCGACCCGCCCCTGCTGCGCGCGGTCCGCGACAGCCGCAAGGGCCAGTCCGAAATCTCCGAGGCACTCGGCGAACGGGTGCGCGAGGCGGTCGAACGCCTGATCCAGGGCCACGGCGACGCCCTCGCACAAGAGTGCGCAACCGTCGACAAGGCCGAGATCTACCGCGCCGCCTGCCGCGTTGTCATGCGCCTCGTGGTCATCCTCTTCGCCGAGGCACGGGGACTCCTGCCACGGAACGACGCCGTCTACCACGACAGCTACGGACTCGGCGGCCTGCACGAATCACTGCGGCGGCGAGCCGCGGCCGGGCGCTCGCAGACCCAGAGCTACGGCGCCTGGCCGCGACTGCTGGCGCTGTTCGATCTCGTGCGCAGAGGCTCACACCACCCCGACCTGGCGGTGCCGGCCTACGGCGGCGACCTGTTCGCACCCGGTTCGCCCACCGCCGACGAGGGCCTCTCCCGCGCCCTGGCCGTCTTCGAAACCGCCAGTGAGCTCCTGTCCGACGCCGAAGTCCACGAGATGCTGGAGCGCCTCACCCGAACCCAGATCCGCATCCGCCAAGGCAAGGCCAGCCGTCTGGTGGCCGCGCCAGTCGACTTCTCCGATCTCTCGACCGAGTACATCGGCGTCCTCTACGAAGGCTTGCTCGACTACGAACTCAAGACGGCGCCGAGCGACGACTCGATCATCTTTCTCGCCGTCGGCGAGCAGCCGGCGCTACCTCTGAAGCGTCTTCAAGAGATGGACGACAAGGCCTTGCGCAGCCTCTTCGCGGCGATGAAGTCCGCCGCGAGCAAGGACTCCGAAGAGGCGGAAACAGCCGACGCCGTCGAGGATGAGTCGGCGCCCATCGACGAAAGTGAGGAAGCCGACGCAGAAGACGCGCCGGATAGCGAAGATCGGCGCCAGACCATCCGCACGCACGCCGAAGCCTGGGCGCGCCACGCTGCCCTCACCGCCGGTCTGGTCAAGAGACCACGACGCCGCTCCAAGTCGCAAGCGACCCTTCTCTCCGCCCACGAAGACGAACTCGCCAGGCGCGCCGCCCAACTCGTCAGCCGCGTCGTCCTGCCCGACGAGTGGTACCTCGTCCGTTGGGGCGGCACTCGCAAGGGTTCCGGCAGCTTCTACACGCGGCCCGGCCTCACGGTGCCGACCGTGCAGCGCACCCTCCGCCCGCTGGCGTACGACCCGCCGCTCGCCGACGACGACGAACCCGACCGCGTAGCTCCGCCCAGGGACTGGACCCCGAAGCCGCCCGAGGACATCCTGGGCCTGAAGGTCTGCGACCCGGCCTGCGGCTCGGGCAGCTTCCCGCTGGCGGCGCTCCGATTCCTGACCGACGCGCTCTACGCCTCCCTTCGGCACCACGGCCGGATCGAGAAACGCGGCGACATCTCCCTCGTCCGCCTGCTCGGCCTGGAGGACGCAGCGGAGATCGATTCAGCCGCCGTCGAGCAACCGGGCGACGAACTGATCCCCTGCCCACCCGACGCGGACGATTTCGAACCGCGGCTGCGCGCCGTCCTCCGGCGCTACGTGGTCGAACGCTGCATCTACGGCGTCGATCTCGACCCGCTGGCAGTCTCCCTCTGCCAGCTCTCCCTGTGGATCGAGACGATGGACCGGGACCTCCCCTTCTCTTTCCTCGACCACAAAATCCGCTGCGGCAACTCGCTCATCGGCGCCTGGTTCGACCAGTTCCAGCACTACCCCGCGATGGCCTGGAAGAACCGCGAAGCCGGCGACAAGAACCACTCGAACGGCGTCCACTACCAGAAGGGCGCCCAGACCAGGGCGATCAAGGAGTGGGTCAAGAACGTACTGACCCCTGACCTGCGCCACATGCTGGAGGGTCGCACCCTGTTTCACGAAGACCTCCTCGAACAGGCAGCGGCCGCGCACCGCGCCGCCCTCGAAGGCCTGGAGCGCATGCACCAGCTTCCCATCCGGGACCCCGCCAAACGCGCCCGCTTCTACCGCGACAAGCTGACCGGCTCCGACTCGTGGCGCTCGCTCAAGAGTGCGATGGACCTGTGGTGCGCCTGCTGGTTCTGGCCAGCCGCCGAACTGGACTGCGCTCCGCTGCCCACGACCTTCACCCACCCTCGGGCGGAGACCCGCGCCGTGGCCGAGCGCATGGCCGTCGATTTGCGCTTCTTCCACTGGGAACTGGAGTTTCCGGACGTCTTTCGGGAAGAGGGAGCGGGCTTCCACGCAATGCTGGGCAATCCGCCGTGGGACATCGCCAAACCGAAGTCGCAGGAGTTCTTCTCCAGCATCGATCCGCTCTACCGCTCCTACGGCAAACAGGAAGCCCTGCGCCGGCAGACCGGCTACTTCGGCGAGGACCCGGAGATCGAACGCGGCTGGCTCGACTACAACGCCCGCTTGCGGGCCCAGTCCAACTTCGTGACCTGCGCCGCCTCCCCCTTCGGCGACCCGGAAGAGAACCAAAAGAGCCAGCGCCGCTTCGCCGTGGCCCGCGGCAAGGCGAACCTCGGGCTGCACGACCGCTGGCGTCAGGCCCGGCAGCGCTCGCGCGGCTATGCCGACCCCGAGCACCCCTTCCGACACCAGGGGTCGGCTGACCTGAATCTCTACAAGCTGTTCCTGGAACAGACTCACGCCCTCCTCAAGGAAGGCGGCCGGCTCGGCTTCGTCGTGCCCTCCGGGCTTTATTCCGACCAGGGCACCGGCGCCCTGCGCGACCTGTTCCTAGAGCACTGCGCCTGGGAGTGGCTGTTCGGCTTCGAGAACCGGCTCGGCGTGTTCCCGATCCACCGGAGCTACAAGTTCAACCCCGTGATCGTCCGGAAGGGCGGCGCCACCGCCGGCATCCGCACCGTCTTCATGCGCCGCGACCTCGTCGACTGGGAACGGGCGGAAGAGATCGCCGTCCCCTACAGCCTCGAGCAGGTCCGCCGCTTCAGCCCGAAGAGCCGCGCCATCCTGGAGATCGAATCGCAACGCGACCTGGAGATTCTCGAGAAGGTCTACGCGAACTCCGTCCTCCTCGGCGACCAAGGCCCCGACGTCTGGGGCATCCGCTACGCGCGAGAGTTCGACATGACGAACGACTCGAAGCTCTTCCCGCCCCGCCCCTCGTGGGAGGCAAAGGGCTACCGCCCGGACGAGTACAGCCGCTGGCTCCTCGGCGCCTGGCGCCCGATCCGCGAACTGTGGGCCGAACTCGGCGTCGACTCGGGGCGTCCCGAGCGCGCGGCGATCGAACTCGAAGACTGGCTCTTCGACCACGACGCCAGCCCCGCGCGCCGCCAGGCCGAACGCCGCTTCGTCCACGGCCGCCTCCTCGCCCCGGGCGACGTTCTGGGCACTTCCTCCCGCATCCGAACCGCCCAGCCGCCCTACGACCGCATTCCCATCCCGCGAGTCGCCATCCCCGAAGGCATCGTCCTGTCCAGAGAAGCCGACGCCTGGATCGACGAGAAGGGGATCAGGGACGTGGCGCTCCCCCTCTACGAAGGCCGGATGATCGGCCAGTTCGACTTCAGCCAGAAAGGCTGGGTCAGCGGCAAGGGCCGAAGCGCCGTCTGGCGCGACATTCCGTGGGACCGGAAGCAGATCGAGCCGCAGTTTCTGATGGCGGAGGGGGACTACCGGCGCGGGGTGCCGGCGCCGGATGCCCCGAAGCTGGCCCACATGAACATCGGCTCGGCCACGAACGAACGGACCGCTATCGGCACATACGTCCAAGGCGCGCCAGTAGGCCATTCCGCCGGCGTCTTCTTCAGCCACACATCGGCGCACGTTGTAGCGCTAACCGTCCTACTGAACTCGCTCACCTTCGACTTCGTGGCGCGTCTGAGGGTGGTCGGCCTTCACTTGGACTACCACGTCCTGGAGCAGAACCCCGTTCCGTTGTGCTCACCGCAGTTCGAGGCCCTGATCGGTACCGGAACCAGCCTTATCCTGACCTCACCGAGAGACTCGCCAAGCCGCCTCCTCGCCGCCAACGCCCACGGCCCACGGACGACCTCGAATCCCGCCAGCCGTTCGACCCCGACGAGTCCCACCATCGCTTCGGCCCCGCCTGCGAACGCGGGCACATACGCCCACACGCCCGCCAGGACGACGCGGTCATTGGCCCTGATCGCCCACGAACGCACCCGCCGCAGGGCCATCGCCGACGCCGTCGCGGCGGGCCTCTACGGCCTCGACGAATCCGACTTCCGAAGCCTCCTGGTCGACTGCGACCATCCCTTCTCGACCACGACCAGCAGGGGCAGCTCCCGCCTGAGAGGCAAGGCCTTCTGGCGAGTCGACAAGGACAAGCCCCCGGAACTCCGCCACACGGTCCTCGCCCAGATCGCCTTCACCGACCTCATGCGCCGCATCGACGCCGCCGACGGCGACCGCGAAGCCGGCATCCAGTCCTTCATGGACCAGAACCGCGGCGAAGGCTGGCGCCTCCCCGAAACCCTCCGCCTCGCCGACCACGGCCTCGGCCACGACGACCGCGCCCACGAACACCAACCCGTCGCCAGCGCCCTCGGCCCCCGCTTCTACGACTGGCAACTCGTCCAGCCTCCGGACGAAGCCTGGGTCGAAACCCACCTCCACGCCCGCAACCTCCTCGGCGAACACGGCTACCGCCGCCTGCTTGCCGACCTCGAACAGCGCCGGCAGGACCGACCCACCGAAACCGCCGCCCAACCCTTCTCCGACGTCGCCGAAGACCGCCACCGTCATGAGAACTGGCTCGACCGGACCGGAGAAAACGACCCCAAGCCCGGAACGTCGGCGCCCACCGACCAAACCGACCTCTTCGACTGAGGCAAGCGTTGGCCGGACTTCCAAGACGGTCCAAGGACCACCTGACTCAGGCCACGGCGGCCTGCCAGGCCGCCGTGGCGAACTACAACA
Organism: Vicinamibacteraceae bacterium; assembly: GCA_012270995.1. Lineage (GTDB taxonomy): Bacteria > Acidobacteriota > Thermoanaerobaculia > Multivoradales > Multivoraceae > Multivorans. The sequence goes on along the minus strand of JAAXHG010000030.1, from coordinate 73,205 downwards.
GGCCCGGAGTGGCGTTTCGGACCCGGACGTTCACCGTTCTCATGACGATCGCGTGGACATCGCTGTTCCACGCGATCTTCTACCGCCGCGGCCGGAAACCCTGGTACGTGCGAAGCGGTACCGGCCGCGGCACCAGGTACGAGAAGGTCGACGGCGACCCGAAGCACTGGGACCTGAACGAGTGCCTGCGGCAGTTCTTTCGTGAGAACCACCCGGCAGAACGCGAGAATCTCGAGTTCATGTCCGTCCTGCGCAACAAGATCGAACACCGGTACCACCCCGAGCTCGATCCCGCGCTCTATGGCGAATGCCAAGCTCTGCTGATGAACTTCGAGGAGCTTCTCGTCTCCGAGTTCGGGCAAGCTCACGCTCTCGCGGATGGTCTGGATCTCGCCCTTCAGTTCTCAGCGTTCCGGCCCGAGAGTCAACAAGAGGCCATCAGGCGCCTGGGCTCATCGGCGGCCGAGGACCTACTCGACTTCATCCGCAGCTACCGAGCCGGCCTGCCGGCCGAGACCCTGGAGAGCCCTTCGTTTGCCGTCAGGGTTCTGCTTCTGCCAAAGCTCGCGAACCGCGCCAGCGCGGCTGACCTGGCAGTCGAGTTCGTGCCGTACGACAAGAACCGCCCCGAAGAAATGGAGGCATTGAAGAAGGTGACGGCGCTGATCCGGGAGAGGACGGTGCCCGTCGCCAGCGAAGGCCTCCTGACGCCCACCAAAGTCGTTCAGCGCGTCCAGCAACGGTTGCCCGCGTTCAACATGCACGTGCACACTCAAGCGTGGAAAGCCTACGCGGTGCGGCCGCCAACCCGCTCCGGGAATCCTGCGCACACTCGACCGGAGTTCTGCCTCTACGACGCTCTTGCCAAGGGCTACGGTTACACCGAAGCGTGGGTCAACTTCCTCGTCCGCCAACTGCGTGAAGAAGCGGAGTTCGACCGCGTGAGAAACTGGGACCGTGGCGGCAGCAGCTCGGCCGCTGTCGAGTGTCGTCCAGGGACCTGGCCGGGTTGAGGCGAGGACTCTCCATCGCCCGGACTCTCCGTCCCTGCCTGGACCTCCTGCGACAGGAGTACGTTCTCGTCCAGGCTTGGAAGAAGACAGCCTCCTACATCCGGCAGCACAACTGGTTCAGCGACACGCTTGAACTCGACCTCGCCGCGGTCGACCTCCCGACCTTTCTGGATGGCATCGCGCGGGATCTTGAAGACCCCTCCTCCTGGAAGAGCGCGCCTCTCCGCCTCGTGCTCGCCCCGAAGAGCCAGGACTGGTGGGTGCACCGAACGCCCGAGGACTCCGAAACGTCAGAGAACGTCGACGGAGCGCGGCGCTGGCTGCCGCGCTCCGCCGATCCCGAAGAGGAGCAGCGGGACTTGACGAACAGACTCCGCCCGCTGGCGCACGTGGCGCTGCGCGACCAGGTCGTCGCCACGGCGCTGATGCTCTGTCTTGCGGACCGCGTGGAGACGCTGCAAGGCGACCCGCGAAGGAGGAAGGTAAATCGCACGACGAACAAGGCCGACCAGAAGCCTGACCCCTTCATGTCGTACGGTAACCGGCTGTTCTGCGACCGGGAGGCCGGCGAACTCAGGCACCGCTGGGGCTCGATGAAGCTCTACGGGAGCTTCTACCAGGACTACCGCACGTTTCTCGGCGAGCCGTGGAGGCGCGCGGCGAAGGCGACCAAGGAAGCCGGCGGCAGCCGCACGGTCATCGTTCAGGCAGACATCAGGCGCTTCTACGATCAGGTGACACCGGACGCGCTGCATTCCGCCTTGGTCGATCTGAGACATCCGGGAGACGACCCGGAGTTCTTCGAGCTCGCCGAGCGCGTCCTTTGCTGGGAGTGGGACGAGCGCGACCGCACTGCGGTCGAACGCTATGTCGCGACGAACGAGACGCGGAAGCTGGACCTCGTCGCACTGCCCCAAGGCCTGGTCTCCGCCGGTTTCTGGGCCAACGTGGCTCTCCTCAAGTTCGACGGAGCGCTCAAGGGCGAAGTTCTCAAGGAAGCGCGCATCCCCGTCGACGGCGACTTCCGGGTCGCTCACGCTTGTCGCTACGTCGACGACATTCGCGTCGTGGTCCTCATGTCGGCCGGGGAACACGACGCCGCGGCACCGAGCGAAGTCGAAGACATGGCAGAGGCCTCGGTTACGGCATGGATTCAGGAACACCTCGACAGGAACGCAGCCGGACTGAAACTGAACTGCCACAAGACCAAGGCCGTGGAAGCGGAAGCGAACAAGCCCGGCCGGGTTCTCCAGAGCCAGCGGATGAACCGGATCCAGAGCCGCGTTTCCGGCGGCTTTTCGGCCTCGGAAGGGCTTGAACTCCTGGAGGCTATTCAGGGCCTGCTGATGCTCCGGGCCGGATTCACCCGCAAACGCGACAGCAGCGAATGGACCCATGCTCCGAAAGCGGACGTGCCCGAGGACACGAGGGCGCGGTTCGGCGCCTTCCGCTATCGCAAAGTGGTCCGCGAGATCCGGGCGATGCTCCCGGATGACACCGCAGACGCCGCCACGCGAGCCGAGCGCTCGAGACCCGGAACCAGCGTCCTGACCCGCAAGGAACTTGACGAGATGACCCGGACGTTCGCCCTTGTCCTGGTCGACAAGTGGGTGCACGACCCGTCGAATGTTCGGATCCTTCTCACCGCCTTGGATCTCTGGCCCGATGCGACGGTCCTTGAGGACGTCCTGAAGCTGCTTGTGCCATGGACCGAAGGCGACAAGGGACAGCCCGACGCGCTGCGGGTCGCCTGGTACTGCCTGTCCGAGGTCATCCGCGCCGGCGCCACGGAGACCGGTTTGGTCCAGGATGAGGGCGCACGTCCGGACGACCCGAGCATCAAGGACTGGCGCCGGAGATTGGTCGGCGCCGCATGGAAAGTCATCCGGCAGTCGCAACCCACGCTCCCTTGGTACCTGAGACAGCAGGCGTTCCTGCTGCTATTCACCTCGGGAAGCCTGTCCGCGCGCCTCCACGGTGAACGACGCGAGAGCGACCCGAAGCACTATCTCGACCTGGCGGCGGTGCTCGCCGGCAAGGCCGGCCACCTGCGGCCCGCCGAGTACGCCCGTCATGCCGTCGTCCTGCACCGCTGCTTCAACCAGCGGGTTCCCGGAGCTAGGTGGACCAGGATGCGACTTGAGGCACTGGCCCAGTACGATCCCGGCTTCGCTGCCGAACTCTTGAAGAACCGCGACCGCCCGCTCGACGAGCGTTGGAGCGGTCTGGTGCAACAGCTTCTCGTCGAGCCGGCGTCCCAGCACCCAGCTTCCCTTGACCGAATCGTCATGGAAGCGAAGATCGAACGCAACGAACCCACTCTGCTGCGGCTCGCTCTGATCCTGCTCGACCGCTTGAAGGAGGAGCGGCCCGAGGGCCCCGTGCCTCCGTGGCAGATCCGCATCCGAGAGAGCAAGAAGGCGCAGCCAGGCGGCGGGAACGGGGCGTTCCGATGGCACTCGGCCCAGATCCTCGACCAGGACGCTGTCGCCGACCTCGACCTCTGGCGGCCTCCCGCCTTCTGCCGAGACACGGATCGCTGGCGCTACCAACTCGGCTATCTGCTGCGCTTCGTGCTGGCCCGCAGCCCCGACTTCACGGCGAACGTCAATCGGAGCCAGCCTCCGGTGGCGCCTCGCTACCGTTCGGCCGTCGGCTCCTGGGCGCAGCGAAGGTACGGCGGCACCCACAGTCAAGGCGCCTTCGGCGGCGACTGGCTACCCATCAGCGACTGGTTTGAGCGCTTCCTGTCCGCCCTCCTGTGGTGGCCCGGGCGAAGGGAAGACGGCCATACGCGCGAGATCGACAAGGGAATCGAGGCCACAAGGGTCTGGGTCGAGGCGCGTAAGCGACGGCTTGACGAGGCCGCCGGAAAAGCCACGGCGATGCCCTTTCTGCCGATGGCCTTCAGCTCCGACTACTTGCCGAAAGGCCTCACGCGGCTTCGCGCCTGCATCGTCCAGACCACCAACCCTGACGAATCCGATTTCGACGGCGACCTGACGCTGAGCTCGGCGCCGACTCGTCCACGCCACCGCAATCACCTGACCAACGCTCTGGCCCTCGTCCGGCAAGGCCTTCGGGCCCGACGGCCGGAACTGGCTGACGCGACGGACGCCTCTCCGCAGGCGCCCGACCTCGACCTCCTGGTCCTGCCGGAGCTCTCCGTTCACCCGCAGGACGTCGAGCGCTACCTGGTGCCGTTCGCACAGACCTTCAAGACGATCATTCTCGCCGGCGTGGTCTACGAGGAACTCCCGCCGGAGACCACCCGGCTCGCCAACACCGCCGTCTGGGTGGTCCCGGAGTACAGCGAGGCGAACGGTTGGAACGTGCGGGTCCGCCGGCAGGGCAAGCAGAACCTGGCGGAGCCCGAACAGGGGAAGCACCACCAAGGTCGCCCGCTCATCGGGTACCGACCGTGCCAGTGGATCATCGAGTGTCCAAGTTCGCCGGACATCGAGGGAGCGGCGCCGCTCCGGCTGAGCGCAGCCGTTTGCTACGACGCAACCGATCTCGCCTTGGCGGCCGACCTCCGCGAGCGCTCCGACGTCTTCCTCATTCCGGCCCTGAACAAGGACGTGCAGACGTTCGACAACCTCGCCGTCGCTCTCAGCTACCAGATGTACCAGCTCGTCGCTGTGGCCAACAACGGCCGCTACGGCGGCAGCAGCGCGCACTGGCCCATCGGCGAAACGCACGAGAGACGACTTCTCCACCTTCACGGCCAGAATCAGCCAACACTGGGCTTCTTCGAGATTCCCGACGTCGTCGAGTACCGCCGGACCAGGGTCGAGAACCTACCGCCGCGCCTCAAGTGGAAGGCGCCGCCGGCCGGGTTCCGGAAGAAGTAGGCGGGTCCTCCGGATCGCCCCGCTTGGTCCTATAGGGGGCGTCTGCTCACACTCCGCTTCTGAAGCCGTGAAGGCGGTCGTCCTGCAGCTCGCCACTTCGTCGCCAAGACTCTTCCAGCGGCGCCTCGTTCTCCTGGGCCGGTCGGACGTACGGTCTGAGCTTCTTCTCGATCTCTTCGTAGCGAGCCGCGGCCTTCTCCCACTTGGCCTTCTCGGTCTTCTTAGGCATCGGAATCCCCCTCACCAGCGGACGAAGCGTGTGCGTAGAATGACTGTTCCTCGGTTTCGATGAGCTTGGCGACCTTCCGACCTACAAAGTCCCTCGTGCGAACGTAGAGTTCGTACACTGTACTCCAGCGGGCCGAATCGGCGTCGGCGACTTCTATCGCGAGCCCGCACTGCTCGGCCTCGGCATGGTAGATGGGCCGACCATGCACCTTCTTGTGCTCGGGCAGCAAGAAGATCTTCACTTTGTCCTTGATGGACTTGGCGCTAGCTCCTGACAGCATTCCGTCTTTCAGACATCGAACCGCCATATCAGTGGCGAGGTCTCGCTCTGTCTCAAGGTGGCTGATCTCGCTCGCGTCAAAGCTGGCGAGCTGCTTGCAGGTAGGGCTCCAAATTCCCCTTTGCCCGGACAGCGTTTCTGAACAGCCTGTGGTAGCTGTTGATGACATCGTGAACCGAAACCACCTTGCCCCGGAAGACGACCTGGGGATCGATGGGGCCTAACTCGGACGCGGGACTCATCAGTATCTTGCTCGCCCCGAGGCAGACCATCGTGGCGGCGGACTTCGCCTTCGCCGGCACGATCGCCCAGTACTCGCCCGTGCCGCTGTACGACCTGAGGACGTTGATCATCCGCTCCGCGGCGAGTCCTGATCCCCCAGGAGAGCTGATCATGATCGCCATTCCGTTGGAAAGGTCGAGCGTGCGAAGGATGTCCTCCAGTGTCTCAACGTCCTCGTCCGCCATCGCGACAGGGTGGCGGAAACTCGTGAAGTAGGTGACGACAGGTCGGCCCAGGGCCCTCGACAGGTCCGCAAAGAGGCTTTTTCGAGTCGAGTGACCTTGGGTCCGCTCGGTCTGGAGGCGACCTATGACTGTGCTTCGTCGCGGCATCGTGGCAGTCCGAGTCGATCGCCGGCCGAGGTCGTGGCGCGACCCCCTTTGGGCGGCAAGGCTCGTCAGAAGGAGCGGGAGCGTAGCACGCGCGTTGGCGCCTCTGCCGTTGGCTCTTCGTGCGCATCCCAGCCTGCCTTAGCGCCACCAGACACTGCTCCCACGCCCTCGTGGGCAGTGTGCGCCGACGGCTGCCGCACGGCGGAGGTGGAGACTGACGTTCCCGCGGGAACGTCGAGCGCATCCGGGATTGCTAACGGCAGAGCGGCAGGCACGAACGGCCACGTTCCCGCGGGAGACGCCAACGTCGTGATCCGGCGCTTGGCTCGGCGCCTCCGACGTACCTGTTTCCGCGGAGACGGCTCGACGCGTCGCCTGCGACGCCGGCAAGGTCGTGATGCGGCAACGCTCAGGCCAGACTCTGAGCGTCGGCCGCAAGACGCGCAGCATCCCGCCGCCGATCCGGCGCGCCCTCGAGTGCCGAGACCAGGGTTGCCGCTTCCCCGGTTGCGCGTTCGTCGGCGCGGCCCCTCGGCCCGGACCCCGCCCGCGAGTTGATCGAGGACCTGGAAGACAAAGGCATCCTGATCACCGGCAAGGAGTCGATGCCGACCTGGAATGGCGAGCCGTTGGACCTGCGCTACGTCATGGAGTGCCTGTGGCGACCGCCTCCGCAGCTGGAGGCGGCGGTGGCGCGAGAGAGGGAGTCGTCCCGAGCGGCATAGGTCGGAGTCGGCGACGAACGTCTTCCGCGCCGTCAGGTCTTGGCCCAGGTGCGCCGAGTCAGTTCCCCGGCTTCGCGACCGGCTCGTCTTCGTACAGAGCCGGATCCGGATCGACCTCCACCATCTTGCCGTTCTCCACGACAAGGACACCCGTGCCGTGACGATGCGCATCCCGATGCGCGCGGCGGACAGCCCGCTCCATCGCCGCAGGTACCGCCTGCATGTCGGGATCGTCGAGCTTCACTACGGGCAGCCGTTCTTTCACCCCGCTCACTGGTTGACTCCCTCCGCGATTACAAGAAGTCTGCGACTTCGCCGGTCAACGACCATCCAGGAGTCTACGAGATCACGGTAGACCTCACGGAAGTTCGCCAGGCTCCTATGGAAGCGACGCCTGACGACATGTTCGGGAATCCGGTGGCCGCCCTGCCTGACCCGCTGCTCAACCCGCCTGAGGGCCTCCTCGGGCGAGGCGAGGGGCAGGTAGATCAACTTGACGGCGTAGCCCGATCTTCGCCACCGCCGGATTCTCCGCACGTAGCCAAGCCCGGCCAAGGTCGTCTCGAAGGCAAAGCTCCTGCCTTGCCGCGCGTGCCGGTCGATCTCTTCCAGCATCAGGCGGCCAGCCCGGAACGCGTCCGCTTCCGGCTTCAGTGGTGAGAGACCTGCCGCGATCAGGTCGGCGTTGACGAAGATCGGGCACCCCGGCTCGTAAGGCAGGTACTCCAGCGCGAAGGTGGTCTTCCCAGCCCCGTTCGGTCCGGCAATCATGATGATCTTGCGCTCGGCCGGCATGACCGGAATCTACAGCGCAAGCTCTCTCAGCAAGGCCCGTGTCCTATACTGAGTAGCCCCTTGGATCGTCCCGGCGAGACGTCTCATGCTGGCACACTCCCAGACCATACGTGACGTCAGCCGTGCGCTTCCCGCGCTCGTGGCTGACCCCGACCTCGATGGCCCTGTCTCGGCCGAGTTGCTCGACGCGCACACGACAGGGCTTCGCCACCAGTACGACAGCCTGCTTCCCGTGATCGACCGGGCAGGCAAGGCGTTGGCGGAGGCGATGAAGAAGCTCGACGCCGAGGAGAGCCCCGATCCCCAAGGGGAAGGCGCATCCGCTCTCGAACAGGGAGAGGCCTACTTCAAGCACCGTCGCGAGCAACTACGGCACCTGCGCAGCGCCTTCTCTGAGGTCGGTGCTCCGCCTTCGCACGAGGTCTTCGACGCGCTTGATCGCCTGGACAACCTGTACATGTGGATTGTCGCCACAATGCAGGAAGTTCGCTGGTCCGTCCTGATCCTGGAGGGGCTCAAGGACAAAGCGAAGTCCCCCGAGTGTCGCTCGTTCGCGTCCTCGGCCGAGTGGCTCGCTTCGCTCCGTGAAGAGTAGTAGGCCGCCCCGGCTGCGCGGGTTCGACGAACCCACCGGGAGTTTCAAGAGGAACGCAAGACGACTGCCGCCGAGGACGCGGGAGGATCTCGGTCGGGCTGTGGAGGAACTACTCCAAGGCGACCTCTCCCCCGGACGCAACTTCGAGCAGCTGACCAACATGTCGGGGGTGTACTCCGTGCGCCTTGGCAGGAACTACCGCTTCGTGTTCGGAGTCACAGCCGGCTCCGCCTACCCCATCGCCGTAGGACCGCACGACCAAGCGTACGCCGACGCCACCAGGCGCTACCGTCGGCGGCGCAGCTAGCGCGGCCACCTCTTCGGGCGGCACGGCTTATCGCGTAGAGACGACAGGCGGTAGCCTTGCCCGCCCCATGGCGCTGAACCCGGTCGTTTTCACGGAGAAGGTACTCCAGAGCTTCCTCCGCTACCAGTTGCGGGCCTATCCGTTCGCGGACCCGCGTCTACATGGCCAGATGCGCGAACTGCTGTCGCTCGACGAGGCGCGCGAGTCGCCGTTGCTGCAAGGGCCGTTCGTCAGCCTCTCGCGGCCGTTCCGCGGCGGCGCGGCGGTGGCGGACCTGGCGGCCGAAGGGCTGCTCCATCCACACCTGGAGCAGCGGATTCCAAGCGACATCTCGCAGCTCTACCGACACCAGGAGAAGGCCATCCGCGCGATCGTCGGGGGTCGCTCGACGCTCGTTTCGACCGGCACCGGCTCCGGCAAGACGGAGTGCTTCCTCTACCCCATCGTCAGTCGCTGCCTGCGTCTGCGGGACGAGGGTGCGGCGGCCGGCATCAGCGCCGTGATCGTCTATCCGATGAACGCACTGGCCGAGGATCAGTTGACGCGGCTGCGCTCGCTGCTCGCGGGCACGGGCGTTTCGTTCGGCATGTACGTCGGCAGGACGCCGGAGCGGGAAGGCGACGTGGGCGGCGTCCGGCTTCCTCCGGGGTCTTCCCAGGCGGACTACGAGGCGCAACTAAGGGCGACGCGGAAGGCCAAGAGCGGCGAGAGCGTGTTCCCGGCCGAGGAGGCCTGCTCCCGGGAAGCGATGCGTACGGCTGGCGGGCAACCGCGAATCCTGCTCACGAACGTGAAGCAACTGGAGCTGCTCCTCACCCGCCAGCGGGACGCCGAACTGTTCCAGAACGCCCGTCTCGACTACCTCGTGTTCGACGAGGCTCACACGTTCACCGGAGCGATGGGCGCCGAAACCGCGTGCCTCATCCGCCGTCTGCGAGCCTTCTGCGGCCGGCAGGCCGCGGACACGGTCTGCGTCGCCACGTCGGCGACGATCGTCGACGCGGAGCGACCGGAGACGGCTCGCGTCTTCGCCTCCCGGTTCTTCGGCGTGCCGGAGGGGGCCGTCGAGACGGTCGGGGAGGACTATGAGCAGGAGCTCTGGAGCGAGGAGCGATGGCTTCCAGCGGCGGCGCCACCCGAAGACACAGCCGAACTGCTTGCCGACTGCGTGGAGGCGGTCGAGGAGGACCCGGAAGGACCCGGAGACGCTGTCCGCCGCTCCTACCGAGCGATCGCCGGCCGGGATCTCGACGGTGAGCCCTGGCCCGAGGCGCTCCGCGGAGCTCTGGCGCGGAGCGAGATCGTCTATCGGCTGAACGAGGCGCTGCACGAGCCGCGGCCGCTGCACGAACTGCGGCCGAAACTCAAGGAAGCCATCGACCGGGAGATCACGGAAGCCGAGATCCTCGCTTGGCTGACCCTGGCCGCCGCGTCGCGCAGCGATGGCCGACCCTTGCTGCGGCCGGTGGTCCACGGCTTCGTGCGCGGCATTCCCGGCGCGGTCGTGTCCTTTCCGCACGGCACGGACGAACCGCGGCTGTGGCTGGCCGCGGAAGACGAGATCGACCACGGCGAGACGCCGTCTGCCGACGAAGCCGCACGCTCAGCCGAAGCGCGGTCGGCCCATCTGCCCGTGCTCACCTGCACCACCTGCGGCCAGCACTACTACGAGGCCTACCTCGAGGACTTCTGGTTCAGCGGCAAACGCCCCGGCGGCGGCGAGCCGCATGGGGACGGCGTCGTCTGGCGGAAGCTCGACGAGGCCCGGGAGGGCAAGCGAGTAGTCCTCGTGGACCGGCTGATCGGCGGCGACGAGCACGACGCGGAAGACGAAGACGGTCCCGACCCGGGACCACGCAACCGAAACAGTGAGGCCGCGAACGTCCTCGCACGGCGAACCGCTCCGGTCCACCTCTGCCGGCACTGCGGCGCCGCGCATGAACGGTCAGGTGGGGACTGCCTCGCCTGCGGCGCGCCCGGGCCACGGATCCGCCTCCACGCCGTCCGGCAGAAGTCGGACAAGCCCGGAGTCCTGACGAGCTGCCTCTCGTGCAACGCGCTGGGCGGCCGGGGCGGAGGCGGCCGCTACCGCGAGCCGGCGCGGCCGGTGCGCGCCAGCAACGCCGCCGATGTGCACGTTCTGGCCCAGGACATGGTCCATCACTCGGAGCGGCCGCGGCTGCTCGTGTTCTGCGACAACCGCCAGGATGCCGCCTTCCAGGCCGGATGGATGAAGGACCACGCGCGCCGGTTCCGCCTGCGGTCGTTGATGGCGGACGGACTCAAGCATGGGCACAGGTCGGTGGGCGACCTGACCTGGTTCCTCGACGATGCTCTGGAGAAGGACGAGCCGCTCTCGCGCGCTCTGATCCCGGAAGTCTGGGTCGTGGCCCGCCGGGAGGCAGCCGGCCAACGCCACCGGGACGAGCGGCGGAAGTTCCTGCGCATGCAGGTGCTGCGCGAGATCTCCGAGTCCGCCCGGCAACCCTTGGGGCTGGAACCTTGGGGGCGAATGAAGGTCGACTACGCCGGCCTGGACGCTTCGCTGCCGTGGATCCAGGACCACGCAAACCGGCTCGGACTGCCGCCGGAATCGATGCGCGAGGGGGTCGCCGCGGCACTCGACTACGTTCGCCGGCAGAAGGTCCTCTACGACGCGGAGTATCTGACCTTCACCCGGAACCGCCTCCCCGGCGACCTGGAGATTCAGCAGGGGTACCTCCGGCGGTCCGGCGGACCGAAGGGCGTCAAGCTGAAGCGCGGACCCGGCGACGATCGCGGCCGCGTCCTGCAGTGGCTGAGCGACGGCGGCGAGACGACGATGAGGCAGATGGCCGCGAAGTGGGGCGCCGAGCCCGAGCAGGCGGAGGAACTGCTGCGAAGTCTGTTCGAAATGCTGGCCGAGCGCGGTCTGCTGAAGCAGGTGCAGCTTCTGGGCGCCCGCAGCCGCCCGATGCCGAACGCCAGCGGCGTCTACCAGGTCGACGCCGACCGGATCGAGCTGTCGCCCCACCACGGCGTCTTCCGCTGCCGCAGTTGCCGCGCCCGCACGGTCCGCCGGACGCCGCACGATCGCTGCCCGGCCTGGCGGTGCAACGGCACGCTGGAATGGTTACGCGAAGACCCGGACGACTACGACCTGCAACTCCTGGACGGCGGCTACTCCATGCTCCGCCCGGAGGAGCACACGGCGATGGTCCCGAACCGGGAGCGGGAACGGCTGGAGAACCTGTTCAAGGGTCGAAGCGACGCGGTGAACTGCTTCGTCTGCACCGCAACCCTTGAACTCGGCGTCGACATCGGCTCGCTGGATGCGGTGCTGATGCGCAACGTGCCGCCGCTGCCCGCCAACTACTGGCAGCGGGCCGGCCGCGCCGGCCGACGCCATCGGATGGCCGTCGATCTCACGTACTGCCGGCCCGTGTCTCACGACCGCGCCTACTTCGCCCAGCCCGAGAAGCTGCTTGCCGGCCGAGTCGACCCGCCGGCCTTCAACCTGAGCAACGACGTGATGGTCCGCAAGCACGTGAACGCCTCCGTCCTCACCGGGTTGCAGCGGCTCAGCCGTGAAGGCAGCACGGCAACCGGCGGGTCTACTGCAGCCGAGAAGGAGCAGATCCGATCGGCGCTCGAACGCTGCCTGCCGTGGCGCGTGTCGTCCTGGCTGTTCGAGGACGACTCCGTGCGTACCGCGCCGTTCGACTTCGGCCCCCTTGCGGAAGTGATCCGTCGGTACCGACGCACCCTTCTCGCCGAGGCCGAAGCGGCCTTCACCCAGGGTTGGCCGGAGGAGGACGCCGAGGCCGTTACGCCAGAGGCCCTGGGGCACTGCGTCGACTCCTTCACCGCCGGCCTCGAGGAAGCGGAGCGGTCGCTGCGGCGTCGGCTGGAGTGGGCGCTTGCACAGATGGAGAGGCTCCACGAGGCCCGCCGACGGCAGGGTTCGCTCGACCCGGAAGACGACGCTCTCTTCTACCGCTGCGACCGTCTGGTCAAGCGGCTCAAGGGACAGGCGCGGCGGAATCGCCGGGAGGCCGAGGGGCATTACGACGCGAACACGTTCAACGTGCTGGCGGCGCAGGGCTTCCTCCCCGGCTACGGGCTTGAGACAGGGTCCGTCCAGGCGATGGCGGAGGTGCCCGTCTGGCACTCCGGAGCGCTCGCCTTCAACCTGCCCCGGCCGACGGGAATCGCGCTGCGCGAGTACGTCCCGGGCAACCTGATCTACGCCAACGGACACCGTTTCGTCGCCAGGCGGTTCCTGCGCGGGGGAGGCGAAGACCGGGAGGAGATGCCGGCCTTCGAGGTCTCGATCGAGCACCAGGCCGTGCGGCAATGCGACGCAGGCGCTCCCGCATCGACGATCAGCGGCGGGGCGCTCCGTACGCTCGCCGTCTGTGACGTGGACCTGGCGCACCAATCGCAGATCTCGGACGACGAGGACTACCGCTTTCAGATGGCGGTTGCCGTCCACGGCGTCGAACGCGAAGGGCATCGCGGCGGCCGCGCTTTCCGCTGGGGCGAGCAGGATGCGCTACTACGTCAGGGGGTCGAGCTGCGCCTGGTCAACGTGGGCTCGTCGTCCGCGATCGGCGACGGCTCCGGTTTGGGATACCCGGTTTGCACGGTCTGCGGCCAGAGTGTCTCGCCCCTGTCCTCCGAGCGCCAGCAGAGGGAGTTCGCCAAGAGCCACCTGGAGCGATGCGGGCGTCCGGTGGACCGGATCGGCTTTCACGCCGACGTAACCGCCGACGTCCTCTCCGTGCCGGACCTGCCGGAGCCAACAACCGCCTACAGTGTGCTGGAAGCACTGCGGTTCGGCGCTGCCGGCGTGCTGGACATGCACTTGGACGACTTGCAGATCCTGGTCGTGGGTCAAGTCGACCGCCCGCAGGTGAACGCCCTGCTGTGGGATCCGATGCCGGGTGGTTCGGGTCTGCTGGATCAACTCGTCGAGCGGTTCGAGGAGGTGGTTCAGGCCGCGGAGGCCGTCGTCGACGGCTGCGCGTCCGGCTGCGGCCACTCGTGCATCGACTGCCTCCAGACGTTCCGGAACGGCTATTACCACAAGCATCTCAATCGAAAGACGGCGCTGGAGTGCGTGCGCCAATGGGGACGCGAGCTATCCGCCTCACACCCAATTCCCGCTGCCACGCCCGCCGGGAAGGAGCCGACCGCACAGCCGGTCAACGAGGCCGAGCGCCGCCTCAGGTATCTGCTGGCGGCGGCGGGGTTCGCCGAAGGCGTTCGGGGCGAACAGATCGACCTCGGCCCGGGACTGGGTACGACCACGCCCGATGTCGTCTACTGGGGTCAGAGCGGCATGCCCGACGTGTGCGTCTACCTCGACGGCCTCAGCGAGCACCTGCACGGCGATCCCCGCACCGCCGAGCAGGACCGGGAGATCCGCTACTGGCTGCGACAGCGAGGTCACGAGGTCGTCGAGATCACCGTGACGGACCTGGATGACGCCGAAGCGATGTCGCGCCACTTCGTCCGGCTCGCCATGTACCTGGGCGCCGATGAAGTTCGGAAGTCCGTCGACGCTGACGCCGCGTGGTTCGAAGCGGCGACGCCGGACGCGCCAACCGCTACGGCCGCGCCGTCGGAAGGGGGTCAATCAGCTCAGGCCGGCGCACTCCGATTCGTCGAGCCGACCCCAGAGAACCGCTACCGAAGCTGCGTCCCCTTGCTCGAAGACCTCGAAGCCGCAGCGGGCGCCTTCAGCGACCCTCACGGCGCCTTGGGCGAGGTTGCGGACCCTGAGACGCGCTGGATCGCGGTCGACTCCGGGCGGCAGCTCACGCCCGACATGTTCGCGGCCAAGGTCGTCGGACGGTCGATGGAGCCGCGCATTCCAGACGGATCCGTGTGCCTGTTCCGTAGAGACGTCGCGGGGGGCCGAGCCGGCCGGATCGTGTTGGTGAAGTTGCCGGACGCAGTGGACCCGGAAACCGGTGAGCGCTTCACCGTGAAGCGCTATCGGAGCGAGAAGCGCGTGGCCGCGGACGGCCCGTGGCGCCATGAGCGGATCACGCTGGAACCGTTGAATCCCGCGTTCGCATCTATCGTGCTGGTCGCCGAAGACGACCAGGGTTCGGGTGCGGTCAACATCCTGGCCGAGTTCGTTGATGTGCTGTACATGGGCGCTCAGCGCGAGTCGAAGAGGAACTGAGAATGGGCACATCAGACTTGGGACAACTCGAATCGGCGGACCTGCGAAAGGCGTGGTCGCATGAGGCACGCAACTTCACGCCTTGGCTGGCCAAGAACTTGAACCGCCTTTCCGACGTGATCGGCCTCTATCTGGATCTTGAGGGCTGCGAAGTTCAAGTCGGGCCATACCGTGCTGACATCGTTGCCAAGGATCCGGCGGATGGCACTCGGGTACTCATCGAGAACCAGCTTGAAGGCGCGAACTTCCAGCATCTTGGCCAGATCCTCGCCTACTTGGCTGGCTTGGAAGCCAAGGTTCGCGGCCTGGATCGCCAAGGAGTTCGACGAGCAGCACCGTTCCGCCATCCGGTGGTTGAATGACCACACCGACGATCCCTTCGCCTTCTTCGCGATCCGAGTCCGTGTCGTCCGGATCGCCGAGTCACCGCTCGCGCCTGTGTTCGAGGTGCTGGAACGACCGAACGAGTGGGACCGGAGAGTGCAGGAAAGCGCTCGGTCCGGAGAACTCAGCGAACTCGGTCAGTTCAGGCGCGACTTCTGGAACCACCTCGCATCCAAGCACCCGGGAGACGTCAAGCCGAATCGCGCCGCAAGCTGGGTTTCTCACCACGTCAAGAAGGCGGGCCTCGGCGTCACGCTGTATCTAGCGTGGGACGCTGTCGGTCTGTATCTCACGGGCAAGCGCGGCGAACCCACTGACGCGCTACATGCCCAAGCGGACCCCTACCGAGCGCCACTCGAACAGGAACTTGACGCCGGTCCGCTCGATGAGTGGTACGGCATCAGCCTCGATCTGAACATGCGCGACCGGACGAATTGGGATCGCGCCGCGGAGTGGCTACACGATAAACGGCTCGCCTACGAACGCGTGCTACGAAGGAAGACGACTTGACACGCATGATCTAGCGCGCTGGACCGCAGTAGCGCCGCTAGCACCTAGCGGAACGACCAACCTCAGAGGTCAAGCTCCAGCTTTATCTCCTCCAAAGTGTGAGTTCGTCCGGCGTCAAGGTCCTCGTATCCCTCGTCCAGAAGACGCTTCCCTTCCTTGCTCAGCTCCTCGTCGTCCTCGGGGGCTTCCATCAGATGCTCGGAGAACACTGATGACGAGACTGCACAACTACCGGAATCCCTAGCCTTGCTCAGTTTCATGTCGGTCTGACCTCCCTATGCGCCCTACTCACGCTTGGGTAGACCGCCAAGAGACCCGTACACGCTCACCGCGGATCGTGATCACCGCCTGAGCCTCGAACGCCCGGCGATACCGCTCGAGCAACGCGTTCATCAATGCGATCCGCCTCTCCACCGGCACGTCGGGGAGGCGCACCAAGCCAGCATGCGATAGTGCTTGCAGGTACACAAGCTCGCCGAAATCCGTGTCGATCGTGACCAGAACTCGGCCGTCCTCAGCAGCACGCTCCAGCAGTGCGCGGTCGCCCGGATCCTCTCCTAGCTCCCATGCCCCGACAACGTCGTGCCCTTGCGCACGCAGCCACTCGGCCAGCCGACGACCGGCGCACCGGTCGATGAGGAACCGCACTACTCCGCGACGGATACGGCGGACAGCGTGTCATGGGCGATCACCGCGTGGGCGTACGCGGTGCAAGCCCGAATGTCGTCCGTCTCCAACTCAGGGTAGTCCTCCAGGATCGCTTCTTCCGTCACACCCTGGGCTAGCAGGCTAAGGATGAGTTCCACGGAGATCCGCATGTCACGGATGATCGGCTTGCCCCCGAAGACATCGGGGCGGGCAGTGATGCGGGCGAGGAGTTCAGTGTTGGCCATGCTCGGGCTCCGCACGGTGGCAGCCTCGTAGCTTACGCTCCAGCCCTCGGCCCGTCCACCTCGCCGGCGGCAGCCTCGTTCCGAGTTCAAACACGTCCTCTGGCTTCGTCGGCGGGTCGTCGATGCACGGAAAGTCCTCCTCAAGAGGAGCAAGGCGGCAGAGGATATCGGCGAGGGTTGGTCGCTCACGACGCGTCACAGTCAGAACATACACCGACGGCTGGTAACTTGGCTCCCATGTCGAGGATCCCCGGCGCGCTTCCACTGCTGGCCGGCCTCGGTCTGCTTCTCGTCCCAGGCACCGGCGCCACCGCCCAAACACTCTCCCAACCCAACGTCATCGTCATCCTCGCCGACGACCTCGGCGTCGAGACGCTAGGCACCTACGGCGGCACGTCCTACGAAACGCCCGAGCTAGACCGAATCGCCGCGGAGGGCACGCGGTTCGAGAACGGCCACTCGCAGCCGCTGTGCACGCCGACCCGGGTCAAGCTGATGACCGGGCTGCACAACTACCGGAACTACAGGGAGTTCATGTACCTCGACCCGGCCGACGTCACGTTCGCTCATGTGCTGGCGCAGGCGGGGTACCGAACGGTCATCTCGGGCAAGTGGCAGTTGACTAACAACCTCTACGTGGTCCACGCGGGCGCCTCGCCGCAGCAGGCGGGCTTCGACGAGCATCGGCTGTGGCAGCTCCGCCGGGAGGGACGCGGCTCGCGCTACTGGGGGCCTACCCTGGTGACGAACGACCGCAAGGAGACCTGGGGCGACGACGTCTTCGGGCCGGACCTGACCAACGACTTCGTCCTCGACGCGATCGACGAGCACGCGGCGGCGGATCCGGCAACTCGCCAGCCGCTCTTCATCTACTACCCGATGGCGCTGCCCCACGATCCGTTCGTGACCACGCCGCACGACCTGGACGCGGAGTCGAACCAGGAGCGGTTCGCGGCGATGGTCGCCTACATGGACCACCTGGTGGGCCGCGTTCGGACGAAACTCGTCGAGCACGAGCTCGAACGCGACACGCTGCTCCTGTTCATCGGCGACAACGGCACCTCGACCCGGATCACGTCGGTCCGCAACGGCCGGGAGATTCCCGGCGGCAAGGGGCGGTCGCTCCAGACCGGGAGCCATGTGCCGTTCCTGGCCTGGTGGCCGGGGACGATCCCGAGCGGGCAGGTGAACGAGACCCTGGTCGATGTCGGCGACGTGTTCCCGACCCTGATCGAAGCCGCCGGCGCCGGCCTGCCGCCGGGCCTCGACGTCGACGGCGAGAGCCTCCTGCCGATGCTCAAGGGCGGCGCCCCGCTTGCACGGGACGCACTGTTCATCCACTACGAATCCCGCTGGTACGCGGGCCCTCCGGCGCGCTACGCCTTCGACGAACGCTTCAAGCGCTACGACGACGGCCGGCTGTTCGACCTCGTGGCCGACCCGAACGAAGAGTCGCCGCTCGATGCCGCGAGCCTCGGGCCCGAGGACGCCGCCCGCGTCCAGACGATCGACGCGCTGCTCGCCTCCAAACCCGGAGCGATCCGTACCGCCGGTGCCTGGCGGCCGCCGACCCCCGCCGTCAACCGTTGGACGCCGCCCGCCCACCGGCCGAACATCCTGCTCTTCATCGCCGACGACATGACCTTCAGCGACGCCGGCGCCCTGGGCAACCCCCAGGTCCACACCCCGAACCTCGATCGCCTGGCCGGGCAGGGGACGACCTTCACGCACATGTACACGGCGACGGCCATGTGCTCGCCCACCCGGCACATGCTCTACACGGGCCAGTACCCGGTGCGAAGCGGCGCCTACCCGAACCACGCGAAGGCGAAGCCCGGTACGAAGAGCGTCGTCCACTACCTGACCGGGCTCGGCTACCGGGTCGGTCTGGCGGGCAAGTCGCACGTGGCGCCGGAGGAGGTCTATCCCTTCGAGAAGGTCGCGGGGCGCGACCTCGACCCCGGACGGATCGGCGAGTTCATCGGCCGGGACCCGAATCAGCCGTTCGCTCTGATCGTCGCCTCGACCGAGCCCCACCAGCCCTGGAGCAAGGGCGATTCGTCCCGCTACGACGCGGCGTCCCTCGAGCTGCCGCCCTGGTTCGTCGACACGCCGGAGACCCGCGACGCGCTCACCCGCTACTACGCCGAGATCACCTTCATGGACGGCCAGTTCGGCCAGGTTCTCGATCTGCTCGAGGAGCACGCCGCGCACGAGAACACCCTGACCATGTTCTACAGCGAGCAGGGGATCAGCGGTCCGCTGGCCAAGTGGACGCTGTACGAAGCCGGTATCCGCACCTCGCTGGTCGCCCGCTGGTCCCGCAGGATCCCGGCCGGCCGGACCTCAGCCGCGCTGCTCCAGATCAACGACCTGCTGCCGACCTGGATCGAGGCCGCGGGCGGCGCCGTGCCGCCCGAGATCGAGGGCCGGAGCATGCTCGACCTGATGCTGGAGCCCGGCCCGAAGCACCGCGACGTCGTCTACGGCATTCAGACCACGACCGGCATTATCGCCAACCTGGAGCCCTACCCCATCCGCTCCATCCGCGACGAGCGCTACAAGCTGATCTGGAACATCGCCCACGAGAACCGCTTCACCAACCTGGTCACCGAGGAAAACCGGGACGGCTTCTACTTCTCGTGGCGCGACGCCGGCGAGACGGATCCGACGGCGAAGGCGCTCTACGAGCGCTACCAGCACCGGCCGGAGTTCGAGTTCTTCGACTTGGAGGCCGATCCCCACGAGCTGACGGACCTGGCGTCTGACCCCGCGCACAGGGGGAGGATCGAAGAGCTGCACAAGCAGCTACAGATGTGGATGGCGGATCAGGGAGACCTGGGGCTGCAGACCGAGATCGAGGCGCCTCAGCATCAGACACGGACGCGGTAGGAGGATCAGATCGCGGCTCCAGGGCATCAATCCAGCGACGTCCTAGGTTGGAGCACGCCCCGGAAGCTGGAGCGGTACTGGTAGGCAAGGTAAAGACCCAGCGCCAACGTCAGCGCCACAACCGCGGTCTTCCCGTCGGGCGACAGCAAGATGTGGAACAGCATTCCGTTCAGCACGACCGGCGCGAGCACGATGAGCATCAGGGGCACGAACCGTCCGACGATCAACAGTGTGCCGCAGACGATCTCCAGCACTTTGAGGAGCTGCCAGAAGTAGCCGGAGTCCATGAGTGCTCCGATGAAGGCGCTGGCTTCGGGGTCCATGCCAGGCTGCGGAACCGCTTTGAACTCAGCCACGCCATAGTAGAGGAAGATCAGCCCGAGCAGAGTGCGCGCGATCAGGGGAAAGTACTTCACATGGACTACCTCGGCAGCCGCTCGATGCAGAGCGGAGCCAGTCTACAACCTCCGACGGTCCCCGACGGCCTCGGGCCGCCTCTCGACCGAACGAGCAGCCGGGCTGATCGCGCTTTCCGGGAACAGGCGAGAAGTCTTGCGCGACAACGCAGCTACGCCGCCGTCTCCTGCTGCGCGTACTGCAACTGGTAGAGGCGCCAGTAGACACCTCGCCGCTCGAGGAGCTCGTTATGGGTGCCGTGTTCGCAGATGGCGCCGTGATGAAAGACGTAGATGCGGTCGACGTCCTTGATCGTCGACAGCCGGTGGGCAACGACGATCGAGGTCTTGCCCGCCATCAGATGGTGGAGGGCGTCCTGAATCAGGGCCTCGGTTTCGGTGTCGACGCTGGAAGTGGCTTCGTCGAGGAGCAGGAGCTGGGGTTCGCGTGCGAGGGCGCGGGCGAAGGAGAGCAACTGCCGCTGGCCGGTCGAGAAGTTGACGCCGCGCTCGCTGACCTTGTGCGCCCAGCCGTTCGGCAGCCGCTCGATCAGGTGGTCGACGTGGGTGGCGCGTGCCGCTTCGTCGACCACGTTGTCGGCGACGTCGCGGCCGAGGACGATGTTGTAGCGCAGGTCGCCGTCAAACAGGAAGACGTCCTGGAGCACGAACGCCATCCGCCGCCGCAGTTCGGGCTTCGGGATGTCCCGGATGTCCCTGCCGTCGACCCGGATCGACCCCTCCTGCAGCTCGTAGAGACGCGCCAGCAGCTTGAGTGTCGTCGTCTTGCCGGACCCGGTGTGGCCGACGATCGCCACCCTCTCGCCGGCAGCGACCCGGAACGAGACGTCACGCAGCACCGTCTCGGAACCGTAGGCGAACGTCACGCCGTCGAACTCGACCTCGGAGCCGCCCGGCTCCGCCTCCGTCGCGGCCGCCGGGCCCGGCGACGGCGCCTCCGCCTTGCCCTCGGGCTCCCGCGGCTCGTCGAGGAGCTGGAACACGCGCTCGGCGCTCGCCATGGACGACTGCATCACCGAGTACTTCGCCGACAGGTCCATCAGCGGCCGGAAGAACCGGCTCATGTAGTCGGAGAACACGTAGATCGTGCCGAGCGTGACGTCGCCCAGGCCCACCATCTGCGCGCCGTACCAGAAGATGAGCGCCCGGGTCAGGTTCGTCGCCAGGTCGACGGTCGAGAACAGCAGCGCGTCGTAGCGGATCGAGCGCAGCCAGGAGTCCCGGTGGGAGGCGTTCTCGCGCCTGAAGTCCTCGAAGTTGCGCCGTTCGCGGGCGAACAACTGGACCACCTTCATGCCGGAGATCGTCTCCTGCAGGTGGGCGTTGAGGCGCGCGATCTTGACCCGCACCTCCCGGTAAGCCTCCCTTACCTTGTAGCGGAAGATCGCCGCCGCGATGCCCAGGACCGGCACCAGGGCCAGCGCCGCCAGCGCCAGCCGCGGGTCGATCGCGAACAGCATCGTGAGGATGACGACCATGACGAACAGGTCGGCCACCATGGCGATGACGCCAGCCGAGAACATCTCCGCCAGGTGCTCCAGGTCGTTCGTAAGCCGCGTCACGAGGCGGCCGACCGGGTAGCGGTCGAAGAAGCGCATCGGCAGCCGCTGAACGTGATCGAACAGCGTTCTGCGGACGTCCCGGACCGTGCGCTGGCCGAGCGAGATCATCGAGAAGGCGCGCAGCCAGTCGACGATCAACGTGACGACCGAGATGAGGAACACGAGCCCGAACATCCAGGCCAGGGGCCCGAGTCCCAACCGCGGCACGACGAAGGGCGCCATCCACCCCACTTCCGTCGTCGTCACCCCCTCGGTCAGGTAGTTCAGCGCAGCGCCGACGACCAGCGCCGGCATCAGTTCGAGGAGGGCGCGCGGCGGGATCATGGCGAAGTTGAACGCGATCCAGCCGCGGTAGGGCCGCATGAACGGCCACAGCCGCTTGATCAGCTCCGTGTCGTAGACCTTGCCGAGGTCCCGCTCGCGGCCGAGCTGGGCAGACTCGCTCCGTTCCTCGCTCACGACGGCTCCCCCAGGGGCAACCGCTGCTGCCCCGAAGCGGCCGCGGGCCGAACACGGGCGGCCGGCTCCGTCACGGCGGCACCATCACCGAGCTCCAACTCCGACAGCAGTTCCTGGCGATGGTGCAGCCGGGCGTAGAAGCCACCCAGCTCGACGAGCTCGCGGTGCGTACCGCGCTCGGTGATCCGGCCGTCCTCGAGCACGACGATCTGGTCCGCGTGCCGCACCGCCGAGATCCGGTGCGCCACGATGAAGCAGGTGCGGCCCCGCCGCCGTCCCTCGAGGTCACCCAGGATCGCCTCCTCGGTCCCGTGGTCGACGCTCGAGAGGGAGTCGTCGAGGATGAGGATCGACGGACGCAGGATCATCGCCCGCGCCAGGGCGACGCGCTGGCGCTGGCCACCCGACAGGGTGACGCCGCGTTCGCCGACGACGGTGTCGAAGCCGTCCTCGAACTCCTCGATCTCCCGTTCGACCTGGGCCCGGGCGGCCGCCCGCCTGACCTCCGCGAGGTGGCCGTCGGGTACGCCGTAGCGGATGTTCTCGGTCACGGAGATGGAGAACAGGAAGCTGTCCTGCGGCACCATGGCGATGCTCGAACGCAGCAGATGGACCGGCATCCGGTTGAGGTCCACGCCGTCGATCAGGATCGCGCCGTCGTCGACCTCCAGGAGCCTCGGCACCAGACTGACCAGGGTCGTCTTGCCGGAGCCGACGGGCCCCACGATGCCGACCGTGCTGCCGGCCTCCACGGTCAGATTTACACCCTGGAGCGCCGGCACGTAGCTGCCCGGATAGGTGAACGTCAGGTTCCTGAACTCGACGCGGCCCTTGATCTCCGAGACGGCCGCCACATCCTCGCGGTCGCGAATCGACGGCACGATGTCCAGCACGGCGCCCAGCCGCTCCAGCGCCGCGAGCCCGCGCTGGGTGATCGACACGACGAAGCCCAGCATCATCGTCGGGAAGGTGAGCATGCCGATCAGGCCCCAGAACAGCCACAGGTCCTCGGTGCCGAGCAGGCCGGCCTGTACCCGCTGGCCACCCAACCACAGAACGACGGCAGCCGAGAGGGCCGGCACCAGGCTGACGCTGGCGAACATCGTCGTCTGCATGATCCCGACCTTCATCATCCGCCGGAAGAGCTCCTGGTTCTGGTCCTCGAAGCGGTCGCGCTCCAGGTCGGACAGGTCGTAGGCCTTGACCACCAGCGCGCCCGACGCGTTCTCCTGCACGACCGTCGAGACCTTGCCGAGCTGTTCCTGGCCGGCAAGGTTGGCCTGGAACATGTAGCGGCTGTAATGCCGGGTGATCAGGACGAAGAGCGGGAACGGCCCCAGCGCACAGAGAGTCAGCATCGCGTCCACCGGCAGCAGCACGACCAGGGCGCCCGCGAACAGCACCGGCGTCTGCAGCAGGTTGAGCAACCCCATCCCCAGGAACATCCGGATGCTGTTGATGTCGTTCACGGCCCGCGACATGAGATCGCCGGTGCGGTGAGCGAGGTAGAAGGACTGCGGCAGGCTCTGGAGATGGGCGAAGTAGTCGTTGCGGATGCGGAACTCGATCTGCCGGCCGATGTTGAACATCACGATGCGCGAGAACAGCCGCGCCAGAGCCAGAAAGACCGAGGCGGCGACCAGCCAGAGGATCGCGCGCCCAACCGCGTCCGGGGCGTCTTCGAACGCGGCGACGATGTCCCGGATCGCCAGCGGGATGAGCTGGAAGAAGACCGCGTAGAGGAGGGTGAGGACCCCGCCCAGGACGTAGCCACCGGGGGCCAGGCGCATGTAGGCCAGCAGGCGGCGGAGCGGCTTGTCTGCCAGTGCCGAAGCGGCCTCCATGGCGGGGGACCATAGCAACGAGGTAGCCCCGAGTGCCGCCGTTTGGGGTAGGCTTCCGCGGCTTTCTCCCGCTCCCGGCGCGCCACCACATGAAGCTCCACTGGTTCGTCTTCCTCACGCTGATCGGCATGTGTCTCGCCGTCGGCGTGGCGTTCGTCACGCCAACGGAAGTAGTCGTACAGGACGGCGCGACGGAGCAGGTGGTGAGCAGCAGCGGCTTCGAGCACGACCGCTTCGCCACGATGCGCCAGGGCGGTCCGGGCGCCGAACGTCACGCACGAACGCTCTGGATCGGCTGGGCCTTCGTCGTCTTCCAGGTCCTGTTCTTCGGCGGCTGCCTGGCGATGGGGATGGAGCGGCGCAAGGACGGCGGCACCTCCCTGGGGCCCGCGAAGCAGCCCCTGGTCTTCGGCACCCTGGTCCTGGCGGCCATCTTCACCGCGCTCGTCTTCTCGTACCAGCGCTACGCCACCGAAGAGGTCCACACGCTGTTCCTGGGCTTCCCCAGGCCGACCGCCTGGGTCTTCTATGCGGTCTGGCCGTTCCCGGTGTTCTTCATGATCGTCTACATGCGGATCTTCGACCGCTGGTTCTTCACCGAGGAAGACGAACGGAAGGTGGCGGAGCTCGCGGCGGCCCAGCGCCAGAAGGAACTTGAAGCGGCCGGCGGCGACCCGGCGGAGGCAGGGGCCGACTGATGGAGGAGAGTCGCAACGCGGTCGTCCTGACCTGCCTGGTCATCTACTTCGCGCTCTGCATCGGCGTCGGCATCTGGGCCCTCAGGCGCACGAAGTCAACCCAGGACTTCTTCATGGCCGGGCGCGAGCTCGGCATCATCGTCACGGCCTTCGCTCTCTTCTCGAGCACGCTTTCCGGCTTCGGCTTCGTCGGCGGCCCGGGCCTCGTCTACAGCCAGGGCATGACGTCCATTTGGATGATCGTCTGCGGCACGGTGGCTTCCTGCTTCACGTTCTTCCTCGTAGCGAAGCGGCTGCGCATCTTCTCGGAGGTGTACCAGACGGTCTCGCTACCCGACACCGTGGCGCTCCGTTACCAGAGCGAAACGAGCCGCTTCCTGACCGCGGTGGCGATCATCCTCGGGGTCGTCGGCTACCTGGCGGCGCAGATCATGGCGATGGCGGTCGTGCTGCAGGAGATCCTGAACAGCGTCGACTGGGTCCCGCACGTCAGCCTCGGCGCCGCGATGACGATCTCCGTCGCGGTCCTCGTCTTCTACTGCGTCACCGGCGGCATCATCGCCGGCGTCTACACCGACGTCGTCCAGGGCGCGGTGATGGCGATCGCCGGAGTGCTCGTCCTGATCGCGGCCATTCAGGCGGTCGACGGGGGCGTCGCAGGCGGCGCGATGACGGTCGTGAACGACGACCCGGAGGCGATCGGCCCGTGGGGCACCCTCGGCATCATGGGGGCGCTGTCCTATTACCTGCTGTTCGTGGTCGGCGCCTGCGGGCAGCCCCACATCGTCACCAAGCTGATGATGAACAAGCGGATCCGCCAGTTCAAGCAGATCTTCCTGGTCAGCGCGATCGCCGGCACGTTGGCCGCCCTGCTCTGGATCGCGATCGGCTTCGCGATGCGCGCTCTCGTCGTCGGCGGCGACCACCCCGAACTCGGCCAGCCCGACGACGCGGCCTACGCCTTCCTCCAGTCCTACGCTCACCCGATCCTCGCCGGCGTCGTCTTCGCCGGACTGTTCGCCGCGATCATGTCGACGGCGGACGGCTTCCTGAACATCGGCGCGGCGGCGATCATCCACGACATCCCCAAGGCGATCACCGGCAAGCCGATCAGGAAGGAGCTGTTCTGGGCCCGGGTCGCGACGCTCGGCCTGGCAGTCGGCGCGGCGCTCTTCGTCAGCCTCTCCAAGGAGGACCTGGTCGCTCTGCTCGGCACCTTCGGCTGGGGCACGTTCGCGGCGGCGCTGGTGCCGACCGTGGCGATCGGCTTCAACTGGAAGCGGGCGACGCCGCTGGCGGCGAACGTCGCGATCGTCTCGGGCCTGCTGGTCAACTTCATCATCGAGATCGCCAAGATCCAGGTGCCCCACGGCATCCACGGCGGCGCCATCTCGTTGCTGCTGTCGCTGACGCTCTTCTTCGGCATCTCCCTGCTGTCGAAACCCAGGCCGCTGCCAGATGAGATCGGCGCGATCATCGACTTGTAAGACGCCGGGTGCGCGGGTCTGACATCCGACCGCCCGAAGGCGGGCGCCCGGACTGAGACCCGCCGCCGCCGAAGGCGGCCAGGAGAACGCGCCGGCCAAGGCCCGGTTCCGCCTGCGATAGCCTGCCGCCGCCTCTACGACGATGACCGTTTCCCCCGACTTCCGGCGCTCCGGCGCCCGCTCCGCTCCTCGCTTCCCCGACGTCGACGCGGTGATCTCGGCGCTCCGCGCCGAGGACTACATCGCCGAACGCGACCTCGCCACCGCGATCTACCTGTCGCTCAGCATGGGCAAGCCGATCTTTCTCGAAGGCGAGCCCGGCGTCGGCAAGACGGAGGTCGCCAAGGCCCTCGCCCGCTGCCTCGGCTCGGAGCTGATCCGGCTGCAGTGCTACGAGGGCCTCGACGTCTCGACCGCCGTCTACGAGTGGAACTACCGGCGGCAACTGCTCCACCTGCGCGGTCTGGAGGCGGCAGGCGGCGGCGACGCCCGCACCGCGGTCGACGACGTCTTCTCCTCCGACTTCCTGCTCGAGCGGCCGCTGCTGCGAGCGGTTCGGCAGAGCCGCAGGGGCGAGGCCCCGCCGGTGCTGCTGATCGACGAGCTGGACCGGGCCGACGAGGAGTTCGAGGCCTACCTGCTCGAGATCCTGGCCGACTTCCAGATCACGATCCCGGAGATCGGCACGGTCGCCGCCGAGACGCCGCCGGTCGCCGTCGTCACCTCGAACCGCACCCGCGAGGTCCACGACGCGCTGAAGCGGCGCTGCCTCTACCACTGGATCGACTTCCCGGACTACGAGAAGGAAGTCCAGATCGTGCTCCGCCGCGTTCCCGAAGCGCCCGAGCACTTCGCCGCCGAGATCGTCCGGCTGGTCCAGGCGCTCCGCGAGGAGGACCTGTTCAAGCAGCCGGGCGTCGCCGAGACCCTGGACTGGACGAACGCCCTGATCGCCCTCGACCAGGAAACGCTCTCCGACGACATCCTGCGCGACACCCTGGGCGTGCTGCTCAAGTACCAGGACGACCTCGACAAGATCGACGACGAGGCGGTGTGCCGGCTGCTCCGGAAGAGCCAGTCCCCAGGTGACTGAAGGCGCGGCGGCTGCCGCCGCCCGCGGCCACCTGCTCCGCAACATCGTCCTCTTCGGCCGCCTGCTGCGCGTCGGCAGCCTGGACGTCACGCCGACCCAGCTCCGGGACTGGGTGGCCGCGCTCGAACTCGTGGACCTCGCCCGTAAGGGCGACGTAAAGGCGGCGGCCCGGGCGGTCCTGGTCAGCCGGCGACGCGACCTTCCGTGGTTCAACAAGGCCTTCGAGCTGTTCTGGCAGGCCCGCGACCCGCGCGAACTCGAGCAACTCGAGCTGGGATTGATGATCCAGCGCCGGACCGAACGGACGAAGCGGGCCGCGATCCAGAAACTGGCGCGGGGCGACAGCGACGCCAGCGACGACCGAGCGGACGACCGGGAGAACACCGCCCGCACCCAGCTCTACAGCGCCCGGGAGGCGCTGCGGCAGAAGGACTTCGCCCAGCTCGAGGGGGAGGAGCTGGACGAGATCAAGCGGCTCATGGCGACGATGCGCTGGCAGCTCGAAACGCGCCGCACCCGGCGGCTCCGGCCGGACCGCCACGGCCACCGGCTCGACCTGCGCCGGACGCTGCGGCGCAGCCTGACCCAGGGAGGCGAGATGGTGGACCTGGTACGGCGCGGCCGCAAGCACCGGCGCCGTCCGCTGGTCCTGCTCTGCGACATCTCCGGCTCGATGGAGCCCTACTCGCGCCTGCTGCTCCACTTCATCTACGCGGTCTCCCATCCGCGCTCGGCCGATCCGGGCATCTCCCGAGTCGAGGCGTTCGCCTTCGGCACGCGGTTGACTCGCCTGACCCGGGAACTGGCCGAACGCGATGTCGACCGCGCACTACAGGCCGCGGCCCACCGCATCGAGGACTGGGGCGGGGGCACCCGCACCGGCGACGCACTGCGCGAGTTCAACTTCACCTGGAGCCGCCGCCTGCTCGGTCAGGGCGCCGCCGTGCTGATCATCAGCGACGGCTGGGACCGCGGCGACATCGATCTCCTCGGCTACGAGATGGAACGCCTGCACCGAAGCTGCCATCGACTGATCTGGCTCAATCCGCTGCTCGGCTCGGCCGACTACCAGCCGCTGACCCGCGGCATCGTGGCCGCGCTCCCGCACGTCGACGACTTCCTGCCGGTCCACAACCTCGCAAGCCTGGAGCAACTCGGCGACCTGCTGGCGTCGCTGTAGCGCGGCGCCAGGCCTTCTGGACGAGCGGACGAACGGGGCAGGCTGGCCCGATAAGCTGAGTGCAGACAGCGATGAAGACCACCGAACCACCGCGCTGGCACTACCGCTTCGCCAACTACCGTCGCGCCTTCCTGCTGCTCCAGGAGGCCTTGGATGAACCGGAACTCACCCAACTCGAACAGGAGGGGACAATCCAACGCTTCGAGTACACCATGGAGCTTGCGTGGAAGGTCATGAAGGACTACTTGGAGGCACAGAACCTCGTACTCCGCCAAGTCACGCCCAAGGCAGTGATCCGGGCCGCCTCCGAGGCCCAACTGATAGACGACGCCGAGGCATGGATGGACGCCTTGGACGACCGCAACAGGATGTCCCATACCTACGATTCCGCGCACTTCGAGGAGGTGCTCGACAACATCCGCGACTTCTACCTCACACCGATGGACGACCTCCGTGCGCGTCTCTTCCGGGACCTGGAGAGCCAGCAGTCTGCGTCGGGAGAATCAACGGAGTGAGTCGGTGACGCGAGATTCCGGTGAGATGACGACCGGGCAGCACCGCACTTCCGAGAAGTCTGGCAGCGCTGGGACCCTCGACCACGGCCTCTCCCCCAGGCAACTCGCCACGGTCCGCCGAATCCTGGAACCCTGGGCGAACAGAATCACAGCAGTCGAGGTGTTCGGTTCCCGGGCAACTGGCACCTATCGCCCGAACTCCGATCTGGACCTCCTCCTGCACGGCGATCTCGACCAGCGCGCGATCAACCGTCTCTGGACCCTGTTCCACGAGAGCAATCTGCCCTTCGCCGTCGATGTCAAGAGCTATGGCCTGATCACCCACGAGCCGCTGCGCGAACACATGGATCGGGTCCGAAGACCGCTCTTCGACAGCCTCAACGACTGAGGTTCTGCTCCAGGAAACGAAGGACCAGCCGCTCGATGAACGCGGCGTCGTCGATCTCCAAGGCGACGGTCGAGGTCGGTTCGCCGCCACGCTCGAACAGGGTCATGCTCCGTTCGTCGACCGTGACGCGGCCATGTTCGAGGCCGAACAGGTCGGGCCAGAGGAGGTAGCCGACCGCGACCGCATCGAACAGGCGCGGCGTGGTCTGGCTCCTTTCCTCGTTCCGCCACAGGGAGTAGAGCGCGGTGACCGCATCGGTCAGCGGCGTGCCGCGCATGTGCAGGTGGAGGCGGCGTTCGGCATCGAGCCGTACGTGGTCCGTCACGTCGAGCGGTATGTAGACGACATCCGTGCCGCCAGCCTGCACGCCCGCGTCGAAGAGCTTTGACGAGGCCGCGTCGGCAAGAACGTTCCACTCCCGTTGCGCGTCGCCGCCGTCGTAGCCGGACCGGATCGAGCCGTACATCGACACGACGCGCTTCGCCTTCGTGAGAACGTCCGGGTCGAGCTCCAGCGCGTCGCCGATGTTCGTCACCGGGCCGACGGTGAGCAGCGTGATCTCCCCCGGCGCGGCGTTCAGCGTGTCCACGATGAACTCGGCCGCCGGCCGTGCCTGGGGCTTCAGTTCGTCGAAGCCGCGCGCCCAGTGGAATTGCCGGTTGTACGGCGCCTCGCTGAACTGTTCGTGGGGCGTCCCGTCGCGCGTCACCACCAGAGCCGTCTCCCGGCCGACGTGAACGGGGATGTACTGAAGGCCCGCTTCCCAGAGCATGCGCAGCGCCAGGGGCGCCCGGTCAGCCGTGCGCGCGTGCCCGACCGTGATGCCGACCAACTCGATCTCGGGACTCGCGAGGAGCAGAGCCAGCGCATAGGCGTCGTCGATGTCCGAACCGATGTCGCAGTCGAAGAGGACCTTTTCGCGTTCGGCGGTGGTGGCGGAGTCGGGCTGAGCGAGGGCGGGTACCATTGGGACGAGGAGGAGAGAGGTGGCGAGAAGACCCGCGCACCAGTCAGCTTTCCGACCGATTCTCTTCGACATCCGTGACTCCCTTCCGTGCCGGTCCACTCCGAGAGCGTAGTATTTCCCGCTCATGCCCGACTCGCGACTCCGCCGGTTCGTTCGCGATCCCCTCTTCCTGTTCCTGGCGATCGGTGTCGCGGTGTTCACGCTCGACCGCATGGCGGGCGGGGTCTTCGATGGCGAAGGCCGTAACATCGTCGTCACCCGCGCGCAGGTGATCCGGCTGGCCGACCTCTGGAGCGCGCAGATTGGCCGGCTACCGACGGTGGCGGAACTCGACTCCCTGGTCGAGGACCACATCCGGGAAGAGATCCTCGTCCGCGAAGCGGCACGCATGGGTCTCGACGCAGACGACACGATCGTCCGCCGCCGCCTGGCCCAGAAGATGTCCTTCCTGATCGAGGACACGGTGGTCACGGATCCGGTGTCGGACGCCGACCTCGAGGCGTACTTTGAGGAGAACGCGGAGCGCTACGGGGAACCGCGGCGCTTCACACTCCGCCACGTCTACGTCAGTCCCGACCGCCGCGGCAGCGACGAGGAAGCGATGAGCGCCGCCACGGAGATCCTCGATCAACTCCGCGTCGAGGGCAACGACGCCGCGCCCGAGAACACGCTCTGGCGGCGGTTGGGCGATCCCTTCATGCTGCGCCGCGAGTACGGGCGCCGGACCGCCGAGGACCTCGCCGAACTGTTCGGCGGTGCCTTCGTCGACGCGCTCGACACCCTTCCGCTCGGCGAGTGGGCGGGACCCGTCGAGTCCGCCTACGGCTACCACCTCGTCCGGTTGTCGGTCCGCACGGAAGCGGAGCCGGCGGTCTTCGAGGAGGTGCGCCGGCGCGTACTGGACGACGCCCAGCGCGACGCCCGCGACGGCGCGAACCGGGCCGCTCACGAGCGTCTGCGAAAGCAGTACCGGGTCGAGATCGAGGAGATCGACTTCGTTTCCGAACTGGAGGGCGGTACGGACGCGGGCGCGGCGGGAGACGAGCCCTGAGCTTCCGACTCCGCCGGCTTGCCCTGGCAGCGGCGACGCTCGGCGGGTCGCTCGCGGCGGTCGTCCCCGCGAGCGCTCACGAGGTTCGTCCCGGCTACCTCGAACTGAACGAAGGCGAGCCGGGGACCTTCGAGGTCGTCTGGAAGCAGCCCCGCCGCGGCGCGCTCCTGCTCCTGCTCGATCCGGTGCTGCCGGAGCACTGCACCGAGACCGCCCGCCTGGCGCCGGAGAGCCTGGCCGGCGCCCTGGTCGAACGCTGGACCGTGGAATGCGAGGCGGCGGACGGCGACCCGGACCGCATCTTCCACGGCGAGACCTTCGCCATCGCGGGCCTGGAACGGACCCTGACCGACGTCCTGCTCCGGATGAGCTTCGTCAACGGCGACGGCCTCACCCAGCTCCTCAGGCCGGAGGCGCCCTCGGTCACCGTAGACCGGGAGGCGGCCGGCAACGCGCTGCCCTACTTCCGGCTCGGCGTCGAGCACCTGGTGTTCGGCTTCGACCACATTCTGTTCGTCATCGGCCTGCTCTTCTATGTCCGCAGTCCGTGGCGCCTGGTCGGCGTCATCACCTCGTTCACGGTCGCCCACAGCATCACGCTGGCGCTCTCGTCCCTCGACGTGGTCAAGCTCTCCTCGGCGCCGGTCGAGGCGGTGATCGCCCTGTCAATCCTGTTCCTGGCGGTCGAGCTGCTGCGTCCCGAGGACCAGCGATCGCCGATCACGACGAAGAGTCCGTGGCTCATCGCCTTCGCCTTCGGCCTCCTGCACGGCTTCGGCTTCGCTGGCGCCCTGGCCGAGATCGGCCTGCCGCAGCGGGCGATTGCGATGGCGCTCTTCCTGTTCAATGTAGGGGTCGAGGTCGGGCAACTCCTGGTCGTCGCCGTGGTGCTCGCCCTCGTGGCCGTCGTCAACCGGGTCGGCATCGTCGTACCGGAACTCGTCCTGCGGACGCCGATCTACGCGACCGGGATCATCGCGGCGTTCTGGTTCGTGGAGCGGGTGGGCCGGATCGTGGTCTGACCGGGAAGTCGAAAGGCCTCCCGGGGGCCCGCCGAAGTACGCAGTGGACCGCCAAGTCATCGAGCTCGCGCAGAACAGCGCGGACGCATTGCTTCAGGCCGAGCGCGGTGACCGCAGAATCAGCATAAGACTGGCCGGAGACCGCCTCTACTGCGCGGACGACGGCCTGCCAATCGATGAGGACGGGATCACGGCCCTCATGTTCGCCCGCCTGTCGAGCAAGAGGGACACTGCTGCGATCGGCAGATTCGGGCTCGGCTTCAAGTCCGTGCTCGGCGTCACCGATACCCCCGAGTTCTACAGTCGGTCCGCCTCGTTCCGGTTTGACCCGGAGCACTCCAGAACGGCGATCAAGGCGGCAACGGGACGCGAGTTACGGGGCTATCCGGTTCTACGGCTGCCCGAATCACTCGACCCATGTCGCGCCAAGCTCGAGGACGACACGCTCGGGGAACTGATGAGCTGGGCGACGAACATCGTTCGCCTGCCGCTCCTTAGGCGAGGAGCGGAGGCTCTCGCACAGCAGATCAGGGACTTCCCGGCGGAGTTCCTGCTACTCGTCCATCATGTCAGGGAGTTGCACCTCGACGATGGCAAATCCGTACGACGCTACACGCTTCGTCAACAGCCAGACGAGGAGTTCGAACTGCTCCAGATGGATGTCTCGCGGGGGACGGAACAAGCCAGCAGGTGGCGCATCTTCCAGACGACCCACACGCTGTCGCGGAATGCCCGCGACGACCGCCGCTCACTAGACGACGGCAACGAGGTTCCGATCACATGGGCCGCGCCGCTCGACGCCGGCCGGGACGTGGGGCACTTCTGGGCGTACTTTCCCACCCGAACGGCGAGCCTCGTCGACGGCATCCTGAACGCGCCTTGGAAGACGAACGAGGACCGCCAGAATCTGCTGCCGGGCCCCTACAACGACGAGATCATCCGAGCCGCTGCCCGGCTCGTCGCGGACCATCTACACGAACTCAGCACGGAGGCGGACCCTTCGAGGCACCTGGACGCCTTGCCCCGCCGCCACGAAGCAGGCGACTCGGGGCACGCGGAACTTCTCAGAACCAAGCTCTTCGAACTGCTCTCGGAGCGTCGCATCCTGCCCGACCAGAACGGTGAGTTGCATGAAGTCGAGGACCTCCGCTATCCGCCCTCGGAACTGACCAGGCACAGCGTCATCGACCTAGCGCCGTTCGAGTGCTGGCGGAGCTACGAAAGAGGGCCGAAAGACTGGCTACACCACTCGGCCTTGAGCCGCGGGCGCCTCTCGCGGATCGACCGCATCTTCGGGGCGGCCCCGGACCATACGACGGCACCGCGGGCGCCGATTGCCGAGTGGCTGGAGGCCCTCGTCGATGGGCAACAAGGACCGGAGACGGTGGGGTCGTCCAAGGCGGCGATCCAGACAGCGGCCGCGATCCCTCCGCTAGTCAGGGGAAGCGCAAGCCTGGGAGACATCGTGCTGACCGTCGGCGGCGACTGGAGCGCGCCGGATCCGGACGTCCTCTTTCTGCCTGACGAAAGCCTCGGTCCTGACCTCGCCGGCGCGGCCGGCCCCAGCACCGACGCCGACGAGAGTCCCGAAGCGTCCTTCGTTCATGCTGAAGTAACGGCCGACCCCGCAACCCGACGGGCCCTCAAGGAACTTGGCCTCCGCCAGCCAAGCCCGGAGAGCCAGTTCCGAAGAGCGGCGAAGCGCGCTGGCCTCGGCAAGGGAACGACGACCCTGACCACGGTGCTGGGCTTGCTGCCGGTGACCTCCGCCCACGAGAGCGTGCGGCGCGCGATCATCGAGGTCTTCGGCGAAGAGGACGCAAACGCGACCATGCCTGTCCTCCAGAGCGCCGCTGAGTACAACGTCGACCTCTGGAAGGCCAGCCGCGAGCTTTCGGTCACCGAGGTGATCGGCATCCTCATGGAGTTCGTCCCGAAGCCGTTTGCCGGACACGAAGTTTCCTGGCTCCGCAGCGCACTCCCCATGCGAACCTTGGCCGGAACGTGGCGCGCGCTCGCAACCGTGCTGTTGCCGGGCCCGATCGTTCCGGACGGCGGCAGTCGAGACGACGGAGCAACCATCGACATCGGCTTTCACCACGCCGACCGAGAGCTGCTCCGCGAGCTGGGGGCGACTGACGGCCCCACCGGTGGCCTCGATATCCGCTGCACCGAGTGCCGCTACGGAAGGGGCCGGGCCCCTTGACGTGCTCGCCCACCTCTCGCCCGAGGCCGCGGTGCGCTTCACAAGTGAGATGCTCAAGCTCGAAGCCACCTTCGAGGACTGGCCGATGGGCCACTGCGGCGCCAACGGACGGAGTTATCCGTCGGTGTTGTTCGA
This sequence comes from Vicinamibacteraceae bacterium, assembly GCA_012270995.1. Taxonomy (GTDB): domain Bacteria; phylum Acidobacteriota; class Thermoanaerobaculia; order Multivoradales; family Multivoraceae; genus Multivorans. Next base: position 38,917 of record JAAXHG010000030.1, on the reverse strand, counting down.
GTCACCGGCAGTCTCCGTCCTAAGGGAGCACGGCCGGGTCGGGATCTCCGGTGGCAGCGTGCCGCTAAGCGACGCTCTAGGGCCGAACCCGAAGAGTCCCGAAGCACAGGACGCCCTCTGGCACCACAGCAACGTCGACTGGATTCGACGCGCGTTCGACTTGCACGGTCCGAAACCCGAGTTCATCGGTGAAGCCGAGCCCGTCCCCCTGACCGACGTCTGGCCGGGTCTCGCAGCGGAACTGCCACCGGAGCGCTCGGGTTGCCTGCTGATCCGCTGCGAGCGAATCCTGGTTGCCGGCCGGGACGTCGACTGCAGAGCCAGCCGCTCGAACGTCTATCTCGCCGACTCCGTGGCAGATGAGGAAAAGCAACTGCGGCTGATCTCCAGGGAACTGGAACTGGACCTCAGCGAAGACACGCTCCAGCAGATCGTCGATCGCAGGACACCCAGGGAAGTCCAGGCCCGCCGCGACGAAATCCGCCGAAAGCCGTCCGACGCCGATCGACTGCTGGCCGCCGTCGGCGAACGGGGTCTGCGCGACCAACTCCCCGAAATGCTGCTCGCCATGCTGGAGGTCGACGGTGCCGAAGTCAGCGGCAAGAGACTCGCCGAAGCAGCCATCGCGACCTGGCATACCGACGCACTGCGCCACTACCGTGACCATCTGCACCGCCTCAATCCCCCGAAGCAGTGGGCCGGTTCATCGCGGGCTCTCGCGTTCGTCCAGGCACTCGGTTTCGCGGACGCCTGGGCAGGTCAGCGAGCCTCCAAGCGGGATCCCTGGCTGGAAGTCAGGGGTCCGCAGGAACTCCCGCCGCTGCACGATTACCAGGAGCGGGTCGCCAAGCAGTTCCGGGGGCTGCTGAGAGGAGAGTCGCCTGCCGAAGGCGAGCGGCGAGCGATGATCAGCCTGCCAACCGGCTCGGGGAAGACCCGGGTTGCGGTGCAGGCGATTGTCGAGGCGATGCGGGAGGACGACTTCCCGGGCGGAGTGCTCTGGGTTGCGGACCGCGACGAGCTTTGCGAACAGGCGGTTGAGGCGTGGCGCGAGGTGTGGGCGAGCGTCGGCGAGTCCGGCCAGCGGCTGCGCATCTCCAGAGCGTGGGCCGGGCAGGAAAGTCCCCGCCCATTGACGGAGCGCCACGTCGTCGTCGCGTCAATCCAGACGCTCCAGGCACGACGCGGGCACCCGAACTACAGCTTCCTCGCGGGTCTTCAACTCGTCGTCTTCGATGAAGCGCATCGGTCCATCGCCCCAACCTACACCTCCGTGATGGAAGAGATCGGCCTGACTCGCTATCAGAGGTCCGACGAGCCATTCCTGGTCGGCCTCACAGCCACGCCCTACCGCGGGAGAGACGCGGACGAGACGGCAAGGCTGGTCAATCGCTACGGGCAACGACGGCTGGATGACGGAGCGTTCCCCGATGACGAGCCAACCGCCGTCGTTCGACATCTGCAGGAAATGGGAGTCCTCTCCCAGGCCGACCACGAAGTGATCCTTGGCGACACCTTCCACTTGCGCACCGACGACCGTCAGTCCATGCCCGAACAGGGATGGAGCGGCGGACGATGGAACCTGCCTTGGCTGCCGCAGCAGCTCGAAGACCGCATCGCCGCCAGCACCGCGCGCACGCAGCGAATTCTCGATGCCTTCGAGGAGCCATCGAGCCCGACTGGCCGGTGCTCGTCTTCGCCACCTCCGTGGAGCACGCACAGACCCTCGCCGCACTCCTTGAGGATCGAGGAATCCGTTCCCGCGCCATCAGCGGGAACACCAGAACGGCTGCCCGCCGCCATGCAGTCGAAGAGTTCCGGAAGGGTCGCATCCGGGCGCTCGTGAACTACGGGGTGTTCCGGGAGGGCTTCGATGCACCCAAGACCCGCGCGATTCTCGTTGCCCGGCCGGTCTACAGCCCGAATCTCTACTTCCAGATGATCGGCCGCGGCTTGCGAGGGCCACGGAACGGCGGTACCGAGCGGTGCCTGATCCTGAACGTCGAAGACAACATCGAGAACTTCGGCCCGGAACTGGCCTTCTCCGAGCTGGACTGGCTCTGGGATCCGCTCTGAGGGCGTCCATGGCGTCGGCGGTTCGCTCCGTCTGCGATGGGCCGGGACCCGCTCTTGCGATCGGCCGGCACCGAACCGTGCGATCATACGGGCCATAACCCTTCAAACGGACGGCATACAACCTTGCAATCAGACGGACTCCAACGTTACGATCAGCCGCATGTCGAGGCCGACCTTCTACCGACGCGGCGCCGAGCAGCGGCTGGCCGAGGCGCTCGAAGACTCGCCGGTCGTGCTGATCCACGGTCCGCGACAGTGCGGAAAGACGACCCTTGCCCAGTACGCCTGTACTGCGGATCACGCGACCTGGGCAGAGGACTCCACGGCCTGGGCCGGCATCCAACCGGCATCGGGACCTGGACACCGGGACTACGCCTACATGAGCTTCGACGATGCGGTCATCAGAGGCGGCGCCCGAGCCGACCCTGCGGGGTTCGTCGCGGACCTGCCCGAGCGGGTGATTCTGGACGAGGTCCAACACGTTCCCGCGCTGTTCGAAGCGATCAAGCTGGACGTGGACCGTCGCCGAGTGCCCGGTCGCTTCCTGCTCACCGGTTCCACCAACGTGCTGCTCCTGCCGACACTGTCCGAGTCCCTGGCCGGTCGCCTGCAGATCGTGCCGCTTTATCCGCTGACGCAACGTGAGCTGGCCAACCCGGAAGCACGAGGCGCTTCCTTGTCCGACAAAGGCTTCTTGAACGCCCTCTTCGGAGACGGCTTCGGGGTTCGTCGAACCGAGCGGCTGGGCAAGCGGCTCCTCGACCGGATCGTCGCCGGCGGATTTCCCGCGGCGCTGCGCCGTCCAACCGCTGCGCGTCAGGCCGAATGGCACCACAACTACATTGAAGCGCAGATCCAGCGAGACGTTCGCGACCTGACGCGCATCCGGTCGCTCGACGTCCTGCCGGCGCTCCTCACCGCGACTGCCTCGCAAACGGCCAGCCTGTTCAATCTCAGCAGTCTGGCGACGCCGTTCAGCCTGAGTCGTCCCACGATCGGCGAGTACGTCACGCTCCTGGAGCGACTGTTCCTCCTGGAACGGCTCCGACCATGGCACAGCAACCGGCTGAGCCGCCTGATCAAGACGCCCAAGCTGCACGCCGGCGACACCGGACTTGCGTCGGCGCTGCTCGGCGTGGACGGGGAGTCGCTCGCCGCCGACCGCACCTTGGCGGGACGGTTGCTCGAGACGTTCGCGTTCCAGGAGCTACGGCGCCAGGCCAGTTGGCATGGCGCACCCACGAGGTTCTTCCACTTCCGGGACAAGGAAGGCGCGGAGGTGGACATCGTGATCGAGCGCGGCGCCCGGTCCCTGGCCGCGGTGGAAGTCAAGGCCGGTGCCACGGTCACGCGAGCGGACTTCAGCGGCCTGCGCAAGCTGGCCAGGGCGGCAGGCGAGCGCTTCGTCCGCGGCGTGGTGCTCTATGACGGCGAGATCAGTACGAGTTTCGGCGACCGCATGTACGCCGTCCCCGTGCGGCGACTATGGGAAGCGGCATGACGGCGCCGGCGGCCGCGGGGACGCTAAGATGACGCCTCCGTCCACAGCGGGAGATTCGGAAGGAGCCGGCGTATGGCGAAGGCGGTCGACGAGGCGCGGAAGGCCGACAACGGCAGGCCGAAGGGACTCCTCAACCGGGTCTTGACCGCCATCGAGGTCGTCGGCAACAAGCTGCCGGACCCGGCGATCCTCTTCCTGCTGCTGCTGTTCCTGACCTGGATCGCCTCGGCGATCATGGCGCCGATCGAGTTCACGGAGATCAACCCGAACACCGGCGAGGCGGTCCGGATCGAGAACCAGCTCACCGGCGAGGCGATGGCGACCTTCCTGGCGCGGCTGGTCACGACGTTCACCGGCTTCGCGCCGCTCGGCGTCGTGCTGGTGGCTCTCCTCGGCGTCGGCGTGGCCGAGAAGACCGGCTTCATCAACGCCGGTCTCCGGCTGATTCTGGGCTTCACGCCGCGCAGTCTGCTGACCCCGATGCTGATCCTGGCGGCGATCGTCAGCCACACGGCTGCGGACGCCGGCTACGTCCTGGTCATCCCGCTCGGCGGCGTCATCTTCTACGCCGCCGGCCGGCATCCACTCGCCGGTATCTCGGCCGCTTTCGCGGGCGTCTCGGGCGGTTTCTCGGCCAACTTCATTCCCTCCGGCATCGACCCGTTGCTCCAGGGTTTCACGCAGTCCGCGGCCCAGATTCTGGACCCGGAACGGCTCGTCAACCCGCTCTGCAACCTGCTGTTCACCGGCGTGTCCTCAGTGCTGGTGATCGCGGTCGGGTGGTATCTGACCGACCGCGTCATCGAACCGAGGCTGCGAGGCACCGAGGTCGACGGCGATCCGGAACAGATGCCCAAGATGGAAGAACTGAGCCGGAGGGACCGCCTCGGCTTCCTCGCCGGCATGGGCTCGCTGGTGCTCGGCGTGGTCGCGCTCTTCGTCTGGGCTTGGCCGGAAGCGTCGCCCCTGCGCAGCGCCGACGGCGAACTGACCGCCTTCTCGGCGCCGCTGATGCAGATGCTGGTGCCCCTGATCTTCGTCTTCTTCCTGATTCCCGGCGTCGTCCACGGCTACGTCGCCGGTACCGTAAAGAGCCACCGCGACATCGTCGATGGAATGAGCGACGCGATGGGCACGATGGCCTACTACCTGGTCATGGCCTTCTTCGCCGCCCAGTTCATCGCCGCCTTCAGCAACTCGAACGTGGGTCTCCTGATCGCGCTGGAGGGCGCCAGCTTCCTGCGCGATCTGGGCATGCCCGCGCAGGCGACCGTGGTCGGCATCGTGCTGCTTTCAGCTGTAGTCAACCTCTTCGTCGGCTCGGCCTCGGCCAAGTGGGCCGTGCTGTCGGTGATCTTCGTGCCGATGCTGATGAGTCTGGGCATCTCGCCCGAACTCACCCAGGCCGCGTACAGGGTCGGCGACAGCGTGACGAACATCACGACGCCGCTCATGCCGTACTTCCCGCTCGTCGTCGTTTTCTGCCAGCGCTACGTCAAGAAGGCCGGCATCGGCACCGTGCTGTCCCTGATGATCCCGTACGCCGTCACCCTGCTCGTCACCTGGACGATCTTCCTGATCGGCTACTGGCTGGTCGGCATCCCGCTCGGCCTCCAGTCGACCTACACGTATCCCTGATCGTGCGTCGTCTTCCAGCGCTGCCCCTCCTGCTCGTCGCCCTCGCCGCGGTCACGGCAGTGGCCTGGGCCCAGCCGACCCGGCCCATCTATCCGGTCTACGAGGGCTATGTGCCGAACGACGACGGCACGGCTGTGCTGGTGTTCGGCTACTACAACCACAACTCGGTGGCGGTCGAGATTTCGGCGGGCGAAGAGAACGGTTTCGACCCGGGGCCGGCCGACCGCGGCCAGCCGACCGTCTTCGAGCCCGGCCGGCAGCGCAACGTCTGCCTGATCGTGCTCCCGGCCGACTACGAGGGCAACCTGCGTTGGACGGTGACCGTGGCCGGAAACACCCAGAAGACCACCGAACGCGGCGGGATCGATACCCTGTACCTGATCGAGAACATCTCCATGGCCTATCACCGGGCAAACCAGATCGACACCACGACCGCCGAGCAAGGCGTCTGCCTCGCACTCGAAGCGGCCAGCACGAGGAGCCAACCATGAACCGGACTCTCGGAACCCTGACGACGGCTGCGATTCCGCTGCTCGCCCTCCTTGCCGTTCCGGCCGCGTCTCCAGCGGCGGCGGCCGACGCCGACACGCCGACCTTCAGCCGCGACATCGCGCCGATCTTCCAGCGCTCCTGCCAGCGCTGCCACCGGCCCGAGACGGCGGCGCCGATGTCGCTCCTCAGCTACGAGCAGATCCGGCCCTGGGCACGGTCCATCAAGCGCCGGGTCGAGTCCCGGCAGATGCCGCCCTGGCACATCGACCGCACGATCGGCGTCTACGAACCGGACCCGAGTCTGAGCGACGAGGAGATCGCCTTGGTCACGGCCTGGGTCGACGGCGGCGCTCCGCGCGGCAACCCCGCCGCCCTGCCGCCGCCGATCGAGTGGCCGTCCGGCGACGCCTGGGAGTACGGCGAGCCCGACCTGGTGGTCGAGATGCAGGAGGACATGGTGGTGCCGACGGAGGGCCCCGACCTGTTCGTCAACTTCATCGCCGACACCGGCCTCACCGAGGACCGCTACATCCGCTGGATCGAGGTCAAGCCGAGCAAGGCGGGCCGGCCGACCGTCCACCACACGATGGTCTACGCGATCCAGGACGACGCGGAGTACGTGGGCAACGACTTCTTCGAGCGCGACGACGACCCGAAGCGCCGCGACGCCGAGGGCAACCCGGTCGGTTCGCTCCTGATCGAGTACGCGGTCGGCAACACCGGCGACGTCTACGCCGAGAACACAGGCAAGCTGCTGATGGCGGGCGCCAAGATCCGCTTCAGCGGTCACTACCACTCGATCGGCGAGGAGATTCGCGACCGCCAGCGGGTCGGTTTCGGCTTCTACCCCCGCGGGGTCGTGCCGAAGCACCGGATCGTCTCCACCCGGCTGTTCGCCGGCCTGCCCAGCAACCGCGGGTGGCGCAACAACGAACTCTCCATCCCGCCCGGCGCCGACAACGTCCGCCACGACGGCTACCGCGTCCTCGACCGGCCGATCCAGTTGATCAGCTTCCAGGCCCACATGCACTACCGGGGCAAGGGCATGGAGCTCGAGGCGATCCACCCCGACGGCCGCCGCGAACTGCTCACCCGCATCCAGAACTACGACTTCAACTGGCAGGTCGCCTACCCGTACAAGCACCCGCCGGTCTTCCCCGCGGGCACCGTGCTGCACGTGACGTCGTACCACGACAACTCGGAGAACAACCCTTACAACCCCGACCCGACCGCCTGGGTCGGCTGGGGCAACCGCACCATCGACGACATGGCGATCGGCTGGACGAACTTCGTCTTCCTGTCCGAAGCGGACTACGAACAGCACGCGGCGGCCGGCGCCGCCGCCGGCGCCGGTGCCGGTGACTAGCGGCACGCAGGGAGCATCGCGTACGGCGGCATTCGCGGGGGGCATCATCTGTCTGGCGGCGGCCGCGGCCGTCTCCGGTCAGAGTTCCGGGGCTGGCCCGCTGATCGAGCCGGTCACCGACGCCGAACTCGCCGCCACGCCCAACGGCGACTGGCTGAGCTTCCGCGGCAACCTGTCCGCCTGGGCGTACAGCGCTCTCGACGCGGTGAACACCGAGACCGTCGGCCGGCTCGACTTCGCCTGGGCGGCGCCGATGGAGGACGGCCCCAACGAAGCGACGCCACTGGTTCGCGGCGGCATCGTCTACCTGCCGCAGCCCGAGGATGTGATCCACGCCCTCGACGCGCGGTCCGGCGACCTGATCTGGGAGTACCGCCGGGAGCACAACTACCTCGACCCGGAAGGGGCGGACCCCGCGCGGCGCTTCGGCCAGGGTCTGGGCCGGATCACGCGGAACATCGCCATCTGGCGGGACGGCCTGTTCGTCGCCACGATGGACGCCTTCATCGTCCGCCTGGACGCGAACACCGGTGAGCTGGTGTGGGAAACGCGGGTCGGCGACAGCCGGATCGCCCACTCGTCCGGGCCGATCATCGCCGACGGCAAGGTGATCAGCGGCCGCTCCTGCAACATGTCCGTCGCCGGTGGCTGCTACCTCACGGCGCACGATGCCGAGGACGGCCGGGAACTCTGGCGCTTCTACACGATCCCGCGGCCCGGCGAGCCCGGCGACGAAACCTGGGGCGGACTGCCGCTCGAGCGCCGCTTCCACGTCGGCGCCTGGCACGTCGGCTCGTACGACCCTGGCCTCGGCCTCGTCTACTGGGGCACGTCGGTGCCCGCGCCGTCGCCGGAGGTCCTGCGCGGAAGCGGCGCCGGGTCGCTCCTCTACTCGAACAGCACCCTCGCGCTCCGCGCCGACACCGGCGAACTCGCCTGGTACTTCCAGCACCTGCCGCGGGACAACTGGGACCTCGACCACCCCTTCGAGCGCATCCTCGTCGACCTGGAGATGGACCCGGACGAGGAAGCTGTCTGGTCCATCAACCCGCACCTCGAACGCGGCGACCGGCGGCGGGTGATGACGGGCTTCCCCGGCAAGACCGCCATCTTCTGGACCCTCGACCGGGAGACCGGCGAGTTCCTGTGGGCCAGGGAGACCGTCTTCCAGAACGTGATCACCCACATCGACGCGCACACGGGGGCGGTCACGGTGAACGAGGAGATCATCCCCAAGGCACGAGACGAGGAATACGGCGTCGTCTGCCCCGCGGCCAGCGGTGGCAAGGACTGGCCCACGGCGGCCTACAGTCCGATGACCGAGGCCGTCTACGCGCCGCTCCAGGACGTCTGCATGTCGCCCACCATCACGGGTACCGGCGAAGGGCCTCCCCAAGGCTACGGCATCAACTTCAACATGCGGTTGGCGCCGAACAAGGCCACGGTCGGACGCCTGGACGCGGTCTCCGCGCGCACCGGAGAGTCCCGGTGGCGATTCGAGGAGCCCGCCGGGATGATGTCGGTGATGACGACGGGCGGCGGTCTCGTCTTCGCCGGGAACACGAACCGGCGCTTCCGGGCCTTCGACGCGAAGACCGGCGACATCCTCTGGCAGACCGTGCTCGGCGGACCGGTCAGTGGCTTCCCGGTCAGCTTCGCGGTGGACGGCGAGCAGTACATCGCGGTGAGCGCGGGCGGTGGCGACCTCTTGAGCGGCCTCTTCAACCGCCTCGGGAACCTGAACGCACGCTCCGGCGCCAACATGCTCTACGCCTTCAAGCTGTCGGACACGGCTGGGCGCGGTCCGATCGAGCAGCCGTCTCTCGCTGCCGCGACGGCGGCCGCCGAACCGCCGCCGATGATCATGATCGACGCTCCCCTCCTCGAGACATCGGCGCCCTGCGCCACGTTCTCGGCGGAGCAGGCCGGACGCGGCGCCGCTCTCTACCAGGAACAGTGCGCCGAGTGCCACGGGCCGACGCTGCGCGGCGGCGCCCAGGGCGCGGCGCTCGCCGGCCGCGGTTTCACGAGCTACTGGCGGAACCGTGCCGCGAGCGGGCTCTACCGGACGATCCGCGAGACGATGCCCCAGGGCCGGGAGGGGACGATCGGCCCTTCGGCATCAGCCGACCTGGTTGCCTTCCTGCTGAGCGAGAGCGGCGCCGAGGCCACTGGCGAACTCGGCTCCGACGTCGGCACGCTAGACGGCCAGCGCACCTGCTTCCGGCAGTAGCCCGAGTCTCCCTCGCGGACGGACCGCCGACGCATGGTCCTCGTGATCATGGTCGTCATGGTCGTCGCCCGCCTCGTCGTGGTCGTCTTTGCCGCCAGCGTCGCCTTCCTCGTGACCGGCCTCGTCGTGCCCGGCATCCTCGTCATGCGCATGATCGTCGTGCTGCTCCTGCACCTCGTGAGCGTGGGCGTGACCGTCATCACCGTGCGAATGGCCGAGGTGGGAGTGCTGATGCCAGAGGCCCATCACCGCCATCGTCCCAATGCCGATCATCACCAGCGCGAACTTGAGCGCCCGGTCCCGGTCCTGCTCGGGCATCGGCACGTCGTCTTCGCCCATCAGGGAGCTCCGCACGTACTGGGCGATCCGGTCCCGCTCCCTCGACATCTCCGCGTCGAGCACGTCCATCACCGCAACGTAGATGAACGTGCCGGCGGCGATCGCGTTGAAGCTCCCCTCGAAGATCAGGGCCGTTCTCCCCTCGAACACCTGTCCCGCCACGGTACCGAACACGATCCCGAGCGGCGTCATGACCGAGAAGAGCCAGAGCGTCTGCCACAGCTTCCGGTTGCCTGCGGAGTGGGCGGTCACGATCAACGCGAACGCGGCCGACCCCTTGTGGAACAGGATGCCCAGCATGACCACCAGCGCGGCCGCGGCTTCGGGCTGAAGACCAAGGGCCATCCCCGCGATGATCGAGTGCACGGACAGCACGATGAGCAGGACGAAGGCGTAGAAGGGCGGCCTCGTCCGCTCCTCTTCCTGGCCCAGCAACGAGTTGCGGCTCTCGAGGAAGACCCGGTCGACCAACAGCAGCAGACCGACTCCCAGCGCCGCGAGCAGGGGCGCCAGGGGATAGTCGACCAGCTTCCGAAGCGCTTCATCGGCTTCGGGCAGCAGGTGGACAAACCCGACGCCGAGGAAGATCCCCCCTGCCAGCGCGTTGCCCAGGGAGAGGTACCGCCGGCTCGCCTGCTGCTTCGCGACCAGGATGGGAATCATGCCGCCAACGATGGCGATTCCGAAGATCGAAAGGCCGGCGATGATCTTGATGGCAAGCGGTGACATCGGATGTGCCTCCTCAAGCGCCCGGGCCGCTCAGGGCGGGCCGGCGGACACTCCATCGCTTTGTAGAGAGGGCGGCAGCAACTCCGGCCTGGTGAAGAAGTTCGCCTGTACCGCCCGGACGTAGGTCGGCCGGCCGTTCAGGCGCTCCCGGTAAGCGGCAAGCCGTTCACCGATCGGCTCGCCATAGGCAACCGCCCAGTCCAGGCAACTGCCAAGCAGGATGTCGACGCCCGTGAACCGGTCGCCGAGCAGGAACTCCCGCCCGTCGGCGAACTCGAGCTCCGCCACCGCCGACTGCTTGGCGAAGCCCTCGCTCGCAGTCCGGATCGCCGCCGGCGCCTCGCCGTAGAGGTACGCGAGGTCGCGGTGCTTGCGGATCACGTAGAGCGTGTGGGCGTCGAGTTCCATCATCACGAAGAACGCCCACTGGTCGTAGCGCGCCCGCTCCTGGGTACCGGCGGCCGGAATCAGTCGGTCAGGCTGGCCGTACTCGTCGGCCAGGTAGTTGACGATCGCGGCGCTCTCGGCGAGCACGAGATCGCCGTCCTGGAGCACCGGGATTTTCTGCCGCGGATCGAGCCTGGTGAACTCGTCCGTCTGCGTTTCGCCCGTCCGCGGACCGATCGGCCGGTGCTCGTAGTCCAGTTCCAGCTCAGCGAGCACCCAGTGCGCCCGTAGCGTCCGCGAAGTACTGCAGCCCCAGAGCACCCTCCGTGCCTCCCTGGTCTGCTCGACTGTCATCGGCACCCCGAGAGGATGTCACAGAGGCCGTCCTGGAGCGGCCCGTCCTACCGCGACCGCGGCAGCGACACCGCCAGCACGACGCCAAGGCAACCCAGCAGGACGATGTAGAAGATGGTCGTCAACACATCGGCGAGGACCGGGAGGTCGACCGGGCCGGCCAGAGACCTCCGCCAGGCCGCGACCGGCAGGCCGACGCCCACCACGGCGAGCGAAATCCACCGCGTCCAGGTGAGGCTACTGGTCTTGTCCGTCATCTTCCTTCGTCCGGCTTCCGTGTCGTCGTTCGGCTTCGCTGCTGCCGGGCCGGAGGATGTCACAGATCGGCGACGTACGCAGCCTCGTCGGCGAACGAGAGGACGACCGCGCGGCGCCCGGTAGACTCAAGCCGCCTACATCACGGCACAGCAGGAGGTCCGACATGCAGATCAGACGGGGGAGGTCACGATCCGCAAGTGGAGCGGCGACTCGATCGGCTGGTGGGAGGGCGACACGCCGGTCGTCGAGACGACGAACTTTCGGGAGATCCCCGGCTAGGTCTCGCGCGGCTCGACCGGCTCCGGATCCGGCGACTGAGCGATAGACGCCGGACCGATGCCCGACATCAACTTCATCCCCCACCCGCTCGTCGGCACGCCGATGGGCGCCGCGCTCGATCTCTGCGTGATCCTGGCTGTGTTCTGTTGGCTTGTCTCGGTCATCACCCGCGAGTACTCGTGGGTGGACCGCCTCTGGTCCATCTGCCCGCCCGTCTACTGCCTGATCGTGGCCTTCTCCACGAACTTCGAGTTGGCGCGAGTCAACGTGATGACCCTCCTCGTGCTGCTCTGGGGACTACGCCTCACCTTCAACTTCGCCCGCAAGGGAGGCTACTGGAAGGGCGGCGAGGACTACCGCTGGGAAACCGTGAGGCAGCGTTTCGGTCCCGTCGCCATCCAGGCCATGAACGCGACGTTCATCTCGCCCGGCCAGATGCTGCTGATCTGGTGGTTCACCTCGCCGATCCACGCGGCCTGGGAGGCGGGGGACACGCCGCTGGGCGGACTCGACTTCGCGGCCGCCGGGCTGTTCCTTCTGCTCCTGATCGGCGAAACCGTCGCCGACGAGCAGATGTGGGCCTTCCAGCAGGACAAGAAACGCCGGGTCGCGGCCGGCGAAGACGTCGCCCAGCCGTTCATCAACCGCGGGCTCTTCCGCGTCTGCCGCCATCCGAACTACCTGTGCGAGATGGGCATGTGGTGCGCGTTCTACCTGTTCGCCGTCGCGGCGTCGGGTGAGTGGCTCCACTGGACCGGTCTCGGCTGCCTGGGGCTGATCGGCATCTTCATCGGGTCGATACCGCTCGGAGAGTCCATAGCGGCCGCCAGGTATCCGTCGTACCCGGAGTACCAGGCCTCCACCCCCTGCGTCATTCCGGGCCCGCGGCCGCGCCGATCCCCTTCGGCCGACTGAGACCCGCCAAACCGTAGTACGCTCGCCGACGCCCAGCCAACTCCCACCAGGAGGAACTTCGCGTGATCAGATTGCATCCTCGGGGGCAGTACGCCCCGCTCGCCACTGCCGCCCTGCTGCTGGCGGTCTTCGTCCTCGCGCCGGCGTTCGCCGCCGAGCCCGAACTGCAGCACGCCAAGCCGGCCGACGTCGGCATGGACCCGGCCGGCCTCAAGAAGCTCAACGAGGCCATGCACGGCATGGTCGACGGCGGCCAGCTCGCGGGCGTCGTCACGATGGTCTCCCGCAAGGGCAAGGTCGTCCACTTCGACGCCTACGGCAAGCGGGACATCGAGAACGGGCTCCCCGTCGAGAAGGACACGATCTTCCGCATCTACTCGATGACCAAGCCGATCGTCGGGGTCGCGCTGATGACCTACTACGACGAGGGCCGGTTCACGCTGGACGACCCGGTGTCGAAGTTCATTCCTGAGTTCGAAGATCTCAAGGTCGCCAAGGAGGACGGCCCCGACGGCAACCCGATCACGGAGGACGCCGACCATCCGATGACGATGCGGGAGCTGATGAGCCACACCGCCGGACTGACCTACGGGCTGTTCTCGCGGTCCCAGGTCGACGCGCTCTACACGCGGGCGGGCATCATCACGGACCCGAATCAGAACCTCAAGGAAATGATCGACAAGCTGGCGAAGATCCCGCTCCGCCAGCAGCCCGGCTCGACGTGGCACTACAGCGTCGCCGTCGACGTCCAGGGTTACGTGCTCGAGGTGCTCGCCGGCAAGCCGCTCGACGAGGTCCTGAACGAGCGCCTCTTCGAGCCCCTGGGCATGAAGGACACCGCCTTCTGGGTCGAACCGGCGAAGGCGGACCGCTTCTCGCGTATCTACACGTCGAACTCGGAGGGGAAGCTGGCCAGCCCGCCGAACGGCCAGTACCTCCAGAAGCCGAAGTTCCTCTCCGGCGGCGGCGGCCTCGTCGGCACTGCAACGGACTACATGCGCTTCGCGCAGATGCTGGCCAACGGCGGTGAACTCGACGGCGTCCGCATCCTGAAGCCGGAGACGGTGAAGCTGATGCACACCGACCACCTGCCGGAAGGCGTGACCGACATGGGCCCGCTCTACCGCGGCAACCGCTTCGGCCTGGACTTCTCGATCGTCACCGATCCGCACGCGGCGACCGACCATGAGCGCGCCAAGGGCGAGTATTGGTGGTACGGGATCGGGGGCACCTGGTTCGGCATCAACCCGGTGCAGGACCTGGTCGTCGTCGGCATGATCCAGAGCCGCGACTTCCAAGCGTCCTCAGCCGCGCGGTTCACCAGCAAGCGCCTCGCGTACGAGGCGATTGTGGACTGAGCCGCCGCGCCGGCGCACTCTTGGCCAAGAACCACCCCAACTGTCGAGGAGGTAGTCGATGAGTCTGTTTGCCTGGTCGTGGATGTTCCTCATCCTCTACATCGTCGGCATGCTGACGTTCGGCTGGATCGCCAGCCGGAGGATCAGCAACGCGGACGACTTCGCCACCGCCCGCAGCAGCTACGGTCCGTACTTCCTCGCCCTGGCATTCGCCGCCACGACCGCCAGCGGCGCCACCTTCCTCGGCAGCCCCGGCCTCGGCTACGACTTCGGGATGGCCAGCGTCTGGGGCAAGTTCCTCTATCCGATGGGGGTGTACTTCGGAGTCCTGATCACGATCAGGCTGGTCGCCAACTCCGGCCACAAGTTCGGAAACCGTTCGATCCCGGAGTACCTGGGCGACCGCTACCAGAGCGACGGCGTGCGGCTGCTTGTCTCGGTCTTCTCCCTGGTCCTGTTCTTCTACATCGCCGCACAGCTCGTGTCGGGGCTGGTCATGTTCGAGACGATGCTCGGACTCGAGCCGCTGACGGCGCTGATCATCACCTCCGGCGTCCTCCTCGTCTACGTCGTCCTGGGCGGCGCCCACGCCGACATCATCACCGACGGCGTCCAGGGGATGATGATGCTCGTCGTCGCGGTCGTCGTGATCGTCATGTTCCTGTTCGCTTCCGGTATGGACGGGGGGCTCGGCGCCCTGGCCAGCAATCTGCGCGAGCAGGATCCGAACCTGGTCGGGCCGCTGAACAAGTCGAACTCCCTGTACGACTCGTGGTGGGCCATTGCCTGCGTCCTGTTCGCCCACATTCCGCTCGGCATGCTGCCCCACATCGGCAACAAGGTGTGGGCGCTCAAGAACGACGGCGACCGGATGCGCTTCGTCAAGCTCGCCTTCGCGGTCGGCCTGACGATGGGCATGCTGGGCCTGGGCGGCATCCTCGCCCGCGGCGTCCTCGGCGCCGAACTTCTCGAAGCCGGGCGCAGTTCGAACGAGGCGCTGCCGGCGCTCTTCATCGAGCTGTTCCCGACCTGGCTGGCCGCCCTGATCGGAGTCGGCATCCTGGCCGCGATCATGTCGACCGCGGACGGTCTCGTCGTGTCGTCGTCCCAGATCGTCGCCAACGACATCTACCGACGCTCGATCGTTCCCAAGTACAACCCTCACCTGGGCGAAAAGGAACTCGATCGCCGCGTACTCGTGATCAGCCGCTGGAGCACGGTGGTTGTCCTGGTGCTGTGCACCTGGCTGGCCTGGGCAATGCAGGACATGAACATCGCCCTCCTGGTCTGGGTCGGCACCGGCGGCATGATGGCCGCCTTCGCGGGCCCGCTGGTGGTCGGAGGCCTCTGGCGCGGCGTCACCCTGGCCGGCGCCTACACGGGCCTCGTCAGCGGCATGCTCACCTTCGTCTTGCTGCGAAGCGGCCTGCCGTGGATGATCGTCGATCCGGGCTCGCTCGGTCCCCTGTCGGGTGTCGCGGAGTGGCTCGCGCACTACCAGATCAATCCGTACTCCTGCGCGGTGGTCGGCGAGGTCGTCTCCATCGCCGGCACTTACGTGGTATCGAAGCTGACGCAGCCACTGCCCGAATCCCATGTCGAGCGGCTGTTCGCTCCAACGAAGGCGGCGGAAGCTGCCGGGGGATGAGCGCGGGCTAGACTGGATCGGCAACTCTCGACATCAAGAGGAGGGACGACATGAGTCGCCGCCGAATCACCCGCTCCCACCTTCACTGTGTTCCGATCCTCGCCGTTGCGTTGATGGTGGCCGCGCCGGCGCTGCTGGCGCAGGGCGCGGACTGGACCCCGCCGCGCGCAGCCGACGGCAAGCCCGACATCTCGGGCGTCTGGGATTTCCGCACCCTGACGCCGCTTCAGCGGCCGGAAGACCAGGAAGCGACGATCGACGAGGTCAGGGCGGCCGAGATCGAGACGGCGGCCGTCGAGCGAGCCCGGGCCGCCGATGCACCCAGCGACCCGGAGACGCGCAAGCTCAAGGCCGGGGACCCGGTGGGCGGCTACAACAACTTCTGGTTCGACCGCGACGCCAGGGTCGTCGAGGATCTCCGGACGTCGCTGATCATCGACCCGCCAAACGGCCGGCTGCCGGAGACGCACCCCGGCATCGAGCGAAAGACGCCCGGCGACGAAAAGCCGATCGACCGCCCGGTGCGGCTCCGGGTCGGCGGCATCGGCCTCGACAGCTACGAGGATCGGGGATTGGCCGAGCGCTGCATCCTCGGCTTCAACGCGGGGCCGCCGATCACGCCGGGCGGCTACAACCAGAACATCCAGATCTTCCAGTCGGCCAGCCACGTGGCGATCCTGAACGAGATGGTCCACGACACCCGCATCGTGCCGCTCGACGGACGTCCTCACCTTCCCGACTCGGTGCGGCAATGGATGGGCGACTCGCGCGGCTACTGGGAAGGCGACACCCTGGTCGTCGAAACGAAGAACTTCAGCGACCTGGTGTCGAGCTTCAGCGGCAACGTGTTCAGTTCCGTCGGCGACGCCTACGAGATGCACGTCACCGAGAAGTTCCGGCGCGTCGACGAGGACACGCTGATGTACGAGTACACGGTGAACGACCCGGCGACCTTCACACGGCCCTTCACCGCCAGTCTGCTGATGAAGAAGGGTGAGGCGCTGTTCGAGTACGCCTGCCACGAGGGCAACTACGGCCTGTTCAACATCCTCTCGGGCGCCCGCGCCAAGGAAGCCGAGGCGGCGGCCGCCACCGGAGGCGAGTAGCGAGCAGGCCGCCCACGGTTGCAACCGGGGACGACCGGGTACTCAGTCCCAGTCGGGCAGCGGCTGAGGGCCGGGCACGATGCCGGCGATATCGGGATCCTCCCCGGGCACCTCCTCGGGCGCTTCGAGCGCCGCCTGCTCCTTTTCCAGTTTGCGCTGGGCGCGACGCTCCAGCTTCTCCTGGCGCCGCTGGCGTTTTCGGATCTCTCTTTGACGTTTCGCGAACGTGGTCGGACCAGGTCTGGCCATAGAACGAACTCCCCTCCTCCGCGCCGGCTCGCGCCAAGGCGGAACGGGCCATGGTAACAGGACCTTGACAGCGCGCCGGAGAGCGGCTGCCAGCCAAGCGGCCTGCCGGTTCAGGGCGAGTAGTAGGTCGGCGATCCCGGACCGACCGGCAGGCCCAGGGCGAACACCCAGATGTAGAACAGCGATATCCAACCGATCAGGTAGGTGATGGAGTACGGGATCATCGTCGCGATCAGGGTGCCGATTCCGAGTTTCCGGTCGTAGCGCATCGCCACCGCCAGGATGAGCCCGAAGTAGCTCATCATCGGCGTGATGATGTTCGTCGTCGAGTCGCCGATCCGGTACGCGGCCTGGATCACCTCCGGGCTGTAGCCGACCGTCATCAGCATGGGCACGAAGATGGGCGCCGTCACCGCCCACTGGGCCGACGCGCTGCCGAGCATCAGGTTGACGAAGCAGCACATCAGGATGAACGGTATGAACAGGATCGGTCCGGTCAGGTCGAACCGGGTCAGCAGGTCGGCGCCGACGACCGCCGTGATCGTTCCCAGGTTGGTCCAGTTGAAGAAGGAGACGAACTGGGCGGCGAAGAAGACCAGCACCAGGTAGGGACCGAGCGAACTCATGGAGCGCCCCATGCCGTCGATCACGTCGCGGTCGTTCCTCAGCGAACCGGTGGTGCGGCCGTAGACGATCGACGGCACGATGAAGAAGACGAAGATCAGGGACACCACGCTGCGCAGCATCGGCCGCAGATCGTCGATCAGGAGCGCGTTCGCCGCCGGATCGCGAAACCAGCCGTTCTCCGGCAGGGCGAGCAGGGCCAACCCGCCGAGCATGACGAGCACGGTTACGCCCGCCAGCTTCAGCCCCCGCTTCTCCTCCTTCGACAGCGTCTTCAGACCCTCCTCCGGGTCTTCCAGATCGTCCGCCGCCCGACTGGTGTCGAAAACGCCAAGCTTGGGCTCGACGATCCGGGTCGTCACCAGGGTGCCGATCGCCGTGATCATGAAGGTGCTGACGAACATGAAAAGGTAGTTGGCGGTCGCCGGGATCTCGTTCGCCGCGCCGGGGGCGTAGGACGGATCGATGATGCGCGCCGCCTCGGTCGTGATCCCCGCGAGCAGCGGATCGACGGTCCCGATCAGAACGTTCGCCGAGTAACCGCCCGAGACGCCCGCGAACGCCGCAGCCAGGCCGGCCAGCGGGTGGCGGCCGACCGCGCGGAACACGACCGCCGCCAATGGGATCAGCACGACGTAGCCCATCTCGGACGCCGTGTTGGAAACGACCGACGCGAACACGACGACCGCGGTCAACAGGTTCCGCGGCGCGCCCAGGACCAGAGCCCGGAGCAGGGCCCCGAGAAGACCCGACCGTTCGGCCACGCCGACCCCGAGCAGCGCGACCAGAACAGTTCCGAGCGGCGCGAACCCGGTGAAGTTCGTCACCAGGTTCATGGCGATCCGCCGCATCCCCTCCGGGTTCATCAGGCTGACCGCGCGGATCATCCCGTCTTCGGCCCGGCCCGCGACTCCGGCGGGCCGCGGGTCGGCCACCTGCCAGTCGAGCACTTCCGCCAACCCCGAAACCAGCAGGATGAGCAGCGCCAGCACCGCGAACAGCGTGACCGGGTGCGGCAGCAGGTTGCCGAGAAACTCGACGACGTTCAGGAACCGGGTGAACAGTCCGGGGCCACGTCCTCCCCGCCTGTTCCGTCGCCTGGGAGCCTCGCCCATCCCGCGAACAGTAACCCAGAGCCGCAGGTGGACCCGCGGCGCGGAGATACGCCCTTAGCCGCGGCGGATGACGGCCGTGTGGTAGGGCTCAAGGTCGTCGATCGCCGACTCCGGCTCCCCGGTCTTCCACGCGAACAGCCGCACCGTGACCTCGGACGGCGTCACGTCGAAGAGCGCGAAGCCGTTCTTCTCGAAAGTCTCGCCGCGCACGTCATGCACCACACCGGAGGCGGCCAGGGGCGGCGTCCCGCGCGCCGCCGACGGCCAGCCGCCCAGGGTGCCCAGCGGGCCGGTCAGCACGGCATGGACCGGGTTGGAGGAAAGGTCCAGATCGCCGCTTCCTTCGAGGACGGAGTGGCCGATCGCGTGCAGGTCGCCCGAGAGCACGATGCCGGCCCGCTGCTGCTGAGACGTCAGTGACTCCAGGAGCCGCTGATGCTGCCTCCACCAGCCCGCCTGCCAGAAGTACTTCTCGCGCTCGGTGGTCAACCGGAAGTTGCTGCCGGCGAAGTCGCCGATCCGCGCCACGGTGGCCCCGCCGTCGTCGAGATCGGCGACGTCCGGATACCACTCCCGCCACTTCCCCGCCGACCAGCCGAACGGGTGGGAAGGAACGTGGAACAACTGCACCACCGCCTGGTCCCGCGTGCGCTGATGCAGCCAGCGTTCGGTCTCCGGCGGCACCAGGCCGGCGTGAACCCCCTTGAGCGACAGGTAGCGGGCGCAGTCGTAGATCAGGACTTCGGCCAGCCGGCCGTAGCGGAACGTGCCGAAGGCTTCGGAAATACCGGGCTCCCGGTCACCGGCGCCGGTGCCGGACATTGCCAGCGGACGTTCCACATCCGGCAGGAACTCCGGCAAGTACGCGTTGCGGGTGAATCGCGCGAACTCGACCTGGTAGCGGTCCGGCGGCAGAGTGACCATCTGGGGGTCGGCGTCGTCGTTCTCGTAGTAGTCGTGGTCGTCGCTCACGAAGTAGGAAGGCGTCGACCGCAGCATGACCCCGTACAACTCGGCGATCTGCGGCCCGACCGCGGCCTTGAGCGAGGTCTCGTTGCTCGTTCCGAGCGCGGGCAGGCTCAGATCCAGCCAGCCGACCTGCTCGTAGAACTCGCGGACCTGCCGGCCTCGCTCCTCGCCGCGGTTGTAGAGCACCGTGCGCTGGTCCCAGTAGATGTGGTCGCCGATCGCGACCAGGGCCCGCGGGCGAAAGGAGAGCGCCCGTCGCAGGAGGCGCCGGCGAACCGCCAGCGGAAGGAAGCGACCCGACGCCGGGTGGCCGCCGGCGCAGGTGTAGGCGAGAAACCGGACCGACTCGGGCTGGGCCGAGGGCGGCGGGAATGTGCGGAGCGGCCACGGGTCGCACAGTGTCTCGCCGCCGCCGAGCAGTTGCAGGGCGTACTCCGTGTCCGGTTCCAGACCGCTCGCGTCGAAGGAGAAGAAACGCCGTTCGGTGTCCGTGCTCCGGCCTGCGACCGGTCGGCCGCCGATGCGAAGCACCGGCACGAAATCGAGCGGTTCCGCGAAGGAGCACTTGAGCGCCACACGGTCGTGACTGGCCGCCGGAATGAGGTGCTGCAGCGGGCCGGCGCGCCAGTCGTCCTCGGCATGAGCCGGCGAACGGCTGAGGCCGGTTCCGGCAGCGGCGGCCGCCGCCGTGGCGATGAAACGTCTCCGGGTCCAGGCGATCGTCATGGTCCGGTTACTCCCAGGAAGGAGCGTAGCCGCTCGCGGTCGAGCTCCGTGAGCGGCAGGAATGGTGGCTCGCCGCGGCTGCGCGCCGAGGTGTCGCAGGGCTGGCACATCAAGACACCCGGCTCGCGAACGTGCTTCAGGCCAAGCACGTGCCCGAGCTCATGGGCGATCACGTTGCGCACGACGTGGTCGCGTTCGTCCCCGGAAGGAATGGCGACGAAGTAGCGGGCGTCTTCGCCGTAGGGCCAGGCGAAGGGCATGAGATTCTGGGCCGAGAGCAGCACGACGACCTCCGCGTCGACACGGAAGAGCGCTTCCGGCGGCGCCGGGCCCGGATCGGACGAGTGCAGGCGCCCGGCAAGCTGCGAGAGCTGGTGGGCGTAGTTCTCGAACGGCCGCAGTCCTTCCGGCGGAGCTTCGCGCCCCGGATTCGAGAACGGCGCGGCCAGCCCGAGATCGAAGACGGTCTCGTTCCAGAACGAGACCGCATCGTCCACCATGTCGATCCGCTCGTCATCGACGTCGGCGACGAGCACGGCGACGCGCCTGGGATCGCCGACCGCCGAATCCCCAGCGGCAGCAACTGGCAGAATGCCCAGCGCAAGAACGAGAGGAGCGACGCGGCTGGAGGCCTGCGCGGCAGGAACCGGGTGCGCCGGTGTCCCCGCCGGCATCCGGCGCGAAGCGCCGGCTTCCGGACTCGACTCATCCCCCCAGGAGAAGGTCATCATGCGCCACATTCGAACGGTCATCAGGCTGCTGCCGGTCGCTGCCTCCCTCGCCCTGGTCGCCTCTCCGGTCCTCGGCCAAATCCACCGGACGCCCGACCCGGTGCGCCGGGCCGACCTCCACCGTCTCGCCGAAGTCGATCGGATGGTCATGGTACCGATGCGCGACGGCGTCCGCCTCGCCACCGAAATCTACAGGCCACGGGAAGCCCAGGACCCCGTGCCGGCGATCTTCTGGCGCACGCCCTACAACTTCAGTGCATTGCCGCCGCCGAACCTGGAACGGCCGAGCGCGCTGCTCAAGTTCGGCCTCGACGCGGTCGAGCGCGGCTACGCCTTCGTGGTCCAGAACGAGCGCGGCAAGTTCTTCTCGGAGGGCGACTGGGAGATCCTCGGCCGGCCGCGCACGGACGGCTACGACGCGCTGACCTGGATCACCAACCAGCCGTGGTCCAACGGCAAGGTCGCCACGCTCGGCTGCTCGTCGACCGCGGAGTGGCAGATGGGCTTGGCGGCGATGCGGCATCCCGCCCACGCCGCCGCCGTGCCGATGGGCCAGGGTGCCGGCATCGGCCGTATGGGGCCCTTCTACGAACAGGGGAACTTGTACCGCGGCGGCGCGCTCCAGCTTCCGATGGCCGTCTGGCTCTTCGGCGAGCAGAACACCCAGCGCCCGACCTTCCCGCCGGAAACCAGCCGTGAGGACCTGGAGCGGCTGGCGACCTACTTCGACCTGGCCGCGAAGATGCCCCAGGTCGACTGGAAGCGGGCGCTCTGGCATCTCCCCATCCAGACGATCATGGAGTCCGTCGGCGGGCCGAAGGGGATCTTCCGGGAGTTCGCGGCACGCCTGCCGGACGATCCGGCCTGGTACGAGGGCGGCCTCTACCACGACGACGAACCGTTCGGCGTGCCGGCGCTGTGGGCCAACTCCTGGTACGACCTGTCCGTGTCACCGAACCTGGCGCTCTACCAGCATGCTCGCCAGAACGCCGACCCGGAAGTACGCGAGCACCAGTACATGGTCGTCGCGCCCAGCCTGCACTGCAACATGTACCGGCTGACGAACCCGCTCGTCGTCGGCGAACGGAACTTCGGCGACACGGACTTCGGCTTCGACGAGATGCTCTGGAGCTTCCTCGACCGCTTCACGAAGCCGGAGGCGAACGGCTTTGAAGACCGTTACGCCAAGGTGCGCTACTTCCTGATGGGCGAGGACAGGTGGCGGAGCGCCGACAACTGGCCGCCGGCCGGCGTCGAACCGATGACCCTCTACCTCGCCAGCGACGGCAACGCGAACAGCGCCGCCGGCGACGGCCGGCTGACGGCGGACGCCGGCGGCGACGGGGACGAGGCCGACCGCTTCGTCTACGACCCGGGCTCGCCGGTGCCGACCCACGGCGGCGCCTTCTGCTGCATGGGCGAACACGAGCCCGGCGCCTTCGACCAGCGCGGAATCGAGGCGCGCGCCGACGTGCTCGTCTACACGACCGAACCGTTCGCCGAGCCGCTGGCCGTCGTCGGATCGATCGACGTGATCCTCCACGTCTCCTCCGACGCGCCCGACACCGATTTCACGGTCAAGCTGGTCGACGTCCACCCCGACGGCCGCGCCTTCAACCTCGACGACACGATCCTGCGCATGCGCTACCGCGAGGGCTTCGACCGCGACGTCCGCATGGAAGCCGGGGAGGTCTACGAGGCAAGACTCGGGCCGCTCGCCACCGCCAACGTGTTCGGTGCAGGCCACCGCCTGCGGATCGAGATCTCGAGCAGTAACTTCCCCCGCTACGACCGCAACCTGAACACCGGCGGCAACAACTACGACGAGAGCGAGTGGCGGGTCGCCCGGAACGCCGTCCACCACTCGGCGGAGCATCCGTCGCGGATCGTGCTGCCGGTCCTCGACCGGTAGTCGGGGTGTCGCCCGACTGTCGGTGCGCCGGCCTGCCATCCGTGCGCCCGATGACGGGCGCACGGAGTGGTTCGCGTGTGGCGCGAGTCGCGCCACCCGGGTCCTGGCCGGCATCCGCCGTAGGCGGAATCCGTCAAACGAACCCGCTACGGCTCCAGCGGAGGGATCTCCTGCGAGAACTTCACGCCCGTGATCCGGTCGGTATTGTCCGCCCTCCGCCTCCGACTCGGTGGAAAGTCCTCCGTCTCCTCGATCCAGGCATCGAGCACCCGGCTCAACCGCCGGGCAATCTGCTCCACTTCCGGCCGGCCGGCCAGGTTGACCAGTTCGTGCGGGTCGGACTCCAGGTCGTAGACCTCGATCACCGGCCGCGGTGCCTCGAACAGGCGCGCCTGGCCCGGCGTCAACGCCCCTGACTCGCGGCGCGCGGTCAGGCTGTACCAGGAGGCGCTACGCGAGGCGTCGGCCGGCGTGCATAGGGGTAACTCCGTGTACGCGTTGCGAATCAGCTTGTAGCGCATGCCTCGCACGGCTCGGATGTGCTCGTCGCAGTTGTGCCAGTTGCGCTCCGCGAACACGTACCCGCGCCCGGGTGCGGTCTGGTCGGTCAGGGCAGCCGCAAAGCTCGAACCGTGGAAGCTCGCCGGTGTCTCCGCGCCGGCCGCTTCGAGCAGCGTCGGAGCGAGATCGATCATGCTGGCCAGCCCCGCATAGCGGACCCCGGCGGGCGTCACGCCGGGCCACGAGACGATGAGCGGCGTGCGAATGCCGGCGTCGTAGGCAGTCGCCTTGGCCCGGGGAAAGGGCATCCCGTTGTCGCTCAGGAAGACGACAAGGGTGCTGTCGCGTAGCCCGCGGCGCTCCAGCTCGGCCAGCATCCGGCCGACTCGTAAGTCCATGCGGGCAATCTCGTCGTAGTAGAGGGCCAGGTCTTCCCGCGTCGCGGCGTCGTCGACGAGATACGGCGGCACGGAGACCTCCTCCGGATCGTGCGGCGAGTCGATGGCGCCGGTCCGACCAGCCGGCGTCGTCGGCGACGAAGGCGAGGATGTTCGGCGGCTGCTCAGCGGCGCGGACGGCCGGCGCCGAAGCCAGAAGCAGCAGACTCAGCCACAGCGGCCACGGGTCCCGCCCGGAAAAGGCGCTCCAGCCGATCGACTACTCTCCTCCGCCCGCCGCGGCGATCGCGTCAGCCTCCAGCAGCCGGGCGCCGCGCATCACGTTGCCGAGCGCGTAGTTGCCCTCGTGGCAGGCGTACTCGAAGACCTTATTGGGCGTCGACCGCCACACGTACTCGCCGCTCCAGGGCGTTTCCCAGACGTTCGGGTCCTCGACCCTAAAACCGTAGAGCAGGTTGCCGTCCGGAAGGCGCTGGAAGCGCTCCACGACGTGCAGGTCCTTCGTCGCCGACCCCAGACCCGGTTCTTCGCCGAAGTTCGTCGTGTCGACGACCAGGGTGTCGCCCTCCCACCAGCCGATCGAATCGCCCATCCACCTGCGCTCCTCGGGGGGCGCGTGCTCGCCGCCGATGCGCACGACGCGGGCGTCGTGAACCATCTCGATCAGGATCATCACGTGGTTCCCGGTCTGCACGATCCGCTTGTGGTTGTTGTAGAGGGCCGGCAGCATCGGCGGTCCGCCCGTCGAACTGAAGCCGAGCAGGCAACGCTCCGGGAGGGGTCGCTGTTCCATGTTGTCGTAGGGGCCCGAACCGTCCTCGTTCTCTTCCAGCCACCAGGCGGTTCCCGTGTTCTTGTGGCCGAACGCCGCGAACTGGGCCGCCGCCCGCGCCATGCCGGCAGGCGTCATCTCCGGGTACTGGCCGTTCGGCGGATCGGTGATGATCGAGGTCCGCCACTTGCCGTCGATCCTGATCACGTTGTCGCCCGGGTCCATGTAGAAGGCGTTGTAGCCGCCGCTGCCTCCCGACGCAACCTCAAGCCCCGGATCGAAGATCGGCGCGCCGCCCACCGGCGGCGCTTCGCGATTCGGATCGCTGGGCTTGAAGTCCGCCTCGTAGATCTCGGCCTTCCGGCGGGCGATCGCCGCCGCCTCCTCGTCCGTCAGGGTCAGCCGGTCGCCGAACTCCCGCGGTCGAGTCAGGGGCGTCAGGGTCGCCACGTCGTAGGCGCCGGAAAGGTCCGGCTTGCCGTCGGCCCGTCGCGGGACGTCGTCCTGCGCGGCAACGACCATCGGTGCGGCCAGGAGCACCGCCAGGCTCAGGAGAAGAACACGTTCAAGCTTCATCCGGCACCTCCTTGTACGCAGGTTGGACGTCAACGGTACCACCCAGGCGATCACGGTCCTCTGACACCACGGCCGTCGAATCGCCGGGAACCTCCGGCAGCTTCTCGAACTCAGGTTGAAGGCGGCGTTCGGCGAACTCCGTTACCAGCGCTCGGGCCCGGTCGTCCGGCACGGCGCCGCCGCGCTCGTACCCGCTAGCCTTCACCCGACTCGCGGTTGTCGTACGGCGCGCCGGTGCCCGAGGAACCGGCAAACAGCCGACGGCCGTCCGGCAGCGTGACGTCACGGCCGTTCGCCCGGGGCGCTCCGTCGATCGCCTGGTAGCCCTCGACCAGGACCTCGGTGCCCGGCGCGACCGAGTTCTTCTTCCAGCCGCGGCGCACCAAGGCGCCCGGTGGGCCGCACTCGACCATCCAGGCCGTCACGGTGCCGTCGTCGTCGGTGACGTCAATGTGGATCCAGGCGTGCGGGTTCACCCACTCGACCTTCGTCACCTTGCCGCGTAGCCGAACCGGCTTCGTGGCGTCGAACTCTGCGGCGAAGGCGTGGTGGGCGGCGGCCGGCTCGGGCGGCGCCAGCAAAACCAGGGCCGCAGCCAGGGTAGAACCGAAGGCGGGAAGGGCCGCGCGGGCGAGAGATCGCGTCGTGTGCATGGGCATCGTCCTGCTTGCTGCTGTGTCTCGGCGGAACGGCAACCCTACCACCGGCGCGGGGCGCTACCGGTCGTCTGGTGGAGCGCCGCCGGCCGGCCGGACCCCGCGCAGGAACGTTGACTCCTCCTGAAGTTCCGACTAGTCTGATCGACCGGACTGAACTGGAGACACCCATGCTGACGATCGGCGCCTACGAAGCCAAGACGCATCTTCCGCGACTACTCGAACGCGTCGCTCGGGGGGAAACTCTGACGATCACCCGCCATGGCCGGCCGGTCGCCCGGCTCGTCCCCGTGGAGACCGACGACCGTGAACGCGCAGCCCAGGCGGCTCGCCGCCTCGAGGAACGCCGCCAGCGCCTCGGGCAGGCGACCGTGGCCGAGCTGATCGCCTCCATCCACGAAGGCCACCGGTTTTGAGCGCGGTCGTCCTCGACAACTCGATCGTGCTTTGCTGGTGTCTGGCGGACGAGGTCGATCCGCTGGCGCACCGCGCGTTGCGGTTGACCATCGAGCAGGGCGCCGTCGCACCGCGGCTATGGCGCTACGAACTCTGGAACGCGCTTCTGGTCAACGAACGACGGGGACGCCTGGAGGCTGCCGACACGCGCGCCGTCTTTCTCGACCTCGCGCAGATGCGCATCGAACTGGACGCCGACCACGACGAAGCGAAGGTGCTCGACCTGGCTCGCGAGCATCGTCTGACGGCGTACGATGCCTCCTATCTGGAAGTCGCCCGCCGCCGCGGGTTGCCCCTGGCTACCCTGGATCGTCGGCTGCGAGACGCCGCGGTCGCGGAAGGAGCGGCACTCTTCGGCAACGCGGAGGCCGCAGGCATCGGTAGTCGCTGACGCCAACAGCGTCCGCGGCGGGTGTCGCTGCGCCTTCGGAGGCCGTTTCCGCTTGTTCCCCCTCCTCTCCGGCCCTACTGCACTCCCGAGCCCGTCTCCGCCGCGCCCGCGGCCTCTTCACGGTCACGCGCCCTGGCGCCGGAGAGGATGTTCGTCATCCCGTAGTTGCCTTCGTGGCAGGCGTACTCGACGAGTTCGTACTGCTCGTTGTCGAGTTCGAACTCGAAGCGGCCGGTCCAAGGCCGGGTCCATACGGTCGGATCCTCGACGGTGAACTGGTACTCGAGCCGGTTCGGCCCAAGCCGCGTGTAGCGCTCGGTGAGCTTCATGTTCTCGCTCGAGCCGCGATAGTTCGTGCGGCCGTTGAAGCCCGTGGTTTCCACCACCAGGGTGTCACCTTCCCAGCGGCCCTGGGAATCGCCGAGCCACTGCCTGATCCCCGATCCGAGCGGCTCCCGCTCGGCCGTCGGCACGACCCGGGTCTCGTGGATCATCTCCTTCTGGATCGCGACGAAGCCGGGGCTCTGGCTGATCTGCAGGCCATTGTTGTAGATCGAGGGCATCATCATGCCCGGCAGGCCACGGCTGATGCAGCGGACGTAGGCGCTCAGGTCCTCGGGCCCCGCGGGCCGGCGTCTCACGTAGTCGCTGAACGACGCGGCGGCATTCCGGCGGCGCTCCTGCGCCTCCTCCGTCAGGGGCGGCAGCCGACCGTCCGGCGGGTCGACGACCATCGCCACCTGCCGCGACGGCGCCGACTTGACGTAGCCGAGCGTCGTGTCGCGCCACTCCCGCTCGTAGCCCCAGATGCTCCCCAGAGTGCCCCGCTCGCGGCGCGCGGCCGCCTCCTCGGCGGTCAGTTCCTCGACGTCGGCCAGTTCCTCCGGCCGTTCGAGCGGAATGCCGTGGGCCTTGTTGCCGGACCACATGCCCTGCAGATCGGGTGTGCCCCAGGGCGTCCGCGGTACGACGTACGGCTCGGCCGAGGCAACCTCGTCGGCATCCGATCCGAAGTCGGCGTCGACGCCCTGCCAGCCCGGCTCGATCACCGCCACGCGCACGCTGTCGGGAGCGGAGACGAAACCGCGCTTCGCATCGGAACGGCCTCCCGCCGGCCGCTCGGGATCCAGCGAGAAGCGGACACCACGGTCGCGCAGACCGACCGCCGCCGTATCGAGGTCGGCGACCTCGAAGGCGAGGTGGTCGATCGCCCGGCCGGCGCTCGGCGCGGGCTGGCCCTCGGGGTGTTCCGAGGCGAACAGCCAGACCTCGCCGAAGCGAAGACCATCCTGCACCCCGCGCAGGCTCGCCGGCACGCCGCCGAACGTCTCCCGGTACCAGCCGAGGGTGCGCTCCGGATCGCTCGCGCTCAGGTGGACGTGGTGGAAGCCCAGCGTGTCCAGGTCTTCGACGACCTCGATCCGCGTACCCCAGGGATCGAAAATGCGCCCGACCTTGAACAGACCGGGCTCTTCGCGGAGAGTCGAACCGTCGTCGTAGCGCTGGAGGCGAACTCCGGAGCCGCGCACGCCGACCGCCTCCAGCGAGGCCATCTTCTCCTCCAGATCGGCGAACGAAAAGCCGATGTGGTCGATCCCGGTGCCCTGGCTGGCACCCATGATCGGGCCCTGCCGGAACTCGATCACCGCGTTGCCGCAGTCGATCGCCTCGGCGCGGCCCTCGATCGGCTCGCAATCCAGGTGCCGCCCGTACCACTTGACCGCCTCGCTGCGCGCGGACGTGGTCAGTTGCACGGTCACGTCGCCCGCACCCGCGGGGACCGCGGTCAGTCCCAGCACCAGCGCGGCGGCAACGGTCGAAGCGCTAAGGATCGTCACCGGTCGGGGTTTCTTCGCGTCGGCGTAGGTGGCCATACAGCAGCTCCTCGGAAAACTCGACACACTTGTACTCCAGCACCCGGACGTTCTCCTCCAGGCGGCGGTAGAGCGGCATGCGGATCGTCCAGGGACGTGTGAAGACGTTGGGGTCCTCGAGCGTCGCCTCGTAGGTCATCGTGTTGGGGCCGTTGGGCGTGTAGCGCTCGGTTACGCGCAACGTGTCGCTGGCGAAATTGCCCGCACGGTCGAACCAAGCCTGACCGGTGAAGCCGGCGGCCTCGACGACCAGCGCGCCGTCTTCCCAGCGTCCGTGTGAACGGCCCATCCAACTGTCGATCGGCGCCGGTTCCGGATTCTCCTTGTCCATGTGGATCGTCCGGTTCGCCTCGGCGAAGCCGTAGACGATCATGATGTGGGTCGTGCCCTGGAGGATCTGGAACGGGAACGGCATGTAGGTCGCCCGCGGCACCCCGGGCAGATAGCACTTCGCCTCGGGGTCCTCGCGCCAGCGGTTCTCGAAGTTCTTCCGCTGCTGCTCGCGAGCCCAGTCCTGGTAGGGAATCTCGCCACCGACGACTACGCCCTGGCCGGGCGGCGTCGTGGTGAGAACGCCGTACTCCGCCGGTCCACCGACCGCGTTGTGGTCCTCCAGGTTCCAGTGAGCCGTGTTGATCGCCTGCCAGACGCCGTTGATGTCCGGGTTGCCGTCGTAGTGGCGCGCGATCGCGTCGTCCTGCGCCCAGGTAGGCGCCGGCAAGACCAGCACGAAACCGGCGAGCCATACCGCCCGCCGCCATCGGTTCCGTTGGCGTCGTTTCGTCATTTCGTCCCGGTTCGAAAGGACGTGGAGCATAGCAACCGTCACCATCCGGGCGAGCGCGCAATACACTCGGCCCTCACCATTCAGCCTTCGGGGGGACCCAGCGATGATCGACCTGAACCTGACCGGCCGCCGGGCCGTCGTCACCGGCGCCAGCCTCGGCATCGGCGCCGCCGCCGTCCGTCTGCTTGCGGACCACGGCGCGGAAGTCGCGTTCTGCGCCCGTAGCGAAGACGCCGTGAACGAACTCGACGGCTACGAGCCGCAATCGGGCGACGGCAGCGCCCACGGGTACGTCGCCGACATGGCTGACCGCGCCTCGATCGACGCCTTCTTCGAGGCCGTACTCGCCGGCGGCACGGTCGACATCCTGGTCAACAACGTCGGCGCTTCGCCGTCGCGCAACTTCCTCTACATGACCGACGACGACTGGGAAGAACTGTTCCGGCTCAACCTGCTGTCGGCGGTGCGCAGCACCCGTCTCTGCCTGCCCGGGATGCGCAAGCAGAAGTGGGGGCGCGTCGTCATGATCGCGAGCGGAGCCGCCAAGTATCCGGGCCCCGCGCTGATCGACTACGGCGCCTCGAAGGCGGCCATGGTCGCCACCGGCAAGGCCCTGTCCAAGAAGTACGGCCGCGACAACGTGCTGTTCAACTCCGTCCTGCCCGGCCTGATCCACACCGCGATGTGGGAACGGGCCGCGAAGGAGATCGCGAACGCGCGCGGCGGCGACTGGGAGGACGTGATCAAGAACAACGGCAAGAGCGTGCCGGTGGGCCGCTACGGAACCTCCGAGGAGGTGGCCAACATGATCGTCTTCCTGTGTTCCGAAGCCGCCTCCTACGTCAACGGAGCGGTGATCGACGTCGACGGCGGCCAGGGCCCGCACACCTGAGGCGGCTCTATTGCTCTTCCGAGCCCTCGATCTCGGCGACGCCTGAGGCCGCCTCCTCCAGGAGCGCCTGCGCCCCGCGGCGGATCAGGTTGCCGACCCCCGGCGCCTGGAAGAAGCTGAAGCCCTCGCGGTCCCGCCAGGCCAGCGGACCGCCCAGCTTGAGGCCGGCGCCGAGCACCGCGTCGCGGATCCGGTCGACCATCGCCTCGTACTCCGGCTCGCCCTGGCGCTTGCCGGAGAAACTGTAGAGGTCGGTCGAGGCCGCGAACACGACGTCGACGCCGGGCACGGCCGCGATTTCCTCGACCGCCTCGACCCCGGCCGGCGACTCGATCATCGCCACGATCAGGATGTTCTCGTTCGCCGTGGCCCGGTAGTCGCGGCCCCAGAGCGCACCGTACTGACCGCCGCCCAGGCTACGCCGGCCCTCGGGCGGGAACTTGGCGAAGCGCACTGCCCGCTCCATCTTCTCGGCCGTGCGCACCATCGGCACGACGATGCCGAGCGCGCCAAGGTCCACCGCCTTCTGGATGTCGCCCTCGGTCGCGTCGGGCACGCGGATGAACGGGATGGCGGAGGCGTCCCGGCAGGCCCAGAGCATCCGCGCCACGTCCTGGTAGGTCAGCGGGCTGTGCTGCATCTCGATCCAGGTGAAATCGAAACCGGCGTTCGCGGCCGCGCAGTAGCTATCCGGATCAGGCGAGGAGATGCTGACGCCGACGATCCCCTCGCCGCTCATCAGCTTCTGCTTGGCGGTGTTGTACATCCGCGTGCCGTCGCCGTCCTGTGCCGCCGCCGTGGCGGCCACACTCAGGCACAGCGACAGGGCCCAGCCGATACGAATCGCTCTCATGCGTCCTCCCTCGCTTCCGAAGCGTCGGCCGCGTTCACCGGCGTCTGCCCGGCGCGACCGCCGCGCTGGCCTCGCAGCGCCAGGTCGACGCCGACCAGGCGGCGGTTACCCTCGACCCGGCTGGAACTGCCCCGAATCTCCCGCACTACCAGGTAGTCCGCGAACGCCGCCTCGACGTTCGCGCTGTAGCCCATCGCGTCCTGGGCCTTGTTCACGGCGAGCTTGCCGAGGCGCAGCACGGCCGGGTCGTTCTCGGCGATCCGTTCGGCGCAGGCCATCGTCTCGCGTTCCAGTTCGTCCTCCGCGTAGACCCGGTTGACCAGACCGAGTTCCCGCGCCTCCTCCCCGTCGATGAAGCGGCTCTCGAACAGCAGCTCCTTCGCCTTGCGGGGATGGATGTCCCAGGGCACGGTGAAGGTCTCGAACAGGCTGGCCAGGAAGCGGGCACTGGGCGCCGCGAAGATGAGGTCCATCGCCGCCGCGATCATCCAGCCGCCGAAGATGCAGTAGCCATGCACCATCGCGATCGTCGGCTTGGGCAGGTTGCGCCACTTGACCGTGTTGTCCAGGTTGTACCAGCGGAACGCCTCGTACCAGTCCATGCCGACCCACTGGGTCAACCCCCGCGCCTCGATGTCCGCCTGCTGCTCTGGCGTACCGAGATCGTGCCCGGACGAGAAGTGCTTGCCGTCGCCTTTCAGCACGACGACTCGGACGTCGTCGTCGGCCATCGCCCGATCGAGTTGCCGGTCGAGGTCGTCGAGCAGCTTCCAGCTCTGCGCGTTGTGGTAGCGGGCGCGGTCCAGCGTCAGCACCGCGACCGGGCCGCGTCGTTCGTAGCGAACCTCTTCTGCTGCCATATCCTGTCCTCGGACCGTGATCGGGAGGTGAACCGATGAAGCGTAGCGCACGGCCAGGCGGCTGCGGGGCGGACACCGGCCAAGGCCGGCGCAAGCCGGCGCACCCAATGTGCGGCGCCGGCCGAGCGGCTCTGCTAACCTCCATCGCCGATGTTGCGCTGGGCTGGTTCGCCACTCGCTCTCGTCAACGCTCTCGCGCTGACGACCGTCACCCTGCTCACTGGAGCCTGGGATCTGAGTGGCCACGAGCACGATGTGATCGCGGCAAGCGCCGCCTACTGCGTGGTCGACCACGAGACGGAGACCTCCGGCATCGCCGGTGGTTCCACGCTCGGTCGGGCCGCGGCGCCGCACGACCACTCCTGCGTCGCATGCAAACTGGGCCGCACGAAGACCATCGAGGCTCGCAAGGCCTCGATCGCCAGGCCGCTGGACCATTCCTCGACCGCGCCGGGATCCGATCACGGGCCCGGCCCGGGCCGTGGCGAGCGTTGGCGGCACACCGCGCGCGGGCCGCCGCTGGCCTGAGTCGACACGTCTCCGATCCGCGCTGAGCGCGAGGCGTCGGAGCCCTCCCTCGCCGGGGGACCATGGCGACGACGACGCGATCAGCCCTGGCTGATCCGACGGAGTCGCCGTATCGCCCCGCCGACGATTCGGCGCGCTCCCACCGCGGCTGATTCCGCAGCCAGCGCCACAACACCCTTCGACTCGGACTGAACGACCCAGGACTCCAAACCATGCTCGCCAACCACACCAAGGCCTCAGACTCCCATCCGCGACGCCGGCACCACCCGCGTCAGGCGGTGACGGGCGCCATTCTCTGTGCCCTCGCCCTACTCCTCATTCCAGCAACGGCCGCCGCCCAGGAAACCGGTTCCGTCGCCGGCTCCGTAGAGACGCACGGCGAGAGAATCGTTCTCGCCGTGGCCCGCATTCCCGCGCTCGGCATCAGCGCCGCGGTGTCCACGGACGGCGCGTTCCGGTTCGACGAAGTGCCGGCTGGCACCCATCTCGTCGTCGTCGAGATTCCCGCCTTCGGCACGGCGAGCGAAACCGTCACCGTGGCAGGCGGCGACGAGGTGGATGTCCAGCTCGAAATGCGTCACGGAACGCACTTCGACGAGGTCGTGGTCACCGCGACCGGCGACCGGCGCCGCGCCTCCGAACTGGCGAATCCCGTCTCCGTGCTGTCCGGCCCGGACCTGCAACTGCGTCTCGGCGCCACCTTGGGCGAAACGCTCGAGAACGAACCCGGCGTGTTCTCCACGGCGTTCGTCCCCGGCGCCGGCCGGCCGATCATTCGCGGCCTGACCGGCGCCCGGATCCGCGTCATGGAAGACGGACTCGACACCGGCGACGCCTCCGTCGTCAGCGCCGACCACGCCGTGACCTTCGAACCGGCGCATGCGGAACAAATCGAGGTGCTCCGCGGGCCCGCCACGCTCCGCTTCGGTTCGGAGGCCATCGGCGGCGCGGTCAACATCGTCGATGGTCGGATTCCGACCGAGAAGCCGGTCAGCGCGCTGAAGGGCACGATCGACCTTCGCGGCGGTTCCAACGCCGACGAGCGCATGGGCGCGATCCATCTGGGCGGCGGCGGCGGTGAATGGGCCTGGCACCTCGGGGCCGTCAGCCGGGAGACCGATCCTTACGAGATCCCCGGCTACGCCCGCGTCGAGGAGGAGCACGACGACCATGACGAAGACCACGACGACGAGGATCACGACGACGAAGACCACGACGACGAAGACCACGACGACGAGGATCATGACGACGAGGATCACGACGACGAGGATCACGACGAACATGACCACGACGAACACGAGGAAGAGAACACCTTCGGGATGGTCCCGAACACGGATCTGATGACCGAGAGCGGTCGCTTCGGCTTCACGCGCTTCTTCGGCGACCGCGGCTCGATCGGCGTCTCGGTCAGCGGTTTCGACACGAACTACGGGCTCCCGCCCGGCGCTCACGCCCATCACGAACACGAGGATGAGCACGACCACGAGGACGAAGACCACGACGACGAGGACCATGACGACGAGGACCACGACGACGAGGACCATGAGGATGAGGACCACGACGACGAGGACCACGATGAGCACGGGGAAGAAGAGGAACTCCCGATCCGCGTCGACATGAAGCAGCGCCGCGTGGACCTGCGGGCCGAGGCCCTGCCGGCGGTCGGCGCCTTCCAGCGCGTCGAGATCCGGATGACGGGAACCGACTACGAGCACGTCGAACTCGAAGGTCCCGACCCCGGCACGACGTTCTTCAACGAGTACTTCGAGACCCGGCTCGAGATGTTCCAGCGCGAGCGGGGCAAGAGCCGCGGCTCCGTCGGCCTCCAGTACTCGAACCGCGATCTCGCCGCCTTCGGCGAGGAAGCCTTCGTTCCCCCCACGCAGTCCCGGGGATGGGCGCTCTTCACCTCCCAGGAGATCGAGGCTGGCCCCGTCCGGTGGCAGTTCGGGGCCCGCTTCGAGCAGCTAGACCACGATCCGGTGAGCTCTCTCGACACCTCGCACGACGGCGTGTCCGCTTCGGCGGGCCTGGTCTGGGACGCCGACTCCGACTGGACGCTCGGCGTATCGGTCGCCCGGTCGGTCCGCCTGCCCACGTCGGAGGAGCTCTATTCCGACGGTCTGCACGTCGCCACCCTGAGCTACGAGATCGGCGACCCGAACCTCGGCAACGAGGTCGGCGCCGGGTTCGACGTGTCGCTGCGCAAGACCCAAGGACTGCTGACCGGCGAGCTGACGCTCTTCCGCCAGAGCTTCAGCGACTTCATCTACCAGCAGTTCACCGGCGAAGAGGAAGACGAGATCGCCGTCCTCCGCTACAACCAGGCCGACGCCACCACCGAGGGCGCCGAACTCCGGCTCCGGCTGGAGCTGCTCGACCGGAACGACCACCACCTGCACATCCAGGCGATCGCGGACACCGTCGACGCCGAACTGGACGCGGGCGGCAACCTGCCGCGGATTCCGCCGATGAGCTTCGGCGCCGGCCTCCACTACCATGGCCACCACTGGCGCGCCGCAGTGGAAGGTCGCTGGATCGACGACCAGAACGACGTCGCGGAACTGGAGACCCCAACCGAAGGCTACACGCTGTTGAACGCCCACGTCGGGCGGCGCTTCATCCTCGGAAACCAGATCCTCGACGTGCTGCTGCGAGGCCGCAACCTGACGGACGAGGAAGCGCGCGTGCATACCTCGTTCCTGAAGAACTTCGCGGCCCTGCCCGGCAGGGACGTGACGCTCTCCGCCCGGTTCTGGTTCTAGATCCGGGTTCGAAGCAGACCCTAGCCAGGACTGTCCGGCGCCCCAACCGCCGGACAGCCCCCTTCGCTTCCGACAGCGCGCAGCCAGACCGTCGCACGAGCGCTATGCCGATGCAGCTCTCAGTCGCGGCGCCAACACACACCAGTAACCCATGAACCTCTCCGTGCCGCACCGTTCCCACTCGCCACTCGAGCCGCGAAGCCGTTCGCGGGCTCGCCGTTTGGCCCCAGCCCCCACCTCGCCAGGAGCTTGCGACGAGCAACTCACGCGTAGCGTTCCACGGCGCAACCTCCTGGCCATCGTCAACGCCCTCGGGCTGACGATCGCCACGCTCGTCACGGGCGCTTGGGACGCGGGCTGCCACGATCACGACGCGCCGGCGGCGAGCAACGTCTGGTGCACGGTCGACCACGAAGCCGAGGCCACGGGGGCCACGAACCACGCCAGCCTCGGCAACGCCTCGGCGCCGCACGAACACTCCTGCGTCGCCTGCCGGCTCGGATGCTCGAAGACGGCCGAGGTCGCACGGAGTTCCGTCGCGAGGCCCCTCGACGACGATTCGGCCGCGGCAAGGCCCGAGAACGAGGGCGGCGCCAGGCGCGGCGCACCCAGACGGCAGGCCGCTCGCGGCCCGCCCCCAGGCTGAGTCGACAGCGTCTCCGACCTCGCCAAGCGCGAAGCGTCGGAGCCTCCAGAAAGCAGACCAGGCGTCACCCGTCCCGCTTCGGGGCGACGGCGACGACGCCGTAGCTGACCCCAACGAAGTCGCGGCATTCGCGCGGCCGAAGAGTTCGGCGCGCCGCCACCGCCGCGAGTCCGCAGCCAGCCCCACGCAACTTCCCTTGACCCGGAGGGGCCTCCGACCCGGAGGGGCCTCCGACTCGGACTGAACCACGCAGGAACTCAAGACCATGCTCGCTACCTACACGACCTCTTCGAACTCCCATCCACGGCGCCGGCCCCGCTGGCGCCAGGCAGTGACGGGCGCCGCTCTCTGCGCCCTTGCCCTCCTTCTGAGTCCCCCAACAGCCAACGGTCAGGCGACGGGGTCCGTCGCCGGAACGGTCAGGAGCCCCGGCGAGGCCGGCATCTCGCTCGCCGTCGCCCGACTCTCCGAGTTGTCCCTCAGCGCCTCGGTGGCCGCGGACGGGACGTTTCGTTTCGACGCCGTGCCTCCCGGCACGTATCTCCTGATCGTCGACATCCCGTCGGTCGGCGTCACCAGCCAGCCGGTCGCCGTCTCGGCCGGCCGCGAGACGACCGTCGAACTGGAGTACGATCACTTCACCCACTTCGACGAGATCGTCGTCACCGCCTCCGGCGGTCTCCGGAACGAGTCCGAACTGCCGAACGCCATCTCCGTTCTCGGCGGCGCCGACCTGCAACTGCGCATGGGGGCGACGCTGGGCGAGACGCTCTCGGGAGAACCGGGCCTGTCCTCGACGGCGTTCGTGCCGGGAGCCGCGCGGCCGATCATCCGCGGCCTGTCGAGCGCCCGGGTTCGGGTGCTCAACGGCGGCATGGGAACCGGCGACGTTTCCGTGGAGAGCGCCGATCACGCGGTCACGTCCGACCCGCTCCTGGCCGAGCAGATCGAAGTGCTGAGAGGCCCGGCCACGCTCCGCTACGGCTCGGGCGCCATCGGCGGCGCCGTGAACGTCGTCGACGGTCGCATTCCAGCCAACCGGGCGGCAAAGACCCTTGGCGGCAGGATCGACCTGGTCGGGGGTTCGGTTGCCGGCGAGAGGACGGGCGCGCTCCAGCTGGGCGGCGGCGGCGGCGAATGGGCCTGGCACCTCGGGGCCGTCAGCCGGCAGACCGATCCGTACGGGATCCCGGGCTACGCCCGCCTCGAGGACGAACACGGCGACCATGACGACCACGGCCACGAGGACGAGGACCACGACAACCATGACGACCACGAGGACCATGACGACCACGACGACCACGACGACCATGAAGAGGAAGACAGCTTCGGCATCGTCCCGAACACGGACCTCATGACCGAGAGCGGCCGGTTCGGCTTCACCCGCTTCTTCGGCGACCGCGGTTTCCTGGGCGTCTCGTTCAGCGGTTTCCGCACGGACTACGGCATTCCCCCCGGCGCCCACAGCCACGCGGGGCACGATCACGGTCACGGCGAAGAGCACGACGATCACGACGACCACAGCGAGGAGGACGAAGACCACGACGATCACGGCCACGAGGACGAGGACCACGACGACCACGACGAGGAAGAAGAGCACCATGAAGACGGCGACATTCGCCTGGACATGAAGCAGCAGCGCCTCGACCTCCGATCCAGCGTCTATCTGTCCGGGCCCGCCTTCGAGAGGCTCGAAGTGCAGATCTCAGGAACGGACTACGAACACGTCGAGTTCGAAAGCGGCCACACCGGCGTCCAGTACACAAACGACCTGCTGGAGACGCGGGTCGAGTTGTTCCGGCGCGAGCAGGCCGGAAGCCGGGGCAGCTTCGGGTTCCAGCATGTGAACCGCGAACTCGCCGCGGTCGGCGCCGAGGCCTTCATCCCGCCGACTCAATCGAACACCTGGGCCGTCTTCACCTCCCAGGAGATCGAAAGGGGCTCGGTTCGCTGGCAGTTCGGCGCCCGCGTCGAGCAGGCCGAGCACATTCCGATGAACGAACCGGAGTGGGCCGACGACGAGGGCGTCTCCGCGTCGGCCGGCATGGTCTGGACGGCCAGCGAGGCCTGGAACCTCGGTCTGTCCGCCACCCGCTCAGTTCGTCTCCCCAGCCCGGGAGAACTGTTCTCGTACGGCGCTCACATACCCACCCGGACCTTCGACATCGGCGATCCCGATCTGCACCAGGAAGTCGGCGCCGGCCTCGACCTCACGCTGCGCAAGGAGGAAGGAGTCATCCAGGGCAAGCTGACGCTGTTCCGGCAGGACTTCCAGGACTTCATCTACCACGCGTTCACCGGCACGGAGCTCGCGGGCTTCCCGGTCACCATCTACAGTCAGGCCGACGCGACGATGAGCGGCGCCGAGCTCCACGCGCGGATCGAGCTGGCGGATTGGAACGGGCATGACCTGCACATGGAGATCCTGGGCGACACGGTCGACGCCGAGTTCGACGAAGGCGGCAACCTGCCGAGAATCCCGCCCCTGAGCCTGGGCGCCGGCCTCCACTACTACGGCCACGACTGGCGGGCAGCGGTCGAGTGGCGGTGGGTCGACGACCAGAACGATGTCGCTGAGCAGGAGACGCCGACCGACGGCTACACGATGCTGAACGCCCACGTCGGCCGGCGCTTCACGCTGAAGAACCAGATCTTCGACGTGTTGCTGCGGGGGCGGAACCTGACCGACGAGGAAGCCCGGGTGCATACGTCCCTCCTGAAGACGTTCGCGCCCCTGCCGGGGAGGGACATCACGCTGTCGGCGCGGTTCTGGTTCTGAGCGGTATACTCCGCGGCTCGACAGCGGTCGGCACCGCAGCCACGGCCCGAATCCGCGTCCCCATCGTCTAGCCAGGTCAGGACTCCAGCCTTTCAAGCTGGCAACACGGGTTCGAATCCCGTTGGGGACGCCATCGCGCCGGATGGCGCGATGGCGGCCCCAGCGGGATTCGGTCGGC
>JAAXHG010000023.1 GCA_012270995.1 Vicinamibacteraceae bacterium | reverse complement strand
GGCTCATCTTCCAGTGGACAGCTCTTTCATTCCCGCGACACGATCATGCGTGCGAAACTCCGGTTCATGCGACCACCAAACGTCAGCCGAAGCCCCCGTGAGCCGGCCCGGTCCCGTCGCTTGCGATTCGGCTGTTTCGAGTTCGACCCCAACGCTTGTGAGCTCAAGGGCCCCGACGGGGCCGTCAGGCTCCAGCCACAGCCCGCCAGACTGCTGGAGTTGCTGCTGGAGAACAGCGGCGACGTGGTTTCACGCGAGAGAGTGAGGCGCCATCTCTGGCCCAACGAGGTCCACGTCGAGTTCGACCAGAGCACGAACACCTGCGTCAAGCGGATTCGTTCCGCGCTCAACGACAGCGCAGAAAGGCCCCGCTTCATCGAAACGCTGCCGCGGCTCGGTTATCGCTTCCTGGCGCCCGTAACCGAGGTCGAGAACGGCCCCTTCCTCGCGGTCAGGGGAGGTTCCTCCATGCGTCCGCGCAGGTCCGTTCTGCTCGCCCTGCTCACCGCGGCCGCCATCGTCGCCGCCGTCACGGCCTGGCGAACGCTGATCTCCCCTCCGTGCGACGAGGATCCAGCGCCCCAGCTCGGAAACCTCGACGAGGCCGTCGCCAGCCGGGACTTGAAGGCGAATCGGCCGCGGCCGCCCAATCCCTGAGCGGAAAAGCCCGCGCACTGCTCGGCCGGGTGTCCGCGAGACCGAGCCGTCGGAACGCGGCGAGGAGGACGTAGGCGAAGGAGGAGAAGTGGAGGCGCAGTTGATTGGCGGCCATCTTGGCGGTTGAGGTGCGATCGGCCGACCCTCCTGGCGCCGCCGCGCACCAAGTAGCGGCCGCCGTGGGCCTCGGCGACCGCCGGCACTTGCTCCAGAGCGCGGTTTAGGCTGCTTCGTCTCTCACTTCGACACTGATGATCGCGTATCCGGCCATGGTGCCGTACCTTCTTGCCGTCTGTTGAGTGTCATGGCAGCGCGAACACGAACAGGTTGTTGCCCGAGCTGGGCCGCAGCTCCGGCGTGAGTCCGGACAGCAGGGCAGCCGACCGGCTGCCCGTGCTGGCCGCGACGTACTGGCGGCCGTCTACCGCGTAGGTGATCGGGAAGCCGGTGACCGGCGAGCCGAGGTTGATCTCCCAGAGAATCTCGCCGGTCTCGTCGTCGAGGGCGCGGAACCGGCCGTTGCCGTCGCCGACGAAGACCAGGCCGCCGCCGGTCACGAACAGGGACATCAGCCCTGCCCGCTGCTCGTAGGTCCAGAGCGACTTGCCCGTCTCGGCGGACACGGCGTGGATGGAGCCGCTCAGGTCGGTGCCGGGGGCGATCTCGTGTTCCGCATCCAGGGCGTAGATCGCCAGCCGGGCGGCGCGGTTGGCGGTCATTCGGGCGCAGGTGTTGCGCATCGGCACGTACATCGCGTTCGTCAGCGGGCTGTAGGCGCCCGCCTGCCAGTCCTTGCCGCCGATGTAGGTCGGGCAGACGTGGACCGACTGACCGAGTTCCCGGAACACCACCTCGGTGTTCTCGGTGACCGCGCCGGTGGCGCCGTCGATCTCGGCGATCACGTTCTGGGGGATGGTTGGCCGCGCCCAGAGGAACTCGCCAGTCTCGCGGTCGAGGGTGTAGACGATGCCCGTCTTGCCGGGGACGCCGGTGATCACCTTGCGCGTCTCGCCCGGTTCGAGGCGGGGGTTGATCCAGTCGACTTCGCCCTTGTCGGGGGCCGTGACGGTGTCGACGAGCATGCGCTCGAAGGGATGGTCAAGGTCCCAGTGGTCGTTGAGATGCTGGTAGTGCCAGGCGATCTCGCCGGTGTTCGCGTCGAGCGCGAGCGTCGAGTTGTGGTACAGGTGCCGGAGGTCGCGGCCGCCGAGCAGGAACTTCGGCGCCGGCGAGGTCACCGAGGTGCCGATGTAGATGAGCTCCAGGCCCGGGTCGTAGCTCGGCACCATCCAGGTGCCGACGTGAGTGCGGTCCTCGAACGGGATGTCGCCCCAGGTTTCGTCGCCCGGCTCTCCCGGCGCCGGGACCGTGCGGCGGCGCCAGAGTTCGGCGCCGGTCTCCGCGTCGTGGGCGACGATGACGCAGGAGTCGGGCCCGCCGCGGGGCAGGCAGCTTCGGCCCGAGATCACCTTGCCGTCGGCGATGATAGGGCCGGAGCTCTGCATTGC
Organism: Vicinamibacteraceae bacterium; assembly: GCA_012270995.1. Classification (GTDB taxonomy): domain Bacteria; phylum Acidobacteriota; class Thermoanaerobaculia; order Multivoradales; family Multivoraceae; genus Multivorans. The sequence continues at coordinate 63,385 of JAAXHG010000023.1, read as the reverse complement.
CGGCTGCGTCTTGTAGTCGAGGATCATCGTCTCCCAGACCAGCTCGCCCGTCACGGCATCGAGCGCGAAGACGAAGTTGTCGACGCTGGTGTCGATGATCAGGCCGCCGTGGATCGCGATGTTGCGGTTGTTCGCGGCGAGGCCGCCGACTTGCTGGAGGATGTTGTCCGGGTGCTCGCGACGGTACTCCCAGATGAGGTCTCCGGTCACCGCGTCGATGGCCTGGATGACGTCGATGGGGTTCGGCATGTACATCACGCCGTCGTAGACGAGCGGCGTCCCCTGCTGGCGGCCCTCGCTCATGCCGCGGGACCAGACCAGCCGCAGGTCGTCGACGTTCTCGGGCGTGATCTGGTCGAGCGGGCTGTAGCCCCAGCCGTCGAGCGTCCGGCGCCACATCAGCCAGTCGTCGTCGCTCGGGTTCTGGAGCATGGCGTCCGTGACCGGGACGATGTCGCCGCGTTCCGGTTCGGGCGCCGACTGTGCTTCGGCGACCGGGACGTCAGGGATGAACGTCAGAAGGGTGGCGGCAAGTGCCGCTGCCGGCAGGAAGTCGTGCTGGCGCATGGTCGGCGCCGGATGTTAGCCGTTCGTACGCTCGCAGGAGGATCTGCAGTCAGCGCGAAGAGGAGAGCCGGACTTCCAGTTCCTCTTCGCCGTCGCCCCGTACAACGGTCACGGCGACCACGTCCCCGACGCGATAGCTCTCCAGAATGGTGTGGACGTCGTTGATCGTTGCGACGGATCGACCCTCGATGGAGGTGATCAGATCGCCGAGGATGATGCCGCCGCGGGTGCGCCGGCTTGCCCGCATTCCGGCCCTCTCGGCACCGGAGCCGGGCACCACGCTGGTGATCAGCGCTCCCCGGATTCCACGCGAACGCAGCAGGGAATCGTTCAGTTCGACACCGATCAGGGGCCGTTCGACCTGGCCGTGCGCGATGAGCTCGGGGACGACCCAGTTCACGGTATCGACCGGAATGGCGAATCCGATGCCTGCCCATGCGCCGGCTGCCGACGGGACGATCTGCGTGTTCACGCCGATCAGCCGTCCGCTGGAGTCCAGCAGCGGCCCGCCAGAGTTTCCGGGATTGATGGCCGCGTCGGTCTGGATTGCGCCGCGGATCAGGCGTTTGGTGAGCGAGGGTACTTCGCGGTCGAGTGCGCTGATGACGCCCGTGGTCAGCGTGTGGTCGAGTCCGAACGGATTGCCGATCGCGAGGACGGATTGGCCTACCTCGAGGTCGCGCGAGGTGCCGACTGCCAGCGGTCGCAGCTTTTCCACCGGGGCCTCGATCTTGAGGACGGCGAGATCGACGTGCGGATCCTGACCCACAACCTTGGCCGGCCAGGTGCTCTGATCGTCCAGAGTGACCACGGCCTCGTGGCCACTGAGCAGGACGTGGAAGTTGGTCACGACGTGACCCTGTGCATCCCAGATGAAGCCGGTGCCGCTACCTTCCGGAACGCGGTCGATGCGGCGAGAGAAGAGGTTGCGGCGGTTCGTCACGGTCGTGATGTTGACGACGGACGGCGACGCCCGCCGGAACAGTTCGACGGTTGAGCGTTCCTCGGGCAGGAGCCCGGCGCTCGGCGCTACCGGCCTGGGCTCTCCGCGGCTGTCCGCCTGGAGCACGTTTCCCTGCCACCGGGCAGCCAGCAGGAAGGCGAGCCCGGCGAGGACCATCAGGCCCGCTGCGGTGGCGATCCGCGGCCGTTCCGTCGGGCCGCGTGAGGCTGAGTAGGGCATGGGTTGAAACTAACAGGCCGCGGGCGGGGTTTGTTCCGGAGCTACACTCGACGCATGATCCTCACAGAGAAGAAGGTGTCCAGAGCGGAATTCGAGGACGGCACGGGCTGGCAGTTGAAGCCCGAGGGCGCGTGCAAGGGCTCAGCGTGCGTGCCCCTCTTCGACCGTGCCCCGGCGTCGTCGAGCCAGGTGGACGCGGTTGCCGTTGCCGAGTCCATCGGTCTCCCCGTCGTTCACGACGAGGAGCAACGTGTGTGGGCCGTGGGCCCAGAGTCGATCGGCTCACGAGCCCTGGTGTCGGCCGAGGACGCCGACTTCGAACTGCCCGATCTGGACGGGAAGCCGTTTCGATTGTCCAGTCTGCGCGGGCAGAAGGTCGTCGTCTACGCCTGGGCGCCCTACTGAGGCTGCTCGGCCCACCTGCCCGGGTGGCAGGCGTTGCGCGACGAGCTTCATCCTCAGGGCTTCGAACTGGTCACGGTCGGTCTCGACACGCTGGGGGCTGAAGGCTGCGGCCGGTTCATCGAGGCCGCTGAGCCGAAGCACCCCTCCCTTGTCGACCGGCATCACCTGCTGGCCCGGCTCTTCGGCGTGATCAACATCCCCAGTTCGGTCTGGATCGACGAGTCGGGCACGATCGTCCGGCCGGCGGAGGCAGCGCCGGCACCGCCCAGCGACGGGATGCCCAGGCTCGGCTCAAGCTCCGGGATTCCGGGGCGCTTCGGCGAGATGCTGGAGGAGGCGGCGAAGATCCCGGTCGACACCGACGCCTACCACCGGGCGCTGCGCGATTGGGTGGAGAAGGGCGCGGCGAGTCGATTCGCGCTTTCGCCGGAAGAAGTCGTTGAACGGTCGAGACCTCGCGACGCGGACGTGTCCCTCGGGCACGCCCACTTCGAGCTCGCCTCACACCTGGAGCTCGAGGGTCACCACGAGGCGGCGATCCGCCACTTCCGCGAGGCGCACCGCCTGGTCCCCGACAGTTGGTCCTTCCGCCGCCAGGCCTGGTCGCTCGAAGGTGGCGCCGAGGGTTCGTTCGCGCGCTTCTGGCAGGGCCCGAGCGAAGAGGATCCCGAGGCATGGCCCTACGAAGGCGACTGGCTCAGCGACATTCGCGAGGAGGGCCCGGAGAACTACTCCGAGCGCTTCGAGCCCTGACGTCGTTCGACCCTGAACTCACGGCGGCTCTGGAGCGCCGCCGCCGACAGTGGCGTGACCTCGATGGCACCGCCCGCCTCTGGTCCGGCGACGGCTCGTTGTGGACCGACTCGGGCGAGGAGGAGTGGCTCGGCTGGCTTGATGTCGAACGCCTGAGTGGCCTGACGTTCGTCGACGTCGACGGCATGCGTGTCGACACGGAGGCCGGGAAGCTCGCCGAGCACCTCGCCGGGCCACCGTTCGACCGCTGCCTGCTGCTCGGCATGGGCGGCTCGGCGCTGGGCGCGGATCTGCTGTGGCGGGCGGTGCCGGGGCGGGTCGATGCCGAGTTCATCGTCCTCGACACGACGGACCCTCGCGAGATCGCCAGGGCGCTGGACGGAGTCGATCCGTCGGCGCTGCGGGTCATCGCGGCGTCGAAGTCGGGCGGCACGCTCGAAACCCGGCTGGCGTTCGAGTTGATGCTCGACCGGTTGGGCGAAGCCGTGCCCCGGGCCGCCCTGGCGATCACCGACCAGGGTTCGGCGTTGGAGGCGCGCGCCCGAACTGCCCGAGTCCCGGTCGGCTTCGGCCAGCCTGACGTCGGCGGCCGGTACTCCGTGCTCTCCGCGTTCGGCCTGACTCCGGCCGCGGTCGCCGGGATCGATCCGGAGCCGCTGCTGGCGAGCGCCCGCGCGATGGCCGACGCTTGCCGCGTCGACGGAGAGGAGCAAGCGACGAATCCGGGTGTCGAACTGGGCCTGCTGCTCGCCGCGGCGCACGACTGCGGCCGCGACAAGCTCTACCTGCATGCGCCGGATGGATCCGCGGAGATCGTCGCCTGGGTCGAGCAACTGATTGCCGAGTCCCTCGGCAAGGGCGACGTGCTGCTGCTGCCGGTCGCGGCGGCGGGCTTGCCGGCGGACCCTGCGCCTGACCGCCTCGACATCGAACTCGATCCCGCCGACCTCGGCGGCGAGCTCTTCCGCTGGCAGTTCGCCACGGCGGTGGCCGGCGCACTGCTGGGCGTCAACCCCTTCGACCAGCCGGACGTGGAATCGTCCAAGGTCGTCACGCGGCGTTACGTCGAGCGGATGAAGGCCGGCGATGCTCAGGTGCCTGTCGGCGTCGTCCGGCTAAGCGAGGTCAGCGAGCTCGGGCTGGCCCAGCTCCTGGGCACCCACCTCGCGACGTTTCCGGACCGCGGCTACGCTGTCGTCTCGGCCTACCTGGACCGCAGTCACCGCAACCGCGAGCTGCTCGATGCCCTGCGTCGTGGCCTCGCCCAGCGTATCGGCGGCGCGTCCGTGCTCGGTTTCGGGCCGAGCTTCCTGCACTCGACCGGGCAGGCCCACAAAGGCGGCCCGAATCGCGGTCTGTTCCTGCAGCTCACCGCCGATCCGCCGGCTGACGACATCCTGGTGCCGGGCCAGGACCTGACTTTCGGCCAGGTCCAGCTCGCACAGGCATGGGGCGACTGCGAGGTGCTGGTCGAACGGGACCGCCGGATCCTCGCTGTCCATATCGACGGTGACGTCGAAGCCAGCCTGCGCCGCTTGATCGATGCTGTGGCCTAGGAGTCCCCGCCGCTACCGGTGCAACACTCCGATACGTGTAGCTTTCGTGTTATACATGTAGTAATGGCACTCAACATCAGAAACGCGGAAACAGAGCGGCTGGCCGGCGAGTTGGCGCGGCTGACCGGACAGACCAAGACACAAGCGGTCACCGAGGCGTTGCGGAACCACCTGGAACGGTGCCGGCGCGAACAGTCCGGCCGGACCCTGGCAGGCGAACTCAGCGAGATCGGACGCCGGTGCGCGAAGCTGCCAGTGCGCGACCAGCGGTCCGTGGATGAGATCCTCGGGTACGACGAGGACGGCCTTCCTCGCTGATGGTCCTCGATACCTCAGCAATACTCGCGATCCTGCAGGATGAGCCGGAACGTGGCTCCTTCGCCGAGAAGATCGCGGCGGCGGCCGTGTGCCGGATCGCGGCGGCGAGCTTTGTGGAGGCCTCGATGGTCCTCGAGTCGCGTCACGGAGCGGAAGGTGTTCGACTGCTCGACCTACTGATTGAGTCGGCCGGCGTCGACGTGGTGCCGCTTGATTTGGCTCAAGCCAGAATCGCGCGTCAGGCCTTTGCCGACTTTGGGAAGGGGCGCCACCCGGCCGGACTCCACTATGGGGACTGCTTCGTCTACGCGCTTGCCCGCCAGCTCGGCGAACCGCTGCTCTGCAAGGGCGAGGACTTCTCGCTGACGGATCTCGCGTTGGTCCCGTAGATCGAGGAACCGACGACGCCGTGTTGCCAGCGCGCAATTGCTACCGCCGCCGCACGCTAGCGGTGTGGTAGAGTCCTGAACTCCTACCACGCGAGGAAGGCTGTCTGGGCGGACAGCGAGTACCGCATGGTGGTGTCCCCGTGGCACAGCGAGGTTCCCCGGCGGTACTGACGGTTGGGAAGGGTCTTCTGCGAGGAGGCCATGACGCTAGCGAGTTCCTCCGTCTCTCTGCTTCGGCCGGAATCGGTTCGTTTCGGACCGTTTCGGTTCGACCGTGCCTCGGGAATCCTCTATCGCGGCGATGAGGAGCTCTATCTGCCGCCGCGGGCGCTCAATGTGCTTCAGGTTCTCGTGGACCGGAGCGGCGAGGTGGTGTCCAAGGACGAGTTGGTCGAGGCCGTCTGGCACGACGTCACGGTCACCGACCAGTCGCCCGCCGAAGCGATCGGAGTGGTGCGGGAGGTACTGGGTGACGACTGCCACCAGCCGACGTTCATCCAGACGGTCCACCGGCGCGGCTACCGCTTCATCGCCGAGGTGGAAGCCGATGACGCCGAGGTCCCGCCCGCCGGACCCGAGGTGGTCGGTCCCGTCGACTCGCGCGGAGTGCTCACTCTTGCGCCGGCCGAGCCGGTTCGTCCGAGGCTCCTGAGGCCGGCGATCCTCGCGGTCGCCGCCCCGGTGCTGCTCGCCGCCGGGGTCGGGCTCTCGGTCTGGATCTCCCGGGGTGCCGAGGAGCCGCCGGCTCCGGTCCTCCACCTGCCGGTCGCGCTCCCCCATCCGGTCCTGCCCGCCACGCCGACCAGCGTGGCGCTCTCTCCCGACGGCACCCGCCTGGTCTACCGGGCCGCATTCGACCGCGGCGACGGTCTCTTCGTTCTCCACCTCGACCGCCGCAACGAACGTGCGCTCGAAGGCACCGAGGGCGGCTTCGGACCCTTCTTCTCCCCCGATGGCCAGTGGGTCGGCTACTTCAACGAAGAGGGCCGCCTGTGGAAGATCTTCCTGAGCGGCGGGCCGCCGGTGGAGGTGGCCAGGGCGACCGAGGGTCCGGTGAGCGGCGCCAGTTGGGCGGACGACGGGACGATCGTGTTCGCCAAGGGTCCGCGCTCGATGCTGTGGCGGGTTTCGGCCGAGGGTGGCCGCCCGACGTTGCTGGCGGCGCCCGACCCCAGCACCGGCGAGAACGGCTACCTCTGGCCCGAGGTCCTTCCCGGCAGCGAATGGGTGCTGTTCACGGTCGAGCCGGTGGGCGTCGCCGGAGTCGAGGACTTCAGACTGGCAAGCCTGTCGCTTGAGACCGGAGAGGTGCGCCGGCTGGAGGTGGGTGGGGGCATGCAGCCTCGCCGGCTGGGAACCGGGCAGCTCGTCTTCGCCCGCCGCGGCTCCCTCTTCGCGGCGCCGTTCGACCCGGGTGGACCCGAAGTGACCGGCCCGGCGCTGCCCATCGTGCAGAACGTGATGACGCTCAGCCGGGGCGCCGGCCAGTTCGCGGTGAGCGCGGCCGGAGTGCTGGCCTACGTGCCGGGGGACGCCCTCGCCAGCACGCTGCAGTGGGTCGGCGGAGAGGACGCCGAGGAGATGCCGCTCCTGGAGGGTACGTTCGGGCGCCACAGACTCTCGCCGGACCACCGGTTCCTGGCGCTGGAAATCGACGGAGACATCTGGACCTACGATCTCGAGCGCGACGCCCTGACCCGTTTCACCACCGACGAAGCGGGCGAGCTGCTGCCGCTGTGGGCGAGCGACGGCGCCAGTCTGGTCTTCTCGTCGAACCGCGAGGGACCCCTCCACCTCTTCATCAAGCCGGTCGACGGAACGGGCGCGGAGGCCGTCCTGCTCCGCAGCGCCTACCCCAAGCTGGCCGATTCCTGGTCCTCGGACGGCCGCTGGCTCGCCTACACCGAGATTCACCCGGATACCGGGCGTGACCTGTGGTTGCTGCCGATGCCTGAGGCCGGAGAGGCGCGGCCGCTGCTGCGGACCGGCTTCGACGAATCGCAGGCGAGCTTCTCACCGGACGGAAGCTGGGTCGCCTTCGTCTCCAACGAGCCCGGCACCTTCGAGGTGTTCGTGCAGCCGTTCCCACAACCGGGTCCGCGCTATCAGGTCTCCACCCGGGGCGGCAGTTCTCCCCAGTGGTCGCCGTCGGGAGACGAGCTGTTCTTCGCCGTCGGCGAGACCCTGATGGCGGTCACGATCGAGTCGGCGTCGCCGTTTCGGGTGGGAGCGCCGCGCCGCGTCCTCGACATCCCCAACAGCAACTCGTTCTTCGCCGTGGGTCCGGAAGGCCGGCGCCTGCTGGTGGGCAAGCGGCAGCAATCGGTCCGGCCGAACACGCTGCACCTGGTCACCGACGGCGCCTCGCTGATCCCGGGCTGATCCGTGAGTGGCGTGCCTCTCCGGCGCTTCGAAACTCCTTAGCGCAAGTTTCCCGTCTTCTTCGAGCCGGCTTCAGGACTGGCGGCCGGACGCTGCATAGCGTACTGGCGGGAGAACAGAAGCTCCCGAGAACTGCAGGGTCATCGTGCCCGCCAGGTTCCGTCGCGGTGGCCCGGTCAAGGAGGAGGCACCATGAAGGTCTCACCGCGTCGCTGCTCTTCGACCCCCCACTCGCGCCCGCTGCCGCTTCGCGCACTGGCGCCCGTCCTGCTCTTGCTGGCGCCTGTCCTGCCGGCGGCCGGCCAGACCACGCCGGACACGGCGAGCATCTCGGGCTACGTCACGAACGCCGGTGGGGACTCTCTGCCCGGCGTCTCCGTCCTGATCGAGGATGTCGAACGCGGCGTGAGCATTACCCGCATGACGGACCAGAGCGGCTACTTCGTGCTCCCGAACGCCAGCCCGGGGCTGTACTCCCTCACGCTCACCCTCGACGGCCACCAGGAGATGGTCTACGAGGACATCGACGCCGGCCCCAACGCCCGGCTTCGCTTCGAGTTCGAGATGGAGCCGCAGTTGGAGGTGCGGGAGACGGTGACGGTGAGCGCCCGCGCCCCGGCGATCGAGACGACCGAGGCGGCGATCAAGAGCAGCGTCTCCTACGAGGAGTTCGACCGGCTGCCGGTGCTCAGCCGCAACTTCCAGGAGGTCGTGGACATCCTGCCCGGCGTCACCAAGACGGGGGCGAACTTCAACATCGCCGGCTCCCGCGCCAACCAGAACATCTTCCTGATCGACGGCGCGCGCAACAACGATCTGAGCGGCACGTCGGAGCGCTTCAGTCGGAGCGTCTACTTCATCGTCGCCTCTCAGAACCCCGACGATCCGACCGTGGGCCTGCAGACCGGTTTCAACCTGCAGTCGTACAACCTGGACGCCATCGCCGACATCCAGGTCGTCACCTCCGCCTACTCGGCCGAGTTCGGGCAGGGCTCCGGCGGGGTGATCAACCTCATCACCCGGGCGGGCACCGACCAGTTGAAGGGCGGCGTCACGCTCAACTACCAGGACGAGTCGCTGAACGACGACGAGTCGTTCGACTCGCTTGGGCGCACCCAGGTTTCCTTCTCGCTGGGAGGCCCGATGGTCCGGGGCCGGAACTGGTACTTCGTCAGCTATGAGCGGGACGACTACGAAGTGGGCTTCGACCACCGGCGCATCGCATATCCGGGCGAACCGCACGGCGCGAAGATCCGCTCGTTCGTGCTCGACACCAACCTCCTGCAGAGCGACACCAGCCAGGATCGCTTCGCCTCGAAGTTCTCGTTCCAGATCAACGACGACAACCTCCTGAACCTGACCGTCAACCTCAACGAGGAGACGTCGCTCTTCAACCAGGCGATCAACCGCCCCTCGGTCGACCAGATCGAGCCCCGGCACGGCGCCAACGACAGCTTCAGCCTGCTTCTCAACGACTACCACACCCTCTCCGACCGGATCTTCGTCCATAGCCTGCTGCGCTACGGCGAGACGGACCGCACGAGCCGTTCCGAACTCGGCGTCGACGGCTACCAGCCGATCATCGTCAACGATGCGGGGAGGTTCATCGACTACTACGTCACCGGCGCGTTCGGCGAGGTGCTCGATGCCCAGCTCGACGTGCTCGAGTGGAAGGAGACCGTGACCTGGCTGACGGAGAGCCACGGCGCCAAGTTCGGCTTCGACTGGGAGCGCTTCGAAGAGGACCTGTTGGTGCCGGCGCGCGAGCTGTACGTGTCGCACAACGTCGACGCCGAGGGCAACGTCATCCCGGTCAGCGGGCCGGTGGCGCCGCCGGAATCGCTGTTCATCTTCTTCTCGACCGGCACGCCGATCGACCAGCAGGCCAACGTGGCCCTCAACACCTACTCCGCCTTCGGCCTCGACGACTGGAACATCAACCCTCGCTGGACCCTGAGCTACGGCCTGCGGTACGACTACGACGACTTCCTCGAGAACCACGAGTTCTCACCGCGGATCCACACCGCGTACTCCGCCAGTCCGCGGCTGGTGATCCGGGGTGGTGCCGGGATCTTCCGCGATCGCTCCACTCTGCTCTCCACGGAAGAGGACACCGTGGTCCGCTCGCGCGGCATCAGTTGGAACAAGGCCACCGGCATGCCGCGCTCCAACCCGAACGTGCTGCCGGACGACAACGTGTTCCTGACCGACAACTTCAACTCGCCGATCACCAACCAGGCGAACATCGGTTTCGAGTACGACCTGGGCAACAGCTACATCTTCGGAGCCAACTACATCTACAAGGACTTCGAGGATCTGGTGTGGACCGAGATCATCAACAAGCGGTCGATCGAGGGCGTGCCCACCGATCCTTCGATTCCCGTCAACTCCAAGCTGATCGGCAACTTCGGCTACCTGGAGGACCAGCTCCTCGAGGTGGTGTTCCGCAAGCGCTTCTCCCGCGGCGCCTACTTCAACGTCAACTACACCTTCGAGGACACCGCGGGCAACACCTCCCAGGAGGTGGCGGCTCGTAACGAGACGGTGGTCAACTCGATCGTCGAGGCGGAGAGTCAGGCCGAGCGACGGCATCCGGCGGACTACGAGGTCGAGCACGCGCTGAAGGCCTCTGGCGTCTTCCTGCTGCCGTGGGGCGTCAACGTCTCGACGGTGGCCAAGTACCGGACCGGAAGGCCGTGGACGCCCGAGGAGCGGATCGGCACCCCGTTCGCGTACTTCATCGCGCCCGAGGGAATCAACGCCCGCAACCTGCCGGACGAGTTCCAGTGGGATGTGCGGCTGGCCAAGGCGTTCAGGTTCGGCAACGACCAGGAGATCGAGATCTACGGCGACGTGTTCAACGTCACCGACCGCGACAACGTGCGCTCCGTGAACCAGATCATCACGTTTGCCGGCTACTCCGAACCGACCTCGTTCAAGCTGCCGCGCACGGTCCAGCTCGGCATCAAGTACCGGCACTAACGCGCGGGCGACCCGGACGGGGATCAGGCGCCGCCGAGCAGGCGGGAGACCAGCTGATCGCGGTCCGCGTTGCTGCCCACCCCACCGATCTCGACGGTGATCAGCACGCTGTGCTCGGTGCCGACGGCGACGCCGCTGTCCGCCGGATCCTCCACCGGCAGCAGAAGCTCGCCGGCGCCCGTGGCCGCGACGGCGTCGGGTAGCGTGGCGCCGGTGGAGAAGCCGAGGTCGAGGCCGTCGAGCAGCGAGCCGGTGGCGCCGACGAGTCGGCCCGGTCGTACGCGGTCCTGAACGAAGCTGGCGCTCAGCCGGCGAAGAAAGTCACGCCCTTCGAGGTCCCGGGCCAGGTTCTGCCCGGCCAGGATCAGGCGCCCCGATTCAAGGAACCGGCTCAGCAGGCGCTCTTCGGTCTCGGACAGTGTCCGGTAGGCCTCTTCGCCCTTGATCCACACGACGGTGTCGTAGTGCGCCAGGTCGGGGAGGGGTGCGCGGGGCTCCGGCCAGTGGGACAGCAGGTCGAACGGCATGCCGAGACGCTCCAGGCTGTTCTTCCACTCCGTCTCGTAGAAGCCTCCGCCGTCGTCATCCACCAGGAGGACCCGGCTGCCCCACACCGGAAGCTCGAGCTCCAGCTCCCGGCGTCCCGCCGTGCCGAGGTTCACGACCAGGGTCAACGGGAATCGTGAGCCGGGCTCCGCTTCGGCGGCGATGTCCAGCGTGAAGGACACCGCCTGGCGCGCGCCGAGCGCTTCGAGCCGCTGGCGCGGCCGCGGGATCGAAACCGCGTCGCCGGCGGCGAGAAGCTCCAGCTCCGTGCCGCGGTCGGGGGCACCGGGATTCTCGACATCGAGTTCCACGACCACCCGACTGCCGGGATGGAGCAGCCCGGCGCTCCCGGCGTCATCGGACTCGCCGGCGCTCGTCCCAACCGTCTCGGGCTGCCGGAAGCGGACCGCCGTCAGACGCGGCAGCGGCACGCTCCCCAGCATGATGGCGTCGTACGCCTGTACCAGGCCGGCCCCGGTGTAGGGGTCGGCGCCGATCTCGCCGATGTCCAGACTGCTGCGGATCAGGCGATCGCGAATCTGATCGGGCATCAGTTCCGGCTCGTGCTCCAGCAGCAGGGCGACGACCCCGGCCACGTGGGGCGAGGTGAGCGAGCTGCCCGCCTGGTTGCCGAGCACCTCGTACCCGCGCAGCCGGAAGTGGACGGTGGGGAAGTTGCCCCACGGCGCGCTGAGCGCCACGACTTCCGGCACGCCCTCGGGTAGCGGATAGTCGTTGAACGGCGGCACGTCGCTCCAGGTCACCGGTCCGCGGCTGCTCAGCGGCGGCAGGGAGCCGTCCTTCATCAGGCCTCCCGTGGCGATCACGGCCGGCACGTTCGCCGGCGGCAGGATCTGGCGCGGCACGGAATAGGCGCCGCGCCAGTTGCCGGTTCCCGCGACCATCACGACTCCGGCCGCGACCGCGTTCGTGGCGGCGTGGCGCCAGGCGGCGTCGAGCGGTTTCTCGGCCGGCTCCCAACTGAAGCTCATGTTGATGACGTGCGCTCCCTCGGCCACGGCGTACTGGAGCGCCTCGAAGGCGTCGTACTGAAACGCCTGCCAGAGGGTGCGGTTGTCGTGGCGGGTGCGCTGGTCGTACATGCGCAGCGTCATCAAACGGGCCCCGGGGGCGATGCCGGTGAGCATGCCTCCGCGGCCGTCGCCCACCATCACGCTGGCCGACGAGTTGCCGTGGAAGAAGTCGTCCTCGATGTTGCCGTTGCCGTTGGCGAAGTTGAAGCCGTAGATGTCGTCGACGTAGCCGTTGCCGTCGTCGTCCTTGAGGTTGCGCTCGATCTCTCCCTCGTTGCGCCACAGGTGGTAGCGGAAGTCGCTGTGGCGGTAGTTGACGCCGCTGTCCATGATCCCGACGACGACGCCGCGCCCGAGCAGCCCGAGCCGCGACCACACCTGGTCCGCCTGAATACTGGTGAGGTTCCACGACAGCACCTCGTGGGCCAGCACGTCGTCGATCGTCAAGGCGTCGCCCGCCGGCTGCTCGAAGGACCGCGTGTACTTGCCCTCGGTGGCGATCAGGTCGTCGGGCTTCTCGGTGCGCAGGTAGACCCTCGCCACGCGCGGCGATCGTCCGAGCCACTCGATCCCGGGCCGGTCGAGCTTCAAACCGAGTCCGTTGACGATCCAGAAGCGGCGCGTTTCCGCGGAGCGGTGCCCGGCGGCTTCGAGTTCGTCCAGGAGCGCGGCCTGCGACCGGCCGGCAAGGGTCTGGAGTTCGTCGATCACCGACCGGCGCCAGGTCTCCTTCCGGAATTCGGTCTCCCGCCGCCAGCTCCGCTCGTCCAGCCCGGACTGCTCCTCCAGGAGCACGAACAGCGGGATCTCGTTCCCGGTGTCCTCGAGGGCCTGCCTGAGATCAGCGTCGAGCCGCTCGTGGCTCGGCTCCTGCGCGGCGGGCCCGCCGGCGATGGCGCCGCCCAGAGCCCAGGCGAAGGCGAACGCCAGGGTGCTCGGCTTCGTGTTCATGAGGCCCCGATGCGCAGCGCGAGGTGGCCGCGGAGACGGTCGAGGAGCGCCTCGACGCGCTCCCGCTCGACGCCGGCCTCGACCAGCCGGCGGATGAACTCGCGCGGCTGCGACTCGCCGGCGTCGAACACGAGGGCGATGTCGGCGGCGGGGTCGAGGAGACGCTCGGAGAGTTCGCTCGCCGCCGTCACGCGCACCAACTCCGGAGCCTCCTCCAGGTCGCCGGGACCGAGGAACAGGACGCGTAGAGGCGTCCCCTCCTCCCGGTTGGACAGCTCGGCCGGCGTGCTCACCACCCTGACGGACGCCGGCACGCTCGCTCGCAGAGCTTGCGTCTGCCGCTCGACGCCCGGCTCGACGAGCACGAGATCGAAGCCACGGGTCCGCAGGGTCTCCCAGGCGACCGGCCCGTCGCCGGGCTTGACGATGCCGGCGACGACGCCGTAACGCCACAGGTAGCGCGCCAGGCGGTCGGTGGTGTCGTAGGAACCGGCCGGAACGTCGGCGGCCGCGCGCAGCGCCTGCGCGGAGAAGAGTCCTACGACCCGCAGCATCTCGGGCGAGATCGTGCCGGCGTCGTCCTCCGGCGTATGCACGTACGGCTGCGGGGCGTCGGCATGGGCGAAGAGGGCGGGAATGCCGTGAACCTGGAAGCTCCAGCCGTCACTGCCTCCGGCGCCGCGCATCCTGAAGTGGCTGAAGAGGTCCTCCGCAACGCCCGCGCGCACCAGCGCGAGTTCCTCCGGGAAGTTGTGCGCGCCGAAGAGACGGAAGCGGTCCTCGCCGACGCCTACGTTGTCCAGGGTCAGGGTGAAGACGATCTTGTCCCGCGGCCATCGAGCCTGTTCCATGAAGCGGCTGGACCCCCAGAGCCCCTGCTCCTCGGCGCCCCACAGGGCGAACATCACCGAGCGGGCGGAAGGTCCCTCGGCCGCCATCACCCTGGCCAGCTCGAGTACGGCCGCGGTCCCCGACGCGTTGTCCTCGGCGCCGTTGTAGATGGTGCCGTCCGGATCCTCGCCGCCGCCGTCGTAGTGGGCCCCCACCAGCACGAGTTCGTCGGCGAGCTCGGGATCGCTGCCCTCGAGCAGACCAAGGACGTTCGCGCCGACCTTCTCGGTGACGTAGTCGACGCTCACCTGCCAGGCCACCGTCCTGCCGGTGGGGTACGACGCGTGCTCCCCCCGGTCGAGCCGCTGCTTCAGCGCGACGCCCCGGCCGTCAAGCAGCGCCTCGGCCACGTCAACGCTCACCTTGGCGAGGAAGAAGCCGGGAAGGTAGTTGTCGGGACGAAAGACCCAGATCCGCATCCGGTCCAGCTCCGCGTCCCCGCCCGGATTTGAGACGAAGAGCAGGCCCGCGGCGCCGAGTTCCCGAGCCCGCTTCGCCTTGTTGATGTTGGCGGCGAGGCGACGTTCGAGCCGGCTCTGCGGCGGCATGCCCTCGATCGCCAGCAGCACCTTGCCCCGGATGTCGACGCCCTCGAGTTCGTCGAGCTTCGAGGTCGCCAGGCCGTAGCCGACGAACACCACCTCCGCTTCGCCGCTCGTCGCCGAGGAGCCGTTGAGGAAGAAGTAGTCCTCGCCGTAGACGAGTTCCTTCCCGCCCGGGCTCGACTTTCCTTGCGCGTCGGCGGCGCCTTGCGCCACGCCGGGAGCGGCCGAGTCGATGGCGAGCCGGACGGGCTGCACGAAGCGGTAGAAGGGAAAGGTGAAGCGGTGCAGATACGAGCCGTCGTCGCCGGCCGGAGCGAGCCCCGACTGCTCGAAGGCCTCGGCGATCAGCCGCGCCGCTTCGTCGCCCCCGGCGGTGCCGGTCCGCCGGCCGTCGAGCCGGTCGGCCGCCAGCGTCTCGACCCAGGCGTGGGCGCGTGCGGCGTCGAACTCCCCGCTCTGTTGTTGGCAGGCGGAGGGCAAGGTCGCGAGCAACGCGACCAGCAGCAGTTCGGGGCGCTTCGGGTTCATCTCAGTCCCTCCACCGCATCAGATCGACAGACACCAGGTCGTCCAGAAAACGCAGGACGCCGGCCAGCTCGACCGCGCCGACGTCGGCGGCCGCCGCGTCCCGGATCTCCGCCGCCGTGCGTCGGCCGTCGGCGTAGTTGAGGATCGCGTCCCGTCGCATGGCGTCGAGGCCGCCCTGTTCGTACCACTCCCGGCGCGATTCGGGGAGGCGCTCCAGAACGAAGGCGAAGCGCAGCGTGCCGAAGAACGTGCGCACCGGCACCCGGCTGGCCGCCGCGGTGGCCGTCGGAGCGGCCTCCGACGCGGCCGGCAAGCCACGCTGCGTCGCCTCGTCGACGTAGGCGCGACGCAGCAGGCCGCGACCGGCGACCGCCTGCTGCCGCAGTGCCTCCTCGAGGCCCGAGATCCGCCGCTCGCCGGCGGGGCTCGTCCCCAGGCGCCGTACCGAGCCCACCGACTCGACCGCGTGCCGCGCCATGTGGCGCAGGCGGTTGTCCTCGACGCGCCAGACCGCGTCCGGCTCGGTCGCGGTCCCAAGCCGGTTGAGCGCGGTGGCCAGCGCGGTGCTGAATCGCGCTGCCGACGCTCCCCAGACGAGCTGCGCGAGGGGAACCGTGTCCCCGGCCCCGGCGTCGGCGAGGAAGGCGGCCGCGGCGGCGGTGACGTAGCCGGCCCGCATCAGGGTCGTCGCGTCGACGTGATCGGCGGTGTCCTCGTTGGAGTGGTAGAAGTTGTCGGGGAAGGTGCCCAGCATGACGGCCGGCACGGCCACCGTGCTGTCGACGAAGTGCGCGTGGTCACTGATCACGCCGCTGTACGCCACCTCTTCGAAGTGGAACGGATTGCGCGAGCCCCAGCGCGACCGGTACTGCTCGCGGGCCACCTCCTCGAGCAGGCTCTTCACCAGGTCCGGCAGGTAGGAGGGTCGAAAGCCCGGCGTTCGCGTGAGCTGGAAGATCGCCCCCGATTCCGCCTGGTCCGCTCCCACCATGTCGTTGTTGAGGACCGCGACGCCGCGCCTGCCCCACTCCCGGTCGAGGTGGAGGAAGATCTGCGTGCCGCGGTGCTCGGGGACCCAGAGAAACCGGATGGTGCGACGGGGCGCCAGCAGGTTCCGCTCGATCAGGCTGCGCAGCACCCTGGCGACCTCCAGGCTGAGGCCGGAGCCGCTCGCGTTGTCGTTGGCGCCGGGGCGGCGGTGGTTGAGGTGCGCGATGACCAGCACCTCCTCCTCGGCGAGGTCGGTGCCGCGAATGGCCGCGCTGAGGATCTCGTACTCTCCGTTCTCCAGGTCGGCATCGATCCGGGCGTGCAGCCGCACCGGTCCGCGCTCCAGCCGGCGCTTGAGCTCCGCGGCCATCCGCTTCGAGATCGAGAAGGCGCTGTGCCGGGGCTCCAGGCTCTGCGGCACCGCCTGCCAGGCCACCTGGTCGGGGAACGGGCTGCGGTCGGGGAGGTAGTTTCCCCAGTGGGAGACGACTCCCAGGATGTCGAAGCGCCCCTCGGCGAAGGCGAACACGGACGAAGCGGTGGAGGAGGCGAGAACGAGCTTCCCGTCCACGTCCTTGCCGGCCCACTCGGCCTCATCCAGCCCGGTGCCGACATCCACCAGCTCGGCCGCCGCGTCGACGCCGGAGGAGTACTTGACGATGCAGGTCGGGACGTCGAGGTAGCGGCAGACCGGCTCGCCGCTGTCCGCGTACGTGAGCGAGCCCCCGCCCAGGCGCCACGCCCAGGAGGCGGTGTAGGTGTCGAGGATCCGGCTCTTTCCGTCCGCCGGGTAGCGGATGACCTGGATGTCCTCGAGGCCCGCCTTCGCCGCCTCGGCGCGCATGTACTCCACGGCCCGGTGGAAGCCCTCGGTCGTGGACGTGCGGTCCCAGGTGGAGAGCTGCCACACGTGATCGAGCGCCACCTGCCCCTGGAGCTCGTCGCGAATCAGACGACGAGCCTCCGCCGAGACCGGCGAGCCGTCCGCCCCCTCCGCCGGGGCGAAGGGCAGCGGTGCGAACAGCAGCGCCGGGAGCACGGCGAGGACCGGGCCCACGCGCGCCCGTCGTTGCGCCGAGGCCATGCATGACATGGTGACGGCGCCCTGTCCACAAGTCTCTAAGGCGCGTCGAAAGAACCACAAAGGATCGTCGAACAGCCCGGGCCCTCGCTACTAGCGCTCCAGGTGGGTCTCGAACAGTCCGAGAATGCGCCGGAGTCGATCGAGCCAACTGCTTGGGTGGACGAAGCCGTGAGACTCCAGCGGGTAGACGGCCAGATCCCAGTCCTTCTTCTCGAGCTCGATCAGGCGCTGCACCAACTGGATGGTGTCTTGGAAGTGAACGGTGCGGTCCACCATCCCGTGACTGATCAGGAGCGCGCTCTCCAGTCCCGCGGCGTACTCGATCGGGGAGCTCCGGCGGTAGGCCTCCGGGTCGAGATCCGGCGGGTTGAGGATGTCGGAGGTCCACGGATAGTTGTAGTGGCCCCAGTCGGTCACGGGGTTGATCGCCACTCCCGCGGCGAAGAGCCGGGGCCTCTTGAACAGGGCCATGAGCGTCAGGAAGCCGCCGTACGAGTCCCCGTAGAGGCCGACTCGCCGGCGGTCGACCCCATGGTTGCGGACGAGCCAGTCGACGCCGACCTCGAGATCCTGGATCTCCGGCTCACCCATGTGGCGGTAGATCGCCGTGCGCCAGTCGCGGCCGTAGCCCCTTGACGCCCGGTAGTCCATCTCGAGCACCACGTAGCCGCGCTGGACCAGCAGACTGTGGAACATGAACTCCCTCGCGTACCACGGTTCCCAGCCCGCATGCGCGTTCTGGAAGTAGCCGGCCGCGTGCACGAGGAACACGGCTGGACGGGGAGAGGCGCTCGCGGGCTGTTCGGAGCGGTAGAGCCGGGCGTAGATGGGACGCTCGGTGTGCGGCGAGGGAATCGCCACCAGCTCCGGCACGACCCACGGCGTCTCGAGGAACGCCTGGCTGGTCGTGTGGGTCAGTTGACGCGCGGCGGCGCCGGCCTCGGCTGGTTGCACGTACAGCTCCGCCGGGCGGTTGGAGCGGGTCACGGTGAGAAGGAGCCGCTGGCCGTCCGGCGAGACGGCGAAGGTGGTCACGCCGCCGAAACCGGTCAGGCGTTCGACCTCCCCGCTGGACACGTCGGCGCGGTAGACCTCCCAGACGCCGGGGTGCTCGCGATTGGCGGTGAAGTAGAGGTGGCGGCCGTCGCGGCTGAGAGTGGGTCTCGAGACGGTGTACTGCCCCTCCGTGAGCCTCCGCCGCTCGCCCCCGTCGAGCGGGTGCAGGACCAGATGGGAGTAGCCGGTCTCCTCGGAGAGATAGAACAGGGTGCGACCGTCCCGCAGCCAGCCGACGTCCCGGAACACGCGGGTCACCCACGCCGGATCGTGCATTCGCACGATCGGGACGATTCGACGCGACTCGAAGTCGATCTCGGCGATCCAGCGGTCCTTGCAGTCGAGGGAGAACAACTGCACCGCCACTCGCTGGCCGTCGTCGGACCAGAGGATGTTCCAGAAGTGGACCGGTCGCTCTGGAGCGGCCGCCGCCGGTTCGTCACCGGCGGCGACGGTCTGCGCTCCCTCGTCCGGCCCGCCGCGCTCGGTCGCCGCTCGCCGCAGGTCCGCCAGCGGGTCCTCGTCCATGCCGGGGAGCGCGCTCAGGTCGAGGGCGACCCGCTCGTGCGTGGAGCGGTCGAGCAGCCACAGCGTCTCTTCCCGTTCCTCGAAGTCCTCTGCCTTCGGACGCCCCGGATCGGGGGCGACGTGGCCGCTGTCGGTCACGTAGCGCGGGACGACTTCCGGCATGCCTGGCCTGGCGGCCTTCCCGGCCGTGGTGAGGAGGAGCCACCGTTCGGCCGGTGAGATCGAGAGGCGGCGCACCTCGACGTCGTCTCCCAGATACCAGGCGGGATCGGCCAGCGTGGGATCCTTGCGTCGTTCGTCCAGGTCGCGGTCGCGCGCCAGCTTCCTCTCGTCCCGTTCGACCCGGAGCACATCGAACAGCCGTCGCTGCTGGCGCTCCACGTGCCCGGCCTGCTGCTCTTCTTCTCGCTCGACCTCCGCGGGATCGCGTTCGAGCAGCAGGACGAACGGCTCCTCTTCCAGGCCGCTCACGAGATCGCGCACGAACAGGCGAGCGCCCCGGCGATAGGCGACCCGTCCCTCGGCGAGCGGCCGCGGGTCGCTCTCGGTTTCGTGCGTGCGGGTGAGCTGCCGTCTTTGCCCGCTGACGAGGTCGTGGGCCCAGATGTCCCCTTCTCTGGCGTAGACCTTGAGGCGTCGATCGCGGCTGAGCCTGCCGCCCCCGGCGTCGACGCCGCCCCGCTCGCCGAGCGCCACCACGCGCGTCTCTCCGGTTTCGATCTCGAGCTCCACGAGATCGCGGCTCCGGTCGCCCGTACGCTTCCGGAAGTAGAAGACGGAGGCGCCGTCCTCCGCCCAGTAGGCCCTTTCGGGCGCGTTGCCCAGCCAGTCCAGGTCGGACGCGATCCGCTCGAGGGTGATCGGCTCGGCGGCGGTGCCGCCGCTCGGCTGGGAGCGAGCCTCCGGCGCGAGCAGGCAGACGCCCAGGGCGGCGCCGAGCGCCGCCGCGGTCTTGCGGGCTCCCGATCGCCTCACGACCGTCTCTCTACCGCGACCAGGCCGTGGCGCTCCAGAATCCGCACCAGACGCAGGACGTCGCTCATCGGGATGCGGCGGGAATCCAGTGAGAAGTCCTCGACCCTCCCGACGCCGTGGGCGTCGAGCCCGAAGTCGAACGCTTCGGCGCTCAGCGCGTCCCGGATGTCGAGCAGGGAGCGCTTGCCGTCCATGAAGTTGAGGAGTTCCGGAATGCGGATGTAGGAGTAGGGCAGGCGGCGCCTCAGGTCCTCGATCCACTCCCGGTCGGTCTCCTCCACGCCTTCCTGCAGGAGCTCGTCGCGCCATCGTTCGTTGAGGAGCCGCCTCGCCCGTCGCGGCACCAGGTCGGCGGCCGCCAGCTCGTCCGCGTCGAGGGGGCGCGCTCCCGGAGGCTCGCCGGTGAGTGTCTCGTAGGCTTGGGCGAGGGCGCCGCCCATGGCCTCGAGCTGCCGGTCGACGGCGGCGGCGAGGTCCTCGACGTGCGGGTCGAGCCCGCCCGCCAACTCGGAGACCGCGCGGAGCGCGCTTCGCTCCCGGACGCCGTAGTGAACCAGTTTCCGCTCGGCGAGCCAGTACGCCTCCGTGAGCTGGTCCTCACGCACCGAGCCGAGGAGGGCCAATCCCTCTCGGGCGGCCCCGGCCAGCCGGCCCGTTCCCTCGGCGAGCACCTCCCACGCGATCCGTCGCGCCTCCGTTTCGCCCGCCGTCGCCAGCAGGTAGGCGGCCCCGGCGGCGATGATCCCGGCGCGCTCCAGGTTGGTGGGGTCGACCTTGTCCGGTGCGTCCAGATTGGTGTGGTGGAAGGGATCCGGCCCCGAATGGAGGAACACGGTCGGAATGGCCAGGGCGCCGTCGTTGAGGATGTAGTGGTCGCTGTCCGGACTCCACGGTTTCACGCGGACGTTCATCACCGAGTCCGAGCCGGTCGGGGCGCGGAGCGGCACGCCGTCCAGCCACCGGATCAGGTTGGTCACGACATCGAGAAAGTAGGAGGGCACGGAGTCCGGTGGACGGCGGATGTTGAACGGTCCGTTGCCGGGATGGGGACCCTCTCCCACCATGTCGAGGTTGATCGCCGCGACCACCCGGTCGGGCAGATCGGGATGAGCATCGAAGAAGGCGTAGGTTCCGGCGCCCTCGGTCATCCACAGGAAGCGGATCGTGCGCGCCGGAGGTTCGATCAACCCGGCGTCGATCAGGCGGTGGAGGGTGCGGGCGATCTCCAGCAGGAGTCCGCTGCCACTGCCGTTGTCGTTGGCGCTGGGCCGGACGTGGTCGATGTGGGCGAGGAGCAGGATCTCCTCCTCGCTCCGGCTGGCACCGGGGATCACGGCCGTCACCACTTCCTGAGCGCCTGGCGCCAGCTCGGCGTCGATCAGGGCGCTGACCCGCAGGCGTCGGCCCGCCCGCAGGTCCCGCCTCAGTCGCTCTCCCTCCGACGCGGAGATCGAGAACGCGAAGGTCGGCTCGCGGCCGTCCACCGGGCGCGGGCCCAGCACCTGCCAGGTGACCATCTGGGGGTAACCCCAGCCCTTGTGGACGTTGTACGACTCGCCGCCGCTCACCACGACACCGGCGGCGCCGTAGCGCCCGACGGCCAGCGCCTCCACGGCGCTCGAGAAGCCGGTCGCCAGCACCAGCTTGCCGCGGACGTCGAGACCGTCGTAGTCGTCCGGGCTGGTGCCTCGGCCGACGTCGACAAGTTCGGCCGTGACGGAGGCGGGCCGGGAGTAACGGGCGAGCGTGATCGGCACCTGTTCGTACGAGGCGACGAGATGCTCGAACGGCTCGACGACGCGTAGCTCGGCCGCGCGCACCACCCAGCGCGGCAGGGGATAGGGGGAACCCCTGCGGTAGCGCGAGGGCTGGTCGGCGTCGTAGCGCTCCAGTTCAGCGTTCGTGATGCCAAGGTCCTTCAGTTGCGCGAGCAGCCAGACCGCGGCGTCGTGGAAGCCGGGCGACGCCGAGATCCGGTCCCAGGCGGTCAGGCGGACGACGTACCGCTTCGCCTCCACCCCGGAGAGCTCGCGGTGGATGAGGCCGGCGACACGCTCGTCGAGGAGGCTCGACGACTGGGCCGCGGCGACCGCCGGGAGGGCCGCGGCGGCGAGTGCGAGGATCGCGGAACGGGATCCGGTCACTCGCCCGGCATCCGTTGGCCGTTGATGAACACGTGGAGGACCCGGGAACGAGGATCGAACGGCGGACCTGACAGGACGACGACATCGCCGTCCATCCCGGGTCGCAGGCGTCCCAGCCGGTCGGCTACGCCGAGGAGCTCTGCCGGCCAGGACGTGACCGCCCGCAGCGCGTCCTCCCGGGCGAGTCCGTGCTTGAGCAGATAGCCGGCGTTGAACAGGAGGTCGCCGCTGCCGTAGGGATTGCCTTCGCCGAGCTGCAGCGCGATGCGCACCCCCGCGTCGAGCAGTTGCGCCGCGTTCCGTTCGTTGAAGCTCTCCTTTTCGTACCGGTACCAGAGCCCCTTGATCGAGGCCAAAACGACCGGCACGTCGCGACGCGCGAGTTCCCCGGCGATCAGGTGCGCCTGGGTAGCGTAGGCGAGGATCACGTCGAAGCCGAACTCATCGCTCAGCCGCAGCGCGTTGGCGATGTCCTTCGTCGTGTAGGCCTGCACCAGCGCCGGCAGCTCACGGCGGAGCAGCGCGGCGGTGGTCTCGAACTCGGCGTCGACGGCCGGCCGTTCGCCGTTCTGTTCGGCCTGGTTGCGATCCTCTTCGTACTTGCGCGCGCGGGTCAGATGCTCGCGCAGCAGGGCGACCTCGCCCATGCGGGTCTTCGGCGCCGCGTTCGTGCGCTTCGGCTCGTCACCGAGGCTCATCTTCAGGACCGCCGGTTGCCGCACGACGTTCTCGTCGCCGACGGCCGGCGCCGTCTTGATCAGGACGCCGCTGCCGCCGATCAGGTTCTTGCCGCCGGGGGTCGCCAGCAGGGTGGTGATGCCGGAGCGTCGCGCGGACGCCACGTCCGCGGCGAAGGCGTAGAAGGCGTCGAGGGCGTGGAGGTCGGCCGTGATCGGCCTGGTGTCCTCGTCGGTGTCCCAGCCGACGCCGTCGCCGTGAAGGCCGGTCTGGGAGTGCGCCTCGATCAAGCCGGGCAGGATGAACCCGTCGGGGACGTCGATCACCTCGACGTCGTCCGGGGCTTCCAGGTCGGGCCCGACTGCCGTGATCCTGCCGTCCCGGAGCAGCACCCCGCCGCCGGCGACGAAGCCGTCCCCGTCGCTCCACAGCGTTCCCGCGCGTACGAGCCAGCCGGCCGGCTGGTCGGGGACGAGTTCCTGACCGACCGACGGTCCCGACCACAGCATCCCGGCCAGGACCGGGATGCACCAGCTACTCAGTCGCTGCACGCTCATAGACGGTTTCTCCCTCGATCAGGACGCGGACGACGTTCGTCGACAGCGCCAGCGGCTCGCCGTCCAGCACGATGAGGTCGGCGTCCTTGCCGGGCTCCAGGCTGCCGACCCGATCCGCGAGGCCGATGGCGCGAGCGGGGTTCAGGGTGATGGCGCGCAGGGCCTCCTCCTCTTCCATTCCCAGATGCACCGCGAAGCAGGCCTGCAGGAACAGGTCCGGCACGTAACTGTCGGTCATGATCGACACCTCGACTCCCGCCTTGCCCAGCCGGCCGGAGACGTCGACCGGCCGTGGCGGATTCCGGCCGCGGTACCAGCCGTCGAGCTTCGGCCCGACGACGACCGGAACTCCGCTGCGGGCGATCTCGTCGGCCACCAGGTAGCCCTCGTAGACATGACCGAGGGAGCCCTCGAGCCCATAGCTGCGCATGAGGCGAAGGGCGGTCAGGATGTCGTCGGCGCGGACCGCGTGGATGTGAACCAGGGCCTCGCCGGCCACGGCCGCCGCCAGCACCTCGAGCTCCCGGTCGACCTCCCCGGCCTGCCTCGGCTCCCCCTGGCGCACCAGCCTCGCGGCCTCCTCGAAGCGCGCCCTCAGCATCGCGCTGGAGCCCATGCGGGTCTTCGGCGAGCGCTCCCTGCGACCGTGAGCTGACTTGGGGTTCATGCCGAGCGCCATCTTCAGCACCGGCCGCGACCCGATCAGCATCCGGTCGAGGCCGCCGTCGCGGTTCTTGAGCACCCAGCCCAGCCCGCTCACCAGGTTGCTGCTTCCGGGAAGCACGAGCAGCGTCGTCGCGCCGAGCCCGCGGACCTTGTCGAAAACCGGATCGTCCGGATCCAGGGCGTCCCGGACATCGGCCTGGGGCGTGAACGGCTGGCTGCTCTCGGCCATGTCGAAACGTCCCGGAGTCAGATGGACGTTGCGCAGTCCGTAGTGGGTGTGCGCGTCGACGAGACCGGGCATCACGATCCGGTCGGAGGCGTCGATCACCGAGTAGCCCGGCGGCGTTTCGGTGCCGGCGCGCACTTCTTCGATCTTGCCGTCGGCGATCAGGACCACCCCTGGAGACAGGGAGCCGTGCGAGATCGTGTTCACGGTCTTCGCCACGACGGCCACCCGCTGGGCCGACGCGTCCTCGCTCGACATCGCGGCGATCGTCACCGCTGCCAGGACGAAGGCCCGCCACGGACCCGATACGCGCGCCGCGGACCAGTCCCGGCAAGCCCAACGCCGTCTCCTGACCGGGCCCATGGCAGCGATGCTGCCGACGAGGTCCCGCCAAGTCCTCAAGTCTCGGCTAAGGATCCCCCAAGAATCGCCGAAGGGCGCCCTAGCGCCGCCGTCCGCCTCGAGGTCCGCCGGCCGGCTTGCCCATCAGTTCGTCGAGCCCGACGTTGAACTCGGCGACGATGCGGATCAGGACGTCGAGGCTGACGCGGAGCTCGTCCCGCTCGATACGTGAGAGATCCGAGGCCGGAATCCCGACACGCTCGGCCAGGGCCGGCTGCGTCAGCTTGTTCTTCCGCCGCAGGCGCCGGATCCGGTGGCCCATGAGCTGGACCTGCTGGACTGTGGCTTCCTGGCTCATCACTGGCTCGATCGGGGAGTTTCGAGAATTGTACGCGGTGCAAGCGTTCCGGGCCTGAGATCAGATCGAGGTCCTGAGGTTCTCGTTGGCGGCGATTTTCGCGCCGCGTGCCTGGTAGCGCTCCCGGCGCTCCTTGCTGAAGCTGTCGACCTCGTCCTTCGGCACGCCGTAGGCGACTCCGCGATCCACGCCCGGGCGGGCGCGAACGCGTTTCATCCACTCCACCACTTTGGGCTGGGTCGTGATGTCCACCTTGGCCCACTTGTACGCCCGGATCCAGGGGAACACGGAGATGTCGGCAACCGTGAAGGTGTCGCCGCAGATGTAGGGATGCTTCTCGAACCGGCGGCCGAGAATCGCCACGAGGCGAAGCGACTCCCTGCCGAATCGTTCCAGCGGATGGGCCTTCTCTTCGTCCGGCACGTCGATGTAGCGGGTGTAGCTCAGCTTGTTGCCGAACGCCGGGCCGAGATTGGCGGCCTGCCAGTAGAGCCAGGGAAGCACGTCCCAGCGCCGCTCGTCGGTCGGGAAGAGCGGGGTCGGGTACTTCTCCCCGAGGTACTGCAGGATGGCGCAACTCTCCATGATGGCGCGACCGTCGTCGACCAGGGCCGGGAGCTTCTGGTTCGGGTTGATGGCGGTGAACGCGGGCGTGAACTGGTCGCCTGCGGAGAGATCGACCATGTGGATGCGCGTCTCGGGAAGTTCGACTCCGGCCTCCCGCAGCTCCTCAAGCATGATCGAGATCTTCCACCCGTTGGGCGTCGCGCTGAAGTAGACGTCAAGAGCCATTGGACGGCGCCTCCCCGAGACCCGCGAGGACGGCGTCGATGCCTTCGCCCCGCAGGCCCTGCTTCATCATCGAGAACGCGTTGGCGTCGAACTCGGCCAGTTGCGCCGCGCGCTCGAGGGCGATGTCGCGCAACTCGCCGCCTGCCGCGACTTCGTCCACGAAGCCAGCATCCCGCGCGCCCTCGGGGCCGTACATCTTCGCGGTCAGCGCGGCCTGCGTCAGAGCGCGCTTGGAGAGCCGCTCCCTGGCCAGCAGCCAGGCGAACGGCGGCAGCGTCCTGCCGATCGCGACCTCGTTCAGACCGAACCGGAACTCACCGCCCGCGGCCAAGCGATGATCGCCGGTGAGCACACAGAGCGAGCCGAGCGCGATGGCGTGTCCGGTGGCGGCGACCACCAGTGGCTGCGGCCATCCGTACAGGCGCATCATCAGACGCGCTCCGGCGAGACCCATGGCGCGAGCCTCCGCCGGGCCACCGTCGCGAAACACGTTGAGATCGAACCCGCCCGAGAACACGCCGGGCCGGCCGGTCAGTACGACGGCCCTGGCCTCGTGCGCCGCACGGTCGAGCATGGCGTTGACGGCGGCGATCATGGGCGGTCCGAAGACGTTGGCCTTGCCGTCGTTCATCGTGACCAGAGCCACGTCGCCGACCTGTTCGTAGGTGGTGGGTTCAGTCATCAATCAGCTCCTTCATCGCTCCCTCAGTTTGTCACCCGATCTCGCGGATCTTCTACGGTCCGAGTTCGATCACCAGTTCATTCATCGCTCGCCGGTGCCAGGCTTCGGTGTAAGCCTCACGAAGTCTGTTGCGAACTCTGTGACCGAGGTCTCCCAGAAGGCGTTCCAGCGACACGAGGCGGTCGCGATACCCCAGAAGGACCCCGCAGCGGAGGCTCGCCTTGTCGGGCCCGGCGAGCAGCCAGGTGTCGTCCTCGCGGTCCATCGCGTGGGCCCAGAGAGACTCCTCGCCACGATCCAGGGTGGGTCCCTGGCGGAGGAGCAACTGGGCCAATTGTCGGTCGCTGACGCTGTGGACGGCGCTCAGCGCCTGGCGCAGTCGGGTTTCGTCTACTTCCGTGCGCCGTTCACGGTTCTGCTTCCCGCCTTGGGTCTCGACCACGCAGTCTTCCGTCGTCTCCAGGCGGTAGCCGCCGGTCAACGCGCGCCACGTATCCGTGCGGTGGCAC
Source organism: Vicinamibacteraceae bacterium (assembly GCA_012270995.1). Taxonomy (GTDB): domain Bacteria; phylum Acidobacteriota; class Thermoanaerobaculia; order Multivoradales; family Multivoraceae; genus Multivorans. Next base: position 36,768 of record JAAXHG010000023.1, on the reverse strand, counting down.
TCGAAGATGACGTTCGTGTCCACCAGAACGGGACCGGAGTGAGGAGGCATCGCGAATCACAGTTCGACGGGGCGGTTGAGACCATGTTCGGCGAACAGGTCGCCGACGCCTTCGACTGGGCATTCGAGCAAAGAGGCGGTGCGGCGAAGCGAGACGAGGCCCCTGTCGACGGCGCGGGCCATGACTTCTGCGAAGCGCCTTGAGAATCTGGGCGGCGGCTTCTCCGCCTGAATCGCTCCGTCCCTCATCTCGACGATCGGGCGGCCGTTGTTCCTGAGCGCGGTCTCGGGTAGCGACTCGCCGGCACTCTTGCTGAGTTCCTTGAGCGCGACCAGACGCCAACGAAGGGCGGACGAGGTGACCAGCAGTTCATCCGCTACGCGGTTCAGCCTCACGACGAGGGCCGACTCATCGAGTCCGGACCAGGGGCCATGCTGCCTGATGATGTCCGCCGGCATCAGCAGGGCGCCGGCAAAGTTGTTCGCCAGGTGCTCTGCCCGGCTGCCTCCGGTAGTGGTTGCCCGTTCCGAATAGGCTGGCGGCATGGCCCGCCAGGTGAGGAGATGGAACAGCTCGTGGGCGAGGTCGAAGTGGCGCCGGCCGGCGACTTCTCCGCGAGCGATGAGCGCGACATCGAGTTCCGGGAGACGGCAGGCTGCGCCGGAGATTCCCGGCTCGGCATCCACCATCAGGACGAGGATCCCGAGTTCCTCTTCCATGACCCGCGCGAGGCCCTCCGCTGGGGTCGAGCCGATCTTGAACTCGGTCGCGAAGCGTTCCCCGGCCTCCATGGCCGCTTCGTAGCTGGACCGGAGTTTGAGCGGGAGCGAGCGGCGGAGCAGCGGCGAGGCAACGCCGACCTGGGTCGCGAGGTGGCGATAGGCGGCGATCCAGCGGCCGGCGCGCTGCTCGTACTCGCAGAGCGTCTGCTCGGTCAGCCCCGAGTGGCGCCACGAGAACTTCCCTTCGCCGACAAGCACGAAGGGATCGGTGAAGTAGTCAAGCGAGACGGGAAACCTCTCCACGACCAGCAGCAGCTCGTCGGCCGTCAGGCGGCGCGTCCCGTTCTCGATGGCAGAGACGGTCTGGCGGTCCTTGAAGCCGAAGAGGAGAGCGAGGTCTTCCTGGGTGAGTTCGTGTTGCTCGCGCAGTGCCTTGATGCGCGCGCCGATCGGTGATTTGGGCATGGTGTCGACCTGCTACTCCAGGGTCGGTGTCAGACGGAGGAAGTGTAGCTCTTGCGAAGCACAAGATGCAAGATCATGTTGCTTCAAGCTCAGCGCGGTGATGGAAGATTGTCGCTTATCCACCTACAGACGTGAGATCTGCGACAATCTCAGCCGCTCGCATCGTCTTTGGCGGTGCCTTCAGAGTGTCGGCAGAACTCCGTCGCGGAACCCTGAGGGATGCGAGGAACCTCAGATGGTCCTCGCGGCGATCCACGCGCCCGCTACGAAGGTGGCCAGGACGCTGCCCAGGTTGCACAGGACGACGACCAGGAGGATGCGGGTGAGGCGATTGCTCCAGAAGCCGCGGACCGAGCCTAGGCTGTCCGCCAGGTTCTCCATGTCGGCAACCAGGGGCTTGCGAAGCAGTGCCTGGACGAGGCCCGCGACCCAGCCGGCGGCCATCAGAGGGTTCAGGCTGGTCAGGGGCGCGGCGGCGAACGCGGTCAGGATCGTGACCGGGTGGGCGAGGGCGATGGCCGCGCCGAGGGCTGCCAGGCCGCCGTTGAGCCCGACCCAGATGTACACCGATTCGACGGTGCGCTCCCGGTCGCCCCAGACCAGGCCGTAGGCGAAGAGAGCGACGATGAGGATCGGCACGAGCCAGGCGACGACGCGGGGCCACACGGGCGGATCGGGCACCTGTTCGAGCTCCTCGAGGTCGCAGGTGGAGCCGGCGAGGCCGGTGATGCCGGGCAGGTGCCCGGCCCCGACGACGGCGACGGTCCGCGGCCCCGCCGACTGGCGAAGCTTCTCCGCCATGTAGGCGTCGCGCTCGTCGATCAGCGCGTCCTTGACGCTGGGTAGCGCTTCGGCGAGGGCGGACATCAGGTCCGTCAGGTTCGCACTGTCGCGGAGCTTCTCGATGTCCTCTTCCTTCAGGTCGTCGCCGACGAAGACGCTGCCGGTCAACTGGGTCATCACCTTCATCCGCTGCCAGAACCCGAGCGAAGCCCAGGTCCGCTTCAGCGAAACCTGAATGTCGCGGTCGATCAGCTCCAGCCGGGCGCCCCGGTCCCTCGCCTGGGCGATCGCCGCCCGCATCTCGGCGCCGGGTTCGATGCCGAAGCGCTGCGCGATGCGGCGTTGGAAGGAGTGCATCAGGAAGGAACTCAGCAGGAGCGCCGCCTTGCCCTCGCGCAGGACCTGGAAGATGTCGAGCTTGCGCCAGGAGTCCTGGTTCTCCAGGTTCTGGTAGCGCGCTTCGCACAGTTCGACGCAGACGGTGTCGGGCTCGATCGCCTCGATCGTCTCGTTCGTGTCCCGCACGCTCTGGGGCGAGACGTGGGCCGTGCCGACCAGGAAGACTTCGCGGTCTTCCAGCTCGAGTCGCTGGACCGATGCGGGAAGAGCGGAGGTCATGGCAGCGCGGAGCCTAGCGCGGCAGAACGGCCGGATGCCGGCGGGGACGCCGGGCGCACCCAGTTTCTGCCGCGCAGACTGCCTGGTCCACGAACCGCGCCCGCGGGGTCTGCTTCCGGTACGCTCTTTGGCTCCAGAGCGGTCTTGAACCAGTAGGGAGGTTCCCATGGAGATGACGACCCGAAGCTCCAGGATCATTGCCTTGGGGGCGGCCGCGGCGCTTGCCTGGGCCTGCGGCGCGCCAGAAGCCGACGCCCCAGCCGCGGACTCGGGCGCCGGTCCACCGAACATCGTCCTGATCCTCGCCGACGATCTCGGCTACGCCGACATCGGCATCTACGGCAGCGAGATCATCTCGACGCCGCACATCGACGCCCTGGCGGCGAGCGGCGTGATGTTCACCGCCGGCTACGTCAGCCACCCGGTGTGCAGCCCATCGCGGGCCGGCCTGATCACGGGCCGCTACCAGCAGCGGCACGGCTGGGAGTTCAACCCGGCCGGCCGCGATGTGAACGCCGGCATGAGCCTCGACGAGGCGACCCTCGCCGACCGCCTGAAGGCGCTCGGCTACCGCACCGGTATGGTCGGCAAGTGGCATCTCGGCCACGAGGAGCCCCACCACCCGATGAGCCGCGGCTTCGACGAGTACTTCGGTGTCCTCGAAGGCGGCAGCATCTTCATCGACTCCAGCCTGCCGGGCGTCGAGTACGGCTCGCTTCGCGGTGAGGAAGGGCCGACCACGCGCCGGAACAAGGTCCTGCGCGGCTTCGAGGAAGAGAAGGTCGAGCGCTACCTGACCGACGTCTTCACCGACGAGGCGACGGGCTTCATCGAACGCAGCGCGGCGGGTGACGAGCCGTTCTTCCTCTACCTCAGCCACACCACGCCGCACACCCCGCTGCAGGCGACGGCCGAGTACCTCGAGGGGTACCGCCACATCGAGGATCAGCGGACGCGGGTCTACGCGGCGATGGTCGCTTCGCTCGACGAGAGCGTGCGGCGGGTGGTCGAGACGCTGAAGGCTCAGGGCGTGTACGAGAACACGCTGATCGCCTTCGCCAGCGACAACGGCTGCGCCGGCTACATCGGCAACGCCTGCTCGAACGGTCCGCTGTTCGGTTTCAAGCGCTACCACCACGAGGGCGGCGTGCGGATCCCGTTCATCGTGAGCTGGCCGGCAGAGGTCGAAGGCGGGCAGGAGTTCAGCCATCCGGTGATCACGCTCGACTACGTAGCGACCTTCACCGCAGCCGCGGGCGAAGAGGCGGAAACGGAAGACAGCGTGAACCTGCTGCCGTACATGACGGGAGAAGCCGACGGCGCGCCCCACGAGTACCTCTACTGGCGGGCCGGCGCGAGCCTGGCGATCCGGGACGCGCGGCACAAGCTGATCAAGCTCAACCGGACGGACTTCCGGCCCGACAACCTGCGCGGGGACGGCCGCCTGCAGCCGCCGGAGGGCGGCTGGCCGACCGACTCGCCGCACGGCCAGCTCACCCTGCTCTACGACCTCGACGCGGACGTGGGCGAACTCCACAACCTGGCCTCGGAGCAGCCGGACGTCGTTGCGCGGCTGGAAGCGGAACTCGATTCCTGGCGCGGCACGCTGCTCTCCGAGTCGATCCTGCCCGGAGTGCGCTCGACGATCACCCAGATCGATGGAGAGTGGGTGCAGTTGGTATTCTGAGCCGCCTTCCAGGAGCTTGCGCCGCGGAACGCGGCGAAGCGAGTTCCGCAGGTGCGAGGTCATGGTGAGCTGGGGGCTGGCGCGGCGAGTTGATGAGCGGACACCCGAAGAACGCTGAGCGCGGCATCTGGCCTCCGCGCCGCAGGGTGCTGGCCGCGCTGGCGGCGGCACTCCTGGTGGCCGGCTTCGCGGCCTGGAGGGTAGAGCGGCACGTCGGCCAGGCGCGGCTGGAGTTCCGGCTGGCGGAAGTGGCGACGGCGGGCGAGGAGTTCGCGAGCGTGGCCGAGCAGGCGCCGGAGCTTCTCGGTCTCGCGGCCCGGCAGGCGGCCGGCGAGGGCCGCTGGCGCGAAGTGGCGTCGCTCTACGAAGAGCACGCCGAGCACCTTCCGCCGGCGCTGCTGGCCGCGGCGGAGGTGGAACTCGGGCTGAACCGCGCAGTCGGCGAAGAGACGCCCGAGGAACCGCCGCCCGCGTCCGCGTTCGAGCGGCGTCTGCGTCGGGCGCAGGAGGTCGACGCCTCGGGGGTGCAGCAACTGCTCTTCGACCGGCGGGGCCGTCCGCTGGGATCGATCGGCGATGACCGGTCGTTGACGCTGGAGCCGGATTTGCCCGTGGGCCTGGTGCCGGTCGAGCTGGCGACCCATCTGCTGCCTCCGGCCCTTCAGCCGCCGGGTCTCGCCGCCGCCGGGCCGGGGGCGATGAGCGGAGCCGCCGGGGCGCGGGCGCTGCGCCTGACGATCGACCGGGCCTGGAGCCGTGCGGCCGACGAGGCGCTGGGCCGGGAGGAGGGAGCGATCGCGATCGTGGAGCTGCCCTCCGGCAGGGTGCTGGCCGCGGTGAGTAATCGCAGCCGGAGCCGCCGCTGGCGGTCGAACGGCGACAGTGTCCTCGATCCGAGGGAGCCGGCGTCCATCTCCAAGCTGATCACCACGACCGCGGCGATGAGGGCCGGCCTCGACCCCGATCAGAAGATCGCCGACATGACGTGCCGCGGCTCGGTGCTGATGGACGGAGAGCGGCTCTACTGCGCCGCGATCAACGGCCGGCTCAGAGGGCTCTCCGACGCGATGGCCAGTAGCTGCAACGTCGCCTTCGCCAGGCTCGCGATCGATGTCGGCGACCGGGCGCTGGTCGAGGAGTACGAACGCTACGGCTTCGTCATCGGCGGCAGGGCCGGCGAGCCGGTGCCGCGGAACGCGGTCGGCGTGGTGCATGAGTTCCGTCACCCGGGCAAGCGGCTCGGCGAGCTCTCCATCGGCCTCGAGGAGGCTTCGATCACGCCGCTGGGGGCGGCCCTTTTCGCCGCCACCCTCTCGGACGGCCGCCGGCACGAGCCGAGCTTCGTGCTGCAGGCGGACGGGCTCCTGGGCATCTCGCCGAGGAAGCCGGCCGGCGACGGTCCGCGCCAGGGCCGCGAGGTTCTCGACCCGTCCTGGCTGCCGATGCTGCACGAGTCGATGCGCGCCGTCGTGTCGCCGGGCGGCACGGCGAACCGGGTGGCGCCGAAGCGGCTCCGGGTGGCGATGAAGACGGGCACGGCGCGCGATCCGGACAAGCCGTTCCACGTGAACTACGTCGGTTTCTTCCCGTCCGACGAGAGGCAGCCGCCGCGCTACGCCTTCGCGGTTCGGGTCACCGGCCAACCGACCTCGGCGCGCGTTCGACGCGCCGGTTACGCCGTCACCTTCCGTCTCCTGCGGGCGCTCGACCGGCTGGTCGGCGAGGAGATCGAGACGGCTTCACGCGTTTCGCCGCGGTTGACCGGGGCGACCGGGGCGAGCAAGTGACGACGGGCGCGGGCGGCGGGGAGCGGCCCGCTCGCCGGCGCTACCGGCCGGCGATCGGCCCCAGGCTGAAGCCGCTCCTCTGGGTGGTTTTCGGGCTCTTCGCGCTGCTGGCGGTGAACTCGTTCTACCTCTCGGGCGTCCGCGTGGCCGAGGCGGCGACGGGCGAGACCTACCAGAACTGGTTCTACATCTCGATGTTCCTGCTGCACCTGGCGGTGGGGGCGCTGTTCGTGCTGCCGGTGATCTGGTTCGGCCTGGCCCACATGCGGAACGCGCGGACGCGACCGAACCGGCGCGCGGTGAAGGTCGGCTACGCGCTGTTCGGTACGGCGCTGGTCCTCCTGTTCAGCGGCATCGTCCTGACCCGGATCGAGGGCGTGATCACCGTGAACGACCCGGCGGTGCGCGGCGTCGCCTACTGGCTCCACGTCCTCGCGCCGCTGGTTGCGGCTTGGCTCTTCGTGCTGCACCGGCTCGCCGGCAAGCGGATCAACTGGCGGATCGGCGGGCGCGTCGCGGTCGCCGCCGTGGTTCTGGTCGGGGTGGCGCTCGTGCTCCAGTTTCAGGATCCGCGGGCCTGGAACGTGGAGGGCCCGGAGTCGGGCGAGCAGTACTTCTTCCCCTCCCTGGCGAGGACCGCGAGCGGCGGCTTCATTCCCGAGCAGGCGCTCTCGAACGACGCCTACTGCGGCGACTGCCACGCCGACGTTCACGGCCGCTGGGCCTACAGCATGCACCGCTTCAGTTCCTTCAACAACCCGGCCTACAGCTTCTCCGTGCAGCAGACCCGCGAGAAGGCCTACGAGCGCTCGGGCGACGTGCAGGCGTCGAGGTTCTGCGCCGGCTGCCACGACCCGGTCGTCTTCTTCTCCGGCGCCTTCGACGATCCGGACTTCGACATCGACCAGTCCGCGGCCCACGCCGGGATCACCTGCACGTCCTGCCACGCGATCACCCACGTCAACAGTCCCCGCGGCAACGCCGACTACACGATCGAGGAGCCCCAGCACTACCCGTTCGCCTTCTCGGACTCACGGTTCCTCAAGTTCGTCAACCACCAGCTCGTCAAGGCCAAGCCGGAGCTGCACAAGCGGACCTTCCTCAAACCCCTGCACAAGACGTCGGAGTTCTGCGGCACGTGTCACAAGGTCCACCTGCCGGAGGAGCTGAACCACTACAAGTTCCTGCGCGGTCAGAATCACTACGACTCGCACCTGCTCTCCGGCGTCTCCGGGCACGGCGTGGCGAGCTTCTACTACCCGCCGGAGGCCGAACCGAACTGCAACGGCTGCCACATGGAGCTGTTGCCGTCGGAGGACTTCGGTTCCCGGCGCTACCCGGAGAGCGAGCAACCGAACCTCACCCAGGTCCACGACCACCTGTTCCCTTCGGCCAACACCGGCATCCCGCATCTGCTCGGCTTTCCGGACTGGGTGATCGAGGCGCACCGGGAGTTCAACGAGGGCGTCGTCGACGTGGACATCTTCGGCGTCAAGCCGGGCGGCGGGATCGAGGACGAGCTGATCGCTCCGGTCCGGCCCCAGATCCCGGAGCTTGAGCCCGGCGGAGACTACCTGCTGGAAGTCGTGGTGCGGACGCTCGGCCTGGGCCACCACCTGACCCAGGGGACGGCGGACTCGAACCAGCTCTGGCTGGACGTCGCCGTGCGCGACGCCGCGGGCCGGCTGCTGGGCCGCAGCGGCGGCCTGGGCGAGGGCAACCGGGTGGACCCCTGGTCGCACTTCGTCAACGTGTACATGCTCGACCGGGAAGGGGCGCGCATCGACCGCCGCAACGCGGAGGACATCTTCGTGCCCCTCTACGACCACCAGATTCCGCCGGGGTCCGCCGACGTGGTCCACTACCGGCTGGTGGCGCCGCGTGCGGGAGCCACGACGAGCCTGACGGTCGAGGCGGTGCTCCGCTACCGCAAGTTCGACACGAAGTACCTGCGGTACATCTACGGCGAGGAGACGGTGAACGAACTGCCGATCCTCGACCTGGCCCGGGACACGGTGACCTTCCCGGTCGGCCCCGCGGAGGCATCGGGAGCGCGCGTCCGGCAGCCCGTGAAACCCGAGTGGCAGCGCTGGAACGACTACGGCATCGGTCTGCTGCGCAAGGGCGGCACCGGCCGCGGCGAGTTGCGGCAGGCGATCGAGGCCTTCACGCACGTGGAGGAGTTGGGCCGGCCCGACGGACCGCTCAACCTCGCCCGCGTCTACCTGGCCCAGGGCACGGTCACCGACGACGCGATCGCGGCGCTCGAGCGGGCCGCCACCTTCGAGCCGCCGGCGCCGGCGTGGTCGGTGGCTTGGTTCAGTGGGCTGGTCAACTTCCAGAACGGCGCCGTGGACGAAGCGATCGCGAACTTCCGCTCGATCCTGGAGGCCGACAGCGAGGAGATGCGGCGGCGCGGCTTCGACTTCAGCCGCGACGTGCGGCTCCAGAACCAGCTCGGCCTGGCCCTCTTCGAACGGGCGAAGCGGGAGAGGGGCCCGGCGCGGGCCGATGCGCGTGCCGAGCGCCTGCACGAGGCGCGGGAGTCGTTCGAGCGTGGACTGGCCATCGACCCGGAGAACGTGACGGCGCACTACAACCTGGGTCTGATCTACTCCCAGCTCGGTGACCGCGAGGCGTCCGACCGGCACCAGGCGCTCCATGCGAAGTACAAGCCGGACGACAACGCCCGCGACCGGGCGATCGCGATCGCGCGCCGCGCCGACCCGGCCGCCGATCATGCGGCGGAGGCGATCGTGATCTACGACCTGCATCGGCCCGGCCGCTTCGAGGGCGACCGCGCGGGTGTCGCCGAGGTTGGCGGTTGAAGCCGGATCCGCCGGGCGGCGAGCCCCCGGAAGACGAACTGGTAGCCGAGGACGACGCGGTCATCGGCCGTGCGTTCGCTCGCTCGCTCAAGGTGCTGGCCGCGCTGGCCGCTGCCGCCCTGATCGTCGTCGCGCTCCGCTACGTGTTCAGGGCGGCGCCTGAGGAGGCTCGGGAGATACCGGTCGCCGCGCCGCGCGCCGTGGCGGCGACGCCGGACGTGCCCGCTATTGCCTTCACGGACATCACGGCGGAAGCGGGGATCGACTTCGTCCACGTCAACGGCGCCGAGGGCGAGGCTCTGCTGCCGGAGACGATGGGCGCGGGCGCGGCCTTCTTCGACTTCGACCGGGACGGCGACCAGGATCTGCTGCTGGTCAACTCGACCACCTGGAACGCCAGGGCGGACGCCGGCCCGACGATGGCGCTCTACGAGAACGACGGCGCCGGCCGCTTTGCCGACCGCACCGCCTCACTCGGCCTGGCGACGAGCTTCTACGGCACCGGCGTCGCCGTCGGCGACGTGGACAATGACGGCTGGGTCGACCTGTTCGTCTCCGCGGTGGGGCCGAACCGCCTGTTTCGGAACATGGAGGGCGGCCGCTTCGAGGACGTGACCGCTTCCGCGGGCGTGGTCGGAGCCGATACCGAGTGGAGCAGCAGCAGCGCCTTCTTCGACGCCGACGGGGACGGCGACATCGACCTGCTGGTCGGCAACTACGTCCGCTGGTCGCGCGAGATCGACATCGAGGTTGGCTACCAGTTGACCGGCGTGGGGCGGGCCTACGGACCGCCGCTCAACTACGGCGGCACGACGATGGACTTCTACCGCAATGACGGCTCCGGTTCCTTCACCGATGTCTCCGAGGAGGCCGGGATGCACATCCTGAACCCGGCCACCGACACGCCGGTGGCCAAGACGCTGGGCCTGGCGCCCGTGGACGTGGAGGGCGACGGCGATGTCGACGTGCTGATCGCCAACGACACGGTGAGGAACTTCCTGCTCGTGAACGACGGCAGCGGTGTCTTCACCGAGGAGGGTGGCAGCTACGGCCTGGCCTACAGCCGGGAGGGCGCGGCGACCGGCGCGATGGGCGCCGACGCCGCCGACTTCCGCAACGACGGCGAGCTCGGCTTCGCGATCGCGAACTTCGCCAACGAGATGACGTCTCTCTATGTCTCCCAGGGCGACCCCACGCTGTGGAGCGACGAAGCGATCACCGCCGGCATCGGCGCGCCGAGCCGCCGGGTGCTCAGCTTCGGGCTGTTCTTCTTCGACTACGACCTGGATGGCCGCCTCGACCTGCTGCAGGTCAACGGCCACCTGGAGGACGACATCGAGGTGGTCGAGCCCAGCCAGCAGTACCGCCAGGCGCCCCAGTTGTTCTGGAACGCGGGCCCCGACGCGCCGGCGACCTTCGTGCCGGTTGAGCCGGCACCCGGCGATGGACTGACCCGCGAGCTGGTCGGCCGCGGATCGAGCTACGCCGACATCGACGGCGATGGCGACGTGGACGTTCTGCTGCTACAGACCGGCGATCGGCCGCTGTTGCTGCGCAACGACCAGGAGACCGGGCACCACTGGCTGCGCTTTCTGCTGCGCGGCGACGGCGAGCGCGTGAACCGGGACGCCATCGGCGCCTGGGTCGAGGTCGAGCAGCGGACCGCGGCCGGCCCGGTCGTCCAGCGGCGCCGCGTCATGCCGACTCGCAGCTACCAGAGCCAGGTCGAACCGCTCGTGACGATCGGCCTGGGTGCGGCGTCGGTCGACGAGCTGGAGCGGGTCGAAGTACTCTGGCCCGACGGCGCTCGGCAGGCGGTCGAAGTGGACAGTTTCGACCGGGTGATCGAGGTCGACTACGAACCGCCGAACTGACGGAAGCACCACGCCTTGCTGGTAGGCCCTGGCCGTGTACAGTAGGCGATTGGCTTTCCTTCGATGAAAAAGCTCCGGATTAGTTTGGTTCGGGCGCTGCCGATACTCCTCGCCGGTTTCCTGCCGGCCGGCCTCGCCGCGCAGACGATCGTCCTGACGGACGTCAACATCATCGACGGCAACGGCGGTCCGGTCCAGGAGGGGATGACGATCGTCATCGAGGGCCAGCGGATCACCTCGATCACCGAGGGTGCCTACGAAGCCACCGACGGCGCCGACGCAGCCGACGTCCACGACCTCGACGGCGCCTGGGTGCTGCCCGGGTTCTGGAACATGCACGTGCATCTCAGCGTGATGTTCCCGCACAACCACGCTCTGGACGACGAACTGGCGCCGTCCAAGGTCATCCGCGCGGGGCTGAACGCGATCGACGGGCTGCGGCACGGCTTCACCAGTATCCGCTCGGTGGGCGAGCAGGACTACATCGACGTCGCCTGGGGACTGGCATTCGACCAGGGGTTCTTCCTTGGTCCGCGGGTGTTCGGCAGCGGCGAACCCGTGAGCCCGACCGCGGGCCACCGCGGCTCCGTGGCGGAGGGCGCCGACGGCGTGGCCGCGATCCGCAAGGAGGTGCGGAAGCGGGTTCAGAACGGCGCCCGGGTGATCAAGCTGTTCAGCGTCGAGATGCTCCCGGACGAACTCGAGGCGGCCGTCGAGACCGCCGACAACCTGGGGGTTCACGTGACCTCCCATGTCCGCGAGCCGGGTGCGTACGCCGCGGTCGCGGCCGGAGTGGACTGCCTCGAGCACGGCTACGGGCTGACCGACGAGACGATCGAGCTGATGGCGGAGAAGGGGACGTTCTACGACCCGACGATCATCTGCAACCTGAGCGCCGAGTACATCGCCGAGCGGGAGGCGCGGCTGGCCGAGTTGGGCTACGCGGAGGACGAGGAGATCGTGCGGCTGCGGACGATGGTTGCCTTCGCCGACGAACGGTCGCCGGAGTTCGCCCGCGAACAGCGGGAGATCCTGACCAAGGCGAACAAGGCGGGAGTCAAGCTGCTGATTGGCTCGGACTCGATGCCGGTCGGTGAGATGGGCTTCCTGGAAATGGAGCAGTTCGTCATCTCCGGCGTCAGCGAGATGGACACGATCATCGCTGCCACCCGCAACGGGGCCGAGATGCAGGGCGTGCTCGACGATCTCGGCACGGTCGAGGAGGGGAAGCTGGCCGACCTGGTCGTCCTGGGGGCCAACCCGCTCGAGAACATCTCGAACATCCGCGAGACCGTGATGGTGCTCAAGGGCGGCGTCGTAGTCGACCTCGACGCACAGCTCGGAACGTCGACCTACTGGGACTACTACGGATCGATGGAACTGCCCGAGGGTTTCCTGGCGGAGTCCGAGGAGGCGGCCGGCTTCCAGCGCGGCAACACGGCAACGGATGGGTAGCGCGATCGACAGATCGCAGGAGGGCGAGGGATGAAGCGGAACACGAACAGGAGCCGTGGAGTTCTTCTGACAACTCTCGTTCTGCTCCTGCCCATCGGGGCCGTCGCCCAGACGACGGTCCTCACCAACGCCACGGTCATCGACGCCACCGGCGCGCCGCCGATCGAGGACGCCGCGGTGGTCATCGAGGGCAACCGGATCACTGCGATCCATACGCCGTCGTCCTCCGCGCCCGACCCCGGCGATGACGGCCGCGTCATCGACCTGGGCGGCGCCTACGTCCTGCCGGGGCTGTGGAACAACCACTCTCACCTCGGCGACCTGCTGCCGGACCCGAAGGGCCTGCTCGAGGACGAACCGCTGCCGCGGGCCATGATCCGGGCCGGCCGCAATGCGATTGACGCGCTGAAGGCCGGCTTCACGACGCTGCGGATCACCGGCGACCGCGACTTCATCGACGTCGCCTGGAAGGAGGCGTTCGATTCCGGCGCCTTCGTCGGGCCGCGGATCGTCGCCGGCGGCCCGCCGCTCTCGACCGACGGCGACACCGACTGGCTGGTGCGGACCGGCAAGGGGCCGGAGGGGATCCGGGCGATCGTCGCCGACAACATCGCGAAGGGCGCCCAGCTCATCAAGTTTCTGGGCAGCCGGATGCCGCCCGAGGAGTTGATCGCCGGGATCGAGGAAGCGCATCGGCACGGCGTTCCGGTCACCATCCACGGCGGGGACAGCACGGCCCGGATCGCCGCCATGACCGGCGCCGAAAGCATGGAGCACGGCAACGACCTCTCCGACGACACGATCCGGATGATGGCTGAGGCGGGGATGTTCCTCGACCCGACGATCCAGTGCAACCTGAGCGACGAGTTCATCGTCGAGCGGGAACGGCTGATCGCGGAGGCCGGGTACGTGGCGCCACCGGAAGTCATCGAAGGCCGGGTGCGGGTCTCCCGCGCCGACGAGCGGAGCCCGGACTACGCGAACCACGCGCGCGACGTGATCAACAAGGCCTACGCCGCGGGCATCCGCCTGACCACGGGCAGCGACTCGAACCCGATCTCGGAGATCGGCATCCTGGAGATCGAGCAGTTCGTCTTCCACGGCATTCCGGCGATGGGCGCCATCCAGGCGGCGACCCGCAACAGCGCCGAGATGATGGGCATGCTCGACGACCTGGGCACGGTCGAGGTCGGCAAGCTCGCCGACCTGATCGTGCTCGAGAAGAACCCGCTCGAGCACATCTCGCACCTGCGCAGCCTGTCCATGGTGATCAAGGACGGGAAGATCGTGAACCGCTCGGAGGATGAGGGTCAGGCCAGCTTCTGGGAGCTGTACCTGCAGGACTGAGGGAGAGAAGTAGATGGGGCAACCCAGGACGTTGCAGGGAACGCGCGCGGCACAAACTGGGTGCGCCGGCGTCCTCGCCGGCATCCGGCGCGAAGCGTCGGCCTTCCGTGGTTCCGCCTCGACAACACTCGCGTTCATCGCCGGCTGCCTCCTCCTGATCGCCTGCGCCCCGCGGGAACTCGTCACCCTCCCCGACATCGACACCTCCGCCTCGCCCGACGGCATCGTCGACCTGCCGGCCGACGTGCCGGAGGTCTTCCACAAGTACTTCAACCGGTACGCCTACCACCCGACGCCGGACGGCAGGCGGATCCACTTCCTGGTCTCTTCCGGCTGGACCCGCGACCAGATCAAGCACGGCCTGAACGTGATGGAGCATCTGCTGGCGGACCACCCGGGCTCGGTCTACGGCGACGACAAATCCGGCATCGCCGCCGCGATGGCGGACCGCAAGGCGACGATGGTCTTCTTCGACACCGAACCCGACATGCGCCAGGCGATGAGCGAGGGGTTGCCCGACGCGACCGACCTCAGCATGCAGGACCTCCGCGCGAACGAGTGTCCGGCACCGGGCGACGCGGACTACATGGGCCACGTCACCAGGGACGCGGCCTACGAGGAGATCTGGCACCTGATCCACGACTACGGGATCAAGCCGACGCTGCCGGAGATGATCGCCGAGATGAGAACGGCGAACGACGCGGCGGCGGAGAAGGGATGGTACGCATGGCCCCGGGACGTGCCTGACGACCATCCGAACGAGTACGTGGGCGCCCTGATCGACAACCACTACGACCTCTGGACCGTGCCGCCGACCGTGTACGAGGGGCGTCCCATCGAGCCGGACGAGATCCCTGAGGGCTACTCGCACTTCGGCCAGTACTTCGCCGGCAGTCGCGCGGCCATGCCGGAGAAGGACCCGCTCGGCTACGCGCTGGTCACGAACTTCGTCGGGCCGTATCTGACCTACACGCCGGAACTGCCGCTGGACTTCAGCGGGACGTTCTCGATGACGTTCGATCCGGAGGTGCGGTACACGATGAAGACGCAACATCTGCGGAACGTCGCGCTGACGGGGGACGGCGACGCGGATCTGCAAGGCAACGCTCACGACAACGTGCTCACCGGCAACGCCGGCGCGAACGTGCTGGAGGGCGGAGGCGGCAACGACACGCTTGACGGCGGCGAAGGCAGCGACACGGCCGTTTTCAGCGGGCCGGCCGCCGACTACGAAGTGATCACCGACGCGGACGGAACGACGGTGACCGACTCGCAGGTGGACCGGGACGGCGTCGACACGCTGCGGGGCGTGGAGTCCCTGCAGTTCAGCGACGGGACCGTCCAACTGGAACAGTAGGAGAAACAGATGAAGCTCACTCGCACATGCGTTCTGATTGCGGTTCTCGCGCTGCTGGCGGTCTCATGCGCGCCCCAAGAACTCGTCACCCTGCCGGACATCGACACGTCGGGTTCGCCCGACGGCATCGTCGATCTGCCGGCCGACGTGCCCGAGGTGTTCCGTGAGCACTTCAACCGGTACGCCTACGTCCCGACGCCGGACGGGAGGCGGATCCACTTCCTTGTCTCGGACGTCTGGACCCGCGACCAGATCAAGCACGGCCTGAACGTAATGGAGCACCTGCTGGCCGACTTCCCGGGCTCGGCCTACGGCGACGACAAGAGCGGCATCGCCGCCGCGATGGCGGACCGCAAGGCGACGATGGTCTTCTTCAACACGGAAGAGGAGCTGAACGCCGCGATGCGATCCGGGCTGGGGAGGGCGACCGATCTCAGCATGCAGGATCTGCGCGCGAACGAGTGCCCGGCCCCGGGCGACGCGGACTACATGGGCCACGTCACCCGCGACGCCTCCTACGAGGAGATCTGGCACCTGATCCACGACTACGGGATCAAGCCGACGCTGCCGGGGATGATCGCCGAGATGCGGGCCGCGAACGATGTCGCCGAGGCGAACGGCTGGCGAGGCTGGCCCGACGACGAGCCGCAGGAGCACCCGAACGAGTACGTTGGCGTGCTGATCGACAACTACTACGACCTCTGGACCGTGCCTCCGACCATGTACGAAGCAGTCGACATCGAACCCGGCGAGATCCCCGAGGGGCAGTCCCACTTTGGGCGCTACTTCGCCGCCAGCCGATCCCGGATGGAGCAGGAGGATCCACTGGGCTTCGACCTGATCCAGAAGTTCGTGCCGCCGCACCTGGCCTACACGCCAGAGCTGCCGCTCGACTTCAGCGGTACCTTCTCGATGACGTTCGATCCGGAGGTGCGGTACACGATGAAGACGCAGCATCTGCGGAACGTCGCGCTCACCGGTGACCGTGACGCGGACCTGCGCGGCAATGCTCACGACAACGTGCTCACCGGCAACGGGGGCGCGAACCGGCTCGAGGGCGGCGGCGGCAACGACACGCTGGACGGCGGCGACGGCGATGACACCGCGGTGTTCAGCGGCCCGGCGGCCGACTACGAGGTGACCCGGGACGGCGACGGAGCGACGGTGACCGACTCGCAGGCCGACCGGGACGGCGTCGACACGCTGCGGGGCGTGGAGTCCCTGCAGTTCAGCGATGGCGTCGTGCAACTGGAACAGTCGGAACAGTAGAGCTACCGCAGGGGTTGGATACGGTTGCGGGATGCAGGAACGGAACAGATGTCTCTAGCTGATTCGTGGGCAGCGTCAAGTGGACCGCCGTCCTCTTCCTCAGCGCAGGGGTGAACCGCTACCGGGGCGCAACGGTGGTGGAGGCGTTCATCACAACCCTACGCGGAATGCTGCTAGCAGCCCGTGGCAGAAGTCGCGCTGCATTCGAGCGGACATGCATCCCGCCCAGCATCGTTGCTCCTCGGTCGAATATGGCCCGATATGCTTCCTCGTCGCGCCTTGCTGGACGGGCGCCTGACCGCTCTCGGTGCGACGCGCACTTCTACCACGGGCTGCTAGGGCCGTAGCGAGCCACCGCCGACAGTACCGTCACGGAATTGCCAAGGTCTGTCTCTTGACAACGGGAGACACGCGCAGTTAGCGTATCTCATGTTCATCACAACGCTACAGTCGGAATCGTCGCGTGTGTATTCGCGCTCTGGCGGGCTGTAAGCGACCTAGCCAGACGGAAGAGCGACTACGTATGGAGACGGTTCAACACCGCCAGAGTAGGGGCGCGCCAGTGGGTGCTCTCCTGCTTGTGCTGCTCGTGGCTGCGACTGCATCCGCACAGTACACGCCACCCGACACGCCACCCGATTCACCGCTATGGTGGCCGCTGTTCGATGGCATCACGGCCGACGAGTTGCGTGCGGAACACCAGGAAGATGCCATTGAGAGACTCTACGCGGCCGCAGTCGAATCAGGTCGAGCACCAGAGTGCAACCCGGGGTACGTACCACACAGATTCAGAGACAGCGGCGCCAATCCAGAGATCGTACCTCTCTGGTACGCCCTCGAGTTCACTGTTCGTTGGCCCTGGTCGCTTGCGGAACAGTCGAGCCAGCCTGAGTCGGACCGAGAGAATCTGCTCCGCGAAGCGAACCTGTCGCAAAGAGGGGCGGAGACCTTGGGTCACTTCCTCCGAGAGGTGACGTGGGAGATGGGTCGTCGTCAGGAACTTCTGGATGATGCGACGAAGCCCATGCGCGATGCCGTCTCTAAGTTCGAGGGTGAGAATCCACCGCTTCCCCACGAGCACTTGGCTTCCGCCATAGCAGCTCGGTCTGCTGCGAGTCTCAGTGCCGAAGATCACCAGTATCTTGAGCGCTTTCGCCTCGTGGACGACATCTTCACGGGCCGCGGAGACGCTCTAGCTCTCTCTGGGATCATGGACGGAAGCTACTCGGATTGGTCGACGTGGCTAGAAGCGGCGAAAGCCAAGCCTCTAGAGGAGACGTTCGAGCTATACTTGCCTCGTCTGCGCCGAGAGTTGTCCTCGGGAGACTGGTTGACGTTGCGGCGGCATCTCTCGAAGAATGTCGGTGACCGTAGGACGGCAGAATACTCCCTACTGGACTGTCCTAACTTCCAGTCCTTTGACTCTTTCCGCCCGCGTGTGAGAGGAGATCTTCAGTGAGCCGCCGCAACTTCTGTCTCGGCTTGCTTCTCGGTGCTGTAATGGGTATCGAGGCCGTGCCAAGCCACGCACAGTTCTTCTTTCGCCACGACGCGAACACGATCACCGTAGCCCCTGGACCAGGCGACCATCCCAACAAGCCATATCCAGCAGCACTTTCCATCACGTCGAGGGCCTACTACCACACGCTTGGCCAGTATCATCGCGATCGTCAGGCCGTGCAAGAGAATCAGATCCGTATCGGCGGAAGCGAGAGTGCGCGAGAAGGACACACGATACGACCACCTTTCTACCAGAACCTAGTCTTTGTGTGTGGTCCGCAAGCTGGACTAAACCCGTTCAAGTGTGGCGGCAGTGCGTACTACGTGAAGCCTAGGTGCCCCGCTCGACTCCATTGGGAAGGCGATGCTGAGGTACGCACTCAACGCGGGTATCTGAACTGGACTCGAGACACGGCCGGAGATGGCGGGCAGACCGGGTGCTGGAGTCCGCCGCCTCCGCCACCACCACCGCCACCTTGCAGCGCCGGTCCAGATGGAGCGCAGATACTGATCCTGCCGCTTGACGGGCGTGTCTCGGCCATGAACAACGCGGCCCATCAACCGCAGTTGATCCCCTTGTCGAACTCCGAAACGGTAGGAGATCAAGACTTCTTCGTCAACGAGTACGTAGTCGCCGAGAAGAACCCGATCACTGGCGCCTACTACTCTGCGGCCTCCTCTGTTGGAACTACGCAAGTCGCCGAGGCAATCGAAGCAGTAGAGGCGAGTACCCCCTACCGGAAGATCAGTCCAGAGCGCGTTTTGGCCATCAGAGTGGCAAGGCACCAACCGGACTATCCTTCTCCTCCGCCGGCGATCAACTTCGACGGCCCTATTCTCTTGCCCTCGGCACCGTTCCAGGAGCGTATCCTCGCGCGAGATGAGTCGCTCGTTGAAGGGCCAGCGGATCTTGCTCGTACGACTTGGAGCTTCGCGGTCGAGCTTGATGACAGAGATGCCCTTGGTCTAGAGCGCCAGGCTAAGGTGCTCTGGAGTGAACGCCCTGTCTTGGCAGGCTGGCTGGATAGGTTGCAGGCCTCCATGTCGATCCAGTCAGATGACCAGCATCGGGTCCTGGTCTATGCCGTGGTCGAAGTGGACCGGGATGAGCTTCGAGTTCGGCAATCTGTGTCGGTACGTCCGCAATGCTGCTGTGGAGGACTGATCTGCGTCTAGCTCAACAGATGTGCTTTCTGCTCGAAGTCGACCAGCTCAAGCAGGTGTTGCGGCGCACCTCGATCGTCGGCAACGTGCGCCTCGAGAACTCTGCGGAACACTCGTGGCACCTGACGCTGATGGCGCTGGTGCTGTCGGAGCACGCGGCCGCCGCCGGCCTCGATCAGCTCAAGGTGCTGAAGATGCTGATCGTGCATGATCTGGTCGAGATCGACGCCGGCGACACGTTCGTCTACGACCAGGCTCGCCTGGAGGACCAGGCGGAGCGCGAACAGCGGGCGGCGGAGCGGATCTTCGGCCTGCTGCCGGCCGAGAGCGGGGCCGAGCTGCGCGCCATCTGGGACGAATTCGAGGCGCGGGAGAGCCCCGAGGCGAAGTTCGCGAGGGCGCTGGATCGCCTGCAGCCGATGGTCCTCAACTACGTCAACGGCGGCGGACCCTGGCGGGAGCACGGCGTCCGGGCCGACCAGGTGCGCGAGATCAACGGCTGCATCGAGGACGGCGCGCCCGAGCTCTGGCGCTACGCCGAGGAACTGATCGAAGACGCCGTCCGGCGCGAACTCCTGGCTCCTTGAGTTCGTCGCACTGTGGCGGCCAGGAGGACGAACCATGAAGACCGCTCTTGCTCTGCTGGGTTCGCTGATCGTCGTCGACTGCGCCGGTGCGCCCGACGCGGGCGAGCCGGCGACCGAGATCGCCTGGGTCAAGAAGGTGATGGTCCACGGCGTGCCGATCTACGCCACGAACACGACCGGCGACGACAAGCTCCTGCACGCCGCGGGCGTCCTCGCCCAGTTCCTCGACAACGACGAGGACGGCGAGATCGACAACCCGAAGGTCCACCAGGCGATGCTGGACACCGGCGGCACGATCGTCATGACCGGCACGCAGCGGGAAGCCGAATACATGGACTGGGCCAACGCGCCCCGCGGCCAGGGCCTGTACGACGAAGAAACCCAGATCGACGCCCGCGCCCGCGGCGTGTTCGACGCGGCAATCGAAGAGGTCTGGCACATGGTCACGGACAACGGCTACGGCGTGGCCTACCCGGACGTGTTCGGGACGGAGCCGGGCACGGCGCTCACCGACGCGATGGACATCGCTCGCGGCGGCGCCTTCGACGGACCGCCGGACGAGTATCCGGAGGGCGCCTGGTACACCTACGACGACGTGACCTGCGACTACGGCTGCATGGCCTCCGAGTACATCTACTGGGTCTACACGTCGATGATCGGGGCGCAGGACCTGCCCGGACGGCTCGAGCAGATCGGGCACGAGTGGCCGCTCAACACGCCCGAGAAACTGCAAGAGGGGGAACCCGTCCTGTACGAGATCCTGAACGATCCCGAGTACCGGATCCCGATGGTCATCCCGGACGGCAAGTACGAGGGCGCGCCTCTGGAGATCGAGCCGTACGAGTTCCGTTCGCCGTACGAAGCGGCGAACCGGAAGATCCGCCGCGACAAGTTCGATCTCGTTCTCCCGGAAATCATGAGGGAACGCGGCGTCGACATGTGGATCCACGTCATGCGGGAGTCGATCCCCGACTCGTTCGGCATCGACGAACTCGGCAGCGCCTCAGGCGTCTTCGTGTTCACGGACCGTGGCGGCGACCGGATCGAGCGGGCCATCCTCGGACGGCGCTGGGGTTCCACCCAGCGCGGCTGGGGCGAGACGGACTACCGGTTTGTCGAAGAGAGCGGCGCCTACGACATCGTGGCGCCCGCGGTCCGGGTCCAGGAGCCGGTCGGCGGCCCGTTGACGGAGTACGACTATCGCTTCGAGGGCCTCCGGGACTTCGTCGCCGAGCGCGACCCGGACGTCATCGCGGTCAACTTCAAGCACGAGCTGGGCCCGTGGCCGACCTACCGGGGCGAGATCGACGGCCTTTCGCACACCGACTACCTGTTGCTTTCCGAGGAATTAGGCGACAGGTACGCGAGCCGGCTGATCTCGTCCGAATGGCTGATGATGGACTACATCAACCACCAGGTGCCGAGCGAGGTCGAACTGCTCAAGCGGCTGCGGCGCGACGAACTCTGGCTGTTCGAGGACGCGCTGGACGCGATCGAGCCGGGCGTCACGAGAGTCGACGAGGCGCGGCTCACCGTGATGCGCCGCATGCGGACCGGCCAGTCGCAGCGCGGCCGCAGCGAGGGCTGGGAGGACGCGGTCGTCCAGGGCGGGGACATCCTCACGAACCCGAGCATCGGCCTGTACGCCTACGTGCTACGCGACGGCGAGACGGAACCGCCGCCGGAGATCCAGGACCTCTGGGCCGAGTACCTGCGCGTCGAGGCGATCCTGGCGGAGACGATCAAGGCCGGACTCACGCCGCGCGAGATCATTCGCGACTACGAACAGATGTTCGAGGAAGCCGGCATCGTCGTGCGCGACAACCAGCTCCACATGGTGACGCCGAAGAACGACTTCCCGGCCTACGCCGCCGGCTTCGACACGTCGAAGACACACATTTCCATGGACTCCCACGGGCAGACGTTGGGCGCCCGGCCCGCCTCGGTCGAGACCTACTTCGGCCCCCGGATCGGCTCCCTGGGCCCGGACTGGTCGAAGGACATCCCGCTCGCGCCGTACCACCACTTCGTCATCGAGTACTTCTTCTACATGCCTTCCCCGGCCCCGGAGGGCGAGGACCAGTACCTGTTCTGGTGGGCGCACGAAGAGGCGCTCGCCGGCGAGGACGGCATCGAGTACCTCTCGCCGCCGCAGACGGAGCTCATCCTGCTCCGCTGATCAAACCAACAGCTTCTCCAGCCGCGCCACGACGTCCGGGTGTGCGGCCGCGATGTTCTCGTCCTCCCACGGGTCGGCCTCGAGGTCGTACAGCTCCTGCTCCTCGTGGAATCCGTCGACCAGCTTGTAGCGGTGGTCCTGGACCACCCGGAACCGGCCAGCCGCCGCTCTCTCCGACCTGAGCGCCGATCGGACGTGCTCGCGGTGCTCGCCTGCGCCCGCGTCCAGCAGGGGCCTGAGCGATCGGCTCTGCATCTCCTCGGGGACGTCGACCTCCGCGTAGTCCAGGCTGGTCGCGGCCAGGTCCGTCAGGGAGACGAGCGCGTCACTGCGGGTGCCGCTCGCGATGCCCGGGCCGGCCATGACCAGGGGCACCTTCCACGACGCCTCGTGGGGAATCGACTTGCCCCAGTAGTCGTGGTCGCCGAGCATCTCGCCGTGGTCGCTGGTGTAGATGACGATCGTGTCGTCCAGCTCGCCGCGCTCCACCAGCCGCTCCTCGTAGAGCCCGATCCAGCGGTCGATGTTCTCGATCATCGCCGCGTAGTTCTGGCGGATGCGCACGTGATGATCGGGCGTGAACGGCGACGGCGGCGCGAGCTGTTGGCCGCCCCGTGCGATGCCGTGGTAATTGTGCGGCTGCGGGAAGTCCTCGATCACCCGGTCCGGCCCGCGGTACTGGCGCTCCATCCGCTCCGTGATGTCCATCGGCGGGTGGGGCCCGTTGAAGTTGACGATCAGGAACCAGGGACTGCCCTCCGGGACGCCGTCCAGCAGCTCCATTCCGGTGCGGGCCGTGTAGTTGTCCTTGTAGGCGTGGTCGCCGATCGGGGTCGGGTCCGTCATCCCCCACCAGTTGAGGTGCCGGGGCTCCCGCCGCTCCTCTATGTCCGCGTTGTGGATGTCCTTGAGCGGCGGGTCGAGCGAGTCGAGCCAGAATCCGTAGGGCTCGGTGTCGCCGCCGGCCTTGCTGCCCGTGATCAGCATGTCGGAGAAACCCCACGCCTCCATGTGCAGCTTGCCGTCGGGGCGCCGGCCGGCGGGGCCCTTGTGCAGGTCGATCTTCCCGCACCCCATCGTGTGGTAGCCGCTGTCGTGGAGGTGCTTGTAGAAGGTCGGACGGAGCGCCGCGTCGTACACGTCGCGGTTCCGTTCGACGGTGCAGTTCTCGTACTCCATGCCGGAGGCCAGGCAGGACCGGGACGGTCCGCACACCGGCGACGGCACGACCGCCCGCGTGAAGTCGGTGCCGCGCGCGGCCAGCGCGTCGAGGTGCCGCGTGGGAACCGGGATCTCGGGGTTCCGCCCCATCCAATCGAACCGGTGCTGGTCCGAGATGAGCAGCAGGATGTTCGGCCGCCTGATCGCGCGCGGCCCCGGAATCCGGGCGTCGCCGCAGCCGGTGAGGGCGGCCGCGGTCGCCGCGGCGCCGGAGACGAGGACCTCGCGTCGGGAGAGAAGGTGGTTGCGAGAGGTCATGGCAACTCCTTGCCGACTCGGGCGGCTTGGTCGATCTGTGTTGGATGTTCGTACTACGTTAGCAGCGTCCGCAGCGTTGTCGCTGCGCTGTCGCGCAGGGAACAGTAGTTCCATGCAAGCCGACGCGATGACACGCCGGCCCAAGCCGGTAGCACTGCGCAGGCTGAGGCGAGGTTGCGCGACCCGGCTACCAGGTGAGCCGCGTCTTCATCCAGCCCGACGTGTTGTGGAAGTCGGACACGGCGCTGCCGGGCGGCACCAGGGCGTCGCAGGCGGCGGCGATCCCGGGGTCGAGCGTCATCTCCTGGACGGCGACGAGTTCGTCGACGTGTTCGATTCTCCGCGGACCGATCAGCGAAGCGGTGATGCCCGGCTGGTCCTTGCACCAGAGGATCGCAAGCTGGGCCGGCGTGATACCGGCCTCGGCCGCGAGCCCGGCGAACTCGAGGCCGACCTGGACGGCGCGTTCCGTGACCCGCCGCGCGTAGTACTTGCCGAGCAGGTCGGCGCGGGAGCCTTCCGGGTAGTTCGCCGCATCCGAGTACCGACCGGCGAGCACCCCCATCCCGAGCGGCGCCCACGCCAGGATGCCGAGCCCGTGCCTCTGGCACAGCGGGATCAGCTCGTTCTCGATCCGCCGGTCGAGCAGGTTGTAGGGTGCCTGCTCGGACGCGAAGCGGACGTAGCCCTTCAGCTCGCTCACCATAAGCGCTTCCATCACGCCCCAGGCGGGGTAGGTCGAGCAGCCGATGTACCGCACCTTGCCGGCGCGGACCAGGTCGTCGAAGGCGCGCAGCGTCTCGTCGATCGGGATGCCGAAGTCCGGCCGGTGGGTCTGGTAGAGGTCGATGTGGTCCGTCCGCAGCCGGCGTAACGCGGCGTCGCAGGCGTTGAGGATGCCGGCCCGTGACAGCCCCTGCTCGTTCGGGTTCTGCCCGGGGACGTGCTCTACGCGCGCCAGGCCCGTTTCGTCATCGAACTCGCCCGGGTAGATCTTGGTCGAGATCACGACCTCGTGACGCCGGCCGGTCTCCTTGAGCACGCTACCGACGATCCGCTCGGCGAGACCGTCGCCGTAGATGTGCCCGAGGTCGATCAGGTTGACGCCGGCGTCGAGGGTCCGCTCGATGATTCGCCGCGCCTCGTCCTCCGGCGTCACGTCCCCGAAGTTGCTCGTGCCGAGGCCGAGCGGCGAGACCTTCAGGCCGGTGCGTCCGAGCGTGCGGTACTTCATCGGGCGGGCAGCCTGGCTACATGCGTTCCGCGAGCTGTAGCGCCGGATCGAACACGCGGTTCGGCACGTCGTCCTCGCCCAGAAGGAACCGGATCTCGTCGTCGTAGCCGGTCATCTCCCAGCGGATCAGGGAGATCGGGATGATGCCGCCGGCCAGGAACTCGTCGATGAAGTCGCGGAGGACGAACTGGTCGCCGAGTTGCATCGCCCGCTCGCGGAAGAGCTTCATGAAGTGGGCCTTGCCGACGACGACCCCGGTGTGGAAGCCGGGGAAGCGGAGGTTGGACTCCATCTCGTACCAGACCATGCGCTCGTCCTCCTGGGACCAGCCCTTGGACATCAGCGCGGCGCAGAGCGCCCGCGACTCGTCGAAGGTGATCAGGTTCGCGTGCATGGCGAGGTCGGGCAGCGCCAGGCTCATGTGGGAGATGTTCATCAGGTATTCGACCTCGCGGCCGCGGCGGGGCCGTTCGTCGAGGACGCCGGCCTGCATCGTGAGTTCCTCCAGGGCGACCGCCCAGCCCTCCATCCGCATCCACTCCATGTTGAAGCGGCGGTCGGCGCCGCGGATCGGCCGGTCGTCGCGCTGGCGCCGCTGGTCGTCGAGCATGTGGCCGATGTACTCGTGCGTCTCGCCGGGCAGGATCTCGCGCTCGCGGGCCTTGTGGTCGATGCTCGTATCGGACGGCAGGGACTCCGGCGGCTCGTCCGGGTCGCTGTAGTCGGTCGGGTCGACCCAGTCCGGCACGGTCATGACTTCGCCGTCGCGCAGGAAGTCGACGACGTAGCGAAGCGCCTCGTGCAGGCTGTCGGCGTACTTCTGCGGGGTGTTGGCGATGTCGAACGGCGGCAGGTCGCGGTTCCGGTGCTCCTCGAGCGCCAGGAACGTGACGAGCCGGTTGTACTCCTGCTCGACGATCATCCGGCTCTCCTCCCAGCCGTAGGGCGAGAGGTGGACGTTGCGCAGCCACCAGTCGTAGTTCTCCTTGCCGATGCCGGCGGCGCCGCTCCACGACGGTTTGTTCTCCTCGACCCAGCCGCCGAAGGCGAGCACCGCATCGCGGGCGGCCTCGGCGTCGGCGACGAGTTCCGGATGATGTTCGGCGAGCTGTTCCGCGATCTCGTCGTAGATGCGCGCCTCCCGCGGAGCGGCCCAGATCGCGATCCCGCCGAGATCGGGCACCGCCTCGGTCAGGTTGGACTTTGCCTGCTCGTAGACCTTCGGCACCGCCTGGAGGGTCGTCCTGTACTCGGCAAGCTCCGTTTCGTCGAAGGGCGGTTCGAACCGGAACAGCGACCGGAAGCCGGCCATCGCCGGTCCGGCGCCGCCCTGGGACATCAGGTAGAACGCCGGGTCGCGCGACCAGGGCCGGGTTACCCTGTGGTGGAAGTCGAGCCCGTTCATCTCGGCGCGGACCAGGTGGTGGTCGATCTGGTCGGAGACGGTCCATTCCGAGATGTCGATCGCGTGGAGCCGGCCCTTGTAGTCCTCAAGACCGTCGCGCTGGTGGGCCATCGCCTCCGCGGTGTAGTCCGGCACCCCGTCGACGATCTCCGGCTCTTGGAAGACGCGGAAGTCCTCGAAGAGCTGAAGCAGGTCGTCGTGGGTGCCGGACGCGGTTTCTTCGGCGGGTGGCGGCGCCGGGGCGCAGGCGATGGCCAGCACCACTGGAGTGAGAAGAAACGGGGTCTGGCGCATGGCGACTCCTTCGATGGGAGTGCGGCTAGTCTTGGCTAGAACGCACGATTGACAGGGCTTATGCGTGAAACCGTATACTGGGCATGTGCTTGGCCAGGAGACCGTGCCTGGGCGTCCTTTGTGGGACGTCTTCGACCCCCTCCGATGGTCCTCCTAGGCTGGAGAGGGTGATACCGTGCCCGACCCCGCAGGGGTGTGGACCTGCTGGTCACGCTACAGAGGCGAAGGACATCCAGCGCCCCGGATTGGGATTCGCGGCAATGACTGACTCTCCCCGGCTGAATCGCATCCGCACACTGACCAACGCGCCTATCCGAGAGGCGTTGATTGACCTGCGCTGCGAGTTGCCAGAAGGACAAGACGCCGAACTCTTGGCCGAGTTTGAAGCTGCTCACGAGAGTATCGCGGACGAGTTCCCCAACAAGGAGAGTAACTTCGCGGCCAACGTCTCTGCCGAGTTGAAGAAAGGAACGGATCCGGCGATTGCCGCAACCGCGACGACGACGCTGCGCGGCTACCACTTCAGGAACAGTGAGGGCGACAAGATCGTCCAGTTCCGGTTGGATGGCTTCACTTTCAACAAGCTCCGGCCCTACACGACGTGGGCGGAACTCCGGGCTGAGGCCGAGACCCTGTGGACGCAGTACGCGTCGTTACTACCGGAAGTTCAGGTGACGAGGCTTGGGGTCCGCTACATCAACGAGATCTGGGTTCCCCTGGGTGTCGGTTTCGAGACGATCTTCGTGGAGCCATTGAGACGGTCTTTGGGCTTCGAGAAGGGCCAGGTTCGGGAGTCTCTGGAACGGCTTCAGGTTTCGAGTCAGGACGCCCTCGAGAGGACGATAGTGACCCGCTTGGCTAGAGAAGAGAAGGCAGGCTTCGCGGTGATCCTCGACATAGACGCCTTTGCCGTGGCGCCGGACGGGGCCTTCAAGAGCGGCGACGTTTGGGAGAGGATCGACGAACTTCGCGACCTGAAGAACAAGATCTTCTTTAGCAGTTTGACAGCCAACGGAATCGAGAGGTACGAATGAGCCTGGCTGCCGTAGAAACGCAGGACTGGTTGGCGCAGCCGGCAAGGCGCCGCTCGACCGCCGTCGGGCCTGAGGCGCTTCGGATCGTCAGGGAGGAGGGGACTTCGGAATCCGCAGTCTCCGCATGGCAGTTGTCCAGGCAGGCGGCCATGAGAGAAGTGCGGGAGATCATTGAAGAGACGTCCAGTCCCGGCTGGGATGGTGGCGACGCTCGGCCGCTCTCGTGGCGGGCGAAGGACGCCCTGGTCGATGCTCTCGGGACGCTGACTCCCCATGTACCGATGCCCGAAATCGTCCCGGAGCCTGATGGTGGGGTGGCCATGCAATGGTCACGCGGCAGGACGCGGTCGTTGATCGTGAGCTTTGGGCCAGACGGCGGCCTCTTCTACGCGGTTCACATTCCAGGCCGCCGGGAGACAGGCCGTCGTCGTTTCTACGCCCAACTTCCGTCCGACCTCTTGAGGATTGCCAAGGAGGCTACGGCTGGCGATCCGTGACCGGGAGTCCCTTGCCCGGTTCCTCTACTCGAAGAGCCACTTCTCCGTTTCGAATGGGACGGTGAAGTACGCCGCCTTCATGCCCCCAGACGATTTGCGGACATCGGTCTACCGAGTTGACGGACTAGACGGTAGCGAGGTGCTCCAGCTTGCTTCTGAGACATCTCGGAAGGAGTCGTTCAAAGGACATGGGCGCTTCCTGGCTGCTGCTGTGCGGTCCGTGTCTCCGCTGGATGTCGTTCCCGAGACGACTCATCATCGGCTTCACGCCGACATAGTGGGCTGGCCGGGAGAACGTGAGAAGCGGATCGAACTCGCTCAGATGCTTGCGGTCAACGTCGAGTTTGTGCCGCGAGAGCCGGAGCCGTCCCCGGGTTGAACGTCAAGTCACGTTGGCGTGTGGCGAAGCGGCGAAGACGAAGTGCGCGGCCGGCTCAAGGGATATTGATCAGCGTGTAGTAGGCCTCCGGGTGAAGCAGCGGCTCGCCGTCGCCGCCGCGAACGCCGTCGAGATGCAGTTCATGGACGTAGCCGGCGCGCAGCGGATCGAGGATCAGGCGGGCCGACATGCCATCGCCGGCCACCTCCACCGAACGAACGGCGATCTCCAGTTTGTCTTCCTCGGGTCCGCCGTAGTTCTCGCTGAGCCGGTAGGTGTAGCTCTCCATCCAGTAGGACGCGGCATCGCCCGCGGTTTCCGGATCGACGGCCTTGGTGAACGTGAGTTCGAATCCGTTCGGCCGCGCCCGCATCTCGTGGATCTCGAAGGGTGTGTCGCCGGTCCAGACGATCCGCTGGAGACCGTGCGACTTCGGGCCGATGCTGCCCCAGCCGCGCTCGGACAGGCCGGCGAAGAGCGACCCGTCGTCGGCGAAGGCGAGCCGGATCACGCCGCTGTCGAAGCCGCGCCGGAAGTTGAACGCGGCGCCCTGCCAGTGGCCGCCGACCTTCTCCAGGAACACCCGCATGACCATCGCGTGGTGCTGGTCGCCGACGAAGACCTGGCCGGCGAAGGGTCCGAAGCGCCCTCCGGTGGTGTCCCACTTGAGGCCGGACGGCGACTGGCCCATCTTCACGTAGGGGAACCAGACCGAAGGCATGCGGAAGTTGGGGATCAGCCCGGGAAGGTCCTTCATGAACGTCCCGCCTTCGGGCTGGCCGTCGGGCGGCGGCTCGACCATGGACTCGGGCAGCAGGGTCGAAGCCATGCCGTGCGGATGGCCGTGGAAGTCGCCGACCTCGATTAGCGACAGCTTCGAGGCGTTGTTCCACTCGCCCTGGTTGTCGGTGTAGAAGACGTCGCCCCCGGGGCTGACCTCGACTCCGGCCGGCGAGCGGAGCCCGGCGGCGACGAACTCGGTGGCGCCGGTCGCCGGATCGACCCGGAACGCCCAGCCGCGCCAGTCGACCGGACCGTACGGCTCGGCGCCGAACGGAATGTTGAGGGTGATCCAGAGCCTGCCGTCCGGCGTCAGCCGCGGGCCGAAGACGTACTCGTGGTAGTCACCGCTGGTCTCCCAGGCGTCCGACACGGTCTCGAAGACATCGGCCCGGTCGTCGCCGTCGGTGTCCCTGATCCGGGTCAGTTCACCGCGCTGGGACGTGTAGATCCAGCCGTCGAGCTCCAGCAGGCCGAGCGGCTGCCCGAGCCCGAAGGCGTACTGCCTGAAGACGGGCGCCGGCGGATCGCTGAACGCGTTCTCGACGATGAAGATCTCGCCGCGGCGCGTCGCCGCCATGATGCGGCCGTCGGAGAGCTGCAGCAGGCCACCGACTTCCATCGACATGCCTTCGGGCAGGGGCATCGTCAGGACGCGGTAGTACTGCTCCTCGGCGGCGGTCTGCGAACCGAGCGCTTCCCGCTGGCTGGCAAGCAGCGCCTTCTCCATGTCGCGCCGGTCTTCCTCGTCGGGCGGCTCCTGGGTGGTCGCCGGCAGCGCGAGCAGCGCCGCGAGAAGTGCGGTGGCGGCGGCGTGGCCGGCCTTCGTTCGGTGGCAGCGGGGGAACATCACCAGGACAGGATCACATCCAGTTCGAGGGTGCCGTGCGGTTCAAGCTCGATCCGCTGTAGAAGCTGCCGGACACCCTGGGAGTCACGGACGATCGGCGTGAGGTCCTCTTCGGAGGCGAGAGAAACGTCGAGCGTGCCGTCCACGGACCAGGTGCGGTCCGGGCCGGGCGCGATCTCCTCGCCCTCGGCCAGCAGCAGGAAGAGAGGACGCGGCGCGGCGCCGCCGGCGAGCCGGAAGCGACGCGCGAGATCCGCGCCGCCGGCGCCGGGCAGGGGCGTCGGGGTTTCCTCGATGACGACGTTCCCGAGACGGTAGCGGAGAGACGGGCGTCCCAGATCGTCCAGCCGGTAACCGAGGAAACGGCCGCCGACGTTGCGGTCGTAGCGGCCCGTTGCCGGCCAGGGGCTGTCGATGTCGTCCAGATCGGCGAAGGCCGGACCCGCCGGCAGGGTGAGAACGTCCGTACCGTAGGGGCCGAAGAACTGGCCCGCCCGGCCCTGCCAGGTTCCCTTCGCATCGAAGAAGGCGCCGCGCCAGATCTTCGCCAGGCGGACGGTGTTCGCGTCGAAGGCGGCGTGGACGTTCTCCGGGTAGCCGATCGCGATCGCCCTGGGGCCGACGTCGATCATGTGCGTGCGGAAGACGAGCGGGCGCTGGTCCGGAACCAGGACCAGCTCGGAACCGATGTCCAT
Organism: Vicinamibacteraceae bacterium; assembly: GCA_012270995.1. Classification (GTDB taxonomy): domain Bacteria; phylum Acidobacteriota; class Thermoanaerobaculia; order Multivoradales; family Multivoraceae; genus Multivorans. Next base: position 6,499 of record JAAXHG010000023.1, on the reverse strand, counting down.
GCCCTCCGGCGCCGGCATCGAAGCGCCGAGCGACAGGAAGCCCCAGATCGCCTCGATCTGGCCCCCGGTCGTGCCGCGGCCGAGGTGCGGGAAGTTCGCCTCACCCTCCGGCCAGTAGGCGGGCATCCTCGTTCCCGGCCGGATGGTCGCCGGATTCCGCAGGAAGCGCTCGACCCAGCCGGGACGCAGCCGGTCGTAGGCGGTCGCGAGGTCGATCGTGGAGCTCCCGGGCGCCGGATGCACATGGATGTCGTGGCAGGTCACGCAGCCCATGCCGCCCGTGCCGATCAGTTCGAGGCCATCTTCCGTGGCGGCTGCGGAGAGAGGCGGATCATCCAGATCGCCGGGCAACGCGTCGACCGTTTCCAGCGCGTCCGCGAGGCGCTCGGCCGCGCCGGCCGGGAAGCCCGGCATCCTGACCTCCATGAAGTCGCGCCGGACGTGCAGGCGGTCGCCCGTGAGGGTGGAGCGCAGCGCCCCCGGCTTGAGCTTGCCGCCGACGCCGTGGAGAGGCGGTGGCAGCCGTCCCTCGTCGCCCAGGTCCTGGTCGTCGACGACCCGGAAGTGTCTGGCCCGCACCGGATCGGGACCGCCGACGTCCACTTCGCCGACATGGCGCTGGTGGCACGCGAAGCAGTTGAAGCTCGCCATGGTGAAACTGATCTCGTCTTCGGGCCGGCGCTCGGGCGGCGGGTTCGCAAGCGTCGCGAGGGCCGCCCGGATGGCCTGCTTCTGGTGGCTGGTCAACCGGTACCGCGGCGACGTTTCGCCGCCGTGCATGGCCGGTTCGGCGAGCGCCTTCTCCGGATCCAGGGCTTCGAGCGCCGGGGCCTTGGCGCGGGACACCGCGTAGGACCGGCCACGCTCGGGATCGACGCTTGGCGAGGCGTGGCAAGAAGAGCAGCCGTAGCGTGCGAAGAGGATGCTGCCGTCCTCTTCGTAGCGTCGCTGGGGCGCGGCAGGGCCGTTCGCCGGCCGCAGGCGGACGCTCTCGTGGCTGCTCAAATGTTCGAGCCGCGTCGGCTCCGGCAGCGCCGCTCCGTCGAGCCGCACGTCGACGAATGGTCGGCCCGTGCTGCCGCGAGTGAAGTAGGTCACCTCCACGGGATGGTCGCCCGCCTCCAGTTCGGCTGTGACCTCCGTTTCACGTCGGCTGAAGGGGGGCTTGGCGGCGGTGATCCCGTCGCCGACCCGCAGCGAAGAACCCGATCGCCGGTCCGACGCCAGGGTGAAGGTGTACTCCGCGGCGGCGGGCAGTCGCACCAGACCGCTGAAGCGGATCGCATGGTTGCCGCTGTTCATCGGGAACGGCAGAGCCAGCGAGAGGGTGGCGATGCGGCCGACTCCGGCCGGCCGCATCGCGTCAAGGTCGGGCGCAGGGCGGTTGAAGAAGCCGGGCACGTCTTCGTCCTGTTCCGGATCCAGGTAGTACTCGAACTCGAAACCGCGTCGGCGCTCGGTCACCAGGGGTGTCTGACCGCGCAGCAGGTAGACCCCGATGGCCTCCGCCTCCTCCCGCTCCAGGTGGAGCGGCGGCATGCGGCCGGCCGGCCGCGCGGCGCGCGGGTCGAGCAGGAACTCCGCGAGCGCGGTGACGGACGTCTTCGCGTTCAGGTCGGGAAGCGGCACGGAGGGGATCGCCGGCTCGCCTTCCGTGGCTTCCGGTGCGTGGCACGCGACGCAGCCGACCGAGTGAAAGAGCCTCCGCCCCCGCTCGACGGTGGCCTGGAAACGGTGGACCGGGAACTCACCGAGGACGACTTCGTCCGGAGGGCCCTCCTCCGGCTCCGTGTCCGCTCCACGGTGCGCGAGGTAGCCGACGAGCGTGCGCACGACGTCTTCCCGGTAGTCCGGCTCCAGCGAGTGGAGCACCTCCGGCATCGCCGAGCCCGGTTTCTTCGCGTGGGGGGCCATCAGGTAGTCCTTGAGCCATCGGCCGGTGGCGCGCTCCGCGATGCGGTCGAGGTCGGGCGCCGCTCTGGTCGGGATCCGCTCGGCCACGGCGTCGGTCGGTGTGTGGCACGAGAGGCAGTTCAGTGCGCCGAGTAGAAGCTCGCCCAATTCTGCGTCGCTTGCGGCGCCGGCGAGGCGGAGGTGCTCGTAGCCGGCGACGACGGGTGCTGGCGGATCTGCGGAGCCGGTCTGCGCCTGCAGCGGCCCGGACGCCGCCGTTGCGATCGCCCAGGCGAGCAGCACGAACCGGTCGACTGCGGGAGAGCGGAGTGCCTTCATTCGGTGGATCACAATCACGATACACCGTGTGCACTTCTCGGGCTCGCCGCTTCGCGGCATCGCCCTGATGCCGGCCAGAAGGCCGGCGCACCGACAGCCGCACCGACAGGTGTGCCGACAGGCGGCTACGATTCAGTGATGAGCGTCGCAGATTCGAGGAGCTACCGGCGCTCATCCGCGCTTGCCCTGCTGCTCCTCGTGGTGGCCTTGTCGGCGTGCTCGCCGGCGGAACAAGCCTCTGCGCCGGCTCCCGAGCCGGCCATCCCGCACCCGGAGCTCGCGGAACTCGACCCGCCTCTCGCCCGTGAACTCGAGGCCCGCCGCGCCGGCCTCGACGCGCTGCTCGCCGATCAGGAAGCCAGCGTCGCCGACCAGGCCCAGGCGCTCGGCGACCTGGGCCGGCTCTACCAGGCCCACCGCCTGCTGGAACCGGCGCTCGCCTGCTACCGGGAAGCCCACGCGCTGGATCCCGAGTCATTCGCCTGGGCCTACTACGTCGGCGTTCTCGCGGCTGGCGCCGGCGACGTCGCAACCGCGCGGCCGGCGTTTCGCCGCGCCCTCGATCTTCGAGCCGATGACGCGCCGACGCTCGTCCGGCTCGCCGACCTCGAGCTCGAACATGGCCGGGTTGACGAGGCGGAACTCCTCTACGTCCGTGCCGCGATGGTGGACGACTCCGCCGCCGTGGCCTACGGGATGGGCCGGGTCGCCGAAGAGCGGGGCGAGTACGCGGAAGCCATCGCGCAGTTCCAGCGGGCGCTGACGCTCCAGCCGCGCGCTTCCGTCATCCACTATCACCTCGGTCAGGCCTACCGCGAACTGGGCGAGTTCGACCGGGCCGGGGAAGCGCTGGCGCGCAGCGGACCGAACCGCGTCGCGATGGCGGATCCGCTGATGCACGAGTTGACGACGCTCGCCATCGGCGCCTTGCCCCACCTCGACCGAGGCCATGCCGCCGCCCGCGAGGGTCGGCTGGCCGATGCGGAAGCCGCCTACCGGCAGGCGGTGGCGGCCGACGCAACGAACGTGCGCGCGCACGAGAGCCTGGCGACGCTGCTGGTGCGCCGCGGCGATCCGGAGGGGGCAATCGAGCACTTCGGCGTCGCGGTGCGGCTGGCGCCGGAGAACGCCCGGGCCCACTCCGACCTCGGCGTGCTCCTGGCTGATCTGGGACGAAACGACCGGGCACTGGAGCACCTCGGCCGGGCGGTCGGACTCGAACCGGGGCTGGCACCGGCGCAGGTGGCCCTCGGCAACGTCCAGACCCGAACAGGACGCTTCGACGAAGCCGCGGCGACCTTCGGAAGCGTGCTGGAGAACGATCCCGGGAACGGCGAGGCGCGGTTGGGGCTAGGCGCCGTGCTGGCGCAGACGGGAAACTTCGAGGAGGCAGTCGTCGAACTGCGGGCCGCTTTGCGACAGGTCCCCGAGAGTGGGCAGACACCCCGCCTTCACTTCGGCCTCGCCGAGGCCCTGGTTCGCACGGGGCGGCTCGAGGAGGCGCTCCCGCACTACACCCAGGTGCGCGACCTCGACCCGACCCAGAGCCTCGCCTGGCTGCGCGAGGCGACCGTGCTGATGGGCCTGGGGCGTTTCGCCGACGCCAGGGCGACGCTCGAAGCGCGGCTGCGAGTCGATGCGACGGACGGCCGAGCCGCTCACTCCCTGGCGCGACTGCTCGCCGGCGCTCCGGATCCATCGCTTCGCGATGGTCCGCGAGCGATGACCATCGCCGGCGCACTCCTGCAGGCCGACGACGCGGCGCCGAACGCCGAGACCGCCGCGATGGCGCTGGCCGAGGTGGGCCGCTTCGAGGAGGCCGTCAGCGTTCAGCGCACGCTGGTCGAGGAGGCGCGGCGGCAAGGCCGCGCAGGCGAAGAGCGGCGTCTGGGCCGCAACCTGGAACGCTATGGACGCGGGGAGGCCTGCTGCGCCCGGGTGGCGGATGCGTTTCCACCGTACTGACCAAGCCCGAAGGAGCCGCGGCGTTCGCTCGCGACTCGCGCTTTCTAGGAACTGCCGCTCAGGCGTCGGGGCCGATTCGCGGGGGCGGCGGGTCGTAACGCGCTATCGATGAACTGACGGGGCGACACGACCGTTACGCCTTGTCTGGCGCTTGCCGGGAAGTGCCGAATGTTGCCCGTGACCAGGTAGTCGGCAAGCGAGGCGACCGCGACTTCGAGGAACGGTTCATCGTCGGGATCGGAGAGGCGCACGTGCAGCGGCGTGGGAAACGCCAGTTCGCCTTTTGCCTGGATCGCGCGGAGCAGTGCGGCGACCAACTCCTCGGTGAAAGGAAACGTACGCCGACCCAGGACGTCGACGTACTCGGCGAGAATCCGCCCGTCGTAGCAGAGGCGGACGGCGCCGGAGACGATCTGGGCTACGACGACGCCTGCCGGACCAGAGGGCGTGAGCAGACCGGAGACCAGAACGTTCGTGTCTACGACGATCCTCATTCGCCAGCACGGCGCTCACGCCGCGCGGCCTGGATCTCGGCGTTCACCTGATCGAGACTCCATTGGTCGAGGCCCGCCTCACGCGCGCGGCGCTGCATTTCCACGACCGCGAGTTGTGCTCGGGCCTGCCGGAGAGCGTCGAGCGTGGCCTCGAGCGTCGACGCGGTCGCAGCCGACAGGACGGCGACCGGTTTGCCGTTCGACGTGACGACCAGGTCCTGCTGCTCGGCGAGGGAGTCCCAGATCGCCGCGGAGCGGCTGCGAAGGTCGCGGACGCTGATGAACTCCATTGTGTGCACACCCTTGAGACATTTACCGTGTACTCGATAGTGACTCGATTGTGTCTCTCCCGTCAAGTAAACCACACTGACCGACCGGCTTTCTCGGGCGCTTCGACGCGGCCCGAGAGCCCGCTTCAGGCGCCGGGCGCTACCATTCCGGCACTCCTGAAGAGTCCGACGTCCGGCTGCCGACCCAGCCGGGATCTGCCGAATGCCGTTGACCCCCGAACAGCGCGCCCGCGAGAAGATCGACCGCCAGCTGGCGGCGGCGGGCTGGGGGCTCCAGGACCACCGCGACATCGACATCCACGCGAGCCTCGGCGTGGCCGTCCGGGAGTACCCGCTCAAGTGGAAGGATGGCGGAGAGGCGAAGAGCGGGTTCGCCGATTACCTCCTGTACGTCGACGGCAAGGCCATCGGCGTCATCGAAGCCAAGCCCGCCGGCCACACCCTGCAGGGCGTCAGCCTCCAGTCGAAGAAGTACACCGAAGGGCTGCACCGGTGGGTCCCCGCCTGGGGCCGTCCGCTTCCGTTCGCCTGCGAATCGACCGGCGAAGTGACCCAGTTCACGAACGGTCTCGACCCGGACCCGCGGAGTCGCGAGATCTTCACGTTTCATCGTCCGGAGGAGTTGCTCCGGCTCCAGGGCCTGGCGCCCGGGCAACTGCGAGGGATGCTCCGCCGGCTGCCGGAACTCGAACGGGGCCGGCTCTGGCCCGTCCAGTTCGAGGCGATCCGGAACCTGGAACAGTCGCTCGCTCACGGCCGGCCGCGCTCCCTCATCCAGATGGCGACCGGCAGCGGCAAGACGTTCACGGCCGTCTCGGCGTGCTACCGGCTGCTCAAGCACGCGAAGGCGAAGCGGGTCCTGTTTCTCGTCGACCGCAACAACCTCGGGCGTCAGACGCTGAACGAGTTCCAGCAGTTCCGCGATCCGTCGTCGGCCTACGCCTTCGCCGAGGAGTTCGTGGTCCAGCGCCTGCGGGGCAACGCGATCGACCCGGCGAGCAAGGTCGTCATCACGACGATCCAGCGGCTCTACTCCATCCTGAAGGGCGAGGCGGAGTACGACCCGGAGAACGAGGAGGAGTCCCTGTTCGAGTCGGGCCGGCCGGCTGGGGCGGAACCCGTTCCGGTGGAGTACGCGCCCGAGCTTCCCATCGAGACGTTCGACTTCATCGTCATCGACGAGTGCCACCGGTCGATCTACAACGTCTGGCGGCAGGTCGTCGAGTACTTCGACGCGTTCCTGATCGGGCTGACCGCCACGCCGAGCCCGCGGACGATCGGCTTATTCCACAACAACGTCGTCCAGGACTACTCGCACGCGAAGGCGGTCGCGGACGGAGTCAACGTCGGCTACGAGGTCTACCGCATCAGGACGAAGATCTCCGAGAAGGGAAGCACCGTGGAGGCAGGGTGCCACGTCCCCCGGCGCGACCGCCGCACCCGCAAGACGACCCTGGCCGAGCTGGAGGACGACCTGACCTACACGGCGAATCAGCTCGACCGCGACGTCGTGGCGCC
>JAAXHG010000166.1:175000-175195 GCA_012270995.1 Vicinamibacteraceae bacterium | reverse complement strand
CTCAGCGCGAGGGCGACGTCCGGCTGGTCCTGAGCGGCGGCGGAGTGAGCGAACCCAAGCAGGACAGACAGGGGAAAAAGCGACAAGACCCGGCGCACCGACGCTCCGAACCGTGTGCAAACCCCGCGATCAGCCCACATGCGCTTTGACCTTGGCTGCCTGGTTCCCGTCTGTTTCTTTTTGGGGGGGGGGGGG
>JAAXHG010000166.1:57510-174817 GCA_012270995.1 Vicinamibacteraceae bacterium | reverse complement strand
GTCATGCCGATGCCGCCGTGCATCTGCAGGGCCTCGTTGGTGACCAGGATCAGGGCGTCCGAGCATCGCGCCTTGGCGTTCGACACCTGGAGCTGCGCGTCGTCGGCGCCCTCGTCGAGCGCCCGCGCCGCGGCCATGACGGTGGAACGGGACAGCTCGATCTCGATGAACATCTTCGCGGCCCGATGCTTGAGCGCCTGGAACGTGCCGATCAGGACGCCGAACTGGCTGCGCGACTTGAGGTATTCGATCGTGCGCTCGAAGGCCTCCGTCATCACGCCGAGCATCTCGCCGCAGACGGCGACCGTCGCCCGGTCCACCGCCCGCCCGAGCGGTTCCAGGCCGCCGCCGACGGCGCCCAGGACGGCGGCGCCCGCCACGTGAACGTCGCTCAGTCTGACGATCGCCGCGTTGCGTGAGTCGACCCGTTGCTGAGCCACGACCTCGAGGCCGTCCGCCGACGCCGGCACCAGGAAGAGCGTCAGACCGTTGTCGCCACCCTCCGTTCGGGCCGCGATCAGGAAGCCGTCCGCGCCGACGCCGCCGACCACCTGGACCTTCTCGCCCGAGACCGCCCAACCGCCGCCGTTCGCCTCCGCGAGCGTCTCGACCCGGCCGAGCCGGTACCTGCCCCGCGTCTCGAGCAGCGCCGGCGCCAGACGCTTCTCTCCGTCGATCAGCGGCGGCAGCCACTCGGCGCGCTGCTCCGCGCTGCCGGCGTCCGCGATCAGCCCGCCGGCGAAGACGACCGCCGACACGAACGGCTCGGGCGCCAGGCCGCGGCCCATCGCCTCCGTGATCAGCACCGTCTCGGCCATGCCCATGCCGAGGCCGCCGTGCTCTTCCGCGAAGGGAATGCCCAGCCAGCCCAGGTCGGCCATCTCGGCCCAGACTTCGGGGCTGTAGCCAAGTTCGGCGCCCTCGTCGCGGAGTCGGCGCTGGCGGTCCACCCCGCCGTGCTTCGAAACCAGCTCGGCCGCGGTCCGGGCCAGCATGTTCTGGGGGGCGGTGAGGGCCAGCGGCGCCATCAGTCCGGCAACCCCAGCACGCGCTTGGCGATGATGTTCAACTGAATCTCCGAGGTTCCCCCCTCGATGCTGTTCGCCCGCGAGCGGAGCCACGAGCGGGTCTGGTTCAGCTCCGCCGGCTCGAAGCCCTCCCCTTCCCATCCCAGCGCCTGGGGGCCCCGGATGGAGAGCATCAGCTCTTCGCGGCGCATGTTGAGTTCCGTACCGTAGTACTTGAACATCGAGCTCTCCGGCCCGGGCTTGTGCCCCGCCTCCAGGCCGTCGCCGTGACGCTTGATCGTGAGCCCGTAGGACATCGCGTCCATCTCGCACCGGGTCACCCGCTCCCGGATCGCGGGGTCGTCGATCCGGCCCATCTCGTCGACGCCTATGTACTCCCGGGCCAGGGCCGGCAGCGAAGCTCTGGCGCCGCCGCGGCCCATGCCGCCGATCGAGGTCCGTTCGTGGCCGAGCAACGCCTTGGCCACCGTCCAGCCGCCGTTCACTTCGCCGATGACCTGGTGGACCGGCGTCCGCACGTCGTGGAAGAACGTCTCGCAGAACGGCGAGGCGCCGCTGATCAGCCGGATCGGCCGCACCTCGACGCCCGGCGACGCCATGTCGACCAGGATGAAGGTGATGCCGCGCTGCTTCTTGACGTCCGGGTTCGTGCGCACGAGCATGAAGATCCAGTCCGCCTGGTCGGCGCCGGAAGTCCAGATCTTCTGCCCGTTGATCACGTAGAAGTCGCCGTCCCGCACCGCCGATGTCGCCAGGGACGCCAGGTCGGATCCCGCGTTCGGTTCCGAGTAACCCTGGCACCAGCGGATCTCGCCGCGGACGATCTTCGGCAGGTGTTCCGCCTTCTGCGCCTTCGTGCCGTGATCCAGCAGCGTCGGCCCGATCATGCTGTAGCCGAAACCGGTCAACGGCAAGGGCAGGGCCAGGCGGGCCATCTCCTCGTGCAGGACGGCCGCTTCGTCGCGGGAGAGACCGGCGCCGCCGTACTCCTCGGGCCAGGTCGGCGCCGAGAAGCCGCGATCGGCCGCCGCCAGCAGCCAGTCGCGGCTCTCCGGGTAGATGAAGGGCGCCTTGCGGCCGCCGGCGGCCCAGGCGTTCGGGTCGGACGCCTTGCCGCGCAGGAACTCAGGCGCGGCGCCCTCGACCCAGGCGCGGGCCTCCTCTCGAAATGCGGACAGATCACTCACGCGGTTACCTCGGACGGCTGTTACCCCGGCCAGACGGGACGGGAGCACATTCTGGCACGAACCGAAACGACGCGGTCCGCGTCACCTCCGAACCGCTCCGCGCGCGAGTTGTCGAACGCGGGGACGAACACAGGGGTGCGGCCGCCCGACTATAGACTCCCGCGCCGCCGCGCCCCCACTCCGGCCCGCCACCTGACCGTAGCCATGACGACCCTCGCCGAAGCGGTTGCCCGCCGCCGCACCTTCGCCATCATCTCCCACCCGGACGCGGGCAAGACGACGCTGACCGAGAAGCTCCTGCTCCGCGCCGGCGCCATTCAGCTCGCCGGCGCGGTCAAGGCCCGGGGCGAGGCCCGCCGGGCCCGCTCGGACTGGATGAAGGTGGAGCGGGAGCGCGGCATCTCCGTCAGCGCTTCCGTCATGACCTTCGAGTACGAGGGCAACACGTTCAACCTGCTGGACACCCCCGGCCACGAGGACTTCAGCGAGGACACCTATCGGACACTCACCGCGGTCGACTCGGCGGTCATGGTCCTCGACGCCGCCAAGGGCATCGAAACGCAGACGCGGAAGCTGTTCGAGGTCTGCCGGCTGCGCGACATGCCGATCACGAGCTTCATCAACAAGCTGGACCGCGACGCGCGCGATCCGTTCGATCTGCTCGACGAGATCGCCGACACCCTGCAGCTCGAGGTCGCTCCGATGACCTGGCCGGTCGGCATGGGGCGGAGCTTCCAGGGAAGCTACGACCTGATCCGCGACCGGCTGGTCCTGGTCGCGCCCGGAGACAGGCAGCGACGAGCCGCGGAGCGGGTCGTTCCGGGGCTCGACTCGCCGGACATCGAACAGGCGATCGGCGGCGAACCAGCGGCCAGGCTGCGCGAGGAAGTCGAAATCGTGCGCGAGCTCTGCCCGCCGTTCGACAGCGCCGCCTTTCTCTCGGGCAACCGGACTCCGGTCTACTTCGGCAGCGCGCTGCGCGGCTTCGGCGTCGGGTCGCTGCTCGACGGCCTCGCCCGCCACGCGCCGGCGCCGCGGCCGCGGCGCGCGGCCGAGCGAACGGTCGCCCCCGGCGAGGGGACGGTCACCGGCTTCGTCTTCAAGATCCAGGCGAACATGGACCCGAAGCACCGCGACCGGATCGCCTTCGTGCGGCTGTGCTCGGGGCGCTTCCATCGGGGCATCCGGCTGTTCCATCCCCGTAGCGGGCGTACGCTGAACATCCACAACCCGGTCCTGTTTCTGGCCCGGGACCGGGAGCTCGCCGAGGAAGCCTGGCCCGGCGACATCATCGGCATCCCGAACCACGGGAACCTGCGCATCGGCGACGCTCTGTCGGCCGGCGAGCCGATCCGTTTCGTCGGCGTTCCCAGCTTCGCCCCCGACCTCCTGCGCCGGGTCCGGCCCGAGGATCCGCTGCGGGCCAAGCATCTCGGCCGCGCGCTGCTTCAGCTCGCGGAAGAGGGCGTGGCGCAGGTCTTCCGCGCCCGAGAGGGCGCCGACTGGATCGTCGGCGTCGCCGGCGCCCTCCAGTTCGACGTACTAGCCGACCGCATCCGCACCGAGTACGAGGTACCGGTCCGTTTCGAGTCGACGGCAATGTCCCTGGCGCGCTGGATCGACGCGGACGACGAACGCGCGGTGCGCGACTTCGTGCGCCGCAACGCGGCGAAGATCGCGCACGACCACAACGGCGCGCCTCTCTTCTTGGCCGCCAACCGCTACTGGCTCGACCGCGCCGCGGAGAACGCGCCGGAAGTCCGCTTTCTGGCGATTCGCGAGCAGGCGGTGTAGCCGCGCCGGACTCTTCTTCTCCCGATGCCCGTCTCCGTCGAGTACACCGATCAGTTCCGCGCTTGGTGGGACACTCTTGGCGTCCCCCACCAAGAGGCGACGTCCCGCATCGTCCAGGCCCTGGTCAAGCACGGCGTTCGTCTCGGCTTTCCCCATTCCTCCGCCGTCAAGACCTCGCGTCACTCCCGCATGAGAGAACTCCGCGTCCAGACGCGGCCTCGCATTCGGGTCTTCTACGCCTTCGACCCGCGTCGAAGCGCCATCCTCCTCATCGGCGGCCACAAGACCTCCGACGAGCGCTTCTACCGTGACTACGTTCGCCAGGCCGACATGCTCTATGATGAACACCTTCTCGAACTCCGGATCGAAGCCACACGCAACTCCCGCCACGAAGGACCGAACCGATGAGCGGACGCCATCCCTGGAACAAGCTGTTCGAAGCGACCTTCTCGCCCGAGCAGCGCGCTCGGATCATCCGCGAGGCCGACGAGATCGTCGCCAAAGACCGTCAGCGACGCGCCGCCGCCCCGGTCGCGCCGCGCTCTTCGCCGCGGCCGACCTCCCGGCGCGCTGAACAAGCCAAAGCGGCCTCCCGCGGACGCTGACTTCCCAAGTACAACCTCTCTACAACTTCTTGCAGCTACGCGCGCGTGACGAGCCCCGCGGCGTGCCGTGGCGGACCGATCCCGGCGTCCTCGGTTCTGCTTCAGCCTGGGCCTTGATCCCTGAGCGCCACCCGTACGGGAGATGAGCGTTCACTTGTTCACGTTGTTCTGACGGGCACTGCCATTCGTCTCGTACGCGACAGCGCGGCGAGACCGCTGCGTACGCTTCCAAGTCCAGGCTAGGCGAAGAGCTCCCGGGCGCGCTCCTTCAGCTCCTTGAGCCGCTCGCCCGCCTCGCCGGTCGTCGCCGGCCACTGCACGCGCCGCTCCTCGAGCTGTCGGTCGAGTCGATGCCAGAGTTCAGCGTTCTTGACCGGCTTGCCCGCCTTGGTACGCCACCGGTTTCGTTTCCAGGAGTGGATCCAGAGCGCGGCGCCGCGCCTGAGGTAGTCGTTGCCGGTGTAGACGGCGGCCGATTGGTCGGGCGGCAGGCCGCCGAGCAGCTCCAGGACGCACTCCAGCTCGAGCCGGTTCGGCGTCGTGTCCGAAGCCCCGCCGGACCGTTCGAGGGTACCGGCGGGCGTCACCACCTCGGCGACCCACGCGCCGCGCCCGCCGACGCAACGGACCTTGAGGAAGATGCGCACGGTGTCGGGCGAGATCGCCTCGTCCGAGGCCGGCTCGGCCGCGGCGCCGCCGCCCCGCGCCTCGATTTCCTCGCTGGCCAGGGCGTCGACGCGCTCGTTCCACTCGTTGCCCGCGTGACCCTTGACCCAGCGCCAGTTCACCCGGTGGCGCCGGTTCAGACCCTCCAGCCGCCGCCACAGGTCGACGTTCTTGACCGAACCGCCGTCGCGGCGCCGCCAGCCCTGAGCCCGCCACCGCCCGAGCCAGGAGGTGATGCCCTGCCGCAGGTACTGGGAATCCGTGTAGAGCTCGACCGCGCTCGGCCCCGACAGATTGGCAAGCGCCGAGATGGCGGCCTGAAGCTCCATTCGGTTGTTCGTCGTGCTCGGCGCTCCGCCGGAGATCTCCTCGACGTTGCCCTTCGCGTCGAGGACGACGGCCGCCCAGCCGCCCGGACCGGGATTCGGCCTGGCGCCGCCGTCCGTGTAGATGACGAAGCGGGCGGCGGGCTTGGCGCTCACGGTGGGGGCGAATGTAGCAGCCGCGCCGAGCGTGCGCGGCAGCGTAGACTACGCGCCGATGATCGGTCCAGACAGCACTGTCAGGCACGCATCGGTTCTTCTTGCGATTGCGCTCGCCGCCGCGCCGGCAGCCGGCCAGGAGGACTCCGATCCCTTCGAGGGAATCGAGTTCCGGCTCGTCGGCCCCAGCCGCGGCGGGCGGGTCACCGCGGTCGCCGGGCACCCGTCGCACCCCTACACGTTCTACATGGGCTCGACCGGCGGCGGCGTCTGGCGCACGACGAACGCGGGCATCTCCTGGGAGAACCTGACCGACGAGGACTTCAAGGCAGGCTCCGTCGGCGCGGTGACCGTGGCGCCGAGCGATCCGAACGTGATCTACGTCGGCATGGGCTCCGCCTGTCCTCGCGGCAACGTCTCGATCGGGGACGGCATGTACGCCTCCACCGACGCCGGCGCCTCCTGGCGTCACATCGGCCTGGAGCGGGCGGGCGCGATCAGCCGCGTCCGCGTCCATCCTGACGATCCCAACGTGCTCTGGGTGGGCGTGCTCGGCCAGATCTTCGGCGGCAACCCGGAACGGGGAGTCTACCGTTCGACGGACGGCGGCGACACCTGGCGGCAGGTGCTCGGCATCTCGGACGACGCCGGCATCGCCGACCTGGAACTCGACCCCTTCAATCCCCGCGTCCTCTACGCGGCGGTCTGGAGGGTCGAGCGCAAGCCGTGGACGCTGATCGACGGCAGCGACGAGGGCGGCCTGTTCCGCTCGACCGATGGCGGCGACACCTGGCAACGCCTCGAGGGCGGTCTGCCGACCGGCGTGCTCGGCCGTATCGGCGTCTCCGCGTCGCCGGCGCGGCGCGGGCGGCTCTGGACGATCGTCACCGCGGACGAGGGGCGGGGCGGCATCTTCCGCTCCGAGGACCACGGCGACACCTGGAGCAGGGTGAGCGACGAACCGGAACTGCTCACCCGCGGCTGGTACTACAGCCACATCCACGCCGACCCGGCCGACCCGAACACGGTCTGGGGGTCGAACGTGCGCTTCTTCAAGTCGGTGGACGCCGGCGCCACCTGGGAGCGGGTCGGTACGCCCCACGGCGACAACCACGACCTCTGGATCAACCCCGAGCAGCCGCACATCATGGTCCAGGCGAATGACGGCGGCGCCAACGTCAGCGTGGACGGCGGCCGTTCCTGGTCCACCCAGAACAACCAGCCGACCGCCGAGTTCTACCGGGTCACCGTCGACAACCAGTTCCCCTACCGGATCTACGGCGCCCAGCAGGACAACAGCACGATCTCCGTGCCGTCGCGGCCGATGCCCGAATTGACCGCGACCCAGCACTGGCACTCGGTGGCCGGCGCCGAGAGCGGACACATCGCGGTTCACCCCGAGCAGCCTCACCTCGTCTACTCGGGAAACTACCTGGGCCGCATCGACCGCTACGACCACCGGAGCGGCGCCGCCCGCAACATGGTCCTCTATCCCCAGATGCAGGACGGCACGGCGCCGCGCGACCTTCGCTACCGCTTCCAGTGGAACGCGCCGATCCTCATCTCCCGGCACGATCCCGATGTCGTCTACCACACCTCGAACTACGTCCATCGCACCCGCGACGGCGGCTGGACGTGGGAGACGATTTCGCCCGACCTGACGACCGACGACGACGAGAAGCAGGGAGTGCCCGGCGGACCCGTCCAGCACGACCACACCGGCGTCGAGGTCTACAACACGATCTTCGCGCTCGCGGAATCGCCGCAAACGGCCGGAGAGATCTGGGCCGGCAGCGACGACGGCCGCATCCACGTCAGCCGGGACAACGGCGCCACCTGGGTCGACGTCACGCCGGCCGAAATGCCCGCCGACGGCACGGTCAACTCGATCGACGTTTCGCAACACGATCCGGAGCGCGTCTACGTCGGGGTGTACCGCTACCGGATGAACGACTACACGCCGTACATCTTCCGCACGGACGACGGCGGCGGAAGCTGGACCACCGCGACCGATGGTCTGCCGGCCGACCACTTCGTGCGCGTCGTGCGCGAGGACCCGGGCGCCGCCGGCCTGCTCTTCGCCGGCACCGAGTTCGGCCTCTACGCCTCCTTCGACGGCGGGAACTCCTGGCGGTCGTTCCAGTTGAACCTGCCGCGCACGCCGATCACCGACCTGCTGATTCACAACAACGCCGGCAATCCGGACCTGGTGCTCGCGACACAGGGCCGGAGCTTCTGGGTGCTCGACGATCTCGGCCTGGTCCGGGAACTCGCGCGCGAGCGCGCCGCGGAAATCGCCGCCGGCACACAGCGCGATGAGCCCCGGCTCTTCTCTCCCGAGCCTGTGGTCCGCATCGATCGGCCCGGCGGAGGCGGGGGCTTCGTCAATGGCGCTTCCATCTGGTTCGACCTCCCGGAAGAGCCGGCCGGCCGTGTCGAGCTGACGATCTCCCCCGACGGCGGCGACCGGGTTCTGCGGCGCTTCACGTCGTTGCCGGAAGGCGAGGAGATCGAGGGCGGCGAGGACGAGCGTCCACGGATCGAGTCCTTCGAGGCGAAGCAGGGCCTCAACCGGGTCGTCTGGAACCTGCGCGGCCAGGCGCCTCACCTGGTCGAGGGCGCCGTCATGTCGCTGTCGTACACCGGCGGCCCCTACCTGCCGCCGGGGACCTACCGGGCGACGCTGACGGTCGCCGGCAGCGACGAGGGGACCGATGAGGGTGGCGAGGCCCAGGCCGCGACAGCCGACTGGTCGGACAGCCGGACTTTCGAGGTGCTCGCCGACCCGCGGCTCGAGGACATCTCCCAGGCCGATCTGGAAGAGCAGTACGCGATGCTCTACCAGTTGTCGGCGCGGTTGACGGCAACCCACGACGCGATCGCCGGCCTGCGCAGCGTCCGGGAACAGGCCGGCGCCCTCGAGGATCGCCTCGACGAGGCCGGCGCCTCGGAGCTGCGACCGGCCGTCGAGGCGATCCTCGAGCGCGCCGGAGAACTCGACGAGCAGCTGATCCAGTCGCGGAGCCGCGTCTCCCAGGACGCGCTGAACTTCCAGCCCCGGATCGACAACCAGTACGCGTACCTCTACACTCACGTCTTCGGCAACACCGCCCGGCCGACGGCCGGCGCGCGCCGTCGCCTTGAGGATCTAGAGGCCGAGCTCCTGCCGATCCTCGAGGCCGTCGCCGAGTTGACCGGACCGCAGCTTGAAGAACTGAACCGGCGAGCCCGGGAGTTGGAAATCCCCGCCGTTCAGCCGCCAACCGACCGCGCCGCAAACGAGCCTCCCGCACCGCCCTGAACCGATGCCGCGAATCCCACTTGCGGGCGGCGCTCTCGCGCTGATCGCCCTCCTTGCGGCCGGTGACGGCGCCAAGGCTGCCCAGGGCGTCCGGGACGACCGGCCAAGCCTGACCGCCAAGCGTCTCACGCAGGCGCCGGTCATCGACGGCGACGTGCTCGGCGAAGAGCTCTGGCTCGATGTCGACTTCGGCACCGGCTTCCAGCAGGTGGAGCCGTTCGAAGGCCAACCGGCGAGCGAACGGACCGAAGTGCGGATCGCCTTCGACGAATCCAACCTCTACCTCGCCGTCATCTGTTTCGACCGGGACGCTTCCTCCCTGGCGATCTCCGACAGCCGCCGCGACGCCATGCTCCAGAACGAGGACAGCTTCCGGGTCGTTCTCGACACGTACGGCGACCGGCAGAACGGTTTCGTCTTCGGGACGAACATCGCGGGGATCCAGTACGACGGCCAGTTCACGAACCAGGGCCGCGGCGGCGGTTCCTCCCGCGGCGGCGGTTCCGGCGGCGCCAACCTGGACTGGGACACCTCCTGGACCGTCCGGACGTCGAGCGGCGACTTCGGCTGGAGCGCGGAGATGGCGATTCCCTTCCGCAGTCTCCGGTACGGATCGGGCCGCGCGATCTGGGGCCTGAACTTTGAACGCAACATCCGGCGCAAGAACGAGACCGCGTTCTGGGCCCACCTCGGCCGCCAGCACGACGTGTTCCGGGTGTCGGAGGCCGGGCGCCTGGTCGGCGTGGAACCGCCGCGCCAGCGCAATCTGCAGCTGACTCCCTACGTCCTGACTTCGGGGCGCGAGAACGTCGACGGCAGCGTCGACGACAGCGAGATCGGCATGGACCTCAAGTACGGCGTCACCCCGAGCCTCACGCTCGACGTGACCGTCAACACCGACTTCGCCCAGGTGGAAGCCGACGATCAGCAGATCAACCTGGACCGTTTCAGCCTCTTCTTCCCCGAGAAGCGGCCTTTCTTCCTCGAGAACGCCGGCCTCTTCCGCGTCGGCGCCCGGTCCTCGTTCCGGGGCGGCACCGAGCTCTTCTTCAGCCGGCGGATCGGCCTGAGCGAAGGCGTGCCCGTGCCGATCCTCGGCGGCGCCCGCCTGTCCGGCAGGGCCGGTGGCTTCAACGTCGGCTTCCTGAACATGCAGACCGACGACCTGGGGGATGTCCACGGCAACAACTTCACGGTCGCGCGGCTCGGCCGCGAGTACCGCAACCGGAGCCGGGCCGGCGTGCTGGTCGTCAACCGCGAGGGCGCCGGCTCGCTGGCGCCGGACGGCGACTACAACCGGACCTACGCCGTCGACGGACAGATCGGAATCGGGCAGTTCACGGACGTCTCGGGCTGGGCGGCCCGGACGGAAACGCCCGGCCTGACCGGCCGGGACCATGGTTTCGGCCTCGACGGCGGTTACAGTTCCCCGTTCTGGCGCTGGCGTCTCGGCTATGCCGAGATCGGCGAGGACTTCAACCCCGAGGTCGGTTTTCTCAGCCGCTCCGGCTACCGCCAGTTCAACGGGTACATCCGGCGCCGCTTCCGCCCGGCCGGCGAGGGCCGCGTCAAGGAGTTCGGTCCGCGCGCCTTCTACGACGGCTTCTGGAACTTCGACGGCTACCAGGAAACGCAGCGCTACTCCGTCGGAGGCGAGGTCGAATTCCGGAACGGCGCGCAGATCAGCCTGTCCGTCGGCGGCCGCTACGAGGGACTGCTCGAACCCTTCACCCTCGCCGGCATCGTGAACGTCCCGGCCGGGGAGTACGACGACCACGGTTTCTTCCTGTTCGGCAACACCAACCGGGGACGCGCCGTGAGCCTGTTCGTCAGAGTGGAGGGCGGCGGTTTCTTCGGCGGCGACCAGCTCGTCCTGGATCCCTGGCTGAGCATCCGCCTGGGCGACTACCTGACCTCCGAGCTGAGCTGGTCCTACAACGACATCGACCTTCCGATGGGCGCCTTCAAGACCCACCTCGGGCGCCTGCGCGTCACCTACGCCTTCAGCACCAGCCTTCTCCTCCAGGCGCTGATCCAGTACAACGACCTGACCCACAGCGTGAACACGAACGTCCGCTTCAGTTGGCTGAACGAGGCGAACCGAGGACTCTTCGTCGTCTACAACGAGATCTCGGAGTTCGGCCGGCTCGGCCTGGATACGCCGGACCGGAGCCTGGCGGTGAAGTTCAACCGTACCTTTGACGTCTTCCGCTAGCGCCGCCAAACCGCGGCTGGCCAGTCCCCACCGCGCGGGGCGCAGCGTCGTGATGGCGCGCCGGGGGATGGTCGCTACCTCCCACCCCGCCGCCACGCTGGCCGGCCTCGACATGCTGCGCGCCGGCGGTTCCGCGATCGACGGCGCGGTCGCGGCGGCCGCGATGCTGGCGGTTGTCGAGCCGATGATGACCGGCATCGGCGGCGACGCCTTCCTGCTCTACCACCTCGCCGATCCCGACGGCGGGCGCGGCGAGCTGCTGGGCCTCAACGGCAGCGGCCGTTCGCCCCTGGCCCTGGAGCGAACCGACATCGCCGGCCCGGCGATCGATCCGGACTCCTGGCCGGCGGTCACCGTCCCCGGCGCGGTCGATCTCTGGCACACCGCGCACCGGCGGTTCGGACGGCTTCGCTTCGCCGACCTGCTCGGTCCCGCGATCGAAACCGCCGAAGAGGGCTTCCCCGTCAGCGAGCGCGTCCAGTCGATGTGGACGGCCTGCGCAGGCCGGCTGCGCCGCGACCGCGCGGCGGCGGAGCACTACCTCGTCGAGGACGAAGCGCCAGCGCTCGGCGCGGTGTTCCGGTCTCCGGCCCTCGCCCGCTCGCTGCGCCGGATCGCACGGGACGGCCGCGACGCGTTCTACAAGGGTCCGATCGCGGAGGAGATCGTCCGCTACGCCCGCGGCACCGGCGGCTTTCTCGAGCTCGACGACCTCCGGCGCCATGAGTCGACCTGGGTCGATCCGATCGGCGCGATGTACCGCGGCCGGGAGGTCTTCCAGTTACCGCCGAACGGCCAGGGGTTGGGCGTTCTCCTGATGCTGAACCTGCTGGAGAACTTCGACCTCGCCTCGATGGACGTGGCCGGCGCCGAGCACGTCCATCTGCTGGTCGAGGCGAAGAAGCTGGCCTACGCCGACCTCCACGCTCACGTCGGCGACCCGGAGGGCGAACCGCTCCGAAGCGCCAGTGGTGTCCCGTTGGACGAGCTGCTCGACAAGGCCTACGCCCGCGACCGCAGCCGGCTGATCGACCCCGCCCGGGCTGCGGACGGAGCCGCTCCCGGCGGCATCCCGACCGGCGCCGGCGCGGTGGGCGCCGACACGGTCTACCTGGCCGTCGTCGACGGCGACGGCAACGCCGCGTCCTTCATCAACTCCCTGTTCGCGCCCTTCGGAGCGGCGATCGCCGGCGGCGACACGGGGATCATGCTCCACTGCCGGGGCGCCGGCTTCAGCCTGGCGGCCGGTCACCCGAACGAGTATCGCCCCGGCAAGCGTCCCTTCCACACGATCATCCCCGGCATCGTCCTGGACCGGGGCCGGCTCGATCTCTGCTACGGCGTGATGGGCGGTCCGTTCCAGCCGCAGGGACACGTGCAGCTACTGACCAACCACTACGACCACGGGCTTCCCCTCCAGGCGGCGATCGACCGGCCCCGGTGGCGGCACGCGGCCGGCCTCGACCTCCTGTGCGAGCGCGGCATGGCGCCCGAAACCGTGGAGGGACTCGCGACGCTCGGCCACCGGGTTCAGGGCGCCGGCGGCGCCGAGTTCGGCGGCGCCCAGGCGATCAGCGTCGACCGGCACGGAACGCTCTACGGCGCCTCCGACCCGCGGAAAGACGGCGCCGCGTTAGGCTATTGACAGCGCGGAAGTGCCTCCGCGGCCCCCAGGCTCAGGCGAGCATCCACCGCAACACGCCGACCGCGACCGACGCCAGACCGATTCCCCACAGGACCAGTCGCAATTCCAGGGCCTTCAGGTCGGCCTTCGTCGCGACGCCCTCCGAGACGGCAGCGCGTACCGTCTCGACCATCGCCTCGGCCTGGGCGGCGGGAACGCCCGCCGCCTCGAGCTTGCGCGCGGCAGCCAAGGTGTCGAACGTCGCGCTGCTCATGGCCTCAGTCTACGACGGCCAGGAGGATTCGTCCACGGCGGTTACGGCTCAGCACTGCCGGCGGCCGCCGCACCGTGCAAGACTCGTTCGATGGACGATGCCGCAACCGCCACGGGAGACCGCACCGCACCGCGGCAGGTCGAACTCAGGATCCTCCAGTCGATCGCGGACATTCCGCGGAAAGCCTGGGACCGATTGCTCCGGCCGGGCGACCGCCCCTTCCTGTCCTGGACGTTCCTCGAAGCCCTCGAACGGAACGGCTGCGTGGCGCCCGACCGCGGCTGGCTGCCCTTCCACCTCACTGCCTGGGGCGCCGACGACGACCTGATCGCGGCCGCCCCCGCCTACATCAAGAACGATGGCATGGGCGACTTCTCGCGGGACTGGGCCTTCGGCGACGCGGTGCGGGCCGTCGGCGGCCGCTTCTACCCGAAGCTCGTGGTCGGCGTGCCCTTCTCCCCTGTCACCGGGCGCCGCATCCTGGCCGTCGCCGACCTCGACCCGTCGGTCGCCACCCGACTCCTCGTGCAGCTTGCCGCCCACACCGCCCGGGATGTCGGCGCGGCCTCCGTCCACGTCCTCTACCACACCGACCGGGAGGCGTCGGCCCTTGCCGACGCCGGCCTCTCCCGAAGGGTCATGGTCCAGTATCACTGGCACAACTACCACTACCGGACGCCGGAAGACTGGCTGCTGAAGCTCCGCTCCAAGCGCCGGACCCAGTGCCGCCGGGAGCGCCGCGAACCGGCCCGGCAGGGCATCGCCATCCGCACCGTCCGCGGCCGGGAGATCGCCGCCGATCCCGAGCGCTGGGCCGAAACCGCGTTCCGGCTCTACTGCACCACCTGCGACCGGCACATGTGGGGCGGTCGTTACCTGAACCGGGAGCTGTTCTCCGACCTGTTCACCGACCTCGGCAACGAAGTCGAGCTTGTCGTCGCCGAGCGCGAAGACCGGGTCATAGCCGGCGCCGTCAACCTGCGCTCGGACACCCACCTCTACGGCCGCTACTGGGGCTGTCATGAGCATCACCGCTTCCTGCACTTCAACGTCTGCCTCTACCACTCGATCGACGAGTGCATCGAACGCGGCGTGCAGGTCTTCGAGGGCGGCGCCGGCGGAGAGCACAAGATCAGCCGGGGCTTCGAGCCCGCGCCCGTCTACAGCTCGCACCTGTTCATGGACGAGAAGCTGAACCAGCTCCTCGGTGCGGCACTGAAGCGCGACGCGAAGCGACACCTCGAGGGCATCGAGGCATGGCGCAGCAACTGGACGCAACTCGGCTAGAGCCGCGACTCGCTGCCCTGGCCCCGGACCTATAATCGAGACGCCATGCCGCACTTCGAAGACGACCAGCAGGCCGACGGCAAGGTCCTCACGAAGACCAAGGCCACGACCAAGCTGGCCCGTCCGCGACTGTACAAGGTGCTGCTCCACAACGACGACTTCACGCCGCGCGAGTTCGTCGTCGTCGTCTTGCAGCACGTCTTCCACATGACCGAATCGGACGCCTCGCGGCTCATGCTCTACGTCCACAAGAACGGCGTCGGCGTCGTCGGGCTCTACCCGTTCTCGGTGGCCGAAACCAAGGTGGCCGAGGTCGGCAGCCTGGCCCAGCAGGCCGAAGTCCCCCTGCTCTGCACGATCGAGCCCGACACGGGTGACGGCAAGGACGGCGACGGCGACGGTGGCGATGACGGAGACGACGGCGGCGACGTCAACTGAGGGCGCGAAGGGGGTACCGCCATCGCTTCCGTGCACATGACCGAGGACCTGCGGCAGTCGCTCCGGCGGGCGATGCTCGAAGCGTCCTCACGCCGGCACGAGTACGTCACGCTCGAGCATCTGCTGCTCGCTCTGTGCGCCGACCCGGTGGGCGCCAAGGCGCTGCAGTCGGTCGGCGTCCGTCTGCCCCGGCTGGTCGGCGAACTCGAGGAGTTCCTGGAGCAGCAACTGGAGACCCTGCCGCCGGTCCTCCCGGCCGATGCGGCGGACGAGTCGGCAGGCGCCGCGCCAGTCGAGGCGGAGGGCGAGCAGACCGACAGCACCGAGCAGGCCTCGAACTCCGGTGACGAAGGCGAACCGCCTCCCAAGCAGACGATCGCGTTCTGGCGGGTCATCGAACGGGCGGCCATGCACGCACACGGCGCCGGCAAGAGTGAACTGGACGCCGGCGCGGTGATCGCTTCGCTGATGCGGGAGAAGGAATCCCAAGCGGTCTACCTGCTCCAGCGCCAGGACGTAACCCGCCTGGACGTGATCCGCTACCTCTCCCACGGCACGGTCAAGCAGGGCGGCGGCCTTCCGGCTCCCCAACACGTCGAGCCGGACGAGGAAGGCGCGGGGGAAGAAGAAGTCGAGGATCCACTCGAGCAGTTCGCATCGAACCTGAACGAGCGTGCCGCCGAAGGTTCCATCGATCCGCTGGTCGGGCGGCTCGACGAAGTCCGCGTGCTCTGCGAGACGCTGGCCCGCCGGCGCAAGAACAACCCGGTCCTGGTCGGCGATCCGGGCGTCGGCAAGACGGCGATCGTCGAGGGGCTTGCGCTGGCCGTCCACGAGGGGAACGTGCCCGATCTGATCTCCAGGGTGACGATCTACGCGCTCGACATGGGCGCGCTCCTCGCTGGAACCCGCTATCGCGGCGACTTCGAGCAGCGCCTCAAGGCGGTCATCGACCGGATCATCTCGGAGCCCGAGCACATCCTGTTCATCGACGAGATCCACACGATCGTGGGCGCGGGCGCTGTTTCGTCCGGTTCCCTGGACGCCTCGAACATCCTGAAGCCCGGCCTCGCCTCGGGCAAGTTGCGCTGCATCGGCTCCACCACGCATGCCGAGTACAAGGGCTCGTTCGACCGCGACCGCGCGCTCGCGCGCCGCTTTCAGATGATCGAGATCGACGAACCGTCGATCGAGGAGTCGGCCGAGATCCTGCGCGGCCTGCGCGACCGCTACGAGGAACACCACGACGTCAAGTACGCCGACGACGCGCTGGACGCGGCCGCCGACCTCTCGGCCCGCTACCTGCTCGACCGCCGGTTGCCCGACAAGGCGATCGACCTGGTGGACCAGGCCGGCGCCGCGAACCGCCTGATGAACGCAAAGGAGCGCAAGGGCGTCCTCGACCCGGTCGACATGGAGCGGGTCGTGGCCTCGATGGCGAAGATCCCGGAGAAGTCCGTCTCGAGCGACGACCGCGACGCTCTCCTCAACCTGGAGGAGGAGCTCAAGGCGGTCATCTTCGGCCAGGACGAAGCGATCCGCTCGATCTCGTCCGCCGTGAAACTGGGCCGCGCCGGCCTTGGCACCCTGGAACGGCCGATCGGCAGCTTCCTCTTCTCGGGTCCCACCGGGGTCGGCAAAACGGAATTGGCCCGCCAGCTCGCCCAGGTGCTCGGCATCGCGTTCACGCGCTTCGACATGAGCGAGTACATGGAGAAGCACACGGTGTCCCGGCTGATCGGCGCGCCGCCCGGCTACGTCGGCTTCGACCAGGGCGGTCTCTTGACCGACGCGATCCGCCGCACGCCGCACGCCGTCCTGTTGCTCGACGAGATCGAGAAGGCCCACCCCGACGTCTACAACATCCTCCTGCAGGTCATGGACCACGCCACCCTGACCGACAACAACGGCCGCAAGGCGGACTTCCGGCACGTGATCCTGATCATGACGACGAACGCCGGCGGCCGGGAGCTGACGACGAAGCCGATGGGCTTCGGCGACCGCTCGAAGCTATCGGCCGAGGCCGCCTCGAAGCCCGCGGTCGAGCGCCTGTTCACGCCCGAGTTCCGCAACCGGATCGACGCCTGGGTCGTCTTCAAGGCGCTGGAGATGGACTCGGTGCGGCTGATCGTCGAGAAGCTCGTGGGCGAACTCGGCGGCCAGCTCGACGACCGCAAGATCGCCATCGAGTTGACCGATGCCGCCCGCGACTGGCTGGCCGAACACGGCTACGAACCGGACTTCGGCGCCCGCCCGATGCGCCGCCTGATCGACGAGAAGATCAAGCGCAAGCTGGCCGACGAGATCCTGTTCGGCAAGCTGGCCGACGGCGGCAAGATCGTCGTCGACGCGAAGGAAGGCGCCTCGCTCGAAGACGGCCTGCTGCTCAGGACCCGGCGCAAGCGCAGGGCCAGGCGAAAGACGTCATCTCGCTGAGGCGGCTGGCTGGCTTGAACACCACCGAGGATCCGTTCCATCCGGCTACGAACCCGCTACGGAGGCTTGGTTCCCGGCGTCTCGGACGGTCCACTTGCCGGCCCGCCCGTCGCGCGAGTAGACCAAGGACTTGACCAAGTGGGTGCCTGGGCCTAGTCTCGGTTCGAAGAGCGGGCTTTCCTGAAGCCGGAGTGAAACAGGGGATGGGGGAGACATGACCCGTTACGTGAAGATTGGCGAGGCGAAGACTCATCTTTCGGCACTGCTGGCCCAGGTCGAGGCTGGCGAGGAGCTGGTGTTGTGTCGTGGCGAGAAACCGATACCCGGGTGACGCCTCACGTCGGCGGCCCCGAGCACGCCGAGCTATGCGCAACCCTGCGGCGGGAACGGGCCAGACAGCGCGCGGTGACGACCGCGGAACTTCTCGCCTGGCGCCACGAAGGCCACAAGCGCTGATGGCGTTCGTGGCGGACGCCTCGGTGGCCGCGGCCTGGGTTCTGCCCGACGAGGAGGCGGCGCTCGCGGAACTCGCCCTCGACCGACTGGGTCGCGAAACGGCGAAGGTCCCCGACGTGTTCTGGCACGAACTGCGGAATCTCCTGTTGACGGCCGAGCGCCGCGGGCGGATCGACGACCGGCATGCGGAAGCGTCCATGGAGAGGTTGCGCCGACTTCCCATTCGCTTTCCCGGCGAGGCGGACGATCGCCACGTCATGGCGCTGGCGCGCGAACACGGCCTGACCGCATACGACGCCAGCTAT
This sequence comes from Vicinamibacteraceae bacterium, assembly GCA_012270995.1. GTDB lineage: Bacteria > Acidobacteriota > Thermoanaerobaculia > Multivoradales > Multivoraceae > Multivorans. The sequence goes on along the minus strand of JAAXHG010000166.1, from coordinate 156,719 downwards.
CTGGCTTTGGCGATCCGGGAAAACTGCGCCCTGGCGAGCTTCGACCGGCGCCTCACCGAGGCGGCCGCCACCGAAGGCGTCGAGGCCCTCGCGTAGGTCATGTCCAAACGGAGACCTTCGGGCCCGCCGCCGGCCTCCGACCGCGCCCTCCGGAAACCGGTGAGCGCCGGGCGGGAGTAGCGCGGTCAGAGATCCAGGTCGGGCAAACCGTTCACGATCCGCACCGTCTCGACGCTGACGTGGACGATCCGGCGGATGGCCGCGATCAGGTCGCGGGGGTCGTTCCACCAGCCGTTCGGGTCGTTGACGATGCCGCTCCGCTTGTCCTTCTTGACCTTGTAGCGGTCCGGTAGCGGATGCGGCAACTCTCATGGTCCGCGTCGGGATTGCGGACCAGGACGGTGACGGCGACCGGCGCCCGGGAGCCCTGGCCGAAGACGTTGTCACCTTCAGCTTGGCGCAGTTGCCCTGAAGTTCGGGCGTTCCCCCGCAGGTTCAAGACCCAGACCGCGCTGAACTCCTCGGCCAGACAGGCCCGAACGCCCGAGTCCACGTTCCCGTCGATCCAGGATCCGTTCGTCACCAGCGCGACGACGCCCTGCTCGCCGATCCGGTCGGAGGCCCAGCGGATCGCCATCTTGTAGGTGTCGTAGAGACCGCGCTTCAGAGTCGCCTTCGACCGCGCCGCGTAGGTGTCGGCGATCCGCTTCTCCAGGTCGGGGTAGTCGACGTTCGGGTTGTCGTCCGCGGAACTGCGCTGCCCCGCGGACCAGGGCGGATTGCCGACGATGACCTGAATCGGCGCGTTCTGCTGGCGTTCGACGCGCTCGCTGTTGTCAGGCAGCCAGGAGCGCGGAAAGCCGCTCGTCTTGTCGGTCCGCAGGTTGAAGGTATCCGTGAGCACGATGCCGGCGAACGGTTCGTACTCTCTCTCTCTCTCTCTCTCTCTCTCTCTCTCTCTCTCTCTTCAGATGCCGTGCCAGCGGCGCCGTCCGCGGCGGCCCCCTCGGTCAGGCGTCCGTGGAACGCCTCCTCGATGTGGATGGCGGCGATGTAGTACGCAAGGAGCACGATCTCGTTCGCATGCAGCTCCTCGGAGTACTTGCGCGGGAGATCGGCGTCCCGGATCAAGGCCGCCGACCGCAGCAGCCGCACAGGAAAGATGCCGGTGCCGGTGAACGGGTCCAGCACGTGGACGCCTGCCTCGGACAAGCCGCGGCCGAACTCCTCCCGCAGCACGTGGTCGGCGCTCTCGAGAATGAAGTCGACCACCTCCACCGGCGTGTAGACGATCCCGAGCCGGTCGGCCTGCTTCTTGAGCGCCGTGGCGAAGAACTTCTCGTAGAGCTCCATCAGCACCCGCTGCCTCGCCTCGCTGTTGTCCAGGCCCTGGGCCCGGAGCCTGACGCTGCGGTAGAAGGGTCCGAGATCGCGGGTCTCGTTCTCCAGACCGAACTCCTCGAAGTCCCGGGTCAGATCGCCGAGCGCCTTCGCCACCGGATTCCCGCCGGCGAAGTCGTAGTGCTCGAACAGGGCCTCGAACACGGGCCGCGTCAACAGGTGCTGAGCCAGCATGTGGACCGCGTCGTCCCGGCTGAGCTGGTCGTTGATCGACACCTTGAGCTCCTCGACGAACAGATCGAGCCACTTCCTGAGCGTGTCGTTCCGGCGCGCGGCGAGCAGGCTCTCGATGCGGAGCACCAGACGCTCGAAGATGTCGGCCACGTCCCTGGCCCAGCTCTCCCAGTACTTCCGGTCGCCGCACTTCTCGACGATCTTCGCGAAGATCGCGCCAGGCGGCAGGTCGACCGGCGGAAACGGCAGTATCCGGGCCGCCGAGCGGTCGTCCGCGCCGCCCCGGCCGTCGCTGAAGATGATCCGGTCGGTCGGCTCGCGGTTCAGGTCGATCCGATTGATCTCGGCGTCGAACCGGTCGTCGTGCGAGCGCAGCGCCCGCAGAACGCCCCACACCGCGGCGAAGCGCTCGTTGTCGTCGAGCACCGCCCCCGGATCGGCGCCGGCGGGCACGGCCACCGGCAACACGATGTAGCCGTAGGTCTTGCCGGGCGCCTTGCGCATGGCGCGGCCGACCGCCTGGACGATGTCCACGTGGGAGTTTCGCGGGCTCATGAACAGCACCGCGTCGAGCGCCGGCACGTCGATGCCCTCCGACAGGCAGCGGGCGTTCGAGAGGATGCGGCAGGCGCCCTCCGAGTCTCCCTTCAGCCACTCGATCCGCGCCTTGCGGTCGAGGGCGTGGTGCTTGCCGTCCACGTGCCGGGTCTCGCAGCGCAGGACCGCTTCGAGTTGGTCCCCCGGCAGAAGCGCGGCGGCACGCTCCACGATGCCGGCCCAGTGCCTGTCGAGCCGCTGCGAGGAGCGGATCGTGTTGGTGAAGGCGATCGCACGCCGGAGCGGCCTGATCGGCGCCTCGCCAACCGGCTCGTTCTCCGGGTTCTGGAGCGCCCGCCAGCAACCGACGATCTTCGCCGCGTCTCCAAGGTTGATCTCGCCGGCCTCGACCTCCAGATGCGTCTGGAGCGCCTCGTCGATGCCGTCTTCCGAGACCGCGAGGACGACCACCTTGTAGTCCGCGAGCAGATCCTGCTCGACGGCGCGCGAGAACGGCAGCCGGTGAAACTCCGGACCGTAGGTCGCCTCGTCGTCCATCGAGAAGACCTCGACGGCGTGGTCGGCCGCCTTCGTCGGTGCGCCCGGCCCGCGTATCCGAGCAGACGCCGATGTAGCGGTGCGGCAGTTCTCTCTGGGTCGCCCACTCCCGCATGGACTGTTGCAGCAGCGAGATCGACGGCACCAGATACAACACCCGGCCGCCAACGCCGGCAAGCTCCTCCGCGATGCGAAGGGCGACGAAGGTCTTCCCCGTGCCGCACGCCATGATGAGCTGACCTCGGGCGCCACGCTCGAACCCGCGGCAGACGTCCTCCAGGGCCCGTATCTGGTGGGGACGCAGGCTGAACGTATCGCGCCGGACCCGGAGCGTCTCGGGCTCTTGCCGGACCAGATCCGGCCAGTCGATCGGCCGCTCGGCAAGGTCGGCGAACCGCAACTTCGTACAGGCCGGCGTCAGGCCCTCGATCGTCTTCCTGGCGTTCGTCCCCCACTCGTCGCCGGTATCGACGACGATCCGCGACGTGAACGGTTCACGGGCCGACGCGGAGATGAAGGAGTCGACGTGGCCCTTGGAGATCCGCGTGCTCGGCGCGTAGCACTTGCACTGGATCGCGCAGTAGCCGCCGTCCCGCTCCTCCGCCACCAGGTCGATGCCCACTTCCGCGGCATCGAAGTCGGGACGGCTGCTCGCCCACTCGGACCAGAGCCAGACGTCGTTGAATCGCTGATCCGAGTACAGCGGATCCTCAAGGAAGTAGCGCTTCATCAGGCGCTCGAAGAGCCGACCCTTGTGGGCCTCCGAATCCGCCGTGGACCTGATGTGGTCCAGCGCCGCCTGGAATCCTCCGGTCAAGCGCCCCCTCGCGGCCGGCGAGACCTCGGGGATCCTCCGCGACGATCCGGCGCGACAGGCCTCTCGGCGCCTGGCAAGCTCAGGGAATCAGCCTCAACAAGCCAACAACCGCGCCGATGATGACGGCGGCCTGAAGCAGCAGGGCGCGGTACAGGTCGGCACGCATCTGATCTCGCGTGACCAAGTCGCCGACAGCCTCTTCGATCGCACGGGCATGAGCGGTGGCCTGGCGGTTCGGTACGCCGGATTCGCGCAAAGTCTCGGCAGTACGCAGCGTGTCTGTCGCGGCGCTCATCGCCGGATCCCCTTCTCTACGCTCACTCTCTCCATCTCCATCCGCGCCGTGACGACGCTATCAGTTCAGGGTTACACACTCTTTACTACGCCCCGGGTCAACCCGGCGTCTACGCAACCCGCGGGAGCACCTCGGTCTTGAACCGTTCGATCGTCGACATCAGCCGCCCGTGCGGCAGCAGCCCGTTGTAGGCCCAGAAGTAGAGCCAGGTCACCGGCAGGCGCTCGCGGAGCGTCTCGAGTTGTCGGGTCACGGTGTCGACGTCGCCGACCAACGCCATCCCGGAGCCCATCATGTCGCCGAACTCCTCACCCGTGTCCGGGTCGATCATCCCCCGGCTGAAGCCGAACGGCTCGAACCAGGCGGAGCCGCAGAACGCGCCGCTCGCCTTCCACAGGCGTTCCGCCTCGGCGTCCGTATCGGCGATCACGACGTCGCGCAGGACGCCGATCCCCTCGCCGAGCGGCCGGCCGGACTCCTCGGCGAACAACTCGAACAGTGCCCGCTCCCGCTTCGGGTGCAGCGGCGGCAGGATCGCGGTCACGCCTTCCCGCGCGCACCAGCGGATGCTCGCCTCGGACGACGCGAAGGGCTGGAAGATCGGCGGGTGGGGCTTCTGCACCGGCTTCGGCACCACGCCGACCTGGCGCAGCACGCCGTCCTCGACGCCGGCGCCCCACTGCTCCGTCGCCTCGAGGGTCCACGGCGTGCCGCCTTGCTGGCCGCCCACGGGGACCTTCCAGAACCGGCCTTCGTAGTCGAGCATCGGCTCGGTCCAGGCCTTCTTGACGATCCGGAAACACTCCTCGAAGGCCGCACGGTTCGTCGCGTCGATCTCGTCGTGCCGGTGCGGCAGGGCGCCGGAGATGCCGTGCGTCTGCTGCGCCATCACGTCGACCCAGCGCCGCTGGTAGCCGCGGGCGAAACCCGCGTTCGCGCGGCCGCCGGTCATCCGGTCGAGCATCGCGATGTCCTCGGCGACCCGGATCGGGTTCCTCGCCGGCAGCACGATGCCCAGCTGGCCCACCCGGATGTTCTTCGTCTGCATGCCGACGAACAGGTCGAGCAGCACCGGGTTGTTCGAGAGTTCGAAGCCCTCGACGTGGAAGTGGTGCTCGGTGAAGCTGATCGAGTCGTAGCCGAGGTCGTCGGCGAGCCGGGCCTGCTCCGAGACCTCGGCCAGCATCCGGTCGTAGAGATCGCCGCGCAGACCGGCCATGCCCTGCTTGATGTCGGCCCGCGAGCCAATCGAGGGCAGGTAGAAGAGGGAGATCTTCAAGAGAGTTCGGACTGCCGCAGCCTCAGCCGCCGCTGTCGTAGCCCGGAAGCTCGCGGATCCAGACGTTGCGGAAGCGGGTCGGGTTGCGGTGGTCCTGCAGGCCGATCCAGCCGCGAGGCTCGTGCGGCCGGTCGTAGACGCCGACCCGCCGGTGGATCGTCCGGCCGATGTACTCCTTCTTGTGATGGATGACCACGCCGTTGTGGAGCACGGTGACGTTCGCCTTCTTGACGAGTTCGCCGTCCTTCCAGCGCGGCGCCTCGAAGATGATGTCGTAGGTCTGCCAGACGCCCGGGGCCCTCGAGGAGTTGACCATGGGCGGCGTCTGGCCGTAGAGCGCGCCCGCCTGCCCGTCGGCGTAGGACCGGTTCTCGTACGAGTCGAGGATCTGGACTTCGTAGTCGCCGTAGATCATCACGCCGCTGTTGCCGCGGCCCTGGCTGTTGCTCTCGACCTTCGCCGGCGTCGCGAACTCCAGGTGGAGCTGAAAGTCGCCGAACTCGTCCCGGGTACGGATCGACCCGGTCGAGGTGACCTCCATGTACCCGTTCTCGACCTTCCACTCCGGTTCGTCGCCGTTCGGCTTCCGCCACTTCGAGAGGTCCGTGCCGTCGAACAGCACGATCGCGTCGGCCGGCGCCGGCGCCATGTCGCTGAAGGAGGCGCCCGGAGCGACCACCGGCGGCAGCGGCCGGTTCGGGTCGTGCACCTTCCACGGCAGCCCCGGCAGCTTCGGCGTGTCCTCGTAGCCGACCGGCTGTTGCTGGGCGGTGGCGGCCGCGGTCAGCAACAGGGCCGCTGCCAAGGTGGTGCACGACATTCTCTTGTTTCGGTTCACAGGCATACCGGCCTCCTTGGGATTCCTCACCGTACCCGCGACGCGAGCAGCGGCTCCGACAGTTTCAGCCACTTGACCACCTCGGCGCGTGTGCCGCGAGGATCGATCAGGTCATGGACCGAGAAGCCCTCGGCCCGCGGGAAGGGTGTCCGCCGCTTGGCGAACTCGGCCTCCAGTTCGGCGCGTTTCCGCTCGGGGTCGGGCGCCGCGGCGATCTCTCGCCGGAAGGCGACCGCCACGCCGCCCTCGATCGGCAGCGCGCCGCTCTCGGCCGAGGGCCAGATCAGCACCCGGCCGCCCGGGCCGTAGTGCGCCGCGGCGGCTACGCCGTAGGACTTGCGGATCTGCACGGCGCACCAGGGCACGGTCGTCCGCACGGTTGCCGCGATCGCCTCCATGCCGTAGCGGATCGTGCCGGACGCCTCCGACTCCGAGCCGATCATGAAGCCCGGTTCGTCGACCAGGCTGAGGATCGGCAGGTGGAAGGTCTCGCAGAACTCGACGAAGCGCCGGAACTTCTGGGCCCCGGCGGCGTCCATCGCGCCGCCGATGTGCCTGCAGTCGTTGGCGACCACTCCGACCGTGTGACCGTCGACCCGGGCCAGACCTGTGATCTGGGACGGTCCGTAACCCGCCGTCATCTCGAAGAAGCTGTCCCGGTCGACGACGAGCGAGATCAGCTCGCGCATGTCGTAGAGGAAGCGCCGATCCCGGGGCACGATCGAGAGCAACCGCTCCTCGCGCCGGTCCGCCGGATCGCCCGACTTCCGCCGCGGCGGCAGCGAGTCGACGTTCGAGGGCAGGTAGCCCAGGAAGCGGCGGACCTGGGCCATCGCGTCGTCCTCGTCCTCGGCGACGTTGTCGACGACCCCGCTCTTGCTATGAACCCGCCAGCCGCCGAGTTCGTCCTTCGTCTTCTTCTCGCCCAGGGCGCGCTCCACCAGCGCCGGGCCGCCGATCAGGATCTGGGCCGTGTGCCGCGTCATCACGGAGAAGTGGGACGCGACCAGGCGAGCCGCGGGAAACCCCGCAACCGCGCCGACCCCGATCGAGGCCACCGGCACGGTGCGCAGGATCTCGGCGATCGACCAGAAGCGCGCCCGCGAGTACACCGGCTCCCCCATCGGCCGCGGCGGCGTCTTCGGCGCCCCCTTCTGACGGCCCGCGCTGCCGCGCACGCTGCCGCCGCCACCTTCGAGAAAGCGCACCAACGGCAGCCGGTACTTGAGGGCGAGTTCCTCGGAGTAGACGCTCTTGCGCAGCCCGGCCGGTGACGGCGAGCCGCCGGCCTGGGTGAAGTCCTCGCCGGCCACGATGACGCGGCCGCCGTCGACGTCGGCAAAGCCGACGACGTAGTTCGCCGGCGTGAAGGAGACGACGCGGCCCGCCTCGTCGACCTCGGCGGCGCCGGCCTGACGACCTTCCTCGACGAACGAGCCCGGGTCGGCGACACGCTCGATCCGCTCGCGCACCGTGAGGCGTCCGCGCTCGTGCTGGCGCTGGACCGCCTCCTCGCCGCCCATCGCCAGCGCTAGGCGCCGGCGGCGTTCGATCTCGTCGACCTCAGGTTGCCAGGACATTGGACGGGGATTGTAGATGCTCGGCCGGGCTTCCCAAGAGCAGACCGCCGTCGTACGTCATACTGGCAGCAATGAACCGTGTTCGCGCGTGCCTGGCGCCACTGCCCACGGGGATGCTACGGGCAGCAAGGTATACGGGACTCGCCGTCGCCCTGTCGGTGGGAACCGCCCCGGTGAACGGCGCCGAGACAGCCTCCGCGAAGCCAGCGGTGTTCACGCTCAGTGACGGCGCATCGGTGGCGAAGCTCGTGACCGCGTCGGGTGGAGAGCCCCATGACGGCTGCTTCGCCCCGGAGGAACTCGCGCTACAGCCGGTTCCGGGAAGACGCGTGGGCGGCGTCGGAACGGCTTGGAACATCGACAACGCGGGCCTTCTGGGGCTGCGGGACCGACCGGGAGGCCCGGTCCGCTAGGGCATTCCGCTCTACGACGGAACCGTGGGAACGCTGCCGGACAACGGCGACGGCGACCTCCTTCCGCTGCAAGGCGGGAGCCTCACCATCTACGACGCCGGCTCAGGCCTGCCGCTCGCCGGAGCGGACGTCCTGCTGCGCGCAGGCGAAGGCCGCTTGTGCCGGTACCGGACCGACGACGAAGGAGTTGCGGACCTGCCGGAAACGGTTTCGTCCGCTGGTGCGATCGTCGCTGCCGATGGCTTCATCGGCGGCCTCGTGCCCCTGTCCGCCGCCGGGTCGGTGCGGCTCCCACCTGCCCGGTCGATCGCCGTCCACCTCGCCACGTCGAGCGCCGGCGACTTTGCCGACCTGGCGGTGCTCGCGTTCCCCGAGCAGTGGGAGAGCGTCCCGAACAGCGTCCCCCTCGGCATTGCCGCGGCCGGCGGCGTCGGCGTGGTCCAGATCAGGGGAATCCCGGCCTGGCGCGGCCGAGTGCTCGTCGCCGCATTCAGCGACGGTGTTCCCGTCGGTATGTCGGCGCTTCGTGCCGACATCGGCGACGCGGTCTCGATCCACGTCGGTTCCGGAGCGGTCACCGCCGAGTTACCGGCCGACGACGCCTTCACGGTGATCGACACGGTACGGGTCGAGCGTCTCCATGAGGGCACCGAACTCGCCGACTTCGCGTTCGGAGATCTCACGCAGCGCCTGGACTTCCGACTACAGCCGACCGGCTCGGGCCTCTCCCGGGACGACCTGCTGGCGTACGCCTGGTACTCGGTAGTCGGTGCCGACGACAGCCCGCACTTCTACCTCGACGCTGGAGAACTGAAGCACCTCGGCGATCTGGAAGCGCCGAGCCTGCTGACGGTCGAGGTCGACGGGCCGGAGCTGGCTCCTGGCTGGGCTACCTACTACTGTTGGAACCGGGAGTTCGAGTCCACACGGCAGGGACGAACCCTGATCGCTGGCTCGGGGACTTCTACTCTCTGGCTACCAGGCCATTGCCATAGCGTAGACGGAGAAGTGACAATCCCGGATTGGCCGATGGTGTCCTTCCGGTGGGCCCACCCGCAGGACCGGCGGATCCCGATTCGGATGCGCCGGGCTGGCGCCATCCGCGGTTCCGTGTACGGTCCCGAGGGAAGCCGGCTCGCGGATGTCGCCTTGTCAGCTCACTGGCAGTACCCCCAAGAACTACTGGAGGCCGATGACGAGGCCGAGGTCGAGCCGCTGATCGAGAAGTACCCCATCTTCCTGGACCAGGAGCAGATCAAGGATGGCCCGTGGACGCACGTCTACCAAGGGGCTTCGGCTCGCACCGGTGCCGACGGGAGCTTCGTGCTCTACGTTCCCTTCAATGGGGAGTACTTCGTAGAGGCGACGCACGACGGCTACTACGCGCCGACCGTAGCCGTGGCGCTCGACTCCGGACCGGTCGAGATCGAAATGCAGGAGGCTGCATCCCTAATGGGCGTGGTCCGAAACAAGCGAGGGCAGCCGGTCGAAGCCGGTCTCCGATGGAACCAGGTCGGTCAGGATACGGAAAACGAGCCTTCCGCCTGGACCGACACCAACGCGGATGGCCTCTTCAGGTTCTCCGCGCTGCCGCCGGGACGCACGGAAGTCACGGTGTCCGTGCTCGGCGGGGAGCCGGAAAGGGTCGAGTACGACCTGGAGCCCGGTCTGAATGAGGTCGCGATCCGTCTCGAGAATCCGCTGGTCCGGATCGAAGGCGTGGTTGTCGGCCCCTCGGACGGCATCGTGGACGAAGTGGAGCGGGTCGAGGTGCGTCCACCCTACTACTGTCCTGTTGGGGGACCCAGCGCCGAGGTTGCGGGGGACGGCACCTTCTTCTTCGAGAACATGAGTCCCGGAGTCGTCCGGCTCTTTGCCGACACCGAGTCCCACGCATCGCGAACGGTCGAACTCGTCATCGAGCCCACGGACACCGTCCGGCAGGTGATGCTTGAACTCTTCGAGAAGTCGGGCCGGATCGCGGGTCGCATCGAATCGCCCGTTTCTCTCGACGGCGCGTACGTCACCGCTTCCACCGGCCTGAGCTACGCATCTCCCGCGCCGATCTCGGCCGAAGGCGAGTTCCACCTGTCTGACCTGCCGCCCGGCACCTGGCTTCTCGAGATAAGCCACTGGGGTCCCGAGCATGGGCAAGACACCTACGCCGACGTGGCGACCGTCGACATCGCCCACGAAGGGAGTTTCCGATACGTAGAGGTGGACCTGACGACGCTGCCCACTCTGACTTTCGTGGGCGGCCCTCCTGGCGAGCGAGTCAACGGCGCAGGCAGCGTCAAGCTGGACGCGAGCGGAGGCGGAGTCTTGCGCGTGCCCGGCGCCGGCTCCTATGAACTCGTCTGGCGCAACGGCGACTACTTCTTCTATACGCAGGTCTCGGTCGAGGACGACACGACCCTCAACCTCGCCGACCCTCCGGACCGCAAGGAGCCCGTTCCGCGGATCCAGTGCTGAAACCGTAGCGCCAGTCCGCTATCCTGCGCCGCCCAGGAGGTGCCAATGACGGCGACACGGCGCAAGCTCTGTGGTTGGGGATACGAGGGACAGGGGCTCAACGCCGCCGAGGCGGAGGCCTTCCGCGCCCGGACGGCGGAGCGGTTCGGGACACCGGTCGAACCGCGAGCAAGGGCGCCAGAGGTCGCCGACTTCGACCTCCGCGCGCCTCGCCTGGCTCCACCCGCATCGCTTGAGGCCCTGTTCCGCAACGACCCGTACGAACGCCTACTCCACGCCTACGGCAAGTCCTTCCCGGACGCCGTGCGCATGTTCCGCCGGGAGGTCCCGGAACCGCCCGATCTCGTCGCCTACCCCGAAACGACGGAGGACGTCGTCCGCATTCTGGACTGGGCCGGCGATGCCGGCGCCGCGGCGATCCCCTTCGGTGGCGGTTCGAGCGTGGTCGGCGGCGTCGAGCCGGCGGTCGGCGACAGCTACGCCGGCGCCGTGACGATCGACCTGCTGAAGCTCGACAGGGTGCTGGAAGTCGATCGTGCGAGCCGGGCTGCGCGCATCCAGGCCGGCGCCCGCGGGCCTCACATCGAAGCCCAGCTCCGGGAGCACGGGCTGACGCTGCGCCACTTCCCGCAGAGCTTCGAGCACTCGACCCTCGGTGGCTGGATCGCGACCCGTTCCGGCGGCCATTTCGCCAGCCTCTACACGCACATCGACGACTTCGTCGAGGCGACGACGACGGTGACACCCCAGGGCGTCATGGAGACCCGCCGCCTGCCCGGCTCCGGCGCGGGACCGTCGCCCGACCGGATGGTCATCGGCTCGGAGGGCATCCTGGGGGTCATCACGGAGGCCTGGATGCGGCTCCAGGACCGGCCCACGTATCGCGGTTCGGCGGCGGTCCACTTCGCCGACTACGCGAGCGCGGCCGAGGCCGTGCGGATGCTGGCTCAGAGCGGCCTCTACCCCTCGAACTGCCGACTGATCGACGCCCAGGAGACCGCTACCGCCGGGGCGGGCGACGGCTCGACTTCGCTGCTCGTCCTCGGCTTCGAGTCCGCCGACCACCCGGTCGACGCGTGGATGAAGCGGGCGCTCGAGCTGACCGCGGACTGCGGCGGGGACCACAGCGCCTCGGCCGGGCGGTCGCACCGTGAGGGCGCCGCCGGGGCCTGGCGCGACGCCTTCATCAAGGGGCCCTACTTCCGGGAAGTCGGCGTGCCCCTGGGAGTGATTGGCGACACCTTCGAGACCGCGATCACCTGGGACCGCTTCGCCGGCTTCCACGCCCGAATCACGGCCCGGACCGCCGAGATCCTCGAGCAGGCGACCGGCAGGCCCGGCAGCGTCACCTGCCGTTTCACCCATGTCTACCCGGACGGACCCGCGCCCTACTTCACGTTCTCGGCGCTCGGCGACTGGGAGCGGCTCGCGGAGCAGTGGCGCGAGATCAAGCTCGCCGCGAACGAGGCGGTCGTCGACGCCGGCGGCACGGTGACCCACCACCACGCCGTCGGCCGCGACCACCGGCCGGCCGGCTACGACCGCCAGCGCCCCAACGTCTTCGCCCGAGCCCTCGCCGGCGCCAAGGCGGGCGTCGACCCGGACGGCCTGATGAACCCCGGCGTGCTGATCGATCCGCAGGGCCGGGACGTGGGCGTCACCGGCGCGATGGCCCCGTAGCGGCGTCGAGTCTGGCGGCCAGAGCCGCGACGTGAGTGTCCTGGGCGCCGAGGGTTTCGAGTGCGGCGTGGAGGTCGCGCACGTAGTCGGCGTTGGTGCCGCTCGGACCTGTTGCCTTGTCGATTTGGGCGGCGATCTCGGCGATCGGGGCCGGACCTGCGTAGTTCCGGTTGCCGGGCCAGGCCTGGTAGGTGACACCCATGGTCCTCTGCGTCGACCTCTGCCCGTCCAGTTCCAGTTCGATTTCCGTGCGGACGTAGCCGCCCCGTTCGCGTACGTCGAGGTCGGCGAGGACGGCCTCGGCGGCGGCTTCGTCGAGAAGATAGGCCATGCCCCAGCAGATGTCCTCCGGCGCCGGCGCCAGGGTGACCACCCGTCCGGGACGCCAGGGTTCGCCGCGGTGGTCCGTCGACCACTGCCAGAAACGCCGGGTCCAGCCTCGGACACGGGCGGGCCGGCGCTCCACGAAGGGGATCGCCGGGCGGAAGATCAGGGAGCCGTAACCGAAGAGCCAGCATGGATCGGGCGGGGCCACGGCGCCGGATTGTACGGGCCGCGCCGTCGATTCGCCGGCACAACCGCGTGATAGCTTGCGCCGCCCGTTTCCTCCTCACCAACCGCCGATGCGCCACCTCTTCGTCATCGATCCGATCGAGCGTCTCGACCCCGAGAAGGACACGACGATCGCGTTCCTGCGCGAGGCGGATCGCCGGGGTCACGAGCTCGCAGTCTGCACGATCGACACGCTGGAACTCGGCCCGGACGGCCGGCCGCGAGCGGAATCGATTCCAGCCCGAACCGTCGATCCGGTCACCGGCGGGCCCTGGTACGAGATCGGGGCCGGCCGGGCCGCCTTTCTCGACGAGTTCGACGTCGTCTGGATGCGCAAGGACCCGCCCTTCGACATGGCGTTCTTCTACGCCACCCACCTGCTGTCCATGGTGGCGAAGAGCACCCTGGTGGTGAACGATCCGTTGTCGCTTCGCGACGCCAACGAGAAGCTGTTCGCGCTTCGGTTCCCGGCCGTTTGCCCGCCGGCGCGCGTCTCCCGGCGCATTGCGGAGTTGCTGGCCTTCCAGGAGGAGATGGGCGGCGAGATGATCGTCAAGCCGCTGGACGGGGCCGGCGGCGAGGGCATCTTCCACCTGAAGGCCGGCGACCGGAACACGAGCGCGATTCTGGAGGCGGCGACGGGCCACGAAAGCCGCTACATCATGGCGCAGCGCTACCTGCCGGAGATCCGGCAGGGCGACAAGCGGGTCATCCTGGTCGAGGGCGAGGCGCTTGGCGCCGTGCTCAGGGTGCCCGCCGAGGGCGAATCGCGGGCGAACTTCCACGTCGGCGGCCAGCCGGCCGCCGCGGAAGTCGACGACCGCGACCGCGAGATCGCCGCGACGATCGGGCCGGAGCTCGTGCGGCTCGGGATCGTCTTCGCAGGCATCGACGTGATCGGCGGCTGGCTGACCGAGGTCAACGTGACCAGCCCCACCGGCCTGCGCGAGATCGCCGATCTGGGCGGACCGCGCCTGGAGGTCGACGTGCTCGACGCGGTGGAGCGCCGGCGGAAAGCCGACTGACCGGTCACCGAAGCGTCACGAACTCCTCGGCCGAGGTCGGGTGGATCGCCATCGCGGCGTCGAAGTCGTCCTTCGTGGCGCCCATCTTCACCGCTACCGCGAGGCCCTGGATGATCTCCGGCGCGTCCGCGCCCAGCATGTGGGCGCCCAGAACGCGGCCGCTGGAGCGCTCGACGATCAGCTTGACCAGGGTGCGCTCCTGGTTGTCGGTCAGCGTCAGTTTGAGCGGACGGAACCGGCTCCGGTAGACGTCGACCTCGTCGTAGCGCGCCCGCGCTTCCTCCTCGGTCAGGCCGACGGCGGCCAGGGGCGGCTGGCTGAAGACGGCGGTGGCCACGGCTTCATGGTCGACGGGGGTCGGCTTCCCGGCGAACAGGGTCCGTGCCAGGCACATCGCCTCGTGGATCGCGACCGGAGTCAGGTTCAGGCGGTCCGTGACGTCGCCGATCGCCCAGATGTTCGGCGCGTTCGTGCGAGAGAACTCGTCGACGGGTACCTGGCCGTTCTCGCCAAGCTCTACCCCGCAGGTCTCGAGCCCCAGGTCGGCGACCAGGGGAGTCCGACCGGTTGCATAGAGGACCTCCCCGCAGTCCACCGAGTCGCCATCGTCGAGGTGAAGACGCAGCAGGTCGTCCCCACTCCCCGGCAACTTCTCGATCGACTCAACTTCTCTGTTGAACCGGAGTTCGATCCCTCGTGACCGCATCTCGTCAGCCAGATGGATACGGATCTCCTCGTCGAATCCCCGCAGGAACAGGGGACCGCGGTAGACGAGCGTCACCCGACTGCCAAGACCGGCAAAGATGCCCGCGAACTCGACCCCGATGTAGCCGCCGCCAACGACAACGACGCGCTCTGGAAGGCGCTCCAGGTAGAAGGCCTCGTTCGAGCTGATCGCGTGCTCGATTCCCGAAATCGGCGGCATGTCCGGCCAACTGCCGACGGCGATCAGGACCTGATCCGCCGTGACGCGGCTCTCGCCCGACCCACCTGCATCGATCTCTACGGTGTGCGGACCGAGGAGCCGCGCCCGTCCCTCGAACAGCTCGACGCCGGCTGAATCGAGCAGCCCGCGGTAGATCCCGTTGAGCCGTTCGATCTCCCTGTTCTTGTTCGCGATGAGCTGGCCCCAATCGAAACCGGGCTCCCCCGCGGTCCAGCCGAAGCCCGAGGCCTCCCGGTAGTGGTCGGCGAAGGCCGAGGCGCAGACGAGCAGCTTCTTCGGCACGCAGCCCACGTTGACGCAGGTGCCGCCCAGGTAGCGTTCCTCGGCGACCGCCACCCGTGCGCCGTAGCCGGCGGCCATCCGGCTGGCGCGCACGCCGCCGGAGCCCGCGCCGATCACGAACAGGTCGTAGTCGTAGTCCGTCATGGCCGCAACGCTAGACCAATCGGGCGCCAGCGCCGCCAAACCGCTCGCGGACTCGCTGTCTGGCCCCAGCCCCCACCTCACCAGGAGGCTTCGCGACAGAACTCACTTCGTGTCGTTTCCGTCGCGCAGCCTCCTGGATCGCCAAGCGCCCTTAGACTCCGTCCGGATGGCCAGCAGTCAGAAGAACTCCGTCGTCTCCTGGGCGCCTCGCGCGGTCGCGGGCGGCGTCCTGATGGGTCTCGCCAACCTGGTGCCGGGAATCAGCGGCGGCACCATGCTGCTCGCGGTCGGCATCTACCCACGCTTCATCGAGGCGGTGGCGGACACGACCCGGTTGCGCCTGCGGCTTCAGCCGCTGCTGCTGCTGGCAGTGGTCGCCGCGTCCGGCGGCCTGGCGATCCTCCTCCTGGCGGGCGCCCTGCGCGATCTCGTGGTGCATCACCGCTCGATCACCTACAGCGCCTTCATCGGCCTGACCCTAGGCGGCTTGCCGCTGGTCTGGCGTCTCGCTCAACCGGCTGGCGGTACGTTCTGGGGCGGCGCGGCCGGCGGCTTCGCCGCCCTGGTCGGGCTCGCCCTGCTCCAAAGCGGCCCCACTGCGACGGGATCGACCAGCAGCGGGCCGTTCCTGCTCGCGGTCGCTGGAGCGGCCGGGGCCGCCGCGATGATCCTGCCAGGTGTGAGCGGCGCCTACCTGCTCGTGGCCCTCGGCCAGTACGAGCCGATCCTCGGCGCCATCGACCAGGTGCTCGAGGGACTCAGCGGTCTGGACATCCGGCCGATCGCCGAAGCGACAGTCGTCCTGCTGCCGGTACTTGTGGGTATCGCCGTTGGCGCAACGGTCATCAGCAACGCCGTGCGGTTCGCCCTGCGACGTTTCCGACAGGCGACGCTGGGAGTGCTGATGGGGCTCCTCCTGGGCGCTGTCGTCGGCCTCTGGCCCTTCGAGGACCCGGCTTCCCCCGCACCGCTACAGGCCGTATCGGCCTTGGGGCTCGCCGCCGCAGGCTTCGTTCTGACCTGGACCATCAGCCGGTTCGGCACGACACGTCCGGACACGTCCGGCCAGCGATAGCTGCCGCCCCGTGCTGCGCTACAGTCGCGGCCCCTTCCCGCTTCCAGATCAACGGAGGTTCCCGACGATGACGAACCGTTTCGCCCTATCCCGCGTAGCTGCTTTCCTCTCCGTGGCTGCGCTCCTCCTGTTCGCTACGACGACCACTCTCGCCGCCGACGGTCGCACCGTCATCCACGCCGGCGCCCTGGTCGACGTCGAAGCCGGCGAGGTCCTCGGCAGGCACACGATCGTCGTCGAGGGCGAGGCGATTACGGCCGTCGCGGAGGGACTCGCCGATCCGGAAGACGGCGACACCTTGATCGACCTGTCCGGCCACACCGTCCTGCCCGGCCTGATGGACATGCACGTCCACCTGACCTCGCAGCAGGCCGGCGCCGCCTCCTACCTCGAGCGCTTCCAGGAGACCCCGGCCGATATGACGGTCAAGGGGCTGATCTACGCGAAGCGGACGCTGCTCGCCGGCTTCACCACCGTCCGCGACGTGGGCGGCGAAACGACGGCGATCCTGGCGGTGCGGAACGCGATCAACCGGGGCGACATGCCCGGGCCACGCATCTTCGCGGCCACGGCTTCACTCGCGACCACCGGCGGTCACGGCGACCGGACGAACGGCATGAGGCCCGACCTGCAGGGCGACCCGGGACCCAGGCAGGGCATCGTCAACGGCATCGAGGACGCCCGCAAGGCGGTCCGCCAGCGCTACAAGGAGGGCGCGGACCTGATCAAGATCACGGCCACCGGCGGCGTCCTCAGTCTGGCCAAGAGCGGCCAGAACCCGCAGTTCACGGAGGAGGAGATACGGGCCATCGTCGACACGGCGGACGACTACGGCTTCATGGTCGCCGCCCACGCCCACGGGGCCGAAGGCATGAAGCGGGCGATCCGGGCCGGCGTCACGACCATCGAGCACGGCACCTACATGGACGAGGAAGCGTTCGAGCTGATGAAGGAGCACGGCACCTACTTCGTGCCCACCATCTCGGCGGGCAACTTCGTGGCCGAGAAGGCGGCGATCCCCGGCTACTTCCCTGAGATCATCCGACCCAAGGCGGCCGCCATCGGGCCGGTGATCCAGGACACCTTCGCCAAGGCCCACCGGGCGGGCGTGCCGATCGCTTTCGGCACGGACTGCGGCGTCTGCCCCCACGGCAGCAACGCCCAGGAGTTCCTCTACATGGTCGAAGGCGGCATGGCGCCCATGACGGCGATCCAGTCGGCCACGGTCGTCACCGCGAAGCTGCTCGACATCTGGGAGGAGACCGGCTCGATCACGGCCGGCAAGGCGGCCGACCTGATCGCGGTGGAGGGCGACCCGATCGCGGACGTGACCCGGCTTCAGGACGTCCGCTTCGTCATGCGGGTCGGCCAGGTCCACAAGACGCCGGCCGACTGAGCCGGCAAAGGCGGCGGACTCTCCTCAGCCGCTCTTGCCGCCGAGTGTGCGCTCCGTGTAACGCAGACGGGCCGCCTCCGACTCGGCATCGCCCCTCACCCACTGCAGGGTGTCGCCGTCGGCGAAGTCGGTGGCGCCGGCCATCGAGCGGGTGACCGCGTTCACATGCTCCTTCGTGATCGCGGCCGGGACGGTCGGCATCCCGGCAAGCATCCGGGCGAGTTCCAGAGTCGTCTCTTCCAACCGGTCCGGCGGCACGATCCGGTTGACCATCGACGCCACCTCGGCCGGACCGAAGCGGCGGCAGGTGATGATCAGCTCCTTGGTCAGGGCAGGGCCGAGCTCGCGCACCATCCGCGGCACCCCGCCCCAGGCCAGCGGAAGCCCCAGTTCGACCTCGGGGATGAAGAACACGGCGTCCTCGGCGACCACGCGCAGGTCGCAAGCCGCCATCAGCAGAAAGCCACCGCCGACCGCGTACCCCTGGACCTGGGACACGGTCAGCGCCCGCATCTGCTCCAGCGCGTCCATCGCCCGGCGGCCGAGCTGGCCCGCCTCGCGGCGCTGGCGCCAGTTCATCTCCGAAGCACCGCCCATCGCCTTGAGGTCGGCCCCGGCGCAGAACGCCCGCCCTTCGCCACGCAGCACGACCACGTCGATCTCGCTCTGATCGTCGAACCAGGGCGCGGCAAGAGCCAGCTCGCGCAGCATCGTCGCGTCCACGGCGTTCAGCCGCTCCGGCCGCGCGAGGGTCAGGAACCCGAGGTTGCCGTCCTTCTCAACCCGGATCGTCTCGAAGTTCGTATGGCCTCCCATGTACCTCTCCTTCCTGTTTCGACGAAGCGCTGTTCGGGCCGCTGCCCCCACGCGCCATCCTGTTCCCCGCCGGGTGCTCTATCATGCCGTCCGGCCGCGGGCACGGCCATGGCCGCGACGCCGTCCCTCCGAACATCTTCACCTCCGGATGACGTTCCAGCTCCAGGTCCTAGGATGCGGCGACGCCTTCAGCAGCGGCGGCCGCCTGCACACCTGCTTCCTCCTGAGCGGTGAAACGAACGACGGCGCGCTCTCTCCGACCCTGCTCGACTGCGGCGCCACGTCGCTGACCGCGATGAAGGCTCGCGGGATCGAACCTGCGGCGATCCGCACGATCCTCATCACCCACCTGCACGGGGATCACTTCGGCGGTCTGCCCTTCCTGCTGAGCGACGCTCACTACCGGGCACGCCGCACGACGCCGCTGACCCTGGCGGGGCCCCCGGGGCTGCGGGAGAGATTCCGCCAGGCGGCGGAGGCTCTCTACCCCGGATCCTCGAGGCGCGAGCTGGCGTTCGAACTCGAGATCGTCGAACTTCACGAGCGCGAGTCCGTCTCGATCAACGGGCTGCGGGTGATCCCGTTCGAGGTCGTCCATCCGTCCGGCGCGCCGAGCTATGCACTCCGTGTCGAGTACGGCGGCCGAACGCTCACGTTCTCCGGCGACACCGAGTGGACCGAAGCTCTGATCGACGCGGCCGCGGGCGCGGACCTCTTCATCTGCGAGTGCAACTTCTACGACCGGCCGGTGCCGAACCACCTGAACTACGTCGAGCTGCTCGCTCAAAGACGTCGTCTGGACTGCGGCCGGATGCTGCTCACACACCTCGGCGACGACATGCTCGAACGCTCCGACCTTGAGATCGAGGCCGCCGTGGAGGGCCGGACTTACCGGGTCTGAACGAGGTTCGGCGAGAGGGCGACCGGCCTCGTTCTCCCTTGCTACACTCCGCGTCCGAAACCGACCAGGAGCAGCAATGAACTTCGATTTCTCGGATGCCCAGAAGGCACTGAAACAGCAGACGCGCGACTTCCTGCGGGCGGCCTGCGACACGACCGTGCCCCGGCGGGTGCTGGAAGATGTGGACGAACCCTTCGCCCGCGATCTGTGGCGTCAGATCTGCGCCAACGAGTCTCCCGGAATCGCGATCCCCGAGGAGTACGGCGGCATCGGCTTCGGCTATCTCGAACTCTGCGTCGTGGCCGAGGAAATGGGCCGCGCGATCGCGCCGATCCCCTTCTCGTCGTCCGTCTACCTCGCCGCCGAAGCGATTCTCCAGGGCGGCTCGGAAGTGCAGAAGGAGAGACTGCTGCCCGGGCTCGCCTCGGGTGAGAGCATCGGCACGTTCGCCCTCTCCGAAGGCCCGGGGCAGGCCACGGCGGCGAACCTCCAGGCGACCCTCAGGGACGGCCGGCTGTCCGGCACGAAGATGCCGGTGCCCGACGGCGACGTGGCCGACCTTTGCGTCGTCGTCGCCAGGGACGGAGAAGGCGTCTCGCTGGCGGTCGTCGACCTCGCTTCCGAAGGTGTCTCCCGCGAGCCGGTCGACACTCTCGACCCCTCCCGCTCCCACGCCAGGATCACCTTCGACGGCGCCGAGGCGGAGTTGCTCGGTGGAGCCGGCCAGGGCTGGGCGGTCAAGGACGCCGTGTTCGACCGCGCCGCGGTCCTGTTCGCCATGGAGCAGCTCGGCGGCGCCGACGCCTGCCTCCAGATGGCGATCGGCTACGCGAAGGGCCGCTACGCCTTCGGCCGGCCGATCGGCTCCTTCCAGGCGATCAAGCACAAGCTCGCCGACATGTACATCAAGAACGAACTCGCCCGGGCGAACTGCTACTACGGCGCCTGGGCGCTGTCGACCGACGCGCCCGAACTGCCGGTCGCGGCCGCCGCGGCCCGTGTCGCCGCCACCCAGGCCTTCCACTTCGCCTCGAAGGAGAACATCCAGACCCACGGCGGCATCGGCTTCACCTGGGAGTCCGATTGCCACCTCTACTACCGCCGCTCCAAGCTGCTCGCGCTCAGCATCGGCAGCGAGAGGGTGTGGAAGGACCGGTTGATCTCCGGTCTGGAACGGCAGGAGGCCGCCTGATGGACTTCAACGACACTCCCGAACAGGCCGCGTACCGCGCGGAGGTCCGCGCCTGGCTCGGCGCCAACGCGGAACCGCGCAAGGACCGCCCCAGCGTCAACCGCCGCCTCGACGCCGAGGAGGGCCTGAAACTCGCCAAGGCGTGGCAGGCCAAGAAGGCGGACGCCGGCTACGCCTGCCGCCACTGGCCGGTTGCGCATGGCGGCCAGGACCGGCCGATGATCGAGACGATCATCTACGACCAGGAAGAGGCGAACTTCGACGTCCCGACCGGCTTCTTCAGCATCGGTCTCGGCATGTGCGGCCCGGTCATGGCGCAGTACGCGACCCAGGAGCAACAGGCCCGCTTCATTCCGCCGCTGATCCGCGGCGAAGAGGTCTGGTGCCAGTTGTTCTCGGAGCCCGCGGCAGGGTCCGACGTCGCCGGGCTGCGCACCCGCTGCCACCGCGACGGCGACGACTGGGTGGTCAACGGCCAGAAGGTCTGGACCTCCGGGGCCCACTACTCCGACTGGGGCATCCTGGTCGCGCGCCACGATTCGTCGCTTCCGAAGCACAAGGGCCTGACCTTCTTCTTCATCGACATGAAGTCCCCCGGAATCGACATCAAGCCGATCAAGCAGATCAACGGCGGGTCCAACTTCAACGAGGTCTTCTTCACGAACGTCCGCGTGCCGGACAGCCAGCGCCTCGGCGCGATCGGCGAAGGCTGGCAGGTGGCGATCACGACCCTGATGAACGAGCGCCTCGCCGTCGGCGACGCGCCGCCGCCGGACTTCCGCGAGGTGATGAAGCTCGCCGCCGCCTGCAAACTCGACGGCCGGCCCGCACTCGAGGACTCGTCGGTTCGCGAGAAGATCGCCGACTGGTACGTCGAGGCGATGGGCATGAAGCACACGAAGGCGCGCACGATGACGGCCCTCTCCCAGGGCAAGGTGCCGGGACCCGAGAACTCGATCGGCAAGGTCGTCTCCGCCCCCAAGCTGCAGAGTGTCTCCTCGTTCGGAGCCGACCTGATGGACATGGGCGGCGTCATCACGGACCCCTCCCTGATGCCCTCCGACGCCCTGTTCCAGCAGTCCTTCCTCTACAGCCCCGGCCTCCGCATCGCCGGCGGCACGGACGAGATCCTGCGCAACATCATCGCCGAACGCGTCCTCGGCCTCCCCGGCGAGATCCGCGTCGACCGCGACGTCCCGTACAGCGACATCCCGACGGGGAGTTGACCGCGCAGATGGCCAGGAGGCTGCTTCAGCTCTCGCTGGCCAGCTTGCGAAAGTACTCGTCTACGAGTTCGCGATAGCCCGGCGGCACCTGGTCGGAGTTGCCGAGGTAGACCCGTTCGGTGTCGGCTCCCCGCAGTTCACGCCACAGTCGATACTCGAACTGACGGAGTCCCTCGACGATGTCGCGGCGCAGCGACTCGAGGGCCAGGGGATCCTTGTTGAGGCCGAGCAGGCTCAGATCGCCCATCTGGCGCAGGAGCTGATCCAGGTCCGCGGTGTCCATGCGCTCGCGTCGGAGGTCGCCCCTCAGCGCCTCCAGGTCGGAGCGCCGCTGCTCCAGCTCCCGCTGGAACTGGCGCAGGTCTTCGCCGGTGAAGACGCCGGGCTGGTACCAGCCGCCCGAACTGGATCCGTACTGGCCGGGCCGACCCCAGTTCCTGCCGTCGCCCTCGAGGTTGCGAGCGCCGCCGCGCTCCGTGGCGCCGCCCTGCTGGTTGCCGCCCTGCTGCTCGCCGCCCTGCTGTTCGCCGCGCTGCTGCTCGCCGCGCTGACCGGGGCGCTGGCTGAGTCTGGCGTCGGCCTCGGCCCGGTCGCGCAGACGGGCCTCGAGGGAAGACACGTTCTCCACCAGGTCGCGGGTCTGTTCGAGCATCCGATCCTGGCGGCCGCCGCCCCCTTCGCCGACGCTCGCCTGCGCTTCGGCGATCCGCTCCATCACCTCGTCGATGTCCTGGCGGATCTGACCTTCGAACAGGCGGGCGAACTCCGCATCGCGCCCCGCCAGCACCCCCTTGGAGTAGCGGATCTTCTCCTTCAACTGCTCGTCCCGAATCACCTCGGCCGACGCCTGCAGCTTGCGGGCCGCCTCCGGCTGTTCCTCGCGGGCACTCCTCGTCATCCGGTTGAGTTGGGCCTCCAGACCCGCGACCTCGTCGGTCAACCGGTCCTTGCGCTCCATGATCCGCTCGATCGACTCCGAGCGCTCCCGCGCCGTCAGGTCGCTTCGCCTCCGGCCGTCTTCGCCTTCCTGACCGGCCAGGTCCTCGACCTGCTCCTCGATCCGACGCTGCATGTCCGAGACGCGCTGGGCCCGTTGCTCCAGTTCCTCCAGGTCCCGGCCGAGCTGCTGCCGGCGGTCGCGGTCCAGCAGCCGGCGCGCGTCGCGCAGCTTGTCCAGCGCCGCGATCCCCTGCGCCCCGGCGCTCGACTCGGAGCCCGAGGAACCGGCCTGTGAGCGCTTCATCTGCTCGACCGCCTCGCGGAGCGCCTGGGTCGTCTGCCGTAGTTCCGAACGCTGCTGCTCGCGCGCCAGCCGCTCCAGGCGCCTCGCAAGCTCCTCGGTTTCATCGATCAGTTGCTGCTGACTTCCACCACCGCCGCCGCCCTGCTGCTGGCGACCGCGCAGCCGGTTCTGGCGTTCGTTCTCGCGCTGCTGGCGCCGCGCCAACTCGCGCAGCTTCTGCATCAGCGCGTCGATCTCGGCTTGCGTCTGCTCGGCGGCGCCTCGCTGCACGGTCTCGTACTGGTTGCGGAGCTTGTCGAGTTCCAGTTCGAACAGGTCGGCAAGGTCCTCCGACAACTGCTGGTTGCCGCCGCCGCCACCGCCGCCGCCCTGCTGGAATGAGACCGTCAGCTCGCGAAACGCCGATTCCGCCCGCTGCAGGGACGCCAGGGCCTGCTTCTCCACCGTCGTCGCCTCATCGGGCCGTTCCGCCTCCAGTTCCCTCTTGGCGGCGGCCATCTCGGTGCTGGCCTGCTGCAGGAATTCGATGATCCTGGAGAACTCCTCGTCTCCGAGCAGCGACTGGCCGCGGTTGCCCATCCGCGTGATCAGCGAGCCCACCTGGTCGCGCAGGCGCCCCTGCATCAGCGCGACCGTGGTCAGGTGCTCCGACATCTCCCTGGAGGAGTACTCCTCCGCGTCCCGGACCAGGCGGAACGTGGCCGAGATGATCATCTTCTGCTGTACCGACAGCGTGTTGTCGAATCCGCCGCCGCCGCCACCGCCGCCGCCACTCTGCTCGGCCCGCCTGTAGTTGCGGTCGAAGGGCCTGATCTCCAGGAAGAAGATGTCGCTGATGACGGGCTTCGAGCGGCTCCGATCCCACGCTTCGGCGTAGTAGGAGACCGAATCCCCGATCGCCAGTTCCATCTCCTCCAGGAAGAGCGTATGGCCGGCGCTAATCTTCTTCATCGAGGACCGGCTGTCCAAGAGGTTGATCGCCGTCTCTTCGCCGCCGTTGATCGCGTAGCGGATACCCAGGCGACTCACACCGTAGTCGTCCTCCGCCTCCACCTGGGCGAACACCTCGTCGACCAGCGTCACCTGGATGTCCCGGCCGGGGCTCACAAAGCGGACGATCGGCGGCTGATCCTCGAGCGCGGTGATCATGTACTCGGCGGAGGCCCGATGCCATCGGCCGTCCTCGTCCATCAACTCGACGCGGTAGTAGGTGTTGCCGCTGACCGTGAAGGCGGCCGTCATCCTTCCGTCCCCGGCACTCAGGCCGATCGGCTCCTCACCCTCGATCAGAAGCCGTCCTTGCGGGACCGCGAAGATCGGCAGGATGCTGAACAGGACCTCCGTGCCCTCGAGTACGACGATGTCTCCACCGTCCTCGACGGTCTGATCGGACAGGCCGCTGTAGTCGGGAAACCTGTACTCCAGGTCGATCTGCTCCACGTAGGGCAGGTCCTTCACCCGGATGCGGTAGATCGGCGAGCGCACGCCGGACGCGTCGACGTAGTAGTCCGTGTCCGCGCGCAGGTTGAGCGCGATGAAGTCGTGGGTGACCCTCGCGTCCCCGATCATGAGTTCGTCGGAGGCCTCGCCTTCCGCGCCGACGCGGTTCATGGGCCACTGCTGCCAGTCACCCTGCGCGTTGCCGCTCGCATCCAGCGGACGCAGGGCCACCTCGACCCGGTCCGGATCGAACCCCAGGACCGCCGCCGTGATCAACTGGTCCGAACCGCGCGCCACGGTCAGATTCCCGGGCCCCACCCGCAACTGGTAGGGATTGTCCGCCGCCTCGGCGCGCCAGGGAGCGAAGAGCAGCATCGCGCCGTGCTGAAGGAAGGCGGGGCTGATCAGGACGGCGGCCATTCCCGCACCGGCCACTCCCAGGAGCGCGGCCGAGAACCGTCGCAGGGGTCCGCGCTCGATTCCTGTGGCGAAGCCACTGCTCTGGCAGCGCTCGATCGCCTCTTCCAGAACCCGTCGCTGAAGTTCCGGCGAGACCCGCTCCGTATCGCGGGGCGAGCCCTGCTGCACCGGCCCGAGTTCGACCGCGCTCAGCACCGAGGCCTTGAGCGTCGGCTCGTGCTCTTCGACGTAGAGCGCCACCTGTCGCTTCGATACGCGCTGAGCCAGGGGAACCACCAGGAAACGGACGGCCAGCGCGAGCAGGGCCACGTACGTAAGCCACCTGAAGATCTGGACCGCCCGCTCGCTGTAGAGGAAGTAGTCCATGCCCCAGACGGACATCGCGAAGGCGGCGAACCCGGCCAACGTCAGCATGACGAGTCCGCGCAACCCAACCTTCATGCGCCAGCGCGCGCGCACCCGCCGGATCACCGCCATCAGTTCGCCGTAGGTCGGGTCGTAGATGGGATCGAAGCTGGCTGCCATCAGGTCTCCTCGCCGGTGGGGCCCCATGCTGTCACGATCGGCGCCGCCGTGGCAGGCCGCCGGTTGCCGAACAGGCCCTCTGCCGCCAGAACGGCGGCCGCGGCCGCGATCAGATACCACCAGAGCCGCTGCCTCCGCTCACGCTCTTCCGGTGTCGTCGCGGTCGCCAGGGCCGCCTCTTCCTCGTCGGTCTGTACAGGTCTGATCCGCGACATGAACTCGTCGAGGTCGAGGGCGCCCAGGTCCGATTCCGACACCGGCACGTTCGCCGCCAGGGTCAGGCGCTCCGAGGCAACGTCCGCCCGCACCTCGCGAAACTCGTAGAAGCCGGGCTCCTCCACGTCGAGCAGCAGATCCCGGCCGTCTCCCCCCACTCGACGCTCACCGCCGGAGGGAGCAACCGCAACGTAGCCGTCGTCCGCGTCGTCGAGCCCCGATCGCGGCAGCTCGACCGAGGCGACTTCACCCACGCGGTACCACGAGCGGGCCAGCGAGTAACCGGCCAGGTAGTCCATCGACCGATGCACGAAGGGAAGGAACACCGCCTGGACGGGCAGAGTGTTCCAGAACGTGTCGAGCGAGGTCGGAAACACCAGGACGCGGCCGCGCTCCGGGACGTCGGAATCGGCTGCGGAGTCGTCGGCCGCCAGCGGCATCAGGTCGAGCAGCGCCGGCGAACCGTCGTCGAAGAGAGCGACCGCTGCCGCCCCATCCGGAATCTCGAGCCGGTGGTAGCGAAAGAAGGACGCCGACGAGAAATCCCCGTTCCGGGCGGCAGCGAAGATGTCGAACACTGGATGACCGGTGTCGAACCAGGCCAGGGAGCCGGGCGTGCCGGAAAGCCGGTCCACCTGCTGCGGGCTTCCGACGCCGAGTTCTCCCAGCAGGGCCGAGGTCGAGGTCAGGCCGCGCTCCACGCCGAGCAGCAGGCCGCCGCCTTCGCGGACGAAGCGCTGAACCGCCGCCGCGGCCCCCGAGGGGAGCTGTTGCGCCGCGTCGTTGATCACGACGACGGACTTGCCCTCCAGCATCGTCGGCTCGAAACCGGAGACCTGGACCCTGTTCACGCGCAGGAACGGGCGGCGGCCGAGCGACAGCGCCTCCTGGAGGTAGCGGCTGCGCCGCCGGTCGCCATCCGGCTCGATGACCAGCACGCCCACCTCGTGGGCGGGAGACAGCACGAAGTGGAACTCGTTGTCGATGTCGAGAGCGTCCTCGCGAAGACGGACCGCGCCCCGGGTCGTGCGCTCACGCTCCAGGACCTCGGGCGCGAAACTGACCATGGTCGAGGAGTCGAGGGTCAGATCCGCGGCACGGGTCTGGATGACCTCGCCGTCGAACAGCAGGTCGACTTCCGCACGCAGGGCGGAAGCCGCTCCATCTTCCGCTGCCGCCGCGCCAAGACCCTGATAGCTGATCCGCGCCGCGATGCCCACCTGCTCGCGATCGTCCGCTCCGCCCTCGCTGGAGGACACGCGGGAATGGTCGAGCAAGACGTCGGTGACCGCCGCATTGCCCACGGCCTCTTCGTCCGAACGGACGTCGACCAGACGCAGCTCGACGCCCTGGGGCAGAAGCGCCGCGTTGTCGGGCGCCCAGGACGAGCGCTGGAAGTCGCTGACGATCACCAGTTCGCGGACGGCGGTCGTTCCCGCGTCCGCGAGCACGCCCCGGGCCACCTGAATCGCGGGCAGCAGGGAGGTCGCCCGGGGCACGAGTTCCGTCCCCCTCGCCAGGCTCAGAAGCAGCGACCGGTCCGATGTCGGCGTGCTCACCATCTCCGCCTGGTCCGAGTAGACGATCAGCGCGGCGCGGTCCTGTGCGCCCATCCCCTCGAACGTTGAAGCCGCGGCATCCACGGCGCGCTGCCACCTGCCGCCAAAGCCCATGCTGAACGAGTTGTCCAGCAGCACCACGCTCAGCCGGTTGGCGGCGGCCGCGTTCGCCGCCGAGTCGCCCCGAAAAAGGGGCCGCGCGAACGCCAGCGCCAGGAGCGCCAGCGCCAGGCAGCGCAGGGCCAGAAGCAGGAGATCGCGCAGCCGCCGCCGTCGGACGGAGCGGTACGGCGCCCTGGAGATGAACATCAGGGACGGGAACGCGACCACCTGGCTCCGATGACGAAGACGCAGGTGGATGATGACCGGCACGGCGACCGCGGCCAGACCGAGCAGGAAGAGGGGTGCGAGCAGACCCAACGCTCACCTCGCCTTCATCGCATAGAGACGCGCCGACAGGTAGCTGTAGAGCGCGGCGTCGAGAGGTTGCGAGGTGTCGACCAGCGTGTAGTCGATGCCGGCCTCGACCAGCGAGCGGTCGAGCGTCCGGGTGTGCTCCCGAATCAGGTCCAGGTACTGGTCCCGAAGCACGTCCGGCATGACCGCCTGCCGCGCTCCCGTCTCCAGATCGCGCAGATCCAGTTCACCCTCGAAGTCGAAGCGGAGTTCGAGAGGATCGAGGAGGTGGAAGAGGATGATGTCGTTGCCCTTGTGCCGGAACCCCGCCGCCGCCTTGATCACCGTTTCGGGATCCTCGTAGAAGTCCGAGATGAGAACCACCATGCTCCGGCGGCGCACCGAATCGACCACTTCGAGCAGCGGTTCGCGGAGGCTGCCGCCGCCGCCGGGCTCGATGCGGTCGATCGTGTGCAGGACGACCTGCAGATGCTTGGCGGCCGGGGGAACGTAGTCGACGATCGCGCTGTCGAACGTCACCAGTCCGATCCGGTCCTTCTGCTTGGACGCGAAGTAGCCCAGGCATGCCGCGAGGTAGCGCCCGTAGTCCAGCTTGGTCAGCGCACCCGTGCCGAAGTCCATCGAGCGGGAGACGTCGAGCGCGATCGTCAGGTTGGTGTTCGTGTCCGCCTCGAACTCCTTCACGTAGAAGCGGTCCGTGCGGCAGAAGAGCTTCCAGTCGACGCGGCGGATGTCGTCCCCGGGCTGGTAGGCGCGGTATTCCGCGAAGTCCATCGACCGGCCCAGGAACGGCGACCGGTGCAGCCCGCTGACGAAGCCCTCCACGACCGTCTTGGCGAGCAGGTCCAGACTGCTGATCCGGCTCAGCGTCTCGGTGTCGACGAACCTGCCGTAGCTCACGCGGGCGCCGTCAGGTCATGCCGCTCGCCGAAACCGGGGCGAGCGCGAGCAGGCGGGAGACGATCTCGTCCGTCGTGATCCGCTCCGACTCGGCGCGGAAGTTGGTCAGGATCCGGTGGCGCATGACCGGTGCGGCGAGAGAGCGGACATCCTCGTGCGCCACGTGGTAGCGGCCGTCCATCAACGCCTTGGCCTTGGCGCCCAGGACCATGAACTGCGCCGCCCGGACGCTCGCGCCGTACTGCACCCACTCGTTCACGAACTCCGGCGCCTCCGGGTTGCCGGGCCGCGTCATCCGTACCAGGTGAACGGCGTAGCGAAGAATCGGATCGGCGATCGGCACGCGGCGCACGAGCCGGTGAAAGGCCCGCAGATCGGCCCCCGTGACGTGGGTCTCCAGGGTGAACTCGCGCACGGTGGTCGTCGCGTCGACGATCTCCATCTCCTCGTCCTCGGGCAGATGGTCGATGATGATGTTGAACATGAAGCGGTCGAGCTGGGCCTCCGGCAGCGGGTACGTCCCCTCCAGCTCGATCGGGTTCTGGGTGGCGAAGACGAAGAACGGCTGCTTCAGGTCGTAGGTCCGGCCCTGTACGGTGACCCGGTGCTCCTGCATCGCCTCGAGCAGTGCCGCCTGGGTCTTGGGCGGCGTCCGGTTGATCTCGTCCGCGAGCACGATCTGGGCGAAGATCGGTCCGGGCATGAAGACCATCTCCCGCCGGCCCGTGTCTTGATCCTCCTGGATGATGTCGGTGCCCGTGATGTCGCTCGGCATCAGGTCGGGCGTGAACTGGATTCGGCTGAACTCGAGGTCCAGGATCTCCGCCACGGTCTGCACGATCAGGGTCTTCGCCAGACCCGGCACGCCGGTCAGGATGCTGTTGCCGCCGACGAACAGGGTCATCAGCACCTGTCCCAGCACCTCCTCCTGGCCGACGATCTGCTTGGCGAGCTGGGTCATGATCTGCTCCCTGCCCGCCGCCAGACGCGCCGCCAGTTCGACGTCGCTCTCGCTGGTCAGGCCCTGGGCGCTCGCGGCGTTGCCGGCCGTTGGTTCAACGTCCCGCCCGGTCGTCAGAGCCTGGTCGCCCGGCACGTCGCCGGCCGCTTGTTCCTGGGTGTCGTTCATCTGGTTCTCCATCGTTCGGGCCAATGTTCGGGGCGTTGCGGGGCCCCTCAGTGAGTCATGCCGTAGATCAGGTAGTTCACGCCCAGCTTGAACCCCTTCTGGGTGACGTCCACGGGGTAGAGGGCGTACTCCGACCATTCCCAGAAGTCGCCGATGTCCATGTTGTAGTTGATGGCGACCATGAGACGCCGGGTCGGGTCGTTGTCCTCGAAGACGCCGTAGATCTTCCCCCGCACGGGGTAGATGCCCGGAAGATCGAGGTCGAAGTCGAGGTCCTCTAGCGGGAAGAAGGCCCGGAACACCGGGTGATCGATCGTCATCGGCACGAGCTCGTAACCGGGCAGGAGGCGGCTCATCTGCCGCTCCGTGTTCTCCCAGTAGATCGGATAGCCGGGCCGGTCGAAGATGTCGTCGACGACTAGGAAGCCGCCCTTGAACAGGTACGAGCGGAGGTTGGCGAGCTCCTCCTCGGTCGGATTCCAGAAGCCCGCCTCGCAGAGGTAGGCCCAGGGATGCTCGAACAGCCGCGGATCGGTCAGCTCGATCACGTTGCCGCCGCCCGTGAACACGTCGATGTGGGTCATCTCCTCGACGATCCGGGTGAAGTTCTGCTCCGCCAACGGATAGTCGTGGTTCCACTTGAGGTCGAGACCCCACATGAACGGGCCGCCGCCCCACTCCGTCGGTTCGAACTTGATCCGGGCGAACGTGAACCCGCCCGAGTAGGGATACGACGGCGTCCCCACCTTGGGCGTCCGCCAGAAGTCGTCGCGAGCGAGCAGGGCGCCGGCAAGCACGCCGAGCACGACAACACCCGCCTGTACCCGAAGCCCACGGCACCCGCTTCGCCCGCGCATCACGAGCCCTTCCCCACCAGGTCGAGCAGGAGTTCCTGCGCCGGGTCGTAACCCGGAGCCACCTCGAGGGCCCGCAGCACCGTCCGGCGCGCGCTCTCCGGCCGGCCGGCACGGTGCTGCGCCAGAGCCAGCTCGTAGAGCGCAACCGCGCGGTCCGGCGGATCGAGGGCGACCAGGGCGGCCCGTTCGCGCACGGCGAGAGCGAAGCGCTCGGAAGCGAAGGCGCGTTCGGCGAGCCGGCGATGCACGCCCAGATCGTGTGGCGAGATGTAGAGCGAGCGCTCCAGGATCTCGGCCTCCTCCTCCTCGCGGCCGGCGGCGCCGAGCAGCTCAGCCAGCGCCAGATGCTCGTCCCAGGCCGTTTCGTTGCTTGCCGCCAGCGTCATCAGCGCCTCGATCGCCTCCTCCTCGCGTTCCTGCTGCCGGTAAATCTCGGCCAGCAGAGTGTAGGCGTTTCCGGAGCCGACGTATTCCGGGAACAGGTCGCGGCCGCGCACGAGGGGTTCTTCCGCCTCGGCGAACCGCTCCTCGCGAAACAGGGCGTAGCCGTACGTCATCTGGATTCTGAAGTCGTCCGGGTTCTCCATCGCCGCCAGGGCCAACTGCTCGAGATTCGGTTCGCGGCGTTCGAAGGGATTCCGGGTCGGGGCGCGCGACGGTCCGCCTTCGCCCTCGTCCTGATCCTCCTCGCCGGACTCGGACGGAGCATCGCCGAGCGCCGCCATGGCGCTGCCGAAGCGCGCACGCAGGTGACCGAAGAAGCGTTCGTCGAACTCCTCGAGCGAAAGCGACATCGCCTCGTCGAACACGTCCTCCGTACTCTTGCCGTCGCGATAGCCCGCCAGCATCGAGAGAACGGCGTCGAAGCCGTAGTTCTCTTCGATCCACTCGCTGATCAGGGAGGCCTGAAGGTAGGCCAGTGCGATCTGGTTCGGGAACTTCGGCCGCACGAAGCCGTCGTTGATCTCGGCGATGCCCAGCAGTTCGCCGTCGCGCAGCGCCGTGAGGAAGCCCACCTGCACGTCGTCGCCCCAGCCGGGCCGCGCCCGGCGTTCCTCGAGGACGGACAGGCCTTCCGTCAACCAGCGCGGGATCTTCGAGTCCGTGGCCAGCAGCGTGAACGTGTGCGCGATCTCGTGCCACAGCGTGCCGCCCCAGTTGAAGTGGCCGACCTGGCGCGCGGAGGGCGAATCGAGGGCGAGCACCGGGCCGAAGCACACCCCGAGGGCGCCGAGCCCCGCCAACCCGACGGTCCGAACCGAGAAGTCGGCATGCGACGGATAGACCTCCACGCGGATCGGCGTCGGAGGCTCGAAGCGATAGCGCTCGGACAGCGCCGCCCAGGCCTCCTCGGCCAGCTCGACCATGTACGGGGCCAGGAGATCGGCCTCCCGATCGTGGATGTGGAACTCGAAGTGCTCGCTCTCCACCATCCGGTACTCGCCGAACGTGTCGAGCAGGTCGAGCGTGTTCTTGGTCCAGACGTTGTAGGGATCGCCCGCGAAGGAGGTTTCCAGGTTGGCCCGGCCGGCCTCGATATCTCCCAGCCGGAGCTGGTTCATGCCCAGCAGTCCGTAACCGCGCCAGGACTTCGGATCGATCCGCACCGCCTCCGCGGCGAAGTCGCGCGCCTGCGCGTAGAGCCGGTTGTCGGCGCTGGCATCGGCCAGATCGTTGAACAGATCGGCGTAGCGGGGGTTGTCGGCCAGTACGCCGTCGCGGAGCCGGGCGAAGTCCTCGTCGCGCCCATCGAGGAAGGCCGCCGCCGCCAGCAGCGTTCGCGCCGTGAGCGAACCGGGATCGACGTCAAGCGCCTTCCCGGCTTCGTCCCGGGCCTCCTCCCAGCGCTCCGCCCCGAGATGGAGCCACGCCTGGAAAACGCGCGCCGGCGTCAGGTTGGGGTTGACGTCGAAGGCGGCGTCGAGCGTGGCCTGGGCCCGCGGATCGCCGTCGAACCGCATCGTCCGCGCCATCGCGAGCAAGGCCTCCGGGTGGCGTGGATTCGCCCGCAGCACATCGGCCAGCGACGAACGCGCCTGACCGCTGTCGTACTTCTCGAGGAACAGTTCGCCGACCCGCACCCGAGGCAGCGGCCACGAAGGAGCGAGCGCCACCGCCTCGTCGTAGGCCCGCAGCGCGTCCTTGAAGAGTTCCGGATCGTCCCGCCCCAGCAACCGGCACGCCTCCGCCACGGCGAGAAGCTCCGCCGCCGTATCGGCCGCGCCCGTGTTGTAGGCGTCGATCATCCCGTAGAAGCCCCTGGCCGCCTCTTCGATATCGCCCCGGTCCCACGCCAGCCGCGCGAGCTCGAACGACGCGACCAGGGCGTCCCGGCCCCGGGCGGCCCGAGCCTCTTCGAACCAGCGCCCGGCCTGCTCCCTGTCCCCGGCAAGGAGCGCCACCCTTCCCCGCAGCACGCCGAGACCGAGACCGGTGGCATCGACGCCCTCGAACGCACGAGCCGCCTCCTCGTAGCGGCCCGTCGACGTCAACGCCTCCACGCGCAGCCGCAGCGCCCCGGCATCGTCCGCCGACTGGATCTCGAGCTGTTCCAGCGCATCGCCGTAGCGGCCGGTCAGGATCCACTGCTCGATGTCCTGAAGCGAGACCTCTTCGTCCTGGGCCGCGGCTGTCAGCGGAGACCAGACGCCGGCCGCAAGAACGAGGGCCAGGACTTGTATGAAAGAGGCCTGTTTCTGTGCGTCAGCGCGGCGCGGACGCCGCGACTCGACTCTTCGCAGCCCAGCGGAATGCCGTCGCTCGCTCACCGGTCCGGTTCTCCGTTCGGCCCGTCGGAACCGTCGTCTTCTCCGCTCTTCGTGCCGGATTCATCCAGTTCACGGTCCACCAGGGCGAGTTCGACCATCAGTTCCTGCAGTTCCTCGAGATAGACGTCCTCGTCGAGGCTTTCCCGCTGCAGACGCAGTTCGTCGATCCGGCGCTCGATGTCGCCACGCCGTTCGGCAAGTTCGCGACTCTCCTCGGTCAGCGCGGCCGGAAGTGCTTCCTCGCCGAGAAGCACCAGGCTCGCGAGTCTTCCGTCGACCTGGCCGTCCGCATCGAGGCCCGCCGGCTCCAAGCTTCCCTTGCCGTCACCGTTGTCCTCGAGCAGCGCGTGCTCGGTACGAATCTGTCCGGCCTGCCGGTAGTAGCGTTCCACCTCGCGCTGAGCGAACTCGAAGGCCTCGAGGGCGGACGTGCGCCCGTCCTTGTTGCGATCTCCCGCGCCACCGTCGAGGGCTTCGGCGATGTAGCCGCCGAACAGCGCCTCGTTGCCCTGCGCGCCCGACCTGGTGGCGGTGATCACCACGCGTCCCTCCTTCGCCAGCGGCGCAATGAAGCCGCCCGACGCGGAACTCGCGTTGATGAACACGACGCGGCGGTCCGAGAGCGGCTCGAGCGCGGCGGCGTACTGCTCGGCCACGAGGTCCCGCCCCGGAAGGTTGAACCGTGGCGGGCCCGCCGAGCCGCTGCCATGTCCGAAGAGCACGATCCACACCGTGTCGCCGGCGCTCGACTGCTTCGTCAGCGCCTCGATCTCCGCCAGCAGGTTCTCGCCGGTGGACCGGTCGCGGATCCGCTCCGGATCAAGCTCCGGGCGCTCCCCGAGATAGACCACCCGGTCCTCGCTGAGACCCGCCTCCAGCGCCGCCTCCACCACCCGCGTCGCCCAGGCGTGGAAGCGCTCGGTGTAGGACTGCTCGCCCCCGACTCCGGTGACCACCAGGAGGTGGTTTTCCGCGCCGAGAGGGCCCGATGCCAGCGCGTAGACGAGTAACGCCGCCGGAAGCAGCCGGTTCCATCCTCGACCGCTCACGACATCCCCAGACGGCGCCGCACCGCCCATTCACCGCCCAGGAAGACGACCAGCAGCAGGAACAGGACCGGCATGTCCCAGAGATCCCGCGCCTCACGAACCGTCGTCCCCTCGCGGCTGACCGAAAGGTCCTCCACGAGGCTGTCCATCTCGTCCAGTCCGTACTGCCGGCCCCCGGTCTCCCGAGCGATTCGCTGGAGCACCGAGTCCCGGCGCGCGGCGCCGAAGAGCTCCTCGTTCAGGTTGTCGACGGCAAACCGCGAGGCCGCGACGCCAAGCAGTTCCCCCTCCGACCGCGCGTCGACCTCGACCCGGTAGTGACCCCGTTCCGGGGCCACGAACGAGCCGACGAACTCGCCGTCGCGCTCCACGGACCAGTCGAGAGGCACCTCGACCTCCTCCCCGGACGGCAGCTCGATCGCCGCCGTCACCTGCGCCCGGTTGACCTCCCTGAACGCCGCATCCCGAACCAGGGCGCGCAGTTCGACCGTGCTGCCCGGCTCGAACCGGTCCCGGTCCGTCTCGACCTCGATCCGGTCGGGCACGTAGGACACCAGCCAACGGAGCATCTGCCGCCAGAGCCGCTCGTGGGTCTGGTCCTCGAGCGCGATCTCCGCGCTCATCTGCCAGTGCCAGGAGTCGTGCGGCGTGAAAGCGATCGCGCGACCGCGGCCGATCCGATGATACGCCAGCGCGACCAGCGGCTCCCCGTGCATCGGGGTCTCCGCCAGGAGAAGCGCGGTGGCGCCGGCCTTCAGTTCGGTGGCCCGCTGGTACGCCGAGAGCCGCGGCAGGGTCGGCCAGAGCTCGTTCGACTCCGAGCGGTCGTCGCGCAGCAGCATGGCGGGATGGGCGCGACCCTGGGGCGTCAACTCCAGTTGCAGGTCGTAGATCAGTTCCGGGCGGCCTTCCACCGACAACGATTCGACCTCTCGGAGAACGAGCGGCGAGAGCTCGGCGATCGGCGTTCCGGAGAAACCGCCCTCCGAGAAGGACTTGTGGGAGCCCAGGAGCAGTACGCCACCCCCGCGCTGGGTGGCGAAGTCGACCAGCATCCGCATCTGGTCGTGGGTGAAGAAGCTCGCCTCCATGCTGCCCAGAATGACCCCCTGATACTCGAACAGGTCCTCCCGGCGGGTCGGGAAGCCGTCGAAGCGCTTCGCGTTCTCGTCGAAGTTGATGCCGTAGAACTTGTTCGCCGCCTGCCGGGTCATCGAGACGACGTGGAGGTTCTCGTCGAACTGGACCGCCCGCCGCAGGAACCTGGACTCGTGTCGTGGTTCGCCCTCGAAGAAGAAGATCCTCTCCTGCCTCTTCCTCACTTCGACCAGCGCCGTGCGCTCATTGTTCAGGGTCAGTTCCTCTCCGGGCTGGGCCGCCACCCGAAACCGGAATTCCCGGGCGCCCTCGTCGGTGGCCGCGAACATCACCCGCGCCGTGACCGCCGAACTCCGTCGCGGAAAGGTCACCGGCTCCACGTTCACGATGCGTCCGTCGTCCTCGACTTCGAGGTTCACGCTACGGCCGCCGAATCCGGTCTGACTCAGCGTGACCTCGACCTCGACGGTCGAGCCCTCGAGGACCCGTCGGGGAGCCACGACCCGCGACACCTCGATGTCCCGTGCGAGCCGCGGCCGCCCGACACCGACCGCATGCACCGGCGTCCCGGCCGCCTTGAGGGCCAGGAGGGCGTCTCCGAGTTCGGCCGGCTCGGAGTCCGCGCCGTCGGAGAACACGACGAGACCCGCCAGGGGCAGGCCCGCCAGTTCGTCCGAAGCCGCGAGTAGAGCCTCGCCGATGCGGCTTTCGGAGCGGGCGAACCGAAGCTGATCGACGGACTCGGTCCGCTCCGCGCCGCGGCCGAAGGCGAGTTGCCGGACCTGGAAGCGCTCGGCCAAGAGTTCCAGCAGCGACCCCGGCTGCCCGGAGAGCGCCTCTCGGACGGCCCCGGCGCGGGTGCCGTCCCCGGCCGTGTCCTCGTCGGGCATCGCCATGCTGCCCGAGTCGTCGATCAGGACGCCGACGAAGGACTCCCGCGGCACGACGGTGGACAGCACGAGGGCCGGCTGCAGCAGGCACAGGACGAGAACGCCGATGGCCAGCGACCGCAAGGCCGGCGCCAGCCAGCGGTAGCCCTCGGGCCGGGAGCCGCTGCCCGGCCGCATCCGGCGGTAGGTGAAGGCCGCGAACACGAGGGCGCCGCCGGCAACCAGCGCCGCGATCTGCATCCAGCCGGGTGCGGCGAGGGCGAGCCGGCCCTCCTCGAACAGGGATGGCCGGTACTTGAAGAGGAACTCGAAGAGGCCTGCCATGGGGAACCGGGTAGCGAGAGCGGGCGTAGCGGGAACGTCGCGGCGCCGCCTCAGTGCGACATGGCGTAGACGACGAAGTTGACGCCCATCTGGTACGCGTAGTGGGAGAACCGCACCGGGTACCACTCGTCTTCCGCCCATTCCCAGGCGTCGCCGAGGTCCGTGTTCCAATTGATCACCACCATCAGGCGGCCGTGGTCGTCGAAGATGCCCCGCACATGCGGAGTGAATCCGTCCTGCTCCCAGGTCGGCCCCCCGTACCGACCCTGGCCCACGTTCGGCACCTGGAGGATCTCCTCCACGTCGTAGAAGCAGTGGAAGATCGGGTGGTCCAGCGGAATCTCGACGATCGGATACTCCGGCAGCAGCGCGGAGAGTTCGCGCTCCAGGTTCGCCCACTGCCAACTGCCCCAGAAGTCGTCGATGACCCAGAAGCCTCCGGCCAGCAGGTAGCGGCGCAGGTGCTCGCGCTCGTCCGGACTCAGCATCATGTAGCCGACCTCCACCGAGTAGAGGAAGGGATAGCGACGGAGCTTCGGGTCCGTGGCCAGCAGCGCGTTGTCGTAGTCGTAGGCGTCGAGTTGGTCGAGCAGCCTCTTCAGGCCGACCATGAACTGGCGGTCGGCCTTGGGGAAGTCGACCGACCAGCTTGCGCCACCCATGTATCTCTGGCCGCCGTAAATGAGGCGGGTGAAGTAGAACTCGCGCAGGATCTCGTCGGGATGGACCGGCCGCGGCGGGTACCGCTCGAACATCCTCATCGCCTGGGGCGGCAGCGAGCGCCGGTAGCGCGTGCGCGGGTCACGGCGGTCGTCGGAGACTCCGACCTGGGGGTTCGTACCCGGCGCCGGGGCTCTGGTGAGCAGGCCGGAGCCGGCGGCCGCCACGAGCGCGGCGGCAACGACCAGCAACGGTGTTCGCCGGATGGGCACGGCGCGATCGTACCGCACCCCCAAAGGGGACTCCGGCGGCCGCCGGCCGGAGCGGGGCAGCGGTCGCGGAGCCCGATTCAGGGCTCGACCGCGTCCCAGACCTCCGGCAGCACCTCGACCCCGGTCAGGGTCTCGATCAGCGTGAAGATGAGGTCATCCTCCTCGACGCCGAGCTGTGCCGCGAGCTCCCGCATCACCTCGCCGATCGAGGCCACGAGCCCGCTGAACCGGAACTTCCAGATCCCGTCCTCGTTCACGAAGCGGTACTCCAGATCATCGATGCCGCCGCCGAGCGAAGGGTCCTCCAGGGACGCCCGCGTGCGGGCGGCGGCCCAGGCTTCGTCGCCCTCGATCCGGACCTCGCCAACGGCGAGCTGCTCGATCGCGGCTCCATTGATCCAGCCGATCTCCATCGCCCGAACGATCACGGCGGCGAGATCCATCTCGCGGAGCTCGGCGGCGTCGAACTCGTGCCGGAAGGCCACGATCAGGAAACGGTCGACGAAGGTCCGCTGCCTCACCTCCTCCTCGCCTCCTTCCAGCACCAGGCGCTTCAATTGCCGGTAGTACTCCCCGGTCTCCCGGTCGACCAGGGCGGCCGCCCCTTCGCCGTCACCGGCGATCAGCGCCTGCCGGTAGGCCTCGAAGGTAGCCCGCACCTCGGCTTCCGCGTCGCCCGAGCGCGGATTCGTCTGCTGGGCGGCCAGAGGCGCCGCCGCCAGGATCAGCACCGCGGCCCCTACCGTTCGCCGCACCGCCCCGGTCAAGCGACCTGGCCCTCCCGGAGCAGCCGGTTGACGCCCTTGAACCGCGGATGGTTCTTGTCCCGCGCGAGCTCGAAGGCCACCGACTCGTGGTTGGTGATCTGGGCGCCGGCGGTTCCCATGCGCGCCAGCGCGTGACGTCGATACTCCTCGCCCCGCGAACTCGTGCAGTCCCAGCACACGTGGACATCCGTACCGCGCGACAGGAGTTCGAGAACCGTCTGCACGACGCAGATGTGAGACTCGATCCCGGCCACGACCACCTGCTGCCGCGCCGGCTCCAACCCCGGTCTCGCAGCCGCCAGGGCTTCCTCGAACGCCGGCACACCACAGCAGCCGAAGGAGTCCTTCTCCACTCTGCGCGTGCGGCGGCCTTCCGGATCGGTCTCCTCGATCACCGCCTCGATTTCCTCGCGGGTCGGCCCCAGCCCCCGCGGGTACTGTTCGGTGACGATCACGGGCAACTCGAACAACTGCGCCAGCCGCAGCAGCCGCGCGGTGCCGTCGATCACCATCCGCGGCCGATGCATCAGGTCGACGAGACGGCCCTGGAGGTCGATCACCACGATGATGGCCCGCTCCCGATCGAGTGTGGACCTGGCTGAACTGGCGGATGCGGTCATGAGTCGGGCTCCTGCGTGGCCTGAGTGGCTTGCCCCGCGGATTGCGCCGGCCGCCAGGGATTCGGTTACTGGATGAGATGCAGTGTGCGGCGCAGCGCCTCGGTCGCCTCGCGCCCCGAGATCGCAGCCTGGGGCCGGCACTCAGCGGGTTCGGAGATCAGTCGGCAACGCAGCGCCGCACCGCACACGGCCTCCATGTCCGCGGCGGCGGGACCGTCGCCGCCGCCGACGCAGGCAGCGCCGCCGCCGATGCGAGCCGGCATCCGCAGCAGGGTCGCCAGCGCCGGGCCCCGGCGCATGTAGTCGTCGGGAGCGAACCGGCGTACCGCCGCATCGACCGGCGTCATCAGTCCCAGGTTGAGTACCCGGGCAATCTCCCGCCGCTGGGCGTGCTCCACGATGTCGCTGACGATCACCCTGTTGCCGCCGCCGCCAGTCCTGACACCCGGCACCAGCCAGAAGGTCAGCGCGGCGAAGTCCCCCCGCAGCAGACTCGGGGCGTCGAGCAGCCTGGCCACGCGGTCGGGCAGCAGGGTCGTGCGCCAGTGAAAGCGGGCCGCGGTCAGGGCCGCCGCGATCTTCACGTTGTCCGGATGGCGTTCCGCGAGCCGCTCGTAGAGCTCCAGACCAACCCGGGCATCGCCGCTCCCGACCTCCAGCGCGGCCTGCCGCTCCTGGACATCCAACGACGTCTCCCCGCGCGCGACCAGCATCCGCGTCGTCAGGAGTTCTTCCTCCGCGTCGCCACGCACCCGTGCCAGGCGCCGGCGCAGATCGACGGTCGCCGTCTCGTCCGGCGCCCACGTCCGCAGCGTCTCAAGCGCCGCAGCGGCCGCCGCCAGCCGGCCGGCCTCGACCGCCGCCTTGATCCGCTCACCGAGTTCCGTCGTGGCCCGGACACGCAGGCTCGAGGCCCGGGCAGCAGCTTCCTCATCGAAGCCGGCGATGCCGCGGTAGGCGCCGTAGGCGACCACGGCGTCGCCCAGGAGTTCCGTCGACCGCGCGTAGACGAGCTGGCCGGCGGTGTAGGCCGGCCGACCGGACAGAGGCTTCGCCAGCAACTCGACCACCGCCGAATGGTCCCCTTCGGCGAAGTGGGTCTGGGCCAGGAGGACGGTGGCCGGCAGCAGGGTCGGATCGATCGCAAGGAGCGCCTCCACGGCGCTCCGCGCAACCTGCACCTCGCCACGCAACAACGCCTGTGAAGCGGACCGAATCTCGTAGCGGCTCTGCTCCGGGATGTTCCCGGCGTAGCCGAGCAGCGGCTCGCGCAGAAAGGCACGGGCGCCGGAGTCGAGTTCAGGTAGGGCCGCCGGCCTCGGCGCCTCGACGCTCGAGGTGGTTACGCAGGCGCCGGCGCCCGCGAGCGCCGCGGCCAGTGCGAACAGACCGTGCGGGCGGAACCTCACCGTCACGCCTCTACCGGCCGCTCGCCGGCCAGGGTCCGGGCGATCCGTTCAAGCACCCGTTCGACGCCTTCGCGTCGGGAGGCGTCGACCCAGCAGACATCCTTCTCGCGGCGGAACCAAGTCTCCTGCCGCTTGGCGTAACGGCGTGTGGCGCGGATCGTCTCCTCCAAGGCCTGCTCCAGGGTCAGCTTTCCATCCAGGTGATCGGCGAACTGCCGGTAGCCGATGGCCTGGCACGCCGGCAACTCATCCCACGAACGCTCATCGCGACAACTCGCGCGTTCCCGCAGACGCCTCACTTCGGCCAGCCAGCCACGCTCGAGCATGCGTCTGGCCCGCACCTCGACGGCATCGTACAGAAGGGCCCTCGGCAGGGTCAATCCAACCTTGCGCACCCGCCTCCGAAGCGCCGATTCCGACCCCATCCGGTGCCAGGCGGGAAGCGCGCGGCCGGTGGAGCGAACAACCTCCAACGCCCTGAGGACCCGCTGCGTGTCGCCGGCGGAGAGACCTTCCGCGCTCTCCGGGTCGACGCTCCGCAGTTCCTCGAGGAGATCGCCGAGGCCTCTTGCCTGGAGCTCGCTCCGCACCCGGGTCCGCACTTCTCGCGGAACCGGCGGCACCGGCGCCAGGCCCTCGAACAGGGCGTGAAGGTAGAACCCGCCGCCGCCTACCAGGAGCGGCAGACGGCCCCGGCCCTCGATCTCCTCGACCGCCATACGTGCCCGACGCGCGAACTCTCCGGCCGAGAACGCCTGGTGCGGTTCGAGGACGTCGACCAGGTGATGCCGCACCCGGGTCCGCGCCCGCGGCCCCGGCTTCGCGGTGCCGATGTCGAAGCCACGATACGCCTGCAGCGCGTCGGCGCTGATCAGCTCGGCGCCAAGGCCCCCCCGGCCGAGAACCTCGGCCAGCTCCATCGCGAAGGCGCTCTTGCCGGTCGCCGTCGGGCCGAGGACGACGATCACCTGCCAGCGCGGCGCCATCCCTCAAGGCTACTAGCCGAGGCCGTCAGCGCGGCGGACGGGGGTTCCAGTCAGCCGACGGTGGCAGATCGATCAGCAGACCTTCCGTGTCGGCTCGAAGCTCCACGCGAGCGGCGGCGTCGCCGCCCGCATGGAGGACGTCTAGCCGATAGCTGCCTTGCGGCAAGCCCAGGAACAGGAAGCGACCTCTTCGGTCCGTACGCACCGACCGCGCTACGCCGACCTCGTCGGGGGTCGCGATAACGAAGATGCTCGCCAGGGGCGCGCCCTGAACGACGACCTGGCCGCCCAGGAGGAACCCCGGTTCGAAGACCAGCTCGACCGGCGGCGGCGACCCGGTGTCCTCGATTTGGACGGCGACGGGCAGCGAGTAGCGATCGCTCCCCTTCACCCGGGCGGAAAGGCGCCATGAACCCGTAGCCAGGTTCCGCAAGTCGAACCGTCCGTCACCATCAGGCGCCGCACTCGCAGTTGTGGCGCCACGAGCCGCCGTGATCAACACCTGTCCCATCTCGTTGGGCCCGATCCCGGTCACTCTTCCGTGTAGCGTGGCGCCCACATCGAGAACCAGGTAGACGCCGCCCACCGATCGATCGGCAATCGTGACTTGTTCCGCCCCCTCGGAATAGCCGTCCAGGCGGGCGGCGATTCGGTAGTCGCCCGGCAGCAGACCATTCAATCGAAAGTGACCGTTCGTGTCGGAGGCCGTTCGGGCGCCAACCGCAGGCAAGCGCCGGGAACGCCTCCCCGATGAACGCGCACCCGGCGGCTCCGCACCGATCGCTTCCACTTTCGCCCCGGCAAGCGGGTAGCCCTCTGTCGAGAACACGCTGCCTTCTATCGCCCAGCCCGACCCCATCTCGATTCGCAGTTCATGCCGGCCCACATCGACCATGATCCGTCTCGACTGTTCAGGCCGCATGGCGTGCTGCGCGGTGACAAGGACCTCGCCTGGGTGCACGGCGATGGCAGCGGTGCCGCTCGCGTCCGTCCGGCCGTAGCCGCCAAGTGTCCCTTCGTCATCCCGGATCCAGATCTCCACGCCGGGTAGCGGCAGACCTGTCTCATCGGTTGTCTCGATCCAGAGCTCGGCGCCTACCGCGAGGCGGACCTCGATCTCTCGCGACTCGCCCGCCGCCACTTCGAATCCAACCGGCACCGCTCGTCCCGTCTCGTTCCATCCCGAGACCGACCAGCGGCCTGGGCGCACATCCGGGAACCGGAACCGACCTTCATCATCTGTCTGCGTGACCAGAAACTGGTCCGCCGCCAGCAACCAGGTTGTCGTCTTCTCCAACGCCTCGATGGCGACCGTGCCCGCCAGGCTGGGGTTTCCCCCGGGGTCGACGAGCCGGCCCTCCACGGACGCCGCGTCCTCCAGCTCGACCCTGATGGTCTCTTCTGATCCGGGCCGCAAACCACCCAGCGCCGTAGGGGCGTAGCCGGCTGCGCGAACCGCGAGTTCGGCCAGTTCGGGAAGAAGCCCGGCAAGCCGGAAGCGCCCGGCGGCGTCAGTCGTTCCGGTACGTGCCTCGTCGGCCGACAGGAGTTGGTTCACTTCTACCGTCGCGCCTGGGATCGGGCGACTGCGAGCGTCCACCACGATGCCTGCGATGTGGAGGCCCGCGTCCATCGTCAGAAGTCCGAGATCGGTGACGCCCCCGTCCCCCCCGGTTTCCACGGCGTTCACCAAGAGGTCGCTCCAGTCCGCGTGTGAGACGAGAAGGGAGTGGCGACCCGGCGGAACGTATTGGACCTCGAAGGTCCCGTCGGCGTTCGATCGGACGGCAGGCGCGGAGTCGGCGGAAGAGCTTCTCGGAACGACGTTCGTGGACTCGCGAAGAAGCAACCGAACGGCGGCGCCCACCACCGGAGTTCCGTCGGCGCCCAGAAGGCGACCCCGCACACGCCCACCACGCGAGAGCACGATCCGCAGCGGGTCGGAAACGGGTCCGCCAAGAAACAGCGGCGGGAGGCTCCGCGAGCTCGCGGCAAAACCCTCGGCCTCGACTCGCAGGTCGTAGGCAAGGCCGTACCTCAAATCCGCCAACCAGAACTCGCCGTCTCCCCCCGTGCTGACCCGCCGCGTTTCCTTCACTCGCAGGGAGGCGACCGGCGTTCCTCTTGGAGTGGCAAACACCTCCGCACCGACCACCGGACGGCCGGAGGCATCCGCGACGAAGCCGCTCCGCGGCGCCGCCGGTACGAGGCCGATGGTAAGCCCGACTCGCTCAATCTGCGCTATGTCGCCGAGGCGAACCTCTGCCGAGTAGGCGTAGCCCCTCTTTGTCACGACTAAGACGCCGTCGGCTAAGTCCGCCGGCACAGGCAAGCTGAAGCCACCCAAACCGCCGGAACGCGTAGCGACATCGGGCCGCGACGAGAGAAACACGGAGGCCTCCGGGACGGCGTCACCGGTTGCCGTGTCAGTCACGCGGCCCACGAGGTCAACCGGCGGTGCCAGGCGAATCTCCACCAACTGATCAGTGTTCTGGGGCTCGGCGGCGGAGCGTCCAGACCATTGCGCGATTGAACGACCCGGTGCCTCGAACTCGTAGACGATGTCGCCGTCGGCAAGGTTGACAGCCACTTCGCCGTTCTCGTTCGTCTTCCAGAAAGGCACCGCCACGCCGCGAACCCGGACGAGGACATCCGCCTCGGGC
This sequence comes from Vicinamibacteraceae bacterium, assembly GCA_012270995.1. GTDB lineage: Bacteria > Acidobacteriota > Thermoanaerobaculia > Multivoradales > Multivoraceae > Multivorans. The sequence continues at coordinate 112,908 of JAAXHG010000166.1, read as the reverse complement.
GCCAATCGGTCGTCCAGGACCTTGAACATGAGCATCGGCTGCTGGGCCAGCCGGAGAAGCACTCGGCGATTCTCCGTCCGCCGCAACGCGAGACCGTAACCGGGCGCGGCGACGGCAAGGAAGAGGTCGCCATCAGGCACCACGAACTCCACGACGCCCCCCTCATCAGTCCGACCCGCTATGCTCCCGAAACGAGCCTCCAGGAACTGCCTCGTCTCTTCGGGTGGGGGCGGCGCGGGCCCCGTGCGGCCCGAGGGAACGACTCCCACAACGGCACCGGCAACTGGTTCGCCGCTCGAGCCCACGACCCGGACCTCAACCGTCCTGGCCCCCGGGAGCCTGATCGGTCCAAGCACCGTCGGCTGGCCGAAGGGCAGCAGCGGAAAGTACGCAAGCGCCGCGGTTGTCGCCTCCTGGTGCGCCTCAATCTCCAGCCGCCACGGACCCGCCGCCGGCGCGGTCAGGCGAAAGCGACCAGTCCGGTCCGTCCTGACCTCATCGGCCAACTCGGTCCCGACCTGATCGCCGCCGCGGAACCGGCGAACGTCGCCAGATAGGTCCGGCCAGCGCGCCAATCCGACGCGGAGGCCGGGAAGCCCACCGCCCTCCGAGTCGACAACCGTTCCCGACACTGTGAGGCCTGGTTCGACGGGGGCCTGCGCAAAGACGCCTCCCGCCCAGAGGACCAGGGCAACGAGGCACCAAGCGACTGCTTCGGACCGTAACACTGGCCTCGACAGCGTCGACCATCGACACGAACGCGGAGAAGAGAACCGAACCCCCGCCTCACCGCCAGCAGGTGGCCCCGAACTCTGACCACAGTGCTCTCTGGTCCAGTGATCCATGAACCCGCTGACTCCGAAGCACCCGCGGCAGGACCTTCGCTTCCTTCGACTCGCTTCGCTAGCAAGCTCCTAGAAGGGCTCAGGCCCAAACGGCCCATAGCACCACTCGAACAGCCGGTCGCTCGTCTCAAGACAGCGATCGCGGATAGCGGCGCAAATCTCCTCCCCGGCAGACGAAGAGTTGGTCTGTAGGCAAATGTCGTACTGCATGTTGCAGCCGTAGTCTCGGCGGCTCCTTTCGTCCTGACATCGCGCCCAGTGGTCCCCAGCCATGGATGGGGCGACCAAGGCCACGGTAAGAGCAACGACCGCCGGTGCGATTGGACTTGCTACGATTCGCCTCATGATGAGGATCCTCCTTCGAAGCCGAGAGACACCATCAGCCACCTCAGCCGATCCGACATGTGGACCTAATGCTCATCCAACTATAGCCCAGCCTTCGTGGATTCCCATTGGCGGTCTGGCTGCCATGCTTGCGCTGGCCGTTCCGACTGCTGCCTCGGCGGCGCAAGGGCCGGTCGAACAAACACGGCAGCAGGCTCTGAAAGGCCCAGATGCGGACGGCATCACGGCGCTGCTGAGAGATGGTCTTGATCCCAACCAACGCGACGAGAAGGGGCGAACCGCGCTTCACGAAGCGGCGTTCCGAAGCGCCGGTTCCCGGATCGTCGGCGCGCTGGTCGCCGCGGGCGCCGACCCGAACGCCAGGGACGCGGAGGCCTTCACGCCCCTGCACATTGCCGCCAATTGGAACCGGGACCACGTAGTGACCGAAGCGCTTCTCGCCGCCGGCGCGGACCCTGCGGCTCGAGGCTTTAGGGGCATTACGGCACTGCACTATGCCGCAGCGAGGAATCCCAACGTAGCCGTCGCGGAAGCGCTGCTGGGCGCCGGCGCTGACCCAAACGCCCGTTTCGACCGGGGCACCACCCCCCTGCACCTCGCCGCCGCGCACGACAACGAGGCTGTCCTGCGTACGCTTCTCGCCAACGGCGCCGAGGCTACCGCCTCCACCGACGCCGGGGTAACGGCGCTACATCTTGCCGGGTTGAGCTCGACGTCAGCAGCCGTCCAACTGCTGCTTGAGGCAGGAGCCGCGGTCGACGCCCGAACGCGCCACCCCGAAAGACCGCCAGGGAAAGGCGGAGAAGCCCCACCGGTCGAACGAGATGACCGCGGCGAAGCGCCCCTGCACTACGCGGCAACCGCCGAGGATCCGGAGATCATCCGGATCCTCGTGGCTGCCGGCGCGGACCCGAACGCCCGGACGACGCAGGGCGCTACGCCGCTTCATTCCGCCGCGCGCTCGTCGTCGAACGCCGCGACCCTGGACGTGCTTCTGGACCTCGGGGCGGACCCCCGCGCCGCGGACAACCGGGGCCGACTGCCAATCGACTACACGGTGGAGAACCCGTGGCTGCGCGGTGCTCCGGTGCTCGACCGACTCGACGGCCTGACGGAGCCCAGCGAGCCCGAGCGGCCTTGACGTCACCGGCGTACCCTCATTCGGGGCGACGCCGCGACGGACGCGACAGTCGGGCGGCAGCCGCCGTGACAGCCCCGGCCGAACCGAACCTCGATTCGGCCGTGGAGGTCCGTGCGCAGGACCCGGGCTCCTCGACGTTCGATCCGCTCGACAACCTCCGGGGCCGGATGGCCGTAGGGATTGCGTCGGCCGGCCGACATCAAGGCCATCCGAGGTTTGACGGCATCGAGGAACTCGAGGCCGGTCGACGTGCGGCTGCCGTGGTGGGCCACCTTGAGGACATCGCTTCGAAGCGATCCTCCCCGGCTCCGGATCCAGGCCAGAAGCTCCCTCTCGCCAGCCAAGTCCAGGTCACCGGTGAGCAACGCGCAGGAACGCCCGGCACAGGCGCGGACCACGAGAGACGCCGAGTTGCCGTGAGCGCCCGGGTCGGGCCCGGGATGAACGACGCGGAGCCGCCAGAGGCCGAGCGCCTCCGCGTGACCCCGCTCGACCAGTCGCACGCGCCCGGAGAGCCGGTCGGCGAGTTCCCGGCCGCAGCCATCCCGAACTTCCGCCCCTGCGGCCCACAGACGTTCGATCCGCAGGTAGCGGGCGAGTTCGAGAAGACCGCGGCAGTGGTCCGCGTCCCCATGCGACAGGACCGCGAGGTCGATCCGGCGGATCCCCTCGGCGGCGAGGATCTGAAGCAGTGCGGCCTCCGCGAAGTTGCCCTGCCGGAACCCTCCGCCGTCGACCAGGATGACCGGCCCGCGGTCACCGCTTTGCAACAGCAGGGACTCCCCCTGCCCCACATCGAGCATCACGAGCCTCGGATCCGGATCGCCCGGCGCCGGAGTGCATGCCAGCACGAGCGACAGCGCGTAGACGGCCCGCCGTAAACCGGACAGGAGGAGGCCCAGCCAGATCGCCAGCGCCAGAGCGTCCTGGAACGGAACGCTCACCGGAATCGCCAGCCACGCTCCCGGAGGCAGTTCCGCAAGCCACGTGAACGGCACGCTCAGGGCATCGAGCACTCCCAGGAGCACGGCGGCGCCCGGTTCGGCGACCACCGATAACAGCGGTACCCCCGCCCCCGCCGCCATGACCACCCACATCAGCGAAACCCCGAGCGTCAACGCGGTCCAGGGCACGAACAGGAGGTTGAGCGCCGGCGCCAGCGGCGTCAGCACGCCGATCCTCACGGCGACGATCGGGAGAGTGGCGAGCTGGGCGGCGACGGTCACCGCCAGGCCGGTCGCGAGATGGCCCGCCGGCCCGGTGGCTCCGCGCCGCCACCGCTCCAGCAGTCGCGGCGTCAGGAGGAGGATCCCCGCGGTGGCCAGAAAGCTGAGCTGGAAGCCGAGATCGAAGGCCGCGCCCGGGTTGAAGGACAGGATCAGGATCAGAGCGGCGCAGAGCGAGTTGAGCGCCTGCGGCGGCCGTTCCATCGCCACCGCCAGGATGACGAGCAGAGCCATGACCGCCGCCCGCAGCAGCGACGGTCTCGGGCCGACAAAGCAACCGTACAAGAGGAGAACCGAAACGCCGCAGATCGCGGTCAGCCGGTTCGGGAGCCCGCCCAGGAACCACCAGAGACCGCCCAGAATCAGCCCCACATGCAGGCCCGACACCGCGAGCAGGTGCGAAAGACCGGCGCGCCGCAACCCCGTCCGGAGCTCGGGAGGCACACGGCGTCCGTCTCCGAACACCAGCGCCTGGGCCAGGATCGCTCCCGGCCGGGCGCTCGATATCACCGGCTCGAGCAGCCGTTGCCGCAGTCCGGCCGCGGTCCGCAGGAGCGGGCCCGGCTCTTCTCCCCTGCCTTCGAGAAGCCGGCGGCTCTTCACGTTCAGGCCCCAGTCTCCCGGTCTGGAAGCGCTGAGATTCAAGTACGACTGACGGCGGCTCAGGTATCCGCGAACCCGCAGGCGCCGATCGGGAGACGGCGGCACACCGCCGCGGAGCCGAAGCCAGGCTCGATCCGGAGCTTCGACCCTGCGACCCGCCTGCTCGACTTCGACGATCCGCACCCTCGCGGTCCAGCCCTCCCCGGCGCGCTGCCAGCCCGCCGCACCGAGCAGGGGCACGGCGACATCGGCGGTGACCGGACGCGCCGGGTCGAGAACGCCGAGCTGCTCGCGGCCGCGCCCGCCCACGGCGAGCGCGACCACGAGCACTGCGGCCAGGGGCAGGAGCGGCGCCCGAAGCAGCGCCGGGGTCCTCTTGGCTGACCTCGGGACCGCGGCCACACAGACTTAGACGTAAGCACGCGCGAGAAACCCGATTCCGGCTGCCTGGAGGCTGCGCCGCAGGACGCAGCATCCAGGCGAGGTGGGGGCTGGGGCCAAACATGGAGTCCGCGACAGGTTTGGCGGCCCTTGCACCGGTGACCGGGCGGTGAGAAGCTTGCGCCGTCACGGCGGGCGGCACGGTTCCGGCCCCTCGCCCGCGCCGTAGACTCTTCCTACCGAGCATGGCCCCGGACTTCGTCCACCTTCACCTCCATTCCGAGTACTCGCTGCTCGACGGAGGCAACCGGATCGGGCCCCTGGTCGACCGCATCGCGGCGCTCGGCATGGACGCCGTGGCGCTTACCGACCACGGCAACCTGTTCGGCGCCGTCGCCTTCTACGAAGCCTGCCGGAAGAAGGGCATCAAGCCCATTCTGGGCATCGAGGCCTATGTCGCGCCCGACGTCAACACGGAGACGTCGGACCGCCGCCACAAGGAGACTCAGGGCGTCGCGGACGGCGGCTTCCACCTGGTGCTTCTCGCCCGCAACGAGGCCGGGTGGCGCAACCTGGTCAAGCTCTCATCCGACAGCTACGTAGAGGGCTTCTACTACAAGCCGCGGATGGACAAACGGGAAACGCTGCCGCGGTGGAACGAGGGTCTGATCGCCATCAACGGTCACCTCGGCTCTTCGCTCGCCTACCACCTGCGCAAGCACATCGAAACCGGCGATGGCGAGCACTACACGCGGGCTCGCCGAGAAGCGGAGTGGCACCAGCGCACGTTTCCCGCCGACGAGAACGGGGAGCCCTGCTTCTACCTGGAGCTGCAGAGCCACGAGACACCGGAGCAGGAGGAAGTCAACGAGCAGATCCTGCGCCTTGCTTCCGACCTCGACCTGCCCATCGTCTGCGACAACGATTCGCACTTCCTCACTGCCGAGGACTGGGATAGCCACGACACGCTGATCTGCGTTTCGACGGGAAAGTCCAAGCAGACCGAAGACCGCCTCCACTACCCGAAGGAGCTCTACGTCAAGAGCCCCGAGCAGATGGCCGAGCTCTTCGGCGCGCCCGAGACGGCCGACGCGCTGGTGAACACCCGGCGCATCGCCGACCGCTGCAACGTCGAACTCGACTTCTCCGCCAATCACGCGCCACTGGTGCGGGTCGAACGAACCGAGGTTCCTCCGCTGCCGGCGGGAGCGACGGAACCCGCGCCTGGCAGCGGGGCGTGGTTCGATCGCTTCTGCGCCGGCTACCGCGTGGCGCCCCTTTCCGAGCAGCCCGGCGAGGAGGAGCTAGCGGCGCTTCACGCCGACTGCGACCGGGCCCTGCGCGAACTGAGCGAAGCCGGCCTGATCTGGCGCTACCGCGACCGGATAGAGGACGCGCACCGCCGCCGCCTCGACCACGAACTCTCGGTGCTGGCGGGCAAGAGGATCAGCGCCTACTTCCTGATCGTCTGGGACTTCGTCAACGAAGCCCGCAAGCGCGGCATCCCGGCGGCCGCGCGCGGTTCAGGCGTGGGCACGATGGTCGGCTACACCCTGGGCCTCTCCCATGCCTGTCCCGTTCGCTACGGCCTCCTGTTCGAGCGCTTCACCGACCCCGACCGCAGCGAGTACCCCGACATCGACATCGACCTGTGCCAGGACGGCCGGGCCGAGATCCTCGAGTACGTCCGCGAGAAGTACGGCTACGTCGCCCAGATCATCACCTTCGGCACGATGAAGGCGAGGGCGGCGATCCGCGATGTCGGGCGGGTGCATGAACTCCCGCTGCCCCAGGTCGACCGGATCTCCAAGCTGATCGGCGCCGAACTCGGCGTCACGATCGACCAGGCGCTGGAACGCGAGAAGGAACTCAGAGAGCTCTACGACGGCGACGAGCAGGTCCGGGAAGTCATCGACACCGCCAGGGAACTCGAGGGGATCACCCGGCACAGCGGCGTCCACGCCGCCGGGCTCGTCATCGCAACCCAGCCGCTCGAGAACCTCGTACCCCTGGCGACCAACCGCAGCCAGGGATCCAGGGAAGTCCTGGTCACCCAGTGGGACGGCCCAACGGTCGAGAAGATGGGCCTGCTGAAGATGGACTTCCTGGGGTTGACCACGCTCTCGATCATCGAGCGCTGCCGCCAACTGGTCCGCGAGACGCTGCCGCCGGAAGCGATCGCGGCGGCGGTTCCGGGGGCTCCCGAAGGCTGCGACCCGCTCGATCTCGACCGCATCGACCTCGCCGACCCGCAGGTGCTGGAGGTCTTCGCCCGTGCCGACACGGCGGGCACGTTCCAGTTCGAGTCGGAGGGCATGCGCAACCTGCTGCTGCAGATGAAGCCCGACCGGCTCGAGGACCTGGTCGCCGCCAACGCGCTCTTCCGGCCCGGTCCGATGGCGCTCATCGGCACCTACTGCGACCGCAAGCACGGCCGCGAGAAGACGCCTCAGGTCCACGAGATCGTCGACCGTCACACCGCCGACACGCACGGCATCATGGTCTACCAGGAACAGGTCATGCAGATCGTCCACGAGCTGGGCGACGTGCCGCTCCGCGAGGCCTACACCCTGATCAAGGCGATCAGCAAGAAGAGCCGCAAGACGATCAACGCCGCTCAGAAGCGCTTTCTCGCCGGCGCCCAGGAGAAGGGACTGGACAGGGCCCAGGCGGCCCAACTGTTCGGCCTGATCGAGGAGTTCGCGGGCTACGGCTTCAACAAGTCCCACTCCGTGGGCTACACCCTGCTCGCCTACCAGACGGCGTACCTGAAGACCTACTTCCCGGTCCAGTACATGGCCGCGGTCCTTACCTACGCCGCCGACAACACGGACAAGCTGGTCCACTACGTGGACGAATGCGCGCGCGTCAAGCTCCCCGATGGCCGCACGGGAATCGATGTCGGCCCGCCCGATATCGAGCGCTCCGGAGTGCGCTTCCACGTCGTCTTCGATCCCGGCGAGGAGCGCGGCGCCGCCAACGGGCACATCCGTTTCGGGCTGTCCGCGGTCAAGGGCGTCGGCGAGAAGGCCGTGCGCGCGATCCTCGAGGCGCGAAATGACGGCGGCCCCTTCCGCAGCCTGTGGGACTTCTGCCGCCGCGTTCCGCTCCCTGTCGTCAACCGCACCGCGATCGACGCCCTGATCAAGTCGGGCGCCTTCGACCGGATACACGGGCAGGACAAGCGGGCAGCCATGCTCCAGGCGCTCGAACCGGCCATCAAGGCGGGTCAGCGCGCCGCGGCCGATCGCGAGAGTGGACAGGCGAGCCTGCTCTTCGGCGGCGCGGAGGACACCCGGGCCGAGGAGGAAACCGAGCAGGATCTGCCCCAGGTGCCGCCCTGGAGCGCGAGCGAACTCCTGGGTTACGAGAAGGAAGCACTCGGGTTCTTCGCCACCAGTCATCCCCTGGACGATCACCGGGAACTGCTCGAGCGGTTCGGCAACGTGACCGTCGAGCAGTTGAAGACGCTGCCGGCCGAGACCGAAGTCGTCCTGGGCGCATTGCTGGGCGGACTCCGCACCACCCGCACCCGGAAGGGGCGCAATCCCGGCCAGAAGATGGCGATCGTTCAACTCGAGGATCGAAGCGACCGGATCGAGGGCGTTCTGTTCGCGGATGTCTATTCCGACTACGAGGCGGCTCTCGACCGCGGCACCGTCCTGTTCTTCGTCGGCAGGGTCGACCGGCGTCGCGAGGACCCGAACCTGGTCGTCAGCAGGGTGATCGGCACCGGAGAGGCCGAGGCGAAGCTATCGCGGCGCCTCCGCATCCACCTCGACGGCACGAGTGGCACGGCAAGCGCCGGCAACAGCCTCGACGACGATCTGGAACGTCTCCGCGACCTGCTCGACCGGCACCGGCGCAAAGGCGCGAACGGCAGGCCGAACGGAGGAGTCGACGTGGAGTTCAGGATCGAACTCGACGACGCGATCGTCACCGCGGGCGCCAACGGCAGTCGCGCCCCCATAGCCGAAGCGATCAAGAGCGAGATCGACGAACTGCTTGGCGCGCGGGGTCACTGCGAGTACATCGGTTCGCCGCCTCCCGGTCCGCGGTGACTTCCCGGCGCTCCGTCGCCCTGCTGATCGCCCTGGTGGCGGTCGGACTCTGGGGCCACTGTCGCGGCAGCGCCTACCGGAACTTCTTCCGGCACGATCCGCGCCAGGCGCACGACTACGCCCTGGAGCGGCGCGACGCGCAGACGTTCGAGGTCCTCCTCACCCGCGCGGGATTCGAGTGGCCGCCGGAGGCGGCCCGCTCGGGCATCACCGCGTTCCTCGAACTCCACGTCAAGACCAGGCCCCTCTTTCCGTCGCTGGCACCCTACATCGAATTCCGTTCGGGGGAGGGGACCTTCACCCAGTCCTTCGCTCCGCGCTCGACCGGCCGGCGCTACCTCAACGTCTCGCCGGCGGCGGGCCGCGGTCCCATCGACATGGTCGGGCGGCAGATCGGATGGCGTACGGGATCGGCTCGCCTGGTCACCTTCGCCAACCAACCGATCGACGCCTCGACCCGGGTGCTGGTCGTCGCCCCCCACCCCGACGATGCCGAGATCGCCGCCTTCGGCCTCTACGCGACGACCCACGCCGACGTGGTCACCGTCACCGCCGGCGACTACGGCGGCAAGAACTACGGAGGCCTGTTCCCCGACAACGGCGAGCACTATCGCATCAAGGGCCTGATCCGCACCTGGGACAGCCTGACCGTGCCCTTCCTGGGCGGCGTGCCGATCAGCCGTTCCCGCAACCTCGGGCACTTCGACGGCGTTCTGCGCACGCTCTACGAGCGGCGGCCCGGAATCGTGCCACCGATCCTCACGGAACTCGAGGATCCGGGCCTGTTCCGGCAGGTCAACACGGAGCCGCAACTGGCGACCAGACCGTTCGAGTCGAGCTGGCCGGCCCTCGTCGCGGACCTGCGACGGGAGGTCGACTGGACCGGTCCCGACCTGATCGCGGCGCCCAACCCCCTGCTCGACAGCCACGCCGACCACCAGTACACGACGGTGGCGTTGATCGAGGCGCTGGAGGAACGCGGCTTCGAGGGATCGCTGCTGCTCTACACGAACCACGCGACCCGCGCCGAGCCCTACCCCCTGGGGCCGAACACGGCGCTCGAGTCCCTGCCGCCGTGGTTCGGCGACGAGCTGCCCTTCGACACCGTGCTGTCGTACCCGGTCGATGAGACGACCAGGCGGATGAACTACCTGGCCCTGGAGGCGATGCACGATCTGCGTCCGTTCGAGCATCGCGTGACGACTCCGTTCTCCGAACGCGTCCGCGACCTCGCGGAAGAGGCGTTCTGGCGCGCCCTCGGCCGCCACGACAAGCTCCCCGGCTATCTCTACGACTACCTCCGGCGCGGGCCGCGCCCGAACGAGATCTACCTGGTGCTCGACCTCGAGCAGGCGGTGCGGCTCAAGGAGCGGTTCCTGGAGACCGAAGCGCTCCGACGCCCGTAGGAGCCGGCCGCCTTCAGGCGCGGCTCAGAAAGGCCAGCAGATCGGCCAGGTCCCCGGGTTCGAGGCCCGCCTCGAGTTCCTCGGGCATCATCGAGAGCCCGTCGCTGCGCACTTCCCGAATCCGTTCGGCCGGGACCTCGATCACCGCGTCCTCGGCAGCCCGCAGAACCACGCCGCTGCCGGAGCTCTCGGCGAGGATGCCGGAGAAGACCTCGCCCTCCACGGTTTCCACGATGTAGTTCACGTAGGTGGCGTCGACCGCGGCGTTCGGGTCCAGGATGTCGTGCAGCAGGGTCTCGCCGCTCTTGCGGCCGATGCCGTCGAGATCCGGGCCGGGACCGAAACCAAGACCACCGCTCTGGTGACAACGCGCGCAGAGCTCAAGAAACAGCGCCTCGCCCCGCTCCGGCTCGCCGTCGAGTTCGAGCGCCGGCCGCATCGCCGCGATCGCCTCGGCCCGCGTCGTGACGCCGGCATCGTCGAACAGGGCCGCCGCGCGGCGCCGCACGTCCTGGTCCGGCGAACGCAGCAGGAAGCGCCGCCGTTCCAGGATGAAGTTCATCTCCCCGAGTCGGATGCGGCCGCTCTCCAGCGCGTCGAGAAGAGCGCGGTGCCGCCCCCTGCCCCGGATCAGATAACTCCCGGCATCCCTTCGCGCGGCCGGCCCCAGGAAGGGCCAGCGATCGACGACGTAGGCCGTGACCGTTGCCTCCTCCGCCGCCGCAAGCTCCGCCATGGCCGCCCGCTGCACCGGCGCCGGATGGCCGGCATCCATCAACGAACCCATCTGTTCCAGCCAGGAGCCGGTTGCGAACGTCTCGCCGGGGCTTGCACCGCCCGGGCACGGAGCGGGTGCTTCTTCTGTGCTACCGGGCCAGAGTCGGCGAAGGCCGAAGAGCGCGAGAGCCTCGAGCCGCTCGCCCACATCGCGGTTTCCGTCCGCTGCCCGCACTCCGGCGCAGTCGAGGTGCGCGATCTCCTCCGCGGGCACATCGACCTCCAGAGCGGCGGTCATGCGCCAGGCCGACTCGGCGAGGGAATCGTCGCTCGATCGGCGAAGGCGCCGCAATGGCGCCAGGAGATCCGCCGCGACGATCTCAGCGCTGCCGGCGCCGGCAGCCGCCGTCAGCCCCGCCAGCAACGCGCGACCCGTGCCGGCGCTCCCGGTCCCGGCCCCACTCAGAGCGCGCAGGACCAGGGAGTCGCCGACGATCTCGCCCAACCGTTCCGCCGGAACAAGCGCGGCCACCCGCTCGACGAGGTCCGCGCCCCCCAGGTCGACCGGCCCGGCGGACCCGAGCAGGAGCCTCAGCGCGGCGACCGGATCGTCGGCCAGAACCGCGACCGCCGCCAGGCGAAGCCACGGCCCGTCGCGCTCGGGCTGCGGCCGCTCCAGGTTCTCCAAGCCGGCCGATGTGGGTGTCCCGGGCGGGGCGCGCGCCGCTCCGGCCACGACCGCGGAGGCGACCGACCGGCCGAACTCCGGCCCAAAGTACGCCTCCGATTCGAGCAGGAGGCCGGCGGTGAGGATCGCCTGCAGCCGCACCGCCGGTTCCGGATCGCCGATCAGACCCACCAGCGTCTTCGCGAACTCGTTGGTCGGCGCGCCGCCCCAAAGCGCTTCCTCCAGGGCCAGCACCGCGTTTCGACGAAGTTCCGGATGCGGGTCGCCGAGCAGAGCCTCGAGGGTCGCCCGGTCGAGCGCTCCGAGACCTGCCAGGGACCACAGGGCATGGAGCCGCCCCAGGGAGTTGTCCGTTTCGAGGACGCGGTCCCGGAGGCTCGTCACCAGAGCCGCCGGGGGCTCCGCGCCGTGCTCCTGGACGAGCAGTCTCTGTGCCGTCAGGCGGCGCCACCGGTTCGGATGACTGAGGGCTTGGGCGAGGTCGACGGTCCGCGACCGGTCCAGGCCGTCCGCGTCCGCCGCCCAGGCCGGCAGACCGCGCGCGGGAACGACTCGGTAGACGCGCCCGCGGTCTTCCCCCTCGTAAAGATCGAGCGCGGCCTCGACCGAATCGGGAATCCACTCCGGGTGCTCGATCACGCCCCGGTGCATGTCCAGCACGTAGAGCGCGCCATCGGGGCCCGCGCGCAGGTTGACCGGGCGAAAGAGCGGATCGGTCGAGGCAAGGAACTCGACTCCGGGGCGCCCGCGGCCGGCTTCGGCCGCCGCGCCGTCCACATCGACCACCGCGCGATGCACGACGTTCGCCGACGGATCGGCTACGAAGACGGACAGCCACTCGCCGGGCAGAGCCGCGCCGTCGAAGGCGCCGCCGCCGTACGCCGTCACGGCACAGGCGGCTGAGAACCGGCTCGACTGCTCCGGGTGATTGGGCCGCGTCTGGCGCACGCCGATCGGAAACAGCTCGGCGGGACCTCCGTCCGGATGGGCCGCCAGGCGGAGGCGGCCGCTCTGCCACGAGGGCGGCAGCCGCCCGAGATAGCGGCGCGGGATCACGAGCTGACTCAGGTGATCCAGGTTGTGGGTGGCGAAGGAGCGGCCCCAGACACCGAACGTCATCCCGAAACCGCCGGCGCCACGGCCGGTCGGCTCGAGGCGCCGCGTCCTGAAATCGACCCGGAAGTCGTCCTGCCCGAGTTCGACAGCCTCCTCGGGAGCCTCCGGCCAGAACGGCCTGGCCCCATTGCCTCCATTCACGCCGTATACCCAGTTGTCGAGGCCGTACCGGAGCGCGTTCACGTTGTGCTGGGGGTTGCCCTCGGCGAAACCGCTGAGCAGAACCTCGCGCCGATCCGCCTTCCCGTCGCCGTCAGCGTCTTCCAGGTAGAGGATGTCGGGGGGTGCCGCCACGAGGAGTCCGTCGCGCCACGGCAGGATCGAGTCCGCCATGCCGAGATCGTCGGCGAAGAGTCGTCGTCGATCCCATCGTCCGTCCCCGTCCGTGTCCGAGACGGTCACGATGCGTGCCGGCCGCTTCATGTCCGGGTAGCCGGGGAGTTCGAGCACGAACACCCGGGCCCGTTCGTCGAAGGCGAGATCGATCGGGTCGACCACGACCGGCTCCGCGGCGACCAGCTCGAGTCTGAACTCCGGGTGGAGTTCGAAGCCGGGCGGTACGTCCTCAAGCGGTGGCGAGGCGCAGCCGAGAACCGCTACGCCGGCTACCGCCGCGAACCCGCGGAGCCAGCGACAGGGGAGCGCCGCCGACCCCCCGGCCCCTGGACGGGCCCGATGCCCGCGGGGACCTTCGCTACTCCGCGCCACCGGCCGCGGCCGCTGCATCGGCTTCCAGCAGCCGGGCGCCGCGCATGATGTTCCCGAGCGCGTAGTTCCCCTCGTGGCAGGCGTACTCGTACACCCTGCCGTCGGCAGCCGGCCACGGGAACTCGCCGCTCCAGGCCGACTCCCACGTATTCGGGTCCTCGACGGTGAAGTTGTAGTTCAGGGTGTTCGCATCAATGCGGCTGAAGCGCTCGGTGACCTTGAGACTCTCCCCCACACCGTAGGTGTACATGCCCGGCTTCTTGCCGAAATTCGCCGTCTCGACGACCAGCGTGTCGCCCTCCCAGCGGCCAATCGAGTCGCCCATGTACGCCGTCATCCCCTCCGGCAGGTGCCCGCCGCCGATCCGGATGATCCGGGCGTCGTGGATCATCTCGGCGAGGATCATCACGTAGTCCTCGGTCTGCACGACCCGCTTCAGGTTGTTGTAGGCCGTGGGCAGCATCGGCGGACCGGACGTCGAGCCGAACCCGAGGATGCAGCGCTCGCCAAGGGGGCGCTGTTCCATGTCGTCGTAGGGCCCCGGGCCGTCGTTCTCGAGCCACCAGGCGGTGCCCGTGTTCTCGCGGAACAGGGCGAAGAACGCCATCCGCGCCTCCAGGGCGGCCGGCAGCATCTTGGGCAGGCGGCCGTTCTGCGGGTCGTAGACGAGGGAGGTGCGGAACTTGCCGTCGATGGAAATCGAGCCGCTTCCGTAGTCGAGCCAGAAGTCGTTGTAACCGCCCACGTTGCCCGCGGCGCCCGGGGAGCCGTCGCCGCCCGGCGGCGGCGCCTCGCGGGTCGGATCGCTCGCCTCGAGCGCGTCCGCCCGGCGCGTGGCGACCGCGTTCGCGATCTCCTCCGCCTCTTCCGGTGTCAGGTACAGATTGTCCCCGAACTTGGGATCCCGCTCCAGCGGCGTCAGCGTGGCGATGTCGTAGACGCCGGTGAGGTCCGGCTTCCCGCTGGCGGTGCGGGGAATGCCGCCGTCATCGGCGACCCCCGGCAGGCTGGTTACAAGCAGGGCGGCGGCGCAGAGCGCCAAACGGGTCGCGGCAAAACGTGTTCTCATGCCGGCAGTGTAGCGAAGCCGCCGGGCCGGACTGCTACACTCGCGCGCGCTTCCCGCCTCCATGGCGCCGGTCTTCCGCTCCCCAAGTGAGCGAGAACCGCACGAACCCGAGATCCAGGAGACCCCATGATCCGTTGCGCAACCTCGGCGATGCTTCTGGCCGCCGCCTCCTTCGCTTCCGTACCCGCAAACGCCGCCTCGCCGGCGGTCGGCGACGCGGCCCCCGACTTCACGCTGCCCAGCACCGACGGCGCCCAGGTGACCCTGTCGTCGTTCGCGGGCCAGAAGAACGTCGTCCTGGCCTTCTTCCCCAAAGCCTTCACAGGCGGATGAACGATGGAGATGAACAGATACCAGGCTGGTATCTCCGACTTCACGGACAGTGACTCCATCGTCTTCGGCATCAGCGCCGACAAGCTGGATGACAACAAGAAGTTCGCCGCCGACCTGGGACTCGACTTCGCGCTTCTCAGCGATGTCGACGCCAAGGTGATCAGTCAGTATGGCGGCACGATGGAACAGTACGCCGGTCTCGCCAAGCGCGTGACCTACGTGGTCGGCAAGGACGGCAGGATCGCCTACATCGCCGAAGGCGGCGACGCGATGGACCCGGCCGGCGCGAAGGCCGCCTGCCAGGGCCTGGAGTAGCGGCGCTCCTCAGCCCTCGGTGCCCGCGGTCGCGGCCGCCTCCGGCCGGGGCTGATACAGTTCGACGCGGTTCCCTTCGAGATCCCGGACCCAAGCGAACAGGGCGTACCCCTCGTCGTCCCGGCGAAGCGGCGCGACGCCCCGTTCGGCGAGGTGCTGCAGCACCGCGTCGAGATCACGCACCCGCAGGTTGACCATGAACGGCTGGTCGCCGTACATGTCCCCCTGCTCCGTCCCCTCGTTGGCAGCCATCCGCGGCACCGGCCGCTTCGCCTTCATGATCGCGAAGGTCGTGTCCATGACCCAGGCGGCGTCGGCCGGGTCGACCGCCACGTAGCGGACGTAGAAGGCGCCGAACTCCTCGCTCCCCTCGAAGTCGATACCAAGGTGCTCCGTGTACCAGTCGGCGAGCCGCGCCGGCTCCTCGCTGAAGAGGAAGGCGCCGCCAACGCCGTCGATCAGGCTCACCGAGCGACTCGGGCCGGCGCCACGCCTTCGAAACTTCCGTGCGTCTTCCGGCTACGCCGCCCGATCATCGGAAGGAAACCCGGGTGCGCGTGCTGACGGTCTGGTCACTTACCGGGTCGTGGATCGCGACCACGAGATCGTGGGGCTTGCGGCGCAGGGTCAACGTCGCATTGTAGGGCATCACGGCTTCCGGAGCCGGCCTGTTCCGCCCCCGAAGGTCGATGGGAATCATCGGAATGTCCGCCTGACCGCCGTTGCGGTCGACGACGGCGAAGCGCAGTTCCAGTTTGGCCAGATACTGACCCTGGTACGGCACGACGGGGAAATAGCCGATCGGAACGTAGACGGTCACCGGCACCAGCATCTTGCGGATACCCGTGGGTTCGGCCCTGCCGACGTCGACGCGCAGCGCAGGTGCGTCTGTCGCCTGAAACTGATCGGGAAACAGGAGCCGGCCCTGGGTCTCCATGTCCGCTTCGGCTCGCGCCGAGACGTCGACGTAGCCGCCGCGGGAGCGCACGCGCAGGCCCGGGCCCCGCACCTCCACTCGGACGTCGTGAGCCCGGTCGTCCCGGCGGTACTCCGGGACGAAGCCCAGCCAGTAGTAGTTCGACACATCCGCGCTGACCCGGCGCATGGCGGCCAGGTTGGAACCGGCCATGTAGGCCCGGCCGCCCGTCTCCCGCGCCATGTGCCTCAGGTTCCCCCACCGCGTCGTGTTGTGGCGCGCCTGCTGGTCCACGGGGTAGACCGTGTAGCCCAGCACGTTCGCCGTGTCGATCAGATCACCCAGGATCTCCCTGTCCGTGCGAACGCCGATGCTCTGCCCGGCAGGCCGGAACATTCCCGTCGGCCAACCGCCGGCCAGGAGCAGCAGCACCTTGCGGCCGTTCGGCACGTCGAGGGCTCGCATCGCCGAGCTGACCGCGATGACCGAGAACTCGAGATCACGCGCCAGCGCCGACGCCTGCACCTCCGACGCGAGCTCCGGCAGGCGCATCGACGGGACCGCCAGATCGCCGGCCGCGGAGAGCAGCTCCGCGTCGGCCCCGGGGCCGATCTGCCCGGCCACGAGGCCAACACTCAGCCCCTCCGCGACGCTCGTGTCCTCCAGAACGCCGGCCTGGGCGCCCACCAACGCCTCCATCCGGTCCCCGGCCGGCGCCTCACCAGCGATGAACCGCGGTGCCCGCAGCACCCCACCGTAGCGTCGCCCCTGTTCGAGTGCCCGCAGGACACGGCGGGTCTGTTCGCGGTCGGTCGTGAATGGACTCAGCAGTCCCAGTCGCCGTCCGCTCTGAACGACCACCGCCACCTGGTCCTCGATGCCGAGGTTCGCCAACTGATCGGAGAAACCTCGAAGCACGGGCCTCCTGAACGTCACGTGGGTGTGGTCGTCGTCCACGAACAGCAGGTAGTTCGTCGGCACCGACTCGCCCTCGCCGATCGCGGGGGGCGCCTCGCCATCGGCTGTTTCAACTGCCCGGTTCTCCAGGATCTCCGTGAAGTAGTCGACGCCGACTTCGGCATCGTCCACGAAGATGCGGAAGTCGTCGGCCGTCAGCCCATGGACTCGGTTTCCGGCCCGGTCCTCGACGACGACCTCCAGGTTGACCACGCGGACGTGGATCTCCTCTCCGAAGAGGAGATCCACCGGGTCCTCGAGCTCCTGGGCGCCGACCGGGCCACACGGCGGGACGGCCCAGCACGCGAGCGCGAAAGCCAAGGCGAGGTGAACGTGAGCAGGCAGGGTCTTCATCTTCAGGTTCTTTGGAATCAAGCTCGTGCCAGCCTCCTTCGAAGTAACACAGTACTCCAGTGCTCGGTTCGGACCCGGATCTGCAATGCAAACGAAGTGCCATGCCGGTCGGCGGCGCTGCTACCCTCGCCGCCAATGAACGCCGAAGCGACCGCACCCACCGCTCCTTCCGACCTCACCGATGACAACGCCTTCTCGTCCGCTCTGGAGGTCGCGGCTGCGATCCGGGCCCGGCGGATCTCCTCCCGCGACTACCTCGAACTCCTGCTCGACCGCGTCGAGCGGCTGAACCCGCCGCTCAACACCGTCGTCACCCTGGACGCCGAGCGGGCGCGAGGCGAGGCGGACGCCGCCGACCGGGCGCTGGCCGACGGTCGGAGCCTGGGCCCGCTCCACGGCGTCGCGATGACGATCAAGGACTCCTTCCAGACCGTCGGCATGCGCACGACCTCCGGCGCACCCGAACTGAGCGGCCACGTTCCCGAGGTCGACGCGGTGCCGGTCGCCCGCCTGCGCGCCGCCGGCGCCGTCATCTTCGGCAAGACGAACCTGCCCATCTACGCCGGCGACACGCAGAGCTACAACGAGGTGTTCGGCCAGACGAACAACCCATGGAACCTGGAGAGGACGCCTGGCGGCTCCTCCGGCGGCTCGGCCGCTGCCCTGGCAGCGGGCCTGACGCCGCTGGAACTCGGCAGCGACATCGGCGGTTCGATCCGCGGCCCCGCTTCCACCTGCGGCGTCTTCGGCCACAAGCCGAGCTACGGCATCGTGCCGGCGCTCGGCCAGATACCGGGCCCTCCCGGCACCCTGACCCAGGCCGACATCGCGGTCGCCGGCCCGATGGCGCGCACCGTCGAGGATCTGGAACTCGGCCTCGACATCCTCGCCGGGCCCGACGACTGGCACGCGCCCGGCTACCGGCTGGAACTGCCTCCCGCCCGGCACGAGAACCTCGCCGACTATCGGGTCGCCGTGTGGTTCGAAGAGCCCTCCTGCCCGATCGACGACCGGGTACTGGAGCGGCTGGAACGAGCGGCGGACGCCCTGGAAGCCGCCGGCGCCACGGTCGACCGCGAGGCCCGGCCGGACTTCCCCTTCGACTACGCGACCCGCGTGTTCGGGCAGTTGCTCGGCGCAGCGATGTGCGGAGGCTTCAGCCACGACGAGATCGAGGAGCTCGCCGTTCGCGGCATACGGGAGGACGAGGAAGGGGCGCTGGCGGCACGCTGGGCTTCCCAACGCCACCGCGCCTGGCTGTCCGCCAACGAGCGCCGGCTCCAGATGCGGCGCAAGTGGCACGACTTCTTCAGGGAATGGGACGCCGTGCTCCTGCCCTGCCTGCCGACGACCGCGATTCCCCACGACCACAGCGAACCGATGGGAGCGCGCCGAATCACCGTGAACGGCGAACAGCGCGCATACGGGGAGCAGACCCTCTGGGTCGGGCTCACCGGCGTCGCCTACCTGCCCGCGACGGTGATTCCGGCCGGTACGGCCAGCGACGGCCTGCCGGTCGGCTTGCAGATCGCCGGGCCGTTCCTGGAAGATCGCACGACGCTCGACCTGGCCCGCCGTCTGAGCGAACGCATCGGCGGTTTCGAGCGCCCGCCGGGCTACTAGGCGCCGGCGCTCCCTGCCTGTAGAAAGGACCGCAGATCTTCCCGGCTGACAGCCGGTTCGCCCGGGGCAACGTTGTCGAGTCGCCCGGCGCGGAGCCAGCGCTCGAGGCGCCGCACCTCATCCTCCAGACGATCGAAGCCGTCGACGACGAAGAGCAGCGGCTGAAGGGAGTCGATCTCGAAGCCCTGGTTCACCACCCACTCGAGCTGGAACGGCGCCCGCTGCACCCGGGGAGACTCGAGTGCGTGGACGATCTCACCGGCCGAACTCAGGAGGCCGCTGCCGTATGCGCAGAGGCCGCTGCCGTCGGGGCGCCGCATGAGCCCGAACTCGATCGTGAACCAGAAGAACCGCGCCAGCGCCTTGAGAGCGCTCTCGACCTGGCCGCAGTCGCCGCCCCGTGCGAGCCGTGCCGCCGTCCGCGCGGCCTCGCCGAAACGGACAAGGACATCGGCGAACGCCGGGTCGGTGTGCATCGGCACGTGTCCCGCCAGATCGTGGAAGATGTCGGGCTCGGGGAGGTAGTCGAGCCACTCTCCGTCCCGGATGGTGATCGTGGTCGGGAACTCGCGCCGGCGGAGACAGTCGAAGAACAGGTAGGCCGGAACGTAGCCGCTGACCGCCCGCGCCACGAGGCCGCTCAGGGGCTCGAGAAACCGGTTGATGTCGGCCAGGCGCGGAATCCGGTCCGGATCGAGCGCCAGGCGGGTCACCCCGTCGAGGAAACGCGGATGAGCGTGCTTCTCCCAGCGCCCTGCGAGCGCCCGGTACAGACGCCTCCAGGTTCGCTGGTTCGACTCGCTGTACAGCTCGTAGGGCTGCTCGATGAACAGCTCGCCCCTGCTCTGCGCCCGCTCGATGAAGCCGGCCCGTCCCGTCGTCAGATCGCGAGGGGCCAGATCGAGTGCGCCAGCCATGGGCATGACCCTCGTCGTCACAGGTTGCCCCTTGCCGCCTGCTCCCGTTCGAGCGCTACGAACAGGCTCTTGAAGTTGCCTTCACCGAATCCCCTGGCTCCGTGCCGCTCGATGATCTCGTAGAAGAGCGTCGGCCGGTCCTCGACCGGCTTGGTGAAGATCTGCAACAGGTAGCCATCCTCGTCGCGGTCGGCGAGGATGCCGAGTTCGGCCAGACGATCGATCGGCTCGTCGATCTCTCCGACCCGCTGCTCGAGGTCGTCGTAGTAGTTCCCCGGGACGTGAAGGAACTCGACCCCATTCTCGCGCAGCCGGGACACGGTGCCGAGAATGTCGTCGGTTCGACAGGCGATGTGCTGCACGCCCGGCCCTTCGTGAAAGTCGAGAAACTCCTCGATCTGGGACTTCCCGCGGCCCTCGGCGGGCTCGTTGATCGGGAACTTGATGACCCCCGAACCGTCCTGCATCACCTTCGACATCAACGCCGAGTACTCGGTCGAGATCGCCTCGTCATCGAAGTGGACGAGTTGGTTGAACCCCAGGACGCGTGAGAAGAACCGCGCCCACTCGTTCATCCGACCCAGCTCGACGTTGGCCACAACGTGGTCGATCGTGTGCAGCCCGCAGCCCCGGGAGCGGGAGGCGCCAGCCACTTCCGGCGCCGCCTCGAAGCCGGGGCCGAAGACGCCGCTGTAGTCACCTCGCTCGATGAACTGCATCACGCAGTCGCCGTAGAGACGGATCGAGGCGTGACGGAGTTGACCGTGGTCGTCGCTGGCGACTGCCGGCGAAGCCGCGGGCCTCGCACCCCTCGATACCGCGGCGGAGAACGCCTCGTCGACACTTGGTACCGAGAGCGCGATCACCGCGACCGAGTCGCCGTGCCTGCTGACCGACCGGGCGGCGTCGTGAGACGAATGCAGGCCGCTGGTCAGGACGAGCCGTATGCCGCCCTGCTCCACGAGGTAGGACGCGCGCGTCCGCTCGCCAGTCTGAAGCCCGCGTACCGCGGTGCATTCGAAGCCGAACGCGTGGCAGTAGTACGCAGCCGATTGCTTCGCGTTGCCGACGTAGAGTTCCAGGTGGTCGAAACCGAGAATCGGACAGAAGTCGTCCGCGACCTCCGCGTTTCGGCCGACGAACGCCGGCTGTGTCTGTTCGGTAGCTCCCAAACTCACTCCGTCCCTCCTTTCCTGTCGTTCGTCCGGTCTGGACGGGAAATCAAATGCAGGCGGCGAAGTCCGCCACCGCCTCCCGCAATGCCTCCGGCTCCAGGCGCGAGAAGCTCAGGCGGGCCGCGTTCCCGGGCGCCGAGCGGTCCGCCCCGTCGGCGAAGGCAGCCGCGGGAACGAAGGCCACCTGCCGCTCAGTCAGCGTGCGCTGTAGCAGCCGCTCACCATCCACCCCCTCGCGCAATTCCACCCACACGAACATGCCGCCCCCGGGCTCCGTGAAGGCGCAGCCGGCCGGGAGATGGGCGGCGAGTGCCTCGAGCATCGCGTTGCGCCGGCGCCGGTAGGTTCCCCGCAGCAGCTCGAGGTGGCGTTCCAGGTCGAGGTCTCGCAGCAGGCGAACCACCGCCAGCACACTGAGCCTGGAGCACTCCAGATCGCCGATCTCCTTGACGGCCGCGAAGGTCTCGACCAGCGACGCCGGCAAGCGCAGCCAGCCGAGGCGCAGCGCCGGCGCCAGGATCTTGGAGAACGTGCCCGCGTAGACGACCCGCTCCGAGTCGAGCGCCGCGAGCGGGGGCTCGAACTCGCCGTCGCAGCACAGCAGGCCGTAGGGGTCGTCCTCCAGGATCACGAAGTCGTAGTCGTGAGCCAGGACGACCAGCCGCTCCCTGGCCTGGCGCGGCAGGCTGACGCCGAGGGGGTTGTGCGCATCCGGAATCACGTACACGAGGCTCGGCCGGGCGCCGGCGAGGAGGCAGCGCTCCAGGGCTTCGACATCCAGGCCGTCGTCGAGACCGCTCGGCAGGGTCACGAGCCGCGGCGCGTGCGGCGCCAGGACCTCCCGGAAACCCGCGTACGCGAAGCGTTCGACCGCGACACTCCCGCCAGGGTTCAGCACTCCCTGCACGGCGACGTCCAGGGCCTGCTGAGCCCCCGTCGTGACGAGGATCTCGTCCGCCCCGCACTCGACCCCGCGACGCCGCATCACCTCGACGATGCGTTCCTTCAGTTCCCCGCATGACGGGACGTACTGCATCGACTCCGGATCGCACAGCAGTTCACGCACGATCTCGCCATAGGCCTGCGAGGGAAAGTGCTCTACGGCCGGCAGCCCGCCGGCGAGCGACACCACGCCGGGCCGGGCGATCTGATCGACCAGCCGCCTCAGCAGCGAGCGCTCCCGACCCTGCAGCCACGATGCGACTCGCGGCGCCTTCGAAGCCGGACTCCGCGGCGGCCGGGATGCCAACAGTGGCACCGGTGCGGGCGGTCCGGTATAGGAATGGGCATGTACTGGCATGATTGGAACGCTATCAGAGCCAACAGCATCGAACAAGTGTTGATTCCACACTACCGCGTGTCCGTGTACACTCCCGCGCCATGGAAAAGACAGACGATCTGGGAGCGGCGGAGTCGAGGCGCTCCCTTGCTCGGCCCCTCGACGCCACCGACTACGCCATCCTCGCGCTCCTGCAGGAGGATTCGAATCGAACCGACGTGGATCTCGCCCGCAAGGTGCGCCTCTCCGCCTCCGGCCTGAAGAAGCGCCTGCGCAAGCTGGAGCGGCGGGGCGTGATCCAGCAGCGGGTCACCCTGCTGGACCGAAACGCGGTGGACCTGGGTCTGCTGTGCTTCGTGCAGGTCTACCTGACTCACCACCAGGCGGACGCGAGACAGCACTTCTGCGATGCGGTACGGAGCTTGCCGGAGGTGCTCGAGTGTCACTTCCTCACTGGCGAACACGACTACCTGCTCAAGGTCGTGGCCCGCGACTACCGACACCTGGAACACATCCTCGCGGATCACCTCGCGGGCATCCCCGGGGTCGACCGGCTGCTGACGAGCATCGTGCTGAACGAGATCAAGCGCACCACGGCCCTGCCGCTCGATCTTCCCGTCGAGGCCGAGGCTTAGCGAGCTGCTCAACTTCGCGGTCGGGGCTCGGGCCCGGAACTCCCCCAGCGCGCCCATCGTCGTCTCGTCCCGACTTGCTACCCTCCGCGTTCCATGAACGGCGCCCAGGCCATGCTCCGAACCGCCGCCAACGCCGGCGTCGAGGTCTGTTTCGCGAATCCCGGAACCTCGGAGATCCACCTCGTGGCGGCGCTCGACGAGATCCAGGGCGTGCGCGGCGTCCTCGCCCAGTTCGAGGGCGTGGCCACGGGCGCCGCCGACGGCTACGGACGAATGACCGGCAAGCCCGCCCTGACCCTCGTTCACCTCGGACCGGGTTTCGCCAACGGGTTCGCGAACCTCCACAACGCCCGCCGCGGACGCACGCCCCTGGTCAACGTGATCGGTCACCACCCGACGTGGCACCGGAACTACGACCCGCCTCTCAACACCGAAGTCGAGAGCCTCGTCCGGGCCGTGTCCGACTGGCAGCGCACCTCGGCCTCCGCGGAACACATCTCCCGCGACATGGCGGACGCGATCTCGGCGGCCCGCCGTCATCCCGGACAGGTCGCCACGCTGATCGTGCCCACCGACTGCCAGTGGAACGAGGCGTACGGTCCGATCGTCGAGCCGACGCCACCGCCCGCCGCGCTGGTGGGGCCCGAGGCGGTCGAGCGGGCGCGCCTCGCCACCTCGAAGGGCGAGCGGACGATGCTGATGCTCGGCAGCTCCGGCTTCACGGAGGCCGCCCAGCGCGCGGCGGCCCGGGTGCAGGCGAAGACCCGCTGCCGGCTCACCGCCGAGACGTTCTGTGGACGCATGGAACGCGGCCCCCACCTGCCGCTGCTTCCACGAGTGCCCTACTTTCCCGAACAGGCGGTGGAGTTCTTCCGCGGCGTCGACACGGTGGTCCTGGCCGGCGCGCTCGATCCGGTCGCCTTCTTCGGCTACGAGGGCGGCGTCAGCCGGTTGATCCCGGATTCCACGGAGGTCGTCGTCCTCAGCCATCCCACCGAAGACAGCGGCCACGCCCTCCGCGAACTGGCCGGCGCGCTCGACGCGAAGGAAGAACCGCCGGCCCGGAACATCGAGAGGCCGCCGGCGCCCTCCGGCCCGATCGGAGTCCGCGTCGCCGCTCAGGCAATCGCCGCCACCCTGCCCGAGCAGGCGATCGTGATGGACGAGGGGATCACCGCCGGCGCCGGCTTCTACCCCGCCACGATGAACGCGCCGGCCCACACCTATCTCCAGGAGAACGGCGGGGCGATCGGCATGGGCCTGCCGGCTTCCCTCGGCGCCGCGATCGCCTGCCCCGACCGCAAGGTCCTGAATCTCGAGGGCGACGGCAGCGGCCTCTACACGATCCAGGCGCTGTGGAGCCAGGTCCGCGAGGGCGTCGACGTCGTGAACCTGGTGTTCGCGAACGACGTCTACCGCATCCTCCAGGTGGAGCTCCATCGCGCCGGTGTTACGGAACTCGGACCGCAGAGCGTCAACCTGACCGACCTCTCCGGTCCCCGCGTCGAGTGGCTCGATCTGGCCCGCGGCTTCGGCATGCCGGCGGTCCAGGCGCGGACCGGCGAGGAGCTCACGCAGGCGCTCGAGCGCGGCTTCGCCGAGCCCGGTCCCTGCCTGATCGAGGCGATGGTCGACGACACGGCCTCTTGAAGTACTCGGTCACTCTCCTCCCGGGAGATGGAATCGGCCCCGAGGTCAGCAAGGCGATGGTCCGCGCGGTCGACTTCGTCACCGGCGGCCGCATCGACTGGGAACCGGTCGTGGCCGGCAGCACCGCGGTCGACCAGGGGCTCTCGCCGCTTCCTGACGAAGCAATCGACTCCATCCGCCGCAACCGGATCGCGATCAAGGGACCCTTGCAGACGCCGGTCGCCGGCGGCTGGCGCAGCGTCAACGTCCTGCTGCGCCAGTCGCTGGAGCTGTTCGCCTGCGTCAGGCCCGTGCGCTCGCTGCCGGGGAACACGCTGGCCCGCTACCAGGGCGTCGACCAGATCATCGTGCGCGAGAACACGGAGGGGCTCTACAGCGGCCGCGAGCACGAGGTCGTCGACGGCGTCGTCGAGGCGCTCAAGATCGTCACGCGGGACGCGTCGCGGCGGATCATGCAGTTCGCCTTCGAGTACGCCCGCGGCCACGGCCGCAAGAAGCTCACGATCGTCCACAAGGCCTCCATCACGCCGCTCTCGGACAACCTGTTTCTGGACTGCGCGCGGGAGTGCGAGCGGAAGTACCCGTTCTTTCAGGTCGAGTACCTGCCGCTCGACAATCTCGCGCTCGACCTGGCCACGGACCCCACCCGCTTCGACATGCTCGTCATGGGCAACCTTGACGGCGACCTGATCAGCGACCTCTGCGCCGGACTGGTCGGCGGCCTGGGCGTCGTTCCGGGCGCGAACTACGGCGAGGGCTGCGCCGTCTTCGAGGCGGTTCACGGCACGGCGCCGGACATCGCCGGCCGCGACCTGGCCAACCCGATCGCCCTCATCCTGTCGGCGGAGTTGATGCTCCGCTACGTGGGTGAAGCCGACGCGGCCGACCACCTTCGCGCCGGCGTCGAGCGCCTGCTGGTCGGCGGCGAGTCGCTCACCCGGGACCTGGGCGGATCGGCGAACACCTCCGAACTCACCGACGCGCTCCTGGCCGAACTCGACGCCGTCGCCGGGGAACGGGAGACCGCCCGATGACCGCGGACGACAGGACCGCAGCCCGGCCCCGGGTCGCCCTGATCGTCGGCAGCATCGGCATCGGCGCCGAGACCGCGCCGCCGGTGCTCGAGATCCTGGAGTCCGTCGGCGCCGACTTCGACTTCGTCCGCGTCGACGTGCCGACCGCGGTGCGACGCAACACGGAGACCGTCCTGGGTGAAGCGGCCGACGCGATCCGCGACTGCCGGGTGGCGCTGAAGACCCGCCTCATCGGCCCGGGCCGCGACGCCGTGCGCGTGGGGCCGGGACCGCAGAACCCGAACGTCGCCCTCAGGCAGATGCTCGGGCTCTGGGCCAGCGTGCGTCCCGTGCGTTCCGTGCCGGGGCTGCCGACGCGGTATCCCGACCTCGACGTGCTGCTCATCCGCGAGATCACCGAGAGCGTCTACCGGGGCATCGAGCACGAGATCGTGGACGGCGTGGTCGAGAGCATGAAGGTGGTCAGCCGCGCGGCGTGTGAACGCATCGCGGACTACGCCTTCCGCATCGCCCAGCGTCACGGACGCCGGAAGATCACCGCGATCCACAAGGCGAACATCATGAAGCAGAGCGACGGCCTGTTCCTCGACACGGTCCGGTCGGTCGCCGCCGGCTACCCCGACATCGAGGTCGACGACTGCATCGTCGATGCGGCCTGCATGCGCCTCGTGCTGAATCCGTACGACTTCGACGTCATGCTGATGGAGAATCTCTACGGCGACATCCTGAGCAACCTCGGCGCCGGCCTCGCCGGCGGCATCTCCACCGGCCACGCAATCAACGTCGGCGACGACTGCCACGTCTTCGAGGCCGTCCACGGCGACGCCCCGCACCTGATCGGTACCGGCCAGGCGAACCTGCTGCCGCTGCTCACGCCGGCCATCGCGCTACTCCGGCACTTCGACCTCTACGACGAAGCGAACCGGATCGATCAGGCGGTGACCGCCGTCCTCGAGGAAGGCCGGAGCCTGACCCCCGACCTGGGCGGCCAGTCGTCCACCTGGCAGATGGCGCGGGCCATCATCGCTGCCATGGGCTAGCAACCTGTTGGTGAGCTAACCGCGCAGCGCTCAGTCGCCGCGTCCGGACCCCAGATCGGCCTGCAGCCGGACGATGCCGGAACGCACGCGCTCCACTTCCGCTGCCGTCAGGAAGGGCGTAAGCACCTGGAGGTCCGGGCCTGTGACAGACAGGCTGCTTCCGGCCTGGCTCTGCAAGGCCCGCAGCGAACGCACCTGGCGTTCCCCCAGGCGGATCAGGGCCGGCCGGATCTCCTCCAGTTCGAGGGTCGGCGCCGCGGCCGGCGTCCGGCGCTGGACCGCCTTGGCCAGGTCGATCTGAAGCGCGAACCAGTCGCGTACCGGCTGCGGATCGAGCCCGAAGCGGGCAGCGTTCCGTTCCGCTGCCTCCAGCACGACCCTCTCCCGTTCCACGTCCTCGATCGGCGCACCCCGCGCCGCTTTCCAGGAGGCGACAACCGGCATGAAGGCGAGCCGGCGAGCCGTCAGGTCGAGCAGATGGTCCAGCTCGTCGCGGCGCTGGCCGCCGCCGAACCACTCCTCGCGGCGGGCTTCGAGCCACCGTTCGTTGCGCTGAATCCACCGGTCGACCGCGGGCCCGAGTTCATCCGCGCGTTCGGGAGCAACCCAGAGCACCTTGCGGTCGAGCGGCGGCTCGCAGCGACGCAGCCATCCGTCGCGGCCCAAGTGCTCGACCTCGAACGAGTCGGTGACGAAGGCGTCCACCTCGTCCCGTTCCAGGCGGCCGGGCAGCGAGAGGTTGTCGTCGACGGCAGTGATCTCGCTGTCGCCGCCTCCGAAGCGCTCCCGTGTCCAGCGCTCCAGGATGCCGCCCCGATTGACCGCCACGCGGCGCGGCGGCTCGGGCGCGGACCCCGTGCTGACCACGCAGGGACCGCCGGCGGCGACCGCCCGGCTCATCCACCCCACCGCGGCCCGCCCGGGCCGCCAGGTAGTGCCGCTCATCGCGATGTCGAACTCGTCCGCGACCATCGACGACGCCAGGTCCGGCCAGTCGAAGGGGCGGAACTCCACGTCGAAACCGAGGTCGGAAGCAAGTCGCTCCGCGACCTCGATGGCGAAGCCGCTACGGGTCGGGCCTTCGGCGTCATCTCCGGCCCCTCCGGCAGCTTCCCCTCCGTCCGCCGACGACGCGAGCACCGAGAACGGCGGATAGTCGCCGCTGGTCCCCACCCGGAGCACTGGCCTCGACGGCTTCCCGGCCGGCGCTACCGTCGCCGCCGCGTCGAGCTCCGCCGCGGTGAACCGTACCGACGCGACCCACGGCTCCTCTCCCGGCGTGAAGTGGCCGTACGTGGTGGTCACGAAGGTGCCGTCCGGCAGCAGTTCGAGGCCCGGGTACGCCGTGTCCGCGGCGTACCTGTTGTCCATCAATCGGACGCGCGCCTCGCCCGCCCAGGGCTCACGGCCACCGCGCCGCAGATCCTCGTAGCGGCCCAGCCAGCCCACCCAGTCGCCTCGCCACGGACTGGACGGCGCCTGGTCGCGGAACGTGATGAAGAGACGGCCGTCCGGCGCGTAGCGGCCGACGTGCCGGTCACCGGTGAGCGAAGACGGCAGCTCGATCGGACGGCTCCAGGTGCGGCCCTCGTCGGGCGAGAAGATGACGAAGGAGTTGAACCGGCGGCTGTTCTCCCGCAGCAGCACCGCGATCTCGCGCCCGTCCGGCGAGCGGATCAGCCCCGGCTCGCAGAGGTGCGCCTCCGGGTGCTCGGCGATGACCTCGGGCTCGGACCAGGTGAGACCATCGTCGAGCGAAATCGTCTTGTAGACCTTGAACTCGGGTTCGAAGCCGGGGATCCGCTCGTAGCGGGACGTCGGCCGGCGGAAGAACCGTCCGTCGTCGTGGAACAGCGCCATCAGTTCGCCGTCCAGGCTGCGCAGCCGGTCGACCGACGACATCGCGACGACGCCGCCGAAGTGACCGATCGGCTCGAGCTCGGTCCAGGTCTCGCCCTCGTCCTCCGAGCGCGCCATCCGCACCGGGTAGAGCCCGGAGAACATGATGAGGCGGCGCCGGCCGTCCGCGAGGTCGACCGGAAAGACGGTCGGCGTCTCCATCGATGTCGCCCAGCTCGTCGGCGTCGGCAGCCGCTCGCTCCAGGTGAGCCCGCCGTCGCCGCTACGCTTCATGACGATCGCGCCGGCGCCGTGGCCCTTGGGGTAGACGGTCAGGATCGAGCGGTCGTCGGACAGCAGCACGGTCGTCGGATGGCCCAGGTACTGCCCCGGTTCCCGGTCGACGACGACCTGGCGATGGGATTCGTCCGCCCAGTCGAGCCAGCGGAGCGGCTCGTCGCCGGCCTGGCACGCGACGATCGTCGGCACGAGGACGGTGACGACCAGGACGGCGATCCGCCGGCACCCCGTGTTCACGACAGGTGTCATCCCTGCAGGTGGCATCCCCGCGCTGGCTGACCAGCGCAGGGACTGCGACGTTGATCGCGCGCCAGCGCGCGATCAATGTTCTTCAACGCCTCACGCCGGCTGAGCGGACTCAGCCGCTCCTCGTGCTCCCGCACGAACCGCCGCACTTCGTCCGGGTCGTGCCAGGCCAGGTCGCGCAGGGCCCAGCCGATCGCCTTGCGGATGAAGAACTCGCCGCCGAAGCGCGACCCCAGCAGGTTCTCGCCGATCGTCGCGTGCAGGAGGTCCAGGTCCGTCGCAACCTTGCGGCCGAGCTGGCAGATCATCGACGCGCGCCGCTTCCACATGTCGGGGCACCGGCTCCACACGTTCATCCGCTTCGCCATCGTCTTCGGATACCGCTCGACGAGTTCCCGCAAACGGTGGCTCGCAACGGCGTCCACGTAGTCCCACCAGGCGCCGGTCAGGACCATCTCCTCGAAGACGGGCAGGGCCTTCATCGTGCGCAGCGGCTGGTACGCCCGGTAGCCGCTGAGGTCGATCGCGGCGTGGCGTTCCTCGCGGCGGCCGGCGGTCCGCCACAGGGTCAGGACGGTCGCCCGCCACTCCTCGAAGCCGTCCAGCGGGTGGTTCCGGAAAGCCGCGCGGCCGATCTTCCGGAGTTCCGGCGTCTTCACGCCCCAGAAGGGCATCTCCGACTTCATGTAGGACTGCTGCCCCTTCGCCCGCTCGGGGTCTCCGGCGGCCTTCAACTCGCGCCGCAGTTCCAGAATCAGCTTCCGGCCCGCCGGCGGGGGCCGCAGTTCAAGCATCCGCGCGAATGTAGCAGCGCCGTGGGTCTGGGGCGGAATGGGCCGAGACACTGAGCCAGCGAGAAGCACCGGGCGGGCTATCCTCGATGCCGTGCCGCATGCCGCCTGGATCGCAGGGGGCCTTACCGTCGTCTGGCTGTCCGTGTCGAACGCCCCCGCCCTCGCCGTCCCGCCTCCTGGCGCCGGAGCGCGTCCGCCCGAGCTCCAGGCCAGACTGGAAGCCGCGCTGGCGGCGATGCCAGCCGACTACGAGCCCCGGACCGAGCACCTGGATGCGGACGGACGGCCGCTGTTCCTGAACCGGCTCGTCCTCGAAACCTCGCCCTATCTCCGGCAGCACGCGCACAACCCGGTCGACTGGTTCCCCTGGGGCGAAGAGGCCTTCGAGCGGGCGCGGGCGGAGGACAAGCCCGTCTTCCTCTCGATCGGCTACTCCACCTGCCACTGGTGCCACGTGATGGAGCGGGAGAGCTTCGACAACGTCGAGATGGCGACGTTGATGAACGAGCTGTTCATCTGCATCAAGGTGGACCGGGAGCAGCGGCCCGACATCGACGACATCTACATGACCGCGGTCCAGGTCACCCAGCAGCGGGGCGGCTGGCCGATGTCGAGCTTCCTGCTCCCCGACCGCCGGCCCTTCTTCGGCGCCACGTACTTTCCGCCGCAACAGTTCGTCAACCTGATGCGCCAGGTCGACGCCGCGTGGCGGGAACGAAGGGCCGACCTCGAAACGAGCGCCGCCCAGATCACGGATCTCGTTCGGCAGATCACGGCGGCCCGCGGCGCGGCGAAGAACCTGGGCCGCGCGGTGATCGACGAAGCGGTACAGGGCCTCGTCGCCAGCACGGATCGGGTGCACGGGGGCTTCGGCGGAGCGCCGAAGTTCCCGAACGAAACGAACCTGCTGCTGCTTCTGGAGGAGGCGCTCCGCACCGGCGACCGGACACCGCTCGACGCCGCCCTGCTCACGCTGCGCGCGATGGCCCGCGGCGGCATCCACGACCAGGTCGGCGGCGGCTTCCACCGCTACTCGGTGGACGGGCACTGGCTCGTGCCCCACTTCGAGAAGATGCTCTACAACCAGGCTCACCTGCTCCGCGCCTACGCGCTGGCCTACCGCCTGACCGGCGATCCGCTGCTGGCGCGGGTGGCCCGCGAGACCGCGGACTACGTGCTGCGCGACATGACCTCCCCGGAGGGCGCCTTCTACTCCGCCACGGACGCGGACAGCGAAGCCGAGGACGGCGAATCGGTCGAGGGCGAGTTCTTCGTCTGGACGAAGGACCAGCTACGGGAGGCCCTGGAGCCCGCCGACGCCGAACTGGCGATTCGCCTCTTCGGCGGCACCGACGCCGGGAACTTCGAACACCGGAACATCCTCTTCCTCGACCGCCCGCTCGACGAAAGCGCCGCCGACTTCGGACTGCCGCTGGACGAGTTGCTCGACCGGCTCGACGGCATCCGCGAACGCCTTTATCAGGTCCGGGAGCGCCGTCTCCATCCCCTGCGCGACGACAAGGTGCTCACCTCCTGGAACGGGATGATGATCCGCGCCCTGGCCGAGGCCGCCGACGCGCTCGCCGAGCCGGCCTACGCCGAGGCCGCCGCGCGAGCGTCCGAGTTCCTGTGGCGCAACAACCGCCGCGACGACGGCGGCCTGTGGCGCGTCTGGCTGGACGGCGAAGCGTCGACTCCGGGGCTGGTCCAGGACTACGCCCACCTGGCTCACGCCTTCGTCGCTCTTTCCGACGTGACCTCCGACGGCAAGTGGCTCGAACGGTCCACGACCGTCGCGGCCGAGATGGTCGAGCGCTTCTGGGATCCCACTCCTGCTCCCGCAGAGGAAGGCGTCCCCGCTCCACCGAGCCCCGGCAGCGGTTTCTTCATCGCCGAGCGGGAGAAGGCGAACCTCCTGATCGCTCAGCCGAAGAGCCCGACCGACGGCGCCGTACCCTCCGGCAACTCGGTCGCCGTCCGCGCCCTCGCCGAACTCGGCCGCCGCACCGGCGACCGGAACGCCACCGACCGCGCCCTCGCCACCGTCGCCGCGTTCGCTACGAACGTCGAACGCATACCGGCCGCCTACACCTACATGCTGACCGGTCTCGCCGTGGCGCTCGACGGCGACCCGGGACCACGCGCCACCGCGGGCAACGGCGCCGTCGTCGCCGCCGCCACCCTGCGACCGGCTGACGACGTCGGCGAGTACGACGTCGACGTCGACCTCATGATCCAGGAAGGCTGGCACCTGAACGGTCCCGAACCGCTCCAGGAAGACCTGATCGGCACCACCGTCGAAGGCGCTGGCGGCCGCTTCGACATCACCAACCTCCGCTACCCGGAACCCCGGCGAACCCAGGTCAGCACGCAGTCCGGCGACGTCCTGATCTACGAGGGACAGCGGCGCATCTCGTTCCGGCTCAGGCCTGCCTCGACCACTGATCCACGCCCGGTCTCGATCCCGATCTCCCTCCGACTCCAGGCCTGCGACGACCAGCTCTGTCTCCTCCCGGAGACGGTCGTACTCGAAGTTCCCCTCGCCAGCTAACCCGGCGCGCCAACGGGCAGACGCCGTCCAGCCAGTCCGGGCGGGTGCAACCGACGCCGCTACGGCGCAGCGATGCAGTACAGGTTGCGGCGGCCGCGCAGGTAGATCTCGTCGCCGACGATGGCCGGTGAGGCGTCGAAGCGGTCGTCGAGTTCGTTCTCGGCCAGGACCTCGAAGGTTGGTCCGGCCTTCGCGACGAGGAACTCCCCGTCGCGGCTCGTGAAGTAGACGCGGTCGCCGACCCCGACCGGCGACGCGTACACGTTGCGGACCGGCCCCAGCCGCTGGTTCGCGTAGAGCGCCTCACCCGTCCTGGCGTCGAACGCCGACAGGATGCCGTTGTTCGACTTCGTGAAGTAGATGACGCCATCGTGCAGCAGCGGCGAAGGCACGTAGGGAGTGTCCCGGTCAACGGACCACACCACGTTCTCCGTGCCCGTGATGTCCCCTTCGGCCCCGTCGAGCCGAACGGCGAGCAGCTTGCTACCCCTGAAACCGCTGGTCAGGTAGACGACGCCGTCGGAGTACACCGGCGACGGGATCGCGTTGAGGGTCATGCCCGTCGCCTCCCAGATCGCTTCGCCGGTGTCCGCGTCATAGGCGCGAACGCGGTTCGTCGCGCTCGTGATCACCTGCGTCCGGCCCCCGTGCTCGACCACGAGCGGCGTCGTCCAGGCCGTCATCTCGTCCCGTTCGCGCCGCCAGATCTCCTCGCCCGTCATCTTGTCGAGAGCGAACATCAAGGAGTCGTCCTCGTGGTCCCAGATGACGAACACCCGGTCGCCGTGAAGCGCCGGCGAGCTTCCCTCGCCGAAACCGAGCCGCGTCCTCATGTCGCCGAAGTCGCGGCGCCAGAGTTCGGCGCCTTCGAGATCGAAGGCGTAGAGTCCCTGCGAACCGAAGAAGGCGATCAGCACTTCGCCATCCGTGACCGGCGATCCGGATGCCCAGGTCCCGTCCGGGTGAGTGCCTCCAGACGGCGCCTCCGTGCGCACGGTCCGCTTCCACGCCGTCGACCCATCCGCGCGGTCCAGCGCGTGGACCTCGTAGCTCAGCACCTGGTCCGGCGGGATGCCGTCGCGCCTGCCGGCCCGCGGCGCGCTCGCGGCCCTTTCGCCGGTCGGCACCGCGGTCGTCAGGTACAGCCGGTCGCCCCAGATGATGGGAGACGACAGACCGAGGCCCGGTACCGCCTTCTTCCAGCGCACGTTCTTCGTTTCGGACCACTCGATCGGCGGATTGCCGCCCGGCGCCGACCCCGTCCGGCTCGGACCGCGCCAGGCCGGCCAGCCGCCTTCCACATCCGAACTCGCGGGCGGCGCCGCCGGCGCGATGCCGGCCACAAGGGCCAGCACGGCCACCAGCACGACGTGCTTCGAGCGCAACACTCCATCCAGGCGCATGACCGGCACGGCGACCCTCCTACAGGCTCTCGTA
Organism: Vicinamibacteraceae bacterium; assembly: GCA_012270995.1. Taxonomy (GTDB): domain Bacteria; phylum Acidobacteriota; class Thermoanaerobaculia; order Multivoradales; family Multivoraceae; genus Multivorans. The sequence continues at coordinate 79,207 of JAAXHG010000166.1, read as the reverse complement.
AATCGATGCGATGAACACGGACTCGTTGATGAAGCCGGAGCCCCAGCCCTCCCACTCGCCCGGTAGTCCCGCGGCCTGGAGGTCCTCGAGCGACTTGCCGGCTTCTCTACCCGCCTTCACGGTGGCCACGCAGTCGGTCAGCATCCGGTGGTACGTACGCAGGTCATCGACCGTGGAGAGCGGCCCGTGACCGGGGATCACCTTCGCGTCCTCGGACAGGCGGTCGAGGACACCGCCGATGCTGTCCCTGAGCCCCACCGCGTTGCCGCCGCTCAGGACGTCGACGAAGGGAAAGCGCCCCGCGAAGAACTGGTCGCCCAGGTGGATCACGTTCGAGTCCATGAAGTAGATGAAGCTGTCCCCGTCGGTGTGCCCCCCCTCCAGGTGGCCGATCATGATCTGCTCGTCGTTGAAGTGGATCGACACGCCGATGTCGTAGGTGACGACCGGCAGCGCGACCTTGGGCGCCGGCTCCCCCTGCTGACCCCGTGCGCCGTCGCCCGCGGCGAGCCTCTTGCGGACGTTCGTGTGAGCGACGATCAGCGCCTCCTCGCCGAAGACCACGTTGCCGCCCGTGTGGTCGCCGTGAAAGTGGGTGTTGATGACGAACTCCAGGTCGCCGGCCGAGATCCCGGCGATGGCGGCCCGGATCTTGCCGGCCAGGGGAGCGAACTGGTCGTCGACGATCAGGATGCCGTCGTCGCCGGCGGAGACGCCGATGTTGCCGCCCGCGCCGGTCAGCATGTGGACCGAGCCCGCGACGTGCTCGGCCGTGACCTGGACGTCGTCGAGGCCGCGCTGGGCGCCGGCGGGGCCGGCCAGGATCGTCGCCGCCGCGACGGCGACCGTGAGAACGGCCAGACGGGAACGACGCGTCGCAGGTGTCATGTGGTTTCCTCGCTGGGAGTGGTGTCGGTCACTGCTGGCCAGCGCTACCGCTGACCCCGCCGAGCGGACATTAGCAGTCCGTCCGGAACGCGACTCGCGTGCGGGAGCCGCTCAGTGCGACAGCGCGTACAGAACGAGGTTCACGCCGAACGGGTACGACTTCGTCAGCGAGAAGCGCTCGAAGAACTCCCGCGACTCGCCTTCCCTCTCCCAGCCGTCCGCGATGTCCGTGTTGTGGGTCATCGCGACCAGGAGGCGGCCGTTCTCGTCGAAGATCCCCCGGAAGTGGGGCTCCGCTGAGTTCATGCCTCGCTCCGAGGTGTCGGCCCGCCCGGTCATGTTCCAGTACTGGATCGACGGGATCTGGGGCACCTCGTCGACGGTGAAGAAGGTCCTGAAGATCGGGTGCGTCGGCGGAATGTCGACGATCGGGTAGTCGCCCGGAGGCAGCACCCGGCCGATCTGGCTGGCCCAGCGGTCCCAGGCCACGGGACCCCAAAAGTCGTCGACGTAGAGAAAGCCGCCGGCCAGCAGGTACTTCCGCAGGTTCTCCGCTTCGATGTCGTTGATGCCGATCGTGCCGACATCCGACATGAACAGGAACGGGAACTCGAACAGCCGCGGATCGTCCAGCGTCAGGACCAGGTGCTCCGGGTCTCCGTAGGCGGTCCGCTGGATCTCGACCGTCGTCAACTGGGACAGCCGCGTCATGAAGTTGTACTCGGAGTCGGGGTAGTCGGTGAACCAGCCCTGCCCCAGCCACTCGTCGACGACCTGGCGGTACTGTCCACGGCAGAAGACGAACCCCTCGAGGTACTGGCGGCCCTCCTCCGGATAGCGGGCCGGAACCGGGCGCCACCACTGGGCAGTCACCAGGGAGGAGACCAGCAGGGTCGACACGGCCAGGATCGCCGGCAACCGCCAACCTCGCCCTTCCCCGACCGTGAACTCCATGGCGCAATCGTAGCGCGTGCCGGACTAGGATTGCCTTCATCCCTCTTCAGACCCTCAACGCCCACCGGAGGACGTCCGATGAACGCCGAACCTCTATCCCGCAGAACCCTGATCGCCGGCGCCGCCTCGGTTGCGGCGGTTGCCGCGGCGCCGGCCGCGCTCGCGGCCCAGCAGGAGCGGGTGATCAGGAACGGGAGAATCCGCCAGTCCGTGTGCAAGTGGTGCTACGGCCGCATGCCCCTCGAGGAACTCGCGGCGGCATCGAAGGCGATGGGCCTCGAATCGGTCGAGATTCTCGACGCGAGCGACTTCCCCACGATCCAGGAACACGGCCTGATCTGCGCGATGACGAACAGCCACGGCATTCCGAAGGGTCTGAACGATCCCGCCAACCACGAGGAATGCCTGGAGGCGATCAAGACGAGCATCGACGCGACCGCGGAGGCCGGCTTCCCCAACGTGATCACGTTCTCCGGCAACCGCAACGGCATGCCGGACAGCGAAGGCCTCGAGAACTGCGTCACGGCCCTGAAGCAGATCGTCGGCCATGCCGAGCCGAAGGGCGTCACGATCTGCATGGAGTTGCTGAACTCCAAGGTCAACCACGCCGACTACATGGCTGACAACATGCCTTGGCTGGTCGAACTCGTGGACCGCGTCGCCTCCGACCGTTTCAAGATCCTCTACGACATCTACCACGCCCAGGTCATGGAAGGCGACGTGATCCGCACGATCCGCGACTACCACGAGCACATCGGCCACTACCACACGGCCGGCAACCCGGGGCGCAACGAACTCGACGAGAACCAGGAGCTGTACTACCCGGCGATCATGCGCGCCATTCTCGAGACCGGCTACACGGGCATTGTCGGCCAGGAATTTGTCCCCAAGGGAGAGGACAAGCTGGCCGCGCTAGCTCACGGCGTGCGCGTCTGCGACGTCTGATCCCTGAACAGGGCCGCGAACCCCACCATGGTCACCGCGGCCAGCGCGGACAGCGAGTACCAGAGCGCCGAGTAGTCGAGCACGCCGGCATCGCTGGTGAACAGCTCGGAGAGCACCTGCAGCACGGGCGCGGCGAGCACGGGGCCCAGGCCCAGAATCACGATCCCGAACACGGTCTGCGCCGAGTGGCGGACATCGTCCTCCGCGATGCGGTCGACGTAGATGAAGGCGGCCGCGAAGAAGCACGCGTAGCAGAGGCCGTGCAGCGCCTGGCTGGCGACGATCAGCGGCACGGGGAGGAACACGCTGCCGAAGATCGCGTAGCGGGCCGCGTACGCGAGCACGCCGATCGTGATCACGCGGCGGAAACCGAACCGCGACAGCAACCAGCCCGTGGCTACCATCACGGCGATCTCGGCGAACTGGCCGATGCTCATCGCCGGTCCGATCCGGCTGTCCGGAAGCCCCAGGACCTCGCTCATGAACGGCGCCGTCTGCATGAAGTAGATCTGGTGGATCACCGCGATCGGCAGGCTCGCCGCGACCAGCACCGCGAACGAGCGCCGGCGGAACAGCCCGAAGGCCTTCGCGAAGGCGAGCTTCTCCTCCGCGTCCCGCCGCGGCGGCGTCGGCGGCAGGAAGAGGCAGAACAGGGCGTAGCCGAAGGCGAGCACTCCGCTCCACACCAGGGAATCGACGAGGCGGGCCGTCGCGTCCGCCGCCTCGACCCCGACATAGAACGGCGGCAGCCAGGAGAGCCGCACGTCGGAAAGCAACCAGAACAGCGGGAAGGCCCAGCTGGCCACGATCCAGCCGATCGTTCCCCACACCCGCACCCGCGGGAACTCCCGGTCGCCGTCGTCCATGTGGGCGAACGCGAGCGAGTTCGACAGGGCCAGCGTCGGCGTGTAGAGCACCGAGTAGAGCACGGACAGCCAGAGCCAGGCGCTGAACGTGGTCTGGTAGGCGGTGATGATCTTGACCACGCCGCCGGCCACCAGGAGCACGGCGAGCACCCGCTGGGTCGAGAAGGACCGGTCGGCGAGCTGGCCCGCGACGAAGGGCGCCGTCACCGCCCCGATCGAACTCGCCAGCCCGAGGATCCAGCCGATCTGGCCGGGAGTGAAGCCGAGACCGCCCTCCGAGGGCTCCGCCTGGAGGTACCGGGCGAGCACCGGCAGCCACACCCCCCACACTCCGTACTGCAGGAGCATCATCACCGAGAGTCGGAGATACGTCTGCCGGTTCACTCGTGCATCCTACGCCGCCTCTCCGCACCCGCCTGACCGTCAACCGACCCCGTCAACCGACCCCGTCAACCGACCCCGTCAACCGATCTACAATCCCGCGTCCATCCGGTTCGATGAGAAACGACGAAGAGACAGCGGGCGACAGTCCGTCCCGCCAGGGCGCGGCGCTCGCCGGCATCCAGGTCGTCGACGCGGCCGGCACGGTCGCGACCGCCTACTGCGGCAAGCTGTTCCGCGACCTCGGAGCGCGGGTCACGAACCTCGAACCGCCCGGCGAGGGACATCCGATCCGCGGTCTGGCCCCCTTTCATCCGAAGGCCCCGGCACCGGAAGCGAGCGGACTCGCCACCTGGCTGTCCCTCGGCAAACGGAGCGTCACCGCCCACGCAGGGGATGCGGCCGCCGTCCATCTCCTGCACAGGGCCGACCTCATCCTGGATGACGACCCCGGAGCCGTCCGGGAGCTCCACGACGGCCAGATCCGCCTGTCCCTGTCCTGGTTCGGGGCCACGGGGCCGTACGCCGCGCGCACCGCCACGGACCAGGTCATCAGCGCGCACACTGCGGCGGCACGGGCGGTCGGTCCGGCCGAGGGGCCTCCGATCCTGACCACGGGGCACACACCCCAGGTGGTTGCCGGCACCCTCGCCTACGTCGCCGGCGTCGGCCATCTGTTGGCGCGGGAGACCGGCGGTCTCGGCACGGCGGCCCACCTCGACGTCTCCATCTTCGAGGCCGCGATGTGCATCACCGAACCCGGTCCGCCCGGCACGCTGGCGTCCGGCGTCATCCGCCCCCGGATCGGCATCAACCGCTTCTGGCCCACCTACCCGGCCTGCGTCTACCCGTGCAGGGACGGCTGGCTCGGCGTGACCACGGTGACCCCGTCGCAGTGGCGAAGCCTGTGTTCGTTGCTGGACCTTCCCGAGCTGGGCTCCGAGCCACGCTACCAGGTGTCGATCGACCGTCTCGAAGACGCCGACCGGATCGACGCGCTACTCGGGCCCCGCTTTCTGGAACGGAACGCACTGGAGTGGGTGGAGGCCGGCCAGGCGGCCCGCATCCCCCTGGCCCTCGCTCCCACCCCGGCCGAACTCCTCGAACTCGATCAGTTTCGCGACCGCGGCGCCTGGGTCGAAGCGAAGCACCCCGATCAGGGCAGCTTCCCCGCGCCCGGCACGCCCTTCCGCCTCCACCGCACCCCCGCCGCCGGCGGCGGCCGTGCCCCACGCCTCGGCGAGCACAACGGCGCCGCCGCGGATGGTCCTCCGGTCTCTCGCCCCCGACTCTCCGGAACGGCCGAACCACCCACCTTCGGCTCCGCCAGCCGCCGCCCCGACCTGCTGGGAGACATCCTCATCGTCGACCTGACGATGGGATGGGCCGGTCCGCTCGCCACCCGCCAGCTCGCCGACCTGGGCGCCGAGGTGATCAAGGTGGAGTCGTGCCAGTACTTCGACTGGTGGCGAGGCTGGGAGTCGACGCCGGAGTCGATCGCCCAGAAGCTCTACGAGCAGTCGACCGCCTTCAACACCACCGGCCGCAACAAGCTGGGGATCACTCTCGACCTGACGAGCCGGCGCGGCGTCGATCTCCTGCTGCGCCTCGTTGCGAAGGCCGACGCCGTGATCGAGAACTACACCGCGAGCGTCCTGCCCAGGCTCGGTCTCGATTACGACCGGCTCCGCCGGGTGAACCCCGAGCTGGTCATGGTCTCGATGCCGCCCTTCGGCGGGAGCGGCCCCTGGATGAACCATCGCGCCTACGGCTCGACCGTCGAGCAGGCGTCCGGACTCCCCCACCTGAACGGCCGCGCCGGAGACCCGCCGACCATGCAGCACGTCGCCCTCGGGGACCCGATCGCCGGCATCAACGGCGCCGCGGCGCTCCTGACCGCTCTTCGGCACCGACGCCGAGCCGGCGAGGGCCAGTACGTCGACCTCTCTCACGTCCAGTCCATGTTCCCGCTCGCCGCCCACGGCCTGATCGAGCAGGCGGTCCGCGGCGCCCCGCCGGAACGCTCCGGCGGCCGTCATCCGCTGTTCGCGCCGTGGGGCGTCTATCCGTGCATCGGCGCGGAACCCTGGATCACGGTCACGGTCGAGACCGAGGAACAGTGGCGGGCACTCTGCGACGTACTGGGCATGGACGCCGAAGACCACGGCTTCACCGGCGCCGCGGGCCGCAAGCAACGCGAGGACGAACTCGACCGGGCGCTGGCGGCCCGCACCATGCTCCACGACGGTCTGGCCCTGGAACGGCGCCTGGCCTCGGCGGGCGTGCCGGCGGCCGTGCTGCGCAACACGCTCGACGTGCTCTACGACCCGCATCTCGAGGCCCGCGGCTACTGGCAGTGGCGCGAGCGCGCCTACGTCGGCGACCAGCCCAACCCGTCGGCGCCCTTTCGCCCGGCCAGCGAAGATGGCCCGAGCCGCCCCTACGCCGTCGAGTGGCCGGCGCCCACGCTTGGGCAGCACAACCGCGAGGTGCTGACGCGCCTGCTCGGCCTGAGCGAGGATGAACTGAAGGTACTGGAGCGGGACAAGGTCATCGGGACCGAGCCGGTCCGCTAGCGGAGGCGGCCTGACGGCCGCCGCCTTCTCCTCCCCGGGTCAGAAGACCCGGGGTCACACGCCTTCGGCGGCGGCGGGTCAGAAGACCCGCGCACCCAGCGGCGGTCGTATGATTCGGGCCGCTCATGATCGCCGTTACAGCGCTCGCCGCCATCCTCGCCGTAGCGCCCGGAAGCCCTGAGGACGCCTCGCCGGCATTCGTGGAAGTCGGTGCCGACGTAGGGATCGACTTCGTCCACTACAACGGGATGACCGGGCAGCTCTACACCGCGGAAGTCGTGGGCGCCGGGGTCGCCCTGTTCGACTACGACAACGACGGCGATCTAGACGTCTACCTGGGCCAGGGCCGCTCCTTCGAAGGCGACGAGAACCGGCAGCCTGTCTTTCCGCCGCCGGCGGCCGAACCCACCGACCGCCTGTTCCGGAACGGTCTCGCCGAAACCGGAGAACTCCGGTTCACCGACGTCACGGCGGCGATCGGACTGCACGCGCCGGGCTACAACATCGGGGCCGCGACCGGCGACTACGACCGCGACGGCTGGGTCGATCTCTACCTGACGAACCTGGGCTCGAACCGACTCCTCCGCAACCTCGGGGGCCGCGGCTTTGAAGACGTCACAGAGACCGCCGGCGTCCACGACCGCAGGTTCAGCGTGCCGGCCGTCTTCTTCGACTACGACGCGGACGGCTGGCTCGACCTCTACGTCGGCAACTACCACCGCTTCCACCGCGCCAACCGCAAGCGCTGCTTCCTGACCAGCGGCCAGCCGGACTACTGCGGCCCGTTGAGCCAGCCGGCGGAGGCCGACCGACTGCTCCGCAACCTCGGCAACGGAACCTTCGTCGACGCGACGGTCAGCTCCGGCCTGGGCGCCGACTCGGTGGAAACCGGCACGGCCTTGGGCGCGATCGCCGACGACTTCAACGGCGACGGGCTCGTCGATCTCTATGTCGCCAACGACCAGATGGCGAACCACCTATGGCTCAACCAGGGCGACGGCACGTTCCTTGAGGACGCGGTCTTCGCCGGCGCCGCGTTCGACCGCGACGGACGTCCGCAGGCCAGCATGGGTGTCGCGGCCGCCGACTTCGACGGCAACGGAGCGCCCGACATCTTCCTCTCGCACCTGGTCCGCGAGCACAACACGCTCTACCTGAACGGCGGCGAAGGGCTCTTCGACGACCGCAGCCGCGAAGCCGGCCTGATCGACGCGAGCTGGCCGATGACCGGCTTCGGCGCCGCCAGCCTCGACGTCGACGGCGACGGCCTGCTCGACGTCTACGTCGTGAACGGGGCGGTCCGGCGGCTCGAGGCGCAAGTCGAAGCCGGCGACCCGCATCCCCTGCGCATGGAGAACCAGTTCTTCCGCGGCCTCGGCGGCGGTCGATTCGAAGCCGTGCCGGCGGAGCGCCGGGAGCGGCCGGTCCACGTCGAGGTCAGCCGCGGCCTGGCGGTCGGCGACCTCGACAACGACGGCGACCCGGACCTCGTCATCTCCAACAACGCCGGACCGGCCCGCGTGCTCCTGAATCAGCGCCGACCGGGACGCGACTGGGTGGGCCTGAGACTCGTCGAGCCCGCCGGCGACGACGAGCAGGGGATCATCGACGTCTACGGTGCCCGCGCTCGCCTCGCCGGTGGAGGCGCCTGGCGGAGAGTCCACACCGACGGCAGCTACGCGGCGGCGCGCGATCCGCGACTGCTGTTTTTCCTGCCGGGCGAAGGCGTTGCGGCCGAGGAAGGCGCCGTCCGCGAGGTTGAGATCCGTTGGCCCGACGGCGGCACCGAAGAACTGATGGTCGAGATCGGCCGCTACCAGACCCTACGGCGCGGCGCCGGCGCCGCGGACAGGCAACCTTGACCTCGCTCACGCCTCGCCCGGGAGTTGCCCCGTCGGTGTACGGGCTTGACATCCGACCGCCCGAAGACGGGCGCTCGGCCCGTGACGCGGCTGGCACGGGGACGCGCCAGCCGGGTTCCGGTCCGCCATCGCCGCCGGCGCCCAGGAAGCCGCGGCACGGAGCAGCGCCCGCGGCAAGCCGGGTCCTCTGCCTCATCTTCGCCGGCGTCACGGCGGTTGCCGCCCAGGAGCAGCAGGCGACGGCCGACGCTCGTCGGGTACGCGCCCTGCTCTCGCTCGAAGCCGTGCCGGAACCGTCGCTCGACCACCTGGACGCCGAGACCCGAGGACAGATCGCCGGCGACCGCCTTGCCGCAACGGACGCCCTCGGCGCCGCCGTGACGGACGAGGAGGCCCAGTACGCGGCCAACTCCTTCGGCGATCTCTGCCTGCGGTATCTCCACCACGAGCTCCACGGCGCCGCCGCCGTCTGCCTGGCGCAACTCCGACTGCTCGCCCCGTACGATTTCCAGTGGGCGTACTACGAGCTGCTGCTCCGCGACGCCGCCGGCGACCTGGAGCGCGCCCGACTCTCCGCACGCGCCGCGCTCGAACTGCGTCCCGACGACACGGCGACCCTGATTCGCACCGGCGACCTCCATCTCGCCGGCGGCGATCTCGACGCGGCCGAGGCGGCCTACGCACGAGCGCTCGAAACACGGCCCGAGAGCGCGGCGGCGCGGTTCGGACTCGGCCGGGTGGCGATGGACCGGGGCCGGATCGAGCAGGCGATCGCCGCGTTCGAAGAGGTCCTGGCCTCGCAGCCGGAAGGCAGCGTCGTCCACCACCACCTGGGAATGGCGCTGCGAGCGAACGGCGACGCCGCCGGGGCGCGCGCCCAACTTGCTCTCAACCGCCAGGTCCCGATCGCGATCGTCGATCCCCTCCGCGACCGGCTCCAGCTCTTCGGCGCCAAGACCGAGGCGCGCTTCGACCGCGCGGTGCGCGCGGCCCGCTCCGGCCGGCACGGGGAGGCGATCGCCCTCTACCGGGAACTCCTGGCCGAAGACGACGCCGACCCCGACGTCCACTTCAACCTCGCCCGCTCCCTGATCGAGACCGGCGAGCAGGCGGCCGCCGAAGACCGCCTGCGGCGCGCCATCGACGTGCGGCCCTCACACGGCGCGGCGCACTTCAACCTCGCCCTCCTGCTGGGCCGGACCGGCCGCACCGACGAGGGCGCGCGACACCTGGAACGAGCCGCCGACATCGACCCGGAGAACCTCCAGTGGCGGCTGGCACGGGCACGGGCGCGGGCCGGCGCGGGCAACGCCTCTGGCGCCCGCTCCGAACTCGAGGCGATCGTCCGCCTCGACCCCGGCGCGGTCGAGGCGCGCCGGCTGCTGGCGGCCCTGCTGCTCGAGAGCGGCGAACCGATCCATGCCGCCGATCACCTGGCGGCCCTTGCCGCGCTGACGCCGGATGACCTCCGCGTCCACTTCAACCTCGGGCTGACCAGGTTCCAGAGCGGGCAGTTCGCCGCCGCCCGCGAAGCGCTCGAAACCGCACTCGGCCGTTTCCCCGGCGATCTTGCGGTGCGGCACCTGCTCGCCCGGATCCTTGCCACGAGCCCGGATCCGTCGGTGCGCGACGGCGCCCGGGCGGTGGAACTCGCCCAATCCGTCGTCGACGAGCAACCCGCCGTCGACCACCTGGAGACGCTGGCGATGGCAATGGCCGAAGCCGGCCGGTTCGCGGAAGCCGTCTCCTGGCAGCAACGGGCCCTGGACCGCGAGCGGAAAGCCACCGGCGGCAACTCGCCGCAGCGCCTGGACCGACTCCGCCTCTACGAGGCAAGGGAACCGCTCCGCGCTCCCGGCGGCGAGCACTAGTCGTGCACCGGATCCGCGCCGGCCTCGCACGCAGGACGTCGTCCAGCCTGTTCGGGGGGTGGTGCACCGCAATCGTCCTTCTCCTGCCCGCCGGCGCGCCGGCACAGCCGTCTTCCGGCCGGCCGGCCGCCGTCGACGCCAGCCACGAACTCATGCTCCAGACCCTGGAGACGATCCGCACGGAGGACCTGGACCAGAACCCCTGGCTCGGGGAGGCCCCGGCCCGGGCCGCCCGCGAGGCGCTGGCCGCGGCCGCGGGGGCCACAGCCGCCACGAGGTTCCCACTGCTCATCAACCTGGCGGAGGAGGAACTCCGCCTCGGCGACGAAGCCGCGGCCCTGGCGCGCTTCGGAGAGGCCTACGGACTCATGTCCGAGTCGCCGGCGACCCTCGGGAACCAGGCCGAAACCCTGTTCCGGATCGCCGTCGCCTGGCTGCGGTACGGCGAAAGCAGGAACTGCGCCGGGCTGCACGGGTCACCAGGGGGCGCCGAGGCCTGCATCCTGCCGATCCGCGGCCAGGCGGTCCACCGCGAGCGCGAGGGCTCGGAGCAGGCGGCTCGTTTGCTGCGCGAGTACCTCGACGCCGTACCCCCGAACTCCGTCCAGACGGTCAAGGCGAGGTGGCTGCTGAACCTCGCGCACATGACCCTGGGCGACCACCCGGCGGCGGTCGAGCCAGAGCACCGGCTGCCGTTAGCCGCCTTCGGCTCGGAGGCCGAGTTCCCGCGGTTCGTGAACGTCGCCCCGGAACTCGGGATCGACAGCTTCAACCTGTCCGGCGGCGCGGTCGTCGACGACTTCGACGGCGACTTCGACCTCGACATCTTCACCACCACCTTCGATCCCGCGGTCTCGCCCCGGCTGTTCCTGAACGACGGGCGGGGCGGCTTCGCCGACGCCTCCGACGCGGCCGGCCTGAACGGCCTCTACGGCGGCCTGAACGTCGTCCAGGCCGACGCCGACAACGACGGCGACCTCGACCTGTTCGTGCTCCGCGGCGCGTGGTTCGGGCCTCACGGCAGGCACCCGAACTCCCTGCTGCTGAACGAGTCGGCCGACGGCGGCGAGCCGGGGCCGCCCGTGTTCCGGGACGTCACCTTTCTCACTGGCCTCGGCGAGGCCCACTACCCCACACAAACCGCCGCGTGGGCCGACTTCGACAACGACGGCGACCTCGACCTCTTCGTCGGCAACGAGCACAGCCCGGCGGTCGATGCGCCGTCCCAGCTCTTCCGCAACGAAGGGCCGGGCGAGGACGCCGTCGTCCGCTTCCGCGACGTCGCGACGGAAGCCGGCGTCGCCGCCCGCGCCTTCGTCAAGGCGGCGGTGTGGGGAGACTACGACGACGACCGCTTTCCCGACCTCTACCTCTCCGTGCTGGGCGGGCCGAACCGCCTTTTTCGCAACCGCGGCGACGGCACCTTCGAGGACGTGGCGCCGCGCCTCGGCGTCACCGGTCCCCGCCAGAGCTTTCCGGCCTGGTTCTGGGACGTCGACAATGACGGCAACCTCGACCTCTTCGTCTCCAGCTACACCGGAGACCGCGGCGGCCTCGGCTTCGTCGCCGCGAGCTACCAGGGCTATCCCGGTCCGTGGGAGCCGGCACGGCTCTACCGGGGCGACGGCGAGGGCGGCTTCGAGGACGTGGCCGCGAGGAGCGGGCTCACCCGCCTGCAGCTTCCGATGGGCTCGAACTTCGGCGACCTCGACCACGACGGCCACCTCGATTTCTACCTCGGCACCGGATACCCCGACTACGAGGCGGTCATGCCGAACGTCCTGTACCGCAACCTGGGAGGCCGCCGCTTCGTCGACGTCAGCCTCGCCGCCGGGTTCGGCCACCTGCAGAAGGGGCACGCCGTCGCCTTCGCCGATCTTGACGGCGACGGCGACCTGGACGTCTTCGAGCAGATGGGCGGCGCCTATCCCGGGGACCGGTTCGGCGACGCCCTGTTCCGCAACCCGGGCTTCGGCAACCGGTGGCTGGCGCTCAGGCTGGTGGGAACGGAGAGCAACCGCTCGGCGATCGGCGCCCGCATCGGGGTCGACCTCGTGGACCCGGACGGCGCCCGGCGCGCCGTGCACCGCCGGGTGAACGGCGGCGGCAGCTTCGGCGGCAATCCGCTGCGCCAGACGATCGGCCTCGGACGGCCGGCGGCGATCGAGCGGGTCACTGTGTACTGGCCCGCGGGCGACCGGACAGAGAGCTTCACGAACGTCGATCCGGACAGGCTGTACCGCATCGTCGAGGGGCGCGACGACATCGAGCCCGTCCACCCGCGGCCCTGACCCTCGAGCCCCGCTCCGAGAGTCCGCGCGAGCTCTTCAAGACGCTGGACGCCGAACCAACAACTTGAATCCAAACGCCCTCCTCGACCTACGAGCCGACCCGATTTGACATCGCGCCGGGACTCGGTGAGGATGCCCCGCTTTCTTTATCCGCATCTCATCGAACCGACCAAGGAGGATGATCTCGATGAAGCGACTTTTCGCGGCCGCGTTGGTGCTGCTTCTGCCCGTCGGCGCTCTTGCCGACGCGCCGGAGACGGCGACGATCAGCGGCCAGGTAGTGGACCCCGGCGGTTCCCCGCTGCCCGGCGTGAGCGTCACGCTGAGCGGCGACCGCGGGGACAAGTTCGGCATCACCGACGAGAACGGCGCCTACCGCTTCGTCGGGGTCGCCCCGGGTGAGTACACCTTGAACGCGACGCTCGAAGGTCTCGGCGAGGCGACCGCGCAACTGCGCGCCGCCGCGGGCGACCGAAGAGAACTGAACATCACTCTGCAGGCAGCAGTCGAGGGCGAGGTCACGGTGACCAGCGAGGCGCCCATGGTCGACAAGTTCAACGTCACTGCGGGCAGCACGGTCGCGGGCGAGATCGGCGACCAGATCGGCGGCGTCACCCGCACGTACTACGGCGTCATCAACGCCCTGCCCGGCGTCACCTCCGACGCGCAGAACGACGACATCCAGCAGACCCGTCCCTCGGTCAACGGCGCGCACTTCGCCGACCAGGGGGTGTTCATCGACGGCGTCGATACGACTTTCGCCAAGTTCGGCGGCAGCCGGGTCCGGGTACCGACGACGGCGCTCACCGAAGTCTCCATGGAAGGGGGCGGATCGTCCGCCGAGTACGGCCGCTACGTGGGCTCCCAGACGAACGTGATCGTCAAGTCGGGCACGAACCGGTTCCACGGCGACGCACTCTGGAACCACCAGCGAATCGACTGGGGCGCCGACTACAAGGATCAGCCGTCGCTCACCGAGAGGACGAACAAGCCGTACCCGGCCGACTGGTTCAGGCGCTGTCACGGCGACGAGCGCGACCAGGGACGCGGGCTGATTCCCGGCGGCACGGACGGCTCCCGCGAGTTGGAGCCCTGCCGTCCAGGCGGCTCCGAGTGGGCCGGCGCCAGCGACGGCTTCGAGGTTTCGTTCGGCGGACCGATCGCGCGCGACAAGTTCTGGTTCTACACCGGCTACAGCGAGTTCGACGACGCGTACTCGGAGCGGCTGGTCGGCGGTGATCCGTACGACGTCAGCCTGTTCGACGACACCCGCATCCTGAAGCTGAACCTGCAGGCGAGCAACGCCCATTCGATGAACGCCTCCTGGATCGAGACCCCGACTTTCAGGAACTACTTCAACCCGCAGTCCTTCGACTACTGGACGCCGACGCCGCACGAGAACGACAGCGAGCTGGCGACGATCAACTGGAACTGGGGCATCTCGTCCAACTGGTTCCTCGAGGCCAAACTGGCGCAGCAGGAGACCCAGGAGAACAAGTACCTCGGTTGCCACAACACGCTGGCCCTGGAGAACCCGGAGGTCCTCAGCGTGGGCGACCAGCCGATCCTCGACTGGCTCGGCCTCAGCCACCTGCCCGAGGTTCCGGCCGACATGGTCACCACCTGCCTCCAGGCGAAGGCGCTCGACCGCGGTCCCGAAGCGGGCCACTCCGAACTGGACACTTCGGGCGGCGACATGAGCTTCCCGCTGCGGTTCCCGTTCAACCCGAGCCGGGGCTTCTTCTGGCCGGGCAACAACTACAACGTCTACGTCGACGGCGAGAACCTCGGCGCCTGGCACAACGGCTGGATTCTCTCTGACGGCTTCGGCTTCAACGCCTTCCCGCGCGAGCAGGCGAACGTCGGCCTGACCCAGTTCGTCGGCGCCAACCACGAACTGAAGTACGGCATGGACTACCAGGACACGAAGTGGGAAGGCGAGAACGCCCGCACCTCGTTCATGAACGGGTGGGGCTACGACTCGTACAACCCCTTCGGGTACGGCGGCGCGGGCGGCTTGGGCAATGACAGTTGCTCCCTCACCCGCAACGTCGGGACGAGCCCCGACAACCCTCACTGGTCCGGCTTGACGACCCGCGGCCGCGGCTGCACCTATGTCGACTACAACTCGCCCAAGTTGAGTTGTCAGGGCGATGTCGGCTCGGAGCTCACCCCGGTCGAGATCACGCGGGTGGACGGCGAGATCCATCGGACACCCTGGAGCCACCGGACGAGCTGCATCGGGCGTGGAACCGGAGACGCCGAAGTGGCGGATACGGCCCTCTACATCAGGGACCGCTTCACCGTCGGCGACCACTGGACCTTCAACATCGGCGTTCGCGGCGAGATCCAGGAGGCCTGGAACGACGTTCGCCGCAAGGTGGTGGACGCGACCTACATCGATCCCCGGGTCAGCATCTCCTACGACGTGAAGGGCGACGGCCGGCTGCTGTTCACGGCGAACTGGGGCCAGTACCACGCGATGCTGAATCAGGCGTGGATCTCCGGCGGCGGCGATACCGCCGGCGGGATGCACGACCAGTGGAACGGCTACGAGGGCTACGAGGTCTGGTTGTTCTGCGACCCGATCGAGGCCAGGGTCTTTTGCCCCGTCCCCGACCGTGAAGACACGCGGAAGGCGGGTACGGTAGGCGCGGCGCTTCCGGGATACAACTTCGCCTGGAGCACGCTGGTTCCGGGCCTGATGTGGGATGCGGTTCGCCCCTGCCAGGGGGATGGCGACGTCGCCGGGGTCAACTGTGAACTCTGGGACCACGACATCGACCCGTACTACCGGGACGATCTCATCATCGGCCTGGAGTGGCAGTTCGCGGACGACTGGGCGCTCGACGTGAAGTACATCGACTGGAAGATGCAGGACATGATGTTCTCCAACACCCAGTACGACCATCAGTCGCGGAACATCTTCATCACGGGCAACTACCACGATCTGATCAACATCGTGACCGCCACGGCGGACGCCCGCGAAGCCCTGGGTCAGGAACGGAACCTCAACGACGAGGCTCTGGCCCAGGCCGCTCCAGCCAGGAACTCCTACCGCGGTCTGCAGATCCAGCTCAACCGGCGCTTCGCCGATGGCTGGGCCCTGTACAACAACGTGTCCTGGTCGGAAACCGACACGACCGGCGCCGGCGCCTGGTGGAACAACACGAACAGCAGCTACCTCGAGAACCTGAGCGTTGTCCTGACGGAGGGACACATCGAGCAGTGCAACGCCGGCCAGACGGTTCCCGACCGTCGCACCGGCCGCACCGAGCTCTTCCCGGTGGACTGCACTCAGGCACTGACGCCGTGGCTTGGCTATCCCGTGTCGATGATCAACCGTCGCGGACTCAACAGCACCTACGACCGGACCTGGATCTACAACTCGTTTGGTTTCAAGACTTGGCGAGTGGCCGGCCACGACCTGACGCTGGGCGGCCATCTGAGCTTCCAGACGGGTACGCCGTGGGTCCGTACTGAAGGCGCGTCCATCAACTTCGAGGGTGTGGAGCGGGTCCAGCGGAATCCCAACGATCCGAAGCCCGGCACTCCCAACGACGGCGTCAGCTTCAACCTGCATCCTCCGGGCACGCAGGGCCGGTTCACGTCGGATGAGTACACCATCAACCTGAGCGGCACTTGGGGCTTCCCGATGGGCTTCCGCGACACGCGAGGTGAGGTCCGCGTCGATGTCCTGAACGCCACCGACCAGCAGCGGCGGCGCTCCTGGGGCGGCGACGGTCAGGTGTACCCGGTGCGGCGCTTCTTCCAGCGTCCGCGCCAGGTGCGCGCCTCGCTGAGGTTGCGCTTCTAGCACCGCAGCACGGAGAACGGCGGGCTTCGAGCCGGCCGTTCAACGGGATTCAAGGGGGAGAGGGCTTCGGCTCTCTCCCCTTTTTCTTTGGCGCCCGTCTCGGCAACGCCGCCGGGACCTCGCCGGATCCAGAAACCCGGATCCGCCAAGAGGCCAGTAGCCTCAATCAACCGCTCCTTGACATCCGGTTGGTCCGTCATATAGTCCCTCTCACGTTTTCGTACAACCTGATTCGAGGAGGAGCTTATGAAGCGACTCGCAGTGGCTCTGATGCTGCTGGTTCCGGTCGGCCTGTTCGCCGATGCGCCGGAAACGGCAACCGTCAGTGGCACCATCGTTGATCCCGGAGGCTCTGCCCTTCCCGGGGTCAGCATCACCCTGTCCAGCGAGCGTGGCGACAAGTTCACGCTCACGGACGAGAACGGGAACTTCCGCTTCGTCGGGGTCGTCCCGGACGGCTACACGCTGTTGGCGGAACTGCAGGGACTGGGCACGGCCCAGGCCGAGTTCCACGCCGCGGCCGGCGACCGGAAGTCCATCGACCTGACGCTGCAGGCGGCAGTCGAGGGCGGCGTCGTCGAAGTCACCGGCGAAACTCCCATGGTCGACAAGTTCAACGTCACCGCGGGCAGCACCGTGACCTCCGAGATCGGCGAGCAGACGGCAGGCACGACGCGCACGTACTACGGCGTGATCAACGCTCTGCCGGGCGTCACCGCCGACGCGGAGAACGACGACATCCAGCAGACGCGGCCGTCGGTCAACGGAACCCACTTCGCCGACCAGGGCGTCTACATCGACGGTGTCGATACGACGTTCGCCAAGTTCGGCGGCAGCCGAGTCTTCCTTCCCACCACCGCGGTCACCGAAGTGTCCATGGAAGCCGGCGGCTCCTCCGCGGAGTACGGCCGCTACATCGGCTCGTCGACCAACGTGATCGTCAAGTCGGGGACCAACCGGTGGCACGCCGACGTACTCTGGCAGCGCCAGGCGATCGACTGGAGCGCCGACTACAAGGACCAGCCGTCGATCGCGGAACGGCAGAACAAGCCGTATCCGGCCGACTGGTTCAAACGCTGCCACGGCGACGAACGGGACGCGGGACGCGGGAAGATCCCCGCCGGCGACCTGAGTTCGGAGCTGTTCACGACGAATCGCGAGCCCTGCCTGCCCGGCAGCGACGAGTGGGCCGGCGCCTCCGACGGCTACGAATTCTCGGCCGGCGGTCCGATCCGCCGCGACAAGGCTTGGTTCTTCCTGGGCGTCAGCGAGTTCGACGACGCGTACTCCGAGCGGCTGATCGGCGGCGATCCGTACGACATCAGCCTGTTCAACGACGCGCGCATCTTCAAGCTGAACTTCCAGCCCACCGCGGAGCACTCCTTCGCCGCTTCGGCGATCGACACGCCCGCCTTCCGGAACTACTTCCACATTCCCTCGTCGGACTACTGGACACCGACGCCGCACGAGAACGACAGCGTGCTGTCGACGGTCAACTGGAACTACGCGATCTCCGGCAACTGGTTCCTGGAGGCGAAGATCGCCCAGCAGGAGACGCAGGAGAACAAGTACCTCGCCTGCTACAACAAGCTCGAGCAGGAGAACCCCGAAGTCCTCAGTGTCGACGGGATTCCCATCCTCGAGTGGCTGGCGCAGGACAACTTCCCCGCGGCCTCGGCCAACATGGTGGAAACCTGCCTGCAGGCGAAGTCGCTCGACCGCGGTCCGATCGCAGGTCACATGGCGACGAACACCTCGGGCGGCGACACGAGCTACCCGCTGCGTTTCCCGTTCAACCCGGCCCTGGGCATCTTCTATCCCGGCAACAACTACAACGTGTACCGGGACAACGAGAACCTGGAGGCCTGGCACAACGGCTGGATCCTCTCCGACGGTTTCGGTTTCAACGCCTTCCCGCGCGAGCAGGCCAACGTCGGCCTGACCCAGTTCGTCGGCGCCAACCACGAGTTGAAGTACGGGATCGACTACCAGGACACGAAGTGGGAGGGCGAGAACGCCCGCGTGCCGCTGTTCAACGGCTGGGGCTTCGACGCCACCAACCCTTTCGGCTACTACCAGGCCGGGACGATGGAGGACGATGCGTGCTCCCTGCTGCGGGGCTACACCACGTCGCCCGAGAACCCGAACTTCCTCGGCGCCACGACGAGGGGCCGCGGTTGCTACTTCGTCGACTACAACTCGCCGCTCCTGACCTGCGAGGGCAATCACACCGACGGTCTGCCGCATCGACCGACCCAGATCGAGCGCGTGAACGGCGAGATCGTCCGCACGATCGGCACCTGCGTCGGGCGCGGCTCGGGCGACACGGAAGTCCGCGACATCGGCTTCTACATCCGCGATCGCTTCACGATCGGCGACCACTGGGTGATCAATCTCGGACTGCGGGCCGAGACCCAGGAGGCCTGGAACGATGTCCGGCGTCAGGTCGTGGACGACACCTACGTCGATCCGCGGATCAACATCTCCTACGACGTGAAGGGTGACGGCGCGCTGCTGCTCAACGCCACGTGGGGCCAGTATCACGCGATGCTGAACCAGGCGTGGATCTCCGGCGGCGACGTGGCAAGGCCCAGCATGCACGACCTGTGGAACGGGTACGAGGGCCGGGAGGTCTTTCTCTTTTGTGATCCGGGGGATGTCGGCGGCATGAACTACCTCAGGTCCGTCGGCTACATCAGCTACGACTGCAACCACCCCTCGCGGCGCGACACGATCCGCAACGACACGGTGGGCCAGGGAATCCCCGGCTACAACCTGTCCTGGGAGCTGGCGCAGCCCGGCCTGATGTGGGACGCGGTCCAGGAGGGCTACTTCGACTTCGATATCCAGACCTACTACAAGCAGGAGGCGATCCTCGGCCTCGAGTGGCAGTTCCGCCCGAACTGGGCGCTGGATGTCAAGTACATCGACTGGCAGTTGCAGGACATGATGTTCTCTAACTTCCAGCTCGACTACCGGGGCCGCAACATCGGCATCACGGAGAACTACCACGACCTGGAGAAGATCGTTCTCGCCTTCGACGACGCGAGAAGGGAACGGTGGGCGGCAGCCGGCTTTGATGAGGCCGACCGCACGAGCGCCGTCAACCGTGAAGCCCTTGCCAACGCCGACCCGGCGAAGAACGCCTACCGGGGTCTGCAGATCCAGTTGAACCGCCGCTTCGCCGACGGCTGGGCGCTCTACAACAACGTGGCCTGGTCCGAGACGGACACGACGGGCGGCGGCGTCTGGTGGAACAACACGGACAGCGGCTACCTGGAGCTGGCTCACGTGAACCTCGGCGAGGGCCACCTCGAGGACTGTCAGGAAAGCCAGACGGAACCTGATCGCCGCACCGGCAGGACGAGGACATTCCCCGAGGACTGCTACGCGCGGCTGAGCAACTTCATCGGCATACCGGGCAGCATGATCAACCAGCGCGGTCCGAACCACGTGTACGACCGCACCTGGATCTACAACTCCTTCGGGTTCAAGACCTGGCGGATCGGCAACCAGGATCTGACGCTGGGTGGTCACCTGACCTTCCAGACCGGCACCCCCTGGTACCGGTCGGAAGGCGCGGGCGTCGGCGCCGCGAAGACCTGCGCCCCGGGCGCGAGGCCTTCCGGTCTCCGGACCTGCCCGCCGATCACGCCCTCCGACCCGACCAGTGACGCGCGGCCGGGTACGGCGAACTCCGGCATCGGCGTTCGGCTGTTCCCTGCGGGCGCCGAAGGGCACCGGACCTCGGATGAGTACACGGTCAACCTGAGTGGCGCCTGGGGCTTCCCCATGGGCTACCGGGATGTTCGCGGCGAGCTCCGGGTCGAGGTCCTGAACGCGACCAACCAGCAGCGCCGTCGGGACTGGGACGGTCGAGGCGAGGTCTACCCCGTGCGCCGATTCTTCCAGCGCCCGCGGCAGATCCGCGCCAACATCAAGTTCCGGTTCTAGAACCGGACTCCAGAACCCAGGGACGCCGGCCCTTGGTTCACCGGAATCAAGGGGAGAGGGCTTCGGCTCTCTCCCCTTTTCTCTTCGCCGCAACGAGCGGCCGGCAGGGCCTGTCCAACATTCTGGATCCCTATCCGCGGCGTTTTGAGAACCGGCGGTCCCGCCGTATAGTGCGAACCACGTACCCCAACGACCAGATCCGAGGAGGAGCTCATGAAGCGTCTCGCAGTGATCCTGATGTTGCTGGTCCCGGCCAGCGCGTTTGCCGACGCACCGGAAACCGCTACCGTCAGCGGCACCATCGTCGACCCGGGAGGCTCTGCCCTACCGGGCGTCAGCGTCACACTCTCCAGTGGTCGCGGCGACAAGTTCACGGTCACGGACGAGAACGGTCAGTACCGGTTCGTCGGCGTCGTTCCCGACACCTATGACCTGAAAGCGGAACTGGAGGGTCTGGGCGACGCTCAGGCGAACTTCCACGCCGCGGCCGGCGACCGCAAGTCCGTCGACCTCACCCTGCAGGCGGCGGTCGAAGGCGGCGTCGTCGACGTCACGGCCCAGACGCCCATGGTCGACAAGTTCAACGTCACCGCGGGCAGCACCGTGACGTCCGAGATCGGTGAACAAACGGCGGGAACGACGCGCACGTACTACGGCGTGATCAACGCCCTGCCGGGCGTCACCGCCGACGCGGAGAACGACGACATCCAGCAGACGCGGCCGTCCGTCAACGGCACCCACTTCGCCGACCAGGGCGTCTACGTCGACGGCGTCGACACGACCTTCGCCAAGTTCGGCGGCAGCCGCGTCTTCCTGCCGACCACCGCCGTCACCGAGGTGTCGATGGAAGCAGGCGGCTCGTCCGCCGAGTACGGCCGCTACATCGGTTCATCCACCAACGTCATCGTCAAGTCGGGCACCAACCGCTGGCACGCCGACATCCTCTGGAATCACCAGCGCGTTGACTGGGGCGCGGAGTACAAGGACCAGCCCTCGCTGGCGGAACGCCGGAACCGCCCATACCCGGTCGATTGGTTCAAGCGCTGCCACGGAGACGAACGGGACCAGGGCCGCGGCGCGATTCCGCCCAGCATCGTCGAGGAGGTCTCGACGATCAACCGCGAGGCCTGCCTGCCCGGTTCCGACGAGTGGGCCGGTTCCAGCGACGGCTACGAGTTCTCGGCCGGCGGCCCGCTCCGTCGGGACAGGTTCTGGTTCTTCGTGGGCGTCAGCGAGTTCGATGACGCCTACTCGGAGCGCCTGCTCGGCGGCGACCCGTACGACGTCAGCCT
>JAAXHG010000166.1:0-57461 GCA_012270995.1 Vicinamibacteraceae bacterium | reverse complement strand
GGAACTACTTCAACTGGCAGTCCTACGACTACTGGACGCCGACGCCGCACGAGAACGACAGCGTGCTCTCGACCGTCAGTTGGAACTGGGCGATCTCGGGCAACTGGTTCCTGGAAGCGAAGCTCGCCGACCAGGAGACCCAGGAGAACAAGTTCCTCGCCTGCCACGACATCCTCGAGCAGGACAACCCGGCCGCCCAGGCGGTGGACGGCATCCCCATCCTCGAGTGGCTGTCGCAGGACAACTACCGAGACACGCCGGCGCGCATGGTCGAGACCTGCCTGCAGGCGAAGTCGCTTGACCGCGGTCCGATCGCCGGCCACACGGCGACGAACACCTCGGGCGGCGACACCAGCTACCCGCTCCGGTTCCCGTTCGATCCGAGCAAGGGCATCTTCTACCCCGGCAACAACTACAACGTGTATCGGGACGCTGAGAACCTCTCGTCCTGGCACAACGGCTGGATCCTCTCCGACGGCTTCGGCTTCAACGCCTTCCCCAGGGAGCAGGCGAACATCGGCCTGACCCAGTTCGTGGGGGCAAACCACGAACTGAAGTACGGCTTCGACTACCAGGACACGAAATGGGAGGGTGAGAACGCCCGCGTTCCCCTGCTCCAGGGCTGGGGCTTCGACCCGACGAACCCGTTCGGGTTCCTCGGCGCCGGGACGATCGCCGACGACACCTGCGCCACGCCGTTCACCCGCACCGGAACCTCGCCCATCCGCGGCCGCACCTGCTACTTCACCGACCACAACTCGACCTTCCTCACCTGCGAAGGCAACGCGCCCGACGGCATGCCCCACCGGCCGACCACGGTCGAACACGTCAACGGCGAGGTGGTCCGCACGACCGGTACCTGCGTCGGCCGCGGCAGCGGCGACAGCGAGGTGCGCAACGTCGGCTTCTACGTCCGCGACCGCTTCACGATCGGCGATCACTGGACGGTCAACATGGGCCTACGGGCCGAGACCCAGGAAGCCTGGAACGACGTCCGCCGCCAGGTCATCGACGACACCTACGTCGACCCGCGGATCAACATCACCTACGACATCAAGGGCGACGGCGCCCTGCTGCTCAACGCGAGCTGGGGCCAGTACCACGCGATGTTGAACCAGGCGTGGATCTCGGGAGGAGACTCGAACGTTCCCAGCATGCACGACCTCTGGAACGGCTACGAAGGGCACGAGGTCTTCCTCTTCTGCGACCCGGCGGACATCGGGACATTCGACTACCTGATGGCGGTCGGTCTGACCAACTACGGCTGCCGGGTTCCGCAGCGGCGGGACTCCCTCCACAACGGAACGGTCGGCGCGCCGCTGCCGGGCTACAACCTCTCCTGGGAGTTGACGACGCCGGGTCTCATGTGGGACGCGGTCCAGGCCGGCGTCTTCGACTACGACGTGCAGACGTACTACAAGCAGGAGGGGATTCTCGGCCTCGAGTGGCAGTTCCGTCCGAACTGGGCCCTCGACGTCAAGTACATCGAGTGGCAGTTGCAGGACATGATGTTCTCCAACAACCAGCTCGATCACAAGGGTCGGAACATCGGGGTCACCGGGAACTACCACGACCTGTACGACATCCTGGTCGCCTTCGACGACGCGCGGGCCGCGACCTGGGCGGCGCAGGGCTACGATCCGGCGGCAAGGCCGGCCACTCTGAACCGGGAGGCCCTGGAGATGGCCGATCCGGCGAAGAACTCGTTCCAGGGAGTTCAGGTCCAGTTGAACCGCCGCTTCGCGGACGGCTGGGCGCTCTACAACAACCTCGCCTGGGCCAGCACGGACACGACCGGCGCCGGCGCCTGGTGGAACAACACGAACAGCACCTACCTCGAGGCGGCCCACGTCGTTCTGAACCAGCAGAACATCGACAGTTGCCAGGCCGGCCAAACGAGACCGGACCGCCGCACCGGCAGGACGCCGCTCTATCCGGAGGACTGCGTCGCCCGTCTGACGGACTGGCTCGGCTACCCGGCGAGCATGATCAACCGGCGCGGCGCCAACGGCACCTACGACCGCGAGTGGATCTGGAACACGTTCGGGTTCAGGACCTGGCGCCTGGGCAACCAGGACCTGACGCTGGGAGGCCACCTCACGTTCCAGACCGGAACGCCCTGGACGACTTCATCCGGCGCCGGCTACGAGCGTCCCTGCGGGCCGCGGCCACCCGGCATCCCCGAGTCGATTCCGATCTGCCTGCCGGTCGACGTGACGGACGCGAACGCCAACCAGCGGCCCGGGACCTCGAACACGGGAGTCGGCTTCCCCCTCCACCCGTCCGGAACGGAGGGCCGGCGGACGGCGGATGAGTACACGGTCAACCTGACGGGCGCCTGGGGCTTCCCCATGGGCTATCGGGACGTACGCGGCGAACTCCGGGTCGAGGTGCTGAACGCCACGAACCAGCAGCGTCGCCGCTCCTGGAACAGCGCCGGCGAGGTGCTCCCCGTGCGCCGGTTTTTCCAGCGTCCGCGGCAGATCCGGGCCAACTTCAAGATCCGGTTCTAGGTCGGATCACAGCCGGGGGCTTCGGCCCCCGGTCAAGGGAACTCAAGGGGAGAGGGCTTCGGCTCTCTCCCCTTTCTCGTGCCCGCTCCATACACTCGGTACGATGCCGCTGACACCGCGCGCGATCGTTGCAGTCCTCCTCTGTACGGCCGGAATGTTCAACTGTGCCGGAGACCCACGAATCGGCCGCGTCGACGAACCGGTCACTTCGGACACGCCTGCGCGCCCGACGGCACCCGCTGCCTTTGACGAACGAGCCGCCGGGGTCGGCCTCGCTTTCCAGCACCGGAACGGCGCCCGCGGCCGCTTCCTGCTGCCCGAGATCATGGGCTCGGGCGCGGCGCTCTTCGACGCCGACGGCGACGGCGACCTCGACGCCTACCTCGTCCAGGGAGCGGACCTGGAACCGGGCGCCAGCGCCACCGCTCCCCCCGCTCGTGACCGCCTGTTTCGCAACGAACTGGTCGAGACCGGCGAACTGCGCTTCGTCGACGTGACGGAGACCTCCGGTATCGAGTCTACCGGTTACGGCATGGGCGTCGCCGCCGGGGACTTCGACGGGGACGGTCGCGTCGATCTCTACGTGACGAACCTGGGCCCCAACCGGCTCTGGCGGAATCTCGGCGCCGGCCGCTTCGAGGACGTGACTGCGGCTGCCGGAGCCGACGATCCCAGGTGGAGCGTTCCGGCCGCTTTCTTCGACTACGACGGCGACGGCATGCTCGACCTGTTCGTCGCCAACTACGTCGACTTCAACCTCGGCAGCCACAGGCTCTGCACCTTCGGCAGCGGCGAGCCGGACTACTGCAGCCCGAAGACCTACCGCGCCGAGCCGGACCGTCTGTTCCGCAACCTCGGCCACGGGCAGTTCGAAGAAACGACGGATCGCGCCGGCCTCGCCACCGAGTTCGGCAACGGCCTCGGCGCGGTGCCGGCCGACCTCGACCTCGACGGCAGGCTCGATCTCTACGTCGCCAACGACGGCACACCAAATCAGATGTGGATGAACCGCGGTGGCGGCCGCTTCGAGAACCGGGCCCTGTTCGGCGGCTCGGCGGTCAATCGCCGCGGCGAGGCCGAGGCGGGCATGGGCATCGGCGTAGGTGACCCGGACGGGGACGGCGACGAGGACCTCTACGTGACCCACATCACGGGCGAGACGAGCACCCTCTACGTGAACGACGGCAACGGCCTGTTCACCGACGCCGGCATGCCTGCCGGCCTGGACGCTCCCAGCCTGCCGATGACCGGCTTCGGTACCGGCTGGTTCGATTTCGACAACGACGGCGACCTCGACCTCCTGGCCGTCAACGGCGCCGTGCGGCGGCTGGACCGCGTCCGCTCCGACGACGCGGCTGCCGCGCGCGCGGCCGCCAGCACCGACCACGAGCGTCGCTTCGGTCAACCGAACCAGCTCTTCCGCAACCTGGGCGACGGCCGCTTCAAAGACGCATCCCTCCTTGCAGGACCGGCCTTCGCCGCCTACGAGGTCTCCCGCGGCGCCGCTTTCGGCGACGTGGACAACGACGGAGACACCGACGTTCTCATCACGAACAACAATGGACCGGCGCGGCTATTGCTCAACCTGACCGGCCAGGACAGCGGCTGGATCGGCCTCCGCCTGGTCGCCGCCGACGGTGACCGAGACGCCATCGGAAGCCTGGTTCGGGTACGGCTTGGTGACGGCCGGACGATCACGCGCCGGGTCCGCACGGCGATGAGCTACGCCTCGGCAAGCGACCCGCGCGTGCTGGTCGGGCTCGGGTCCGCAAAAGTCCAGGACATCCAGGTGTCCTGGCTTGGCGGCACTGAGGAATCCTTCGGAGCACTCCAGCCGCTCGTCTACCACGAACTCCGGCAGCGCAGGGGCCGGTGATGAATCGGCACTGTCTCGTAGGCGCTCTTCTGGCCACCCTCGCCTGCGGAGCCGCCGAGCGCCTCCCGCTTCCCTCCCGCTACGAAGCCCACGATCCGGCGGTCCGCAGCCAGATCGCCAGCCTGGAGCGCCGGATCCGCTCGCTGGAGGATGTCGGCGCAGCAGGCTCCGAACTGGCGGCCGCGGTCGGCGAGCTCGGCAGGCTCTACCACGGCGTGCAACTGCTCGACACCCACGCATTCACCGCGCTCGAGGCAGCCGAAGCCTGCTACCGGGAAGCGCAGCGACTCGACGCATCCGACCACCGCTGGCCCTATCTCCGGGGTTTCGCCCAGGAGACCCGCGGCGACCACGAAGCGGCGGCTGACTCCTACCGTGCCGCGTTGGCGATCGAACCCGACCACATGCCAGCGATCCACCGTCTCGCCCGATCGGAGGTCGAGCGCCGACGGCCCGATGAAGCGGCCGCGCTGTGGAATCGCGCGCTGGAACTGCGGACCGAGTTTCCGCCCGCCCTCTACGGACTCGGGATACTCGCTCTCGACGGAGGCGACGCCGGAACAGCGGCCGACTACCTTGAGCGCGCCGTCGCCGCCGAACCCGGAGCCGGCCGAGGGCACTACTCCCTCGCGATGGCCTGGCGCCGCCTCGGCGACGAAGACCGTGCGGCCCGGCACTTCGCGCGGGCAAGCCACACCGACTTCCCGTTCGACGACCCCCTGGTCAGGGAACTCGCCTACCTGCCGGCCGGCAGCGCCGCTCTGGTCCAGCAGGGCCTGATCGCGGTACAGGCCGGCGAGTTCGCCGCGGCGGCGACCGTCTTCAGCCGTGCGATCGAAGCGGATCCGACGAACCTCGAGGCGCGCAAGCACCAGGCGCTGGCGCACGTCGACGCTGGCCAGTTCGAGCAGGCCGAAGCCGCCTACGAAGAACTCCTGGAGTTCAACCCCGACCAGGCCCCGGCGCACTTCGAACTCGCCCAACTCCTGGCCAACCGCGGCCAGACGACCGAGGCGATCAGGCACCTGACCCGGGCGACCGAGCTGGCCCCCGACTACAAGCAGGCCCACTACCAGCTCGCGCTGCTCATCGACCGGGCGGGCCGTCCCGCGGAAGCGCTGGAACGCTACGACCGTGTACTGGCCCTCGACCCCGACTATGCCGAGGCAAGCACCCGTCGCGCCACCGCACTCGCGTCGTCGGGACGGCCGGCAGAAGCGCTCGAGATCCTGCGCAGACGAGTCGCCAACGCCCCCGCGGACGCCGCCGCCGTGCAGGCGTTGAGCGTCGTACTCCGACAACAGAATCGGGTAGGAGAGGCTCGAGCCGCACTCGAACGGAGTCTCCGCTCAGCACAGTTCGCCGCCGTTGACGAGGCTCGATTGCGCACCGAACTCGGTGGCATCCTTGCCATCGAGGGCCGCCTGCGGGACGCCGCCCGGGAACTTCGCACGGCGCAGCAGCTCGATCCGACGGAAACCCAGACCAGCTTCGTCCTCGGCATGGTTCTCCTCGACCTGCGCCGTCCCGAGGAGGCCGCGCGGGCGTTCGCCACCGCCCTCGCCGTCCGTCCCGATCTCACGTTGGCCCGCCTCCGCCTCGCCTCCATCCTCGCTCAGACCGACCGCTGCGAGGAAGCTCTGGCCCTTCTCGACGACGGTCGCCGCTTCGCCGCGAACGATCCGGTCTTCGCCCAGGCATCGCGGCAACTGCGGACCGCCTGCGCGAACCGCTAGCGCCAGCACGACCAAGTCGACACGTGCCTGCTCCAGGATCCGGATCATCCGTTCTTCCTGCTCGCTGCGCGGGCGGCGCGGTATGATCGGTGCCACCATGCCAGGCTGCGCGCAGCAAAGGGGATCCGCAGTCGCCGCCGGTCCTGCGGTTTTGCTTGCCCTCCTGTCCGCGGCCCCCGGCCTCGCCCAGACCGCCCAGACGCCGGCCGACGGCATCAAGCTGTTCGAGGAGAACGTCCGGCCAGTTCTGGAGGCGAATTGCTACATGTGCCACTCGGACCCGGAACGGGCCGAGAACGGTCTGCTGCTGACGACCCGGGCCGGACTGCTGCGCGGCGGCGAACGGGGTCCCGCGATCTCCACTTCCGAGCCCCCCATGAGCCTGCTGCTCCAGGCGGTCGGGTACGACGACGAGCAGTTGCAGATGCCGCCTTCGGGCCGGCTGGCCGACGCGGACCTCGAGGTCATCCGGCAGTGGGTGCAGCTCGGCGCTCCGTTCGGCGGCGACGAGGACGAACTCGCCGAAGTGGCGCCAGCCGAGGACGCGTTCGAGATCACCGACGCCGACCGGGCATGGTGGTCCGTCCGGCCGCTCGCCCGCTCGGACGTTCCCGCCGTCGAGGACCCCGACTGGCCGCTCAACCCGATCGACAACTTCCTGCTCGCGAAGATCGAGGCGGCCGGCCTCGATCCGCCGCCGCCGGCCGACCGCCGTGCCCTGATCCGGCGCGCCAGCTACGACCTGACGGGATTGCCGCCGACCCTCGAGGAGGTCGAGGCATTCGAGCAGGACCGGCGCCCCAACGCATGGGAACGTCTGATCGACCGCCTGCTCGCGTCGCCCCACTACGGCGAGCGCTGGGGCCGGCACTGGCTCGATCTCGTCCGCTACGCGGAGACGGACGGCTACGAGCGCGACCGCAAGAAGCCCTCCGCCTGGCGCTACCGGGACTGGGTGATCGACGCGCTGAACGCGGACATGCCGTACAACGAGTTCCTGACCCATCAGCTCGCCGGCGACGAACTCGCCAACCCGACCGCGGCATCGGTCATCGCCACCGGCTATCTCAGGCTAGGCATCTGGGACGACGAGCCGACGGATACGGAACTGGCCCAGTACGACGATCTCGACTCCGTACTCGACACGACGTCCCGGGTCATGCTCGGCATGTCGATCGGGTGCGCGCGCTGCCACAACCACCGGGGCGACCCGATCCCGCAGACCGACTACTACCGGATGCTGTCCTTCTTCCGGGGCATCGCCCCCTACAAGGTCGGTGGCGGCAACCAGCCGACCCCGGTGAACTACACGGGCTGGATTCCGGCGAACCTCGGGACCACGGACGAGTCCAGCCTGCCGGTGGACTGGGGGCCCGCGAACCTCATCGAGGTGCTGCGGGTCAAGGAGATCGGACCCGAGGCGCCGCCGACCCACGTCCTGATCCGCGGTAACCCGCATGCGCCGGCCGAACGGGTCGAGCCCGGATTTCCGCTCATCCTCGGCGACGCCGATCCCGGGCTGGAGCCCCGGGCTCCCGACTCCCCCACGACCGGCCGCCGCCTCGCCTTGGCGCGCTGGATCGCCGACGACGGCAACCTGCGCACCTCCCGCGTGATGGCGAACCGCCTCTGGCAGTACCACTTCGGCCGCGGCCTCTCGCCCACGCCCAACGATCTGGGCCGCTTCGGTCGGGAGGCGACCCACCCGGAACTCCTCGACTGGCTGGCGACGGAGTTCACGGCGCGGGACTGGAGCCTGAAGTCGATGCACCGGCTGCTCATGACCAGCCGCGCCTACCAGATGTCCTCCCGGCCCCCGGAGGGCGCTCTGGAAGTCGACCCGGGCAACGACCTGTTCAGCCGCTTCAACATGAGGCGTCTGGCGGCCGAGGAGATCCGGGACTCCGTCCTGGCGGCGACCGGTCGCCTCAACCTCGCAATCGGCGGCCCGAGCGTCTACCCGCCGATGCCGGCGGAGGTGCTGGCCACGGCGTCCCAGCCCGACAAGGCCTGGGGCGAGACGACCCCCGACCAGGCGGCCCGGCGCAGCATCTACATCCACGTCAAGCGCTCCCTGCTGCACCCGCTGCTGGAGAGTCTCGACCTGGCCGACACCGACTCGACCTGCCCGGTGCGCTTTACCACGACCCAGCCGACACAGGCGCTGATGATGCTGAACGGCGACTTCATGAGCGAACAGGCCAGGGCGCTCGCGGAGCGGATCGATGGCGCCGAAGGTACGGTCGAAGATCGCGTGGCCGAGGCGTTCGAGGCCGTGCTGGCGCGACGGGCCGAGCCGGTCGAAGTCGCCCGAGGCGTCGGCCTGATCGAGGAGTTGCAACGGGAGGAGCGCTTCGACGCCGAAGCGGCATTTGCCAGTTACTCCCTTCTGTTGTTGAATCTGAACGAGTTCGCCTATCTGGATTGAGAGACCCGTCTCGACTGAGGAGCGGAACGATGAACTACGACAGCGAACGTCCCCGCAACACCTTCTGCGGCCGCACCCGGCGCGAGTTCCTGTGGGAAGCCGGCGGCGCCTTCACCTCCGTCGCCCTCGCCGGCATGCTCAGCACCGACGACTTCCTGGGCGCGCAGACCGTCGCCGCCGACGGGGTGACCGCGTGGAAGAACCCGCTCGCCGCCAAGCCGCCCCACTTCGACGGTCCGGCCAAGGCGGTCATCTTCCTGTTCATGTACGGCGGCCCCAGCCAGGTCGACACCTTCGACTACAAGCCCGATCTCTACCCGCTCGACGGCAAGACGATCGAGATCAACACGAAGGGCCGCGGCGGCACGCGCAACCAGGGCCGCGTGGTCGGACCGAAATGGCAGTTCAAACAGTACGGCGAGTGCGGCAAGTGGGTCTCCGACCTGTTCCCGCATCTCGGCGGCTGCGTGGACGACATCGCCTTCATCCACTCGATGACCGCGGACGCGCCGCTCCACGGCTCGGCCATGCTGCAGATGAACAGCGGCCGCATCCTCTCCGGCAGCCCGGCGCTGGGTTCCTGGGTGAACTACGGCCTCGGCACCGAGAACGAGAACCTGCCCGGCTTCGTCGTCATGCTCGACCCGACGGGCGGGCCGATCAGCGGCGCCAAGAACTGGTCGAGCGGCTACATGCCGGCCAGCTACCAGGGCACCGTGATCCGTTCGAACGGCACGCCGATCCTGTCCCTCGACCCGCCGCCGGGAATGTCGCGCCAGGCGCAGCGCCGGCTGCTCGACCGCCTGCGGGAGTACAACGAGGAACACGCCGAACCGCGCTCCGAGAACAGCGAGCTGGCCGCCCGCATCGCCAGCTACGAGCTGGCCTACCGGATGCAGCAGCACGCCCCGGAAGCGGTCGACCTCTCCGGCGAGTCGGAGGAGACGCGCCGCCTCTACGGTCTGGACCAGGATCGCACGAAGGAGTTCGGCCGTCGCTGCCTGCTGGCGCGCCGCCTGGTTGAGCGCGGCGTCCGCTTCATCCAGGTCTACTCGGGCGGCAACCACAACGACCACAACTGGGACGCCCACGGCGACCTGGTCAAGAACCACGAGTACCACGCCGGCGGCACGGACTTGCCCGTAGCCGGCCTGCTCCGCGACCTGAAGCAGCGCGGTCTGCTCGACAGCACACTCGTCATCTGGGGCGGCGAGTTCGGCCGACAGCCCACCGCCGAGTACGCCGAAGGCACCGGACGCGACCACAACGCCTACGGCTTCACGATGTGGATGGCCGGCGGCGGGATCAAGGGCGGCACCAGCGTCGGCGAGACGGACGAGCTCGGCAACCGGGCCGCGGTCGACCGCTTCCACGTCAAGAACCTCCACGCCACCGTGCTGCAGCAACTGGGCCTCGACCCGAACGCCCTGTCCTACTTCCACGCCGGCCTCGACCAGAAGCTGGTCGGCGTCGAAGGCGCGGAGCCGATCCACCAGATCGTCGCTTAGGGCGGCGTGTCAGTCCCCTCGCTCCGGTCGGTCCTGACGGGGCTGCTGCTGGCACTGGCGGCCGGCGCCGTCCCGGGCCAGCAAACCGTCACGTTCGACGCGGAGGGGGCGTCGGCGAGCGACCTGGACGGGCAACTGGAGCTTCGGATCGACGGTACCCCGGTCGAGATCGAGCGGATCACCAGGGCCGAAACCGGCTGGCAGACACTGGTCTACATCGACTTCGCTCTGACCACGGCAAGCTCGGTTCATCAACTGGCGAACTCTCTGCTCGACCGGCTCGACGTCCTGCTCGAACTGGGCAGTCTGGAGATCGTGGTCGCCGATCCGGCGGCTCGGACGATTCTCCCGCCGACGCAGGATCTCGAGCTGGCCGCGGCCGCGCTGGGACGGTTGGCCGTGAGCGAGGAAGCCGCGAGCGCACTGGTGGAGAGGCGGCGCCTGTTCGCGAGCGAGCGACAGATCGAGGTTTCGCGGGCGCGGCGAAGCCAGGCCGCTCCCGAGGACGAGCGCGTCGCCGAGCTGGAAGCCCTGCTCCGGCAGATGGCGACCGATGCGATGCGCGAGGAAGCGGCGATGCGAGCGGCTCAGATCGACGAGATCGTCGCGTTCCTGGCCGAGCGTGAAGATCTCAGGCGCGAAACGATGCAAGCCCAGGTGCCGGATCCGGACGACACTGTCGAACCAGCCGAAGAGCAGGGCGCGCGAAGGCACCTGATTCTGATCGCCGACGGTCTGGTCACCGATCCGCTGAGCTACTACCTGGACCTGGTACCGACCGCGGGCTCGCTGGCGGTGGAGGCGGCCACCATGCCGAACCTCCGGCCAGTGGCGCGAACCGCGGCTGCCTTCGGCTGGACCGCGGCGCCGGTCGCCTTCGCGCCCGAAGACGGGGACGACGGAGTCGACATCCGGTCGAACGAGGTGACGGTCGGCTTCACCCTCCGCTTCAACCGGCCCCGGTCCGGTGGGCAGCAGAGCGTCGAGGAGGAACTCGGGCTCTTCCTCCAGCCGTCGGAATGGAGTGCAGCCGCCGAGGCCACCGGCGGCGAGGTGCTCTCGAACGGCGTGGAGATCGTCGAGTGGATCGAGCGGCTTCCCCGCCGTTTCGAGGCGAGTTTCCAGCTCCCGGACCGTGCGGCCGCTGCCGGCGCCCTGGAACTGCGCTCAGGAACTGAAGATCACGAGATGCGTGCGCCGACCGTGGTTCCCGGCGCGGGTTCACCGGACGAAGTCGCCGAGGTGCGGCTGCGGCGCGCCTTCGAGGGGGATCTCGAGAGCGAGTTCGAGGGCGGCGAAGGAAGCGGCATCGAAGTCGTCGCCTCAATCCAGATCGAGTCCGCGTCGCCTGGGAGAACGGTCGGACGCCTGGCCAGCACGATCGTGCCGCCGGTCGGCGCGCCGCGCGGCGACGCCGCATCCTGGCGCGTCAGCACCGGACTCCACCGCGAAGACGGCAGCGTGGTCACCAGTCACGGTCCGCCCTTTGCACCTCCCGGCGCGGAACACCTGTCCTTCGAGCGGCCGCTGCAACTCCCGCCCGGTACCGACTCCGCGATCGTGCTGGCCGAGAACCTCGCCACCGGACGTTGGGGCTACGCCATGGTCGACTTCGTCGACCTGGAAGACTCGGGGACCGACGCGGAGTCCCGCGCGAGCGCGCGAGCGATCGAACTCAGGCGCGAGGATCCGAACGACCGGCGCGGCCGGGTCGCCTTCGTGGCCGAAGTGCGGGAAGCCTTCGCCGACCGTGTCGAACGCGTCGTCTTCTATTACAACGGCCGGCGCGTGGCGGCGCGCAACAGGGTGCCGTATCGTGCGCGGATCGACCTTGGACGGGGCGACCGCCTCGGGCGGGTCGAGGCCGTGGCCTTCGATGCCGAGGACCTCGAACTCGACCGGCACGAACTCCTCGTCAACCAGCCCCCGCACGCGTTCTGGGTGAGCATCACCGAACCGGAAGGCGGTCCCCACGCCGGTCGGGTCGACGTTGCCGCCGAAGTCAGGGTGCCGCGCGGCGGCCTCCTCGCCGAGATGCGCTTCTACGTCAAGGACCGGCTGGCGGCGACCGCCGCCGAGGAGCCGTTCCGCCGGGAAGTCCTCGTGCCGGTCGGGGACCCGGAGACCTTCCTGCGGGTCGAGGCCCAGTTGATGGACGGCCGCATCGCGGAGGACGTCGTCTTCCTCAACCGCCCCGGCCTCTCGGCTCGCATCGGCGTCGAACTCGTCCAGCTCTACGTCGTCGCAACGGACCGCTCCGGACAACCGGTGCGGGATCTGGAGGCCGCCGAGTTCTCGATCTTCGAGGACGACCGCGCCCAGGAACTCGAGTCGTTCCGGGTCGCCTTCGACCTTCCCCTGACCCTCGGCCTGGCCATCGACACCTCGAGCAGCCTGTTCCTGCGCATGCCCGACGTCAAGCGGGCCGCCACCGCGTTCCTCGACTCGCTCGAGGCCAGCCGGGATCGCGCCTTCCTGGTCGGCTTCGGAACCGAACCGCGGCTGATCCGCGCCGCCACGTACAACCTGAACGCGGTGCGCGGCGGCATCGGATCGCTGCGCCCGCGAGGCCGTACCGCCGTATGGGGCGCCCTCTCGCTGGCCCTGGACCAACTGGAAGGACTACGAGGGCGGAAGGCGCTGGTCGTCTTCTACGACGGCGACGACGAGGACTCCGACGCCGCCTTCAGGCAGAGCCTGGAGCAGGCGCGCCGCGCCCGTGTGCCGGTGTACCTCGTGCTGATGAACGACGAGGCGGCCCGTACCGACGGCCGCAGCTTCAGTACCCGCACCTTCGTCAGCAAACTCGAGCGGATGGCGAGGGCCGGCGGAGGGCGCGTCTACTACGTCCGTCACGACCAGGACCTTGCGCCGATCTTCGATTCCATCAGCCGCGAGCTGCGCAGCCACTACCTGCTGACCTACTACCCGAAGGAGGAGCCGGGCGGACCCAACTGGCGCCAGGTCAACGTGGAGCTCGCCAGAGGCGGCGTCGTGGCGAGGACGATCGAGGGCCGCGAGGTGCGGTAGGCTGCCGCCATGCGGTCGCGGCCGGCACGCATCACGCCCTGGCGGACGGCGCTCCTGTCGGCGGCCGCCGCCGCGTCGATGCCGACGCCCCCGACCGTGGCGCAGATGCTCAGTCGAGAGGCCGAGATCGTCTTCCAGATCCCCAGTCAACCTGATCTTCGCCTGAGCGCCAGGGCCGTCGAGGTCGTCGAGAACGGAGCGCCGCGCAGGGTGCTGGCCGTCGATCCGGTGACCGACCGCTGGCGGCTCCTCGTGTACTTCGACCTGCCCGGGTCCACGCCCGAGGGCGTGGAGGCGGCCGCGCTAGCGATCGGCTATGCCGCCGATCAACTGGTGGCTCTCGGCAACGTCGAGATCGTGACCGCCGACCGGGTCCCGGAGGCGGTGCTCGGCCCGACGAGCGACCCGGAAGCGATCCGGCAGACGGCGGACCAACTGGCGCTGCGGGCCGGACGGGCGGGACGCCTCTTCAGGCTCAGGGCCCGAGCCGACTCGGTCAGGGCTTCGGGCGACGCCGCCGTGGCGTCGAGGCTGGCCGCCGATCTCTTCGAGAGCTTCCAACTGGAGCTGGACGTGCTTGCCTGGCAGCGCGCCAGCCTGCTCGAAGCCGTCCACGGCGAGGGATCCGCGTCCCGTTCTCCTCGAGTTCTCTTCCTGGTCCAGGACTCCGTCGACCTGGACCTGGGCGCCTTCGCCCGCCGCGTCCTGGACGAGCCGACCACGACCATGGACTCCAGGGCCCGCGGCGAAGAGCAGCGACAGCGAAGCCTGACCCGGACGATCGCGGCACTCGGCTGGCGCGTCGTTCCGCTGCTCGCCGCGCCGCCGGACGAGCGTGTCGACGGCCTGCTGCCCGGCCGTCAGGCGCAACAGGCCCGGTTCGCCCAAGCGAGCGGCGGCGAGATCGTGACCGATCAGGGCGGTCTGACCGCGGTCATCGAGCGCCTGACCTCTTCGTGGCGGGTGCGGTACGAATCGACGGGCTTGCGCGACGGGGCGCCCCACCCGGTCGACGTGCGCATCTCCTCTTCCGGGATTCGCGGCCCGCCCAGCGAGGTCGCCGCGCGCCGCTGGGCCACCGTCGCCGCGCCATCCGACCTGGTCGCGCTGCGGGCCGGGCAGGCCCTGGACATGGTGGCGAGCGACAACGAGGATGAGGTCGCCCCGGGCAGCGACGAACTCGCCGTTCGCGGCGTCCTCCTTCCTCAGGACATCGAGACGCTGGCGGCAGGCGCCCCCTCCGAGCTGGTCACGGTGGATGGTCTCGTGACCTTCGCCGCCGGAGCGCCGACGACGAGCGAGGCGCTCCGCGTGACCCTGCACGGACGCGGGCTGGACGCTCCGCCCCTGCTCCTTCATCGCCTGGGCGCGGGCGCCGCCCTCGACGGCGGCGCCTGGAGGTTCCGGACCGTGATCGACCTGCCGCTCGCCATCGACGAACTCGTCCTGATCGTGGAGGATCTGAGGACCGACCGATGGCGCGTCGCGTTCCTCGAGGACGCTTCCCGACCGCTCGACGAACGAAGCGACACGGAGCTGTTGACCTCCGACGGGACCGGCGCCGGCGGTGCTCCCGAGCGGACGGAAGCCGAGATCATTGCCGCCGCCCGGACCGCGGGGCAGGTGTTCGGACGCACGCACGACTCCGCGGCGCCGGACGCCGTCCATGGAAGGGAAGCGGACTCGGCACGGACCCTGATTCGCCTCCTGCCGCCCCGCGGCCAGAGGTCCGGCCTCAACGGGCGCAAGACCTTCGACATCGTGACCAGGAGCGACGCCGTCCGCCGGGTCGAGTTCTACCTCGACGGCGAACTCGTCTCCGACGACAAGCGCCGACCCTTCTCCGCGACGATCGACCTGGGCGAGCAACTGACCGAACACGTCATCCAGGCCATCGCCTACAGCCGATCCGATGCGCCGCTGGGCCGGGACGAGTTGCCGATCAACCGGTCGCGGGCCGCAACCCGGATCGCCTTCAAGACGGTCACCGCCGGACCGGACGACAGTTTCGACGTCGAGGCCGACGTCCGGCTCAACGAGGACGAACGACTCGACCGGATCGAGTTCTACCGGAACGAGCGGCTCGCCGCGACGCTCAACCGGCCGCCCTGGCGTACCCGGCTGCCGGGCCCCGCCCAACCCGGCGCCGACTTCGCCCGCCTCGCCGTCTACCTCGAGGACGGCAGCGTCGTCGAAGAGGTTCGGTTCCTCTCCTCCGACGATCTCGTGGCGGAAACGCTGGTCAACCTGGTCGAGGTCTACGCAGTGATCAACGACCGGGAAGGCAAGCCCATCACCACCCTGTCGCAAGAGGACTTCGTGCTACGAGCCGGACGCCGCGAGATCGAGGTAGAGCGCTTCGCCGTCGCCGAGGACGTTCCCCTGGTGCTCGGCCTGGCGGTCGATACGTCGGGGAGCATGATGACGATCATGCCCGACGTTCGCCGGGCCGCCGCCCAGTTCCTGGGCAACGTCCTGTCCAGGATCGACCAGGCCTTCGTCGTCGACTTCGACAGCCGGCCGCGCATGATCGCCAGCCTGACGCACGACGTCGTCCAGCTCATCGACAACCTGGACCAGCTCCAGGCAGATGGTCTGACGGCCCTCTACGACGCGATGCAGTTCGGCCTTGTCGAACTTGCCCGCGACCAGGGACGCCGCGCCCTGGTCATCCTCACCGACGGCGACGACTACGGCAGCCAGAGCGGCTACCGGAAGACGTTCCGCACCGCCGAAAACTCCGGCGTCCCGATCTACGTCATTTCGATGGCGAACGCCAGCCCCCTCGGGCGCGGGACGCGCAAGCCCGATCTGGAAGCCATCTCCAGGGCGAGCGGCGGGCGTGTGTACTACGTCGCCAACATGGAGAACCTGCTCGACGCCTACGACCACATCAGCCGGGAGCTGCAGAGCCAGTACATGCTCGGCTACACCACCGACGCGCCGCTGACGCAGCAGGAAGTCCAGTCGCTCAAGGTGGAGCTTCGGGCCGGCAAGGGCAAGGGGCGCGAGATCCGGATGACGGTCGGCCGCGGCCGCGGCTGACCCTCATGGCGCCGGCCGGCGACTGGGTGCGCCGGCCGGCGCCGCGGGCGGCCGGAAAGTCCGCGCCGGCCGGCAAGCCGGCTCGATGCGGGTCAGCCGCTTACGGCTCGGCGACGACCGGGTTCTCCAGTACGCCCAACCCCTCGATCTCGATCCGCACGACATCGCCCGGCGCCAGGAACTTCGGCGGCCGAAAGCCCCCGCCGACGCCGGCGGGCGTGCCCGTGGTCACCACGTCGCCGGGCTCGAGGGTGCACATCGTGGAAATCGTCTCGACCAGCTTCGGGCAGTCGAAGACGAGTTCCCGCGTGTTCGAGTCCTGCCTCAGTTCGTCGTTGACCCAGGTGCGGATGCCGAGCGCGTTCGGGTGCTCGACTTCGTCGGCGGTTACCAGATAGGGCCCCATCGGACCGTGGGTGTCCCAGCCCTTGCCGAGGGTCATCGTCGGCGAACGCAGCTGCCAGTCCCGGACCGACACGTCGTTGACGATCGTGTAGCCGGCGATCACGGAGTCGGCGTCGGCCGCGGCGACGCCCCGGCAACGGCGGCCGACCACGAAGGCGAACTCGCCCTCGTAGTCGACGGCGGAGGACGCGCGCGGGACATGGATCGCGCCGCCCGGCCCGTTCACGCAGGTCACCTGCTTGTTGAACACGGTCGGGAACTTCGGGGTCTGCTGGCCGGACTCGGCCGCGTGGTCGGCGTAGTTGAGCCCGATGGCGAGGAACTTGCGCGGCTTCGGGACCGGCGCCAGCAGCGTCTGATCGGCGAGCGGCACGCGGCCCCCGCCCGAGTCCAGGGCTCGCCGGGCCGCGTCCATCGCCTCCTCGCCGGCCGCCAGGAACCGGCACATGCCGCGCGGCAGCTCCGGCGCGGCGACGCTCAGATCGACGACGGTTTCCTCGTCCGCCAGCACGCCGATGGCGGACTTGCCGTCTCGCAGCAGGGAAAGCAGCTTCAATTTCTGGCCTCCTTCAGGGTGGCGCGCGGCAGCGCCAGGGAAACGATCTCGGCCCGATCGGCGCCGCCAACCGCGAGCGCGATGTACTGCCGGCCGCCGATCTCGTACGACATCGGCGTGCCGCTCGGCGCCAGGTCGAGGTCGATCTCGTGGATCACGTCGCCGGTCTTCTTGTCGTGCGCCCGCAGGACGGAGGCCTCGTCGCCGCCACCGCCGCCGGTCATCCCCGGGGCGCCGCCCTGGGCCTGGAAGAGCAGCGTCTTCGTCAGCAACGGTCCGGCGGCGGGCGGACCGCCGAGGGGCCCAGGGTCCTCGCCCGTGAGCTGCTTCACCTGCTGTCGCGGCCCGTCGCCCAGCGGCCTCATCCAGACATGCTCGCCGCTGTTCAGGTCGATCGCCGTGATCCGGCCGTAGGGCGGCCTGGTCAGGGGCAGACCCTCGGGCCCCTGCAGGAAGAAGCTCTCGACGCCGCTCATTCCGCGCACGTACCGGAAGTTCGAGCGGGCGCCGTCAGGTTCGACCAGCTTGACCACCATCGGCCCCGTGAACGACGGGATATAGATCGTGGACGTCTCGGGGTCGACCGCCGCGCCGTACCAGTTCGCGCCCCCCCCCCAGCCCGGCAGCAGCAAGGTCCCCTCAAGCGACGGCGGCGTGAACAGCGGTCCGTAGACCCACTTGTCGCGGATCGCCCTGGCCGCCTCGTGGAGCTCGGGCGTGAACGAGATCAGCATGTCGTCGCTCTCGAACCCCTGGTGCTCGTACGGCGCCGGCCTGGTCGGGAACGGCTGGGTCGGCGATGTCCGCTCGCCGGGGACGTCCGTCTGCGGCACGGGCCGCTCCTCGATCGGCCAGACGTGCTCGCCGGTCGCGCGGTCGAAGACGTAGATGAAGCCCTGCTTCGTGATCTGGGCAACCGCCTTGATCTGTTTGCCGTCGACCGCGATGTCGATCAGGTTCGGCGCCGCCGGCACGTCGTAATCCCACAGGCCGTGGTGGACGAACTGGAAGTGCCACACCTTCTCGCCCGTGTCGGCGTCGAGGCAGATCAGGCTCTCGGCGTAGAGGTTGTCGCCCAGGCGGTGGCCGCCGTACCAGTCGTTCGTCGGCGTGCCCGTCGGCAGGTAGACGTAGCCGATCTCCGGGTCGCCGCTCATCAGCGACCAGACGTTCGTGTTGCCGCTGTAGGTCCAGGACTCCTCTTCCCAGGTCTCCACGCCCGGCTCGTCGCCCTGGGGAATCGTGTGGAAGATCCACTTCTGCTCGCCGGTGCGGACGTCGAAGCCGCGCACGTGGCCGGGCGGCATCTCCTTGCGGGTCGGCCCGTCGAAGATGGACGAGCCGACGATTACCGTGTCGCCGATGATCATCGGCGCGGAGATCACCGAGTAGATGCGACGTTGCACCGGCCGCCCCAGACCCTGGGTGAGATCTACCTTGCCGCCCTCGCCGAAGCCGCCGACCGGCTCGCCGGTGTGGGCGTCGATCGCCCACAGGTACGCCTGGTTCGTCGGCATCAGGATCCGCGCCTGCTCCCCGTCCGTCCAGTAGCCGGCGCCGCGGTGGTTGTAGCCGAGGTTCGTGGGCCGGCTGGTACGCCAGTCCTCCGTGTCGAAGACCCACTTCTGCTCGCCGGTCTCCCCATCGATCGCGGCCACCTGGCCGAACGAGGTCGCCGCGTAGAGCACGCCGTCGACCATGAGCGGCGTCACCTTGTAGGGCCCCGGCTTGAGGAACCGGCCCCGGTCCGCCGCCTCCGCGTTGTCGGGCGACTCCCAGCGCCACGCCACTTCGAGGTCGGCGACGCTGTCCCGGTCGATCTGGTCGAGCGCGGTGTACTTCGTGCTGCCGCGGTCGCCGCCGTAGGACGGCCAGTCGCCGGCGCCGACGCCGCGCTGCGCCCAGGCCGCGGCCGAAGCGAAAGCCAGCAACGCCGGCATCAGCGTCGACGTCGCGAGTCTTCGTTGTGATCTGGTCAAAGGGGTCTCCCCGGTCGTTGCGCGGCCACGCGATCATACCGCCCATACCGCCGGCCGGAGGCGGCAGCCGCCCTTCCCGCGGTCTCACCGATCTCCTGCCGCGGTCGCGGCGTCAGGACACAGTTTCTCTCCCTTCTGTACGGGGACCGACGCTCCGAGTCGACCCCGCTTGCCATATGCTTGCGCTCCACCGACCGACCGTTCGGACGCTTCAACGACTCAAGCCGATGCGCACCGCAACCGTGATCGTTTCGGCGACGGCCGCGCTCCTGGCTCTGGCGCCGGCGTCGGGCGCGGGTCAGGACGCGAGCAACGATCCGCGACTGCCCGAGGCCTCGCGGCGGCTCCAGCAGTACCTCCGCATCGACACGACGAACCCGCCGGGCAACGAGAGCGAGGCGGTCGCGTTCTTCGCGGACATCTTCGAGCGCGAGGGGATCGCCTACGAGACCGTGGAGCCCGAGCCGGGCCGCGGCAGCATCCGGGCGCGGCTCGAAGGGGGCGCTGGCCCGGGCGTCATCCTGCTCCACCACATCGACGTCGTGCCCGCCGACCCGCGGTTCTGGAAACACGACCCGCTGTCAGGAACCTGGGAGAACGGCTACCTCAACGGCCGCGGGGCCCTCGACACGAAGGGCCTGGGCATCATGCACCTGCAGGCCTTCCTCGCCCTCGCCCGCTCCGGCCAACCGCTCGAGCGCGACGTCATCTTCCTCGCCACGGCCGACGAGGAGGCGGGCGGGCGGCTCGGCGCCGGCTGGATCGTGCGCAACCGGCCGGACCTGCTTCAAGGGGTCGGTCTCGTGCTCAACGAGGGCGGCAGCGGGAGGGTCCTGGGCAACCGCGTCGCGTTCAGCGTCGAGGTGACGCAGAAGGTGCCCATGTGGCTGCGGCTGAACGCCGTCGGACCTGC
This sequence comes from Vicinamibacteraceae bacterium, assembly GCA_012270995.1. Lineage (GTDB taxonomy): Bacteria > Acidobacteriota > Thermoanaerobaculia > Multivoradales > Multivoraceae > Multivorans. The sequence goes on along the minus strand of JAAXHG010000166.1, from coordinate 37,472 downwards.
CGGCCACGGATCGAGCCCCACGACCCGCAGCGCGGTGACCGACCTGATCGAAGCGCTCGAGCGCCTCCGCCAGGACCCGTTCGCGCCCCGCATCGTGCCCGCGGTCGGCGACTTCTTCCGGGACCTGGCCGAACTCGAGTCCGCGGCCGCCGACCTCGCCGACCCGGAGGGCCTGATCGCGGAACCCGATCGCCTCGCCGCGCTGCACCGGACGAACCCGATGCTCCACGCGCTCACCCGCAACACCTGCGCCGTCACTCGGCTTCAGGGATCGAGCAAGATCAATGTCGTCGCCCCCGCGGCGACCGCCGAGCTGGACTGTCGGCTGCTTCCCGATCAGGAACCCCGCGCCTTCATCCGCGAACTCAGGCAGCGGCTCGACCAGCCGTCTATCTCGATCGAGGTCCTGATGTCCTTCAAGGCAGCCGTCTCCTCGACCGACACGGACCTCTACCGCGCCATCGAAGCCGTCACCGCCCGCCGCTTCCCCGGCTCGACCGTCCTGCCGGCGGTCACCGCCGGCTTCACCGACAGCCACTTCTTCCGCGACCTCGGGATCGTCGCATACGGCTTCTCGCCTGCCGTCATCCCGGGCTCCGACCAGGGCGGCGTGCATGGCAACAACGAGCGGATCTCGGTCCAGAACGTCGAGCGCGGCTGGCAGACGATGCTGGACCTGCTGCGGATGATCGCCGTCGCGCCCGACCGACGCGAGACCGCGCCAGGCGCGGTCACGCCGACCGCCGGCGGCCAGGATTGAATCGCTGGCGGCGCCGGCGGCGTCCCCGCCGGCATCAAAGCTGCAAGCCGTGTAGCGGCAAGCCCGAGCCGAGCCCGCCAGTCCGCTAGGATCCAACAGCCATGAAGACCCCGTACCGCCTCGCCGCCGCCGCCGCCCTCGTCCCACTCCTCCTCGCCTGCGCCGTCGATCCACCCGATCCGTTCCTGGTCCAGACCGACGCCGGCCCCGTCCGGGGCTTCGCCCCCGAAGGCGGCGACGACATCGCCGCCTTTCTCGGCATCCCCTTCGCGCAAGCCCCCGAGGGCGATCTGCGCTGGCGTCCGCCCCAAGCCGTCGAGCCATGGACGGAACCTCTCCAGGCCAACGAGTACCGCCCCATCTGCGCACAGAGTCGCGCCCAGCTCCCCCAAAGCGAGGACTGCCTCTACCTGAATGTCTGGACGTCGGCCCAACGGTCCGACACGGACGCCATGCCGGTCATGGTCTGGATCCACGGCGGCGGCTTCCGCGCCGGCAACGGCCGGCTCGGCGAAGCCCCGGCGACCGGCCGCGGCGCCGGCCTGGCGCGCCGCGGCGTGATGGTCGTCAGCCTCCAGTACCGGCTGGGCGCGCTCGGCTTCTTCGCGCACCCCGCCTTGGCCGCCGAAGCCGTTGCCTCCGGCGAGCCCGAGGGCAGCCACGGCGTGCTCGACATGATCGCCGCTCTCGACTGGGTGCGGCGGAACGCCGCGGCTTTCGGCGGCGATCCCGATCGAGTGACGATCTTCGGCGTCTCCGCCGGCGGGATGGCCGTGAACACCCTGATGAGCACTCCCGCGTCCGCCGGTCTGTTCCACGGCGCGATCGCCCAGAGCGGCTACGGCACCTGGCGGCTGCCCCACCTCAGCGAGGCGCGATGGGGACTGCCTTCGGCCCGCGACCAGGGGGCGGTCCTGATCGCCGACGCCTTCGATCTCGGCGACGAGCCTTCGGCCGCCGACCTGCGCGCGCTTCCGGTCGAGAAACTCATCGACCTCGGCACCGGCTTCTGGGTGCCGATCACGGGCGCCGTGCTCCCGGACGAGCCCGGCATCGTGTTCGCGCGGGGCGAGCAGCACGACGTGCCCTACATCACCGGCGGCAACAGCTTCGAGGGGACCATCTTCCGCACCTTCCAGGTGGCGGCCGACGACTACTTCGCCACGTTCGGCGAGCGCGAAGGGCAGGTCCGAGCCCTCTACGGCGCGGACCGCGAGACCGACGCCGACGCCGAGGGCGTCGCCGCCGCCACCCTGTTCGGCGACCAGCGCTACGTCGTCTCCGCCCGCTACCTCGCGGAGCAGATGAAGAACGTCTCCTCGCCGGCCCGCGCCTATTACTTCCGGTTCGTCCCCGAGGCGCGGCGCGAGACGCTCCCCGGCGCTCCCCACGGTTCGGAAGTCTCCTACGTCTTCGACGACCCGGGCGACCCGGACTCCGAGCTCTACCCGGGCCCGGACGGTGAAGCCCTGGGCGACGCGATGGCCGGCTACTGGACCCGCTTCGCCCAAACCGCTGACCCGAACGGCGACGGCGCCCCGGAGTGGCCGGAGTACGACGCGGAGAGCGACACCTGGATGTTGCTCGACGCCCCGGCGCCCAAAGCAACGTCGGGCGTGCTCAAGGACAAGCTCGACCTGCTCGAAGCGGCGTACCTGGAGCGGGTCGGGGGAGAGTGAGAGCCAGACGCGGCGGCTGCGGCGGCGCCGGTCCGCGACCAGCCGTCGAACGCCTGCTTCGATTCGAGAGTGGTCGCATCGTCGCTCAAGAGCCGATTCCGGGCTCAGGCTCAGCCCCGTTCCGTCGCCCGTCCCATCCCTTCCAGAGTCAGTTGCCCGCGGCGTGCTTGCCGGAGCTCAGCGCTCGACGGTGCAGGCTCTTCGGTCAAGCGCCGCTGGTCGCCCGAAGGAACAGTCTCGGTCGCGCCCTGGTCGAGAACCGTTGCGAACTCCTCGGGTCCCCGGGGGTTCGGCCAGGGGAGCGCCCCCCGGGTTTCCAACGCAAGAAGTCCTTCGGAATCACCCAGCGTCGACCGGACATAGACCGGACTTGCATGGCCCGGACGGGCCGAACCTCTTTCGAGCTGCGCCCTGGCGCCAGCCCAGGTACCGCCCCGGTCCACTAGCGCCTCGACCACCAGCGCCGCGTCGGCGAGGCCGTAGACGGCGTGGTTCCTCTCCATCGCGTGACCGGGCAGGAACCGCGCCGCCGGGTCGTACGCCGAGACCAGGACAAGTGTCCCGTCAAGCAGTGCATCCCGATTGTCCCGATGCGTCGCGGCCCGAGCGAGGTCGCTGGCCAGGACCCCGATCGCCCGGCCGCCCGCGGCGAGCGCTCCGCTCATGGCCGCCCGGTCGACGCCCCGCGCGCCGCCGGAGACGACGGTACGACCGGCTTCGGCCGCCAGTCCGCCAACGTCCCGCGCGTACCCGAGCAGATTTTCGCCGGCCGCCCGCGGGCCGACCACGGCGAGGCCGCCGTCGTCGAGGAACGACCGATCGCCGCAACCGTAGAGAACGGCCGGCGCACCTCCGCCGAGACGCCGTTTCAGCCGCCTGGGGTAGGCGTCATCGGCCCGGCTCAGGACCCAGATCGCCCGGGTCCGCCAGTTGTCCACCGCCAGGCCCAACTGCATTCCCCGCCCCAGCAGCGCCTCGATTCGGCCCCTGTCCAGGCGGCCGACCGCCGGATCGGCCGCGCCCAGACAGTCGTCCAGCACCGGCCCGGCCGCCGCGCTCAGCAGGTCGGCGGGCGTCCGCTCGATCTCCCGCAGCCGTTTCGCCAGGCGGTTGTACTCGCGCTTCAGCGACAGCGGCTTCACGGTCCGACCATCCGAAGCGCGGCGGCCCACGATGAGCGGCGCCGTCAGCAGCAGGATGGCCCTCGCGTTCGCCGACAGCGTCTCGCTCATCTCCGCACTCACGCCTGGGCCAGCGCCAGCGGCCAGACCTCGCCGCTGCCTCGCTCTCTCAACAGCCGCGCCGCGACGGTGAACGTCCAGCGGGAATCGACGATGTCGTCCACGAACAGCACCGGACCCGCCGGCGGTCGACCGTCCAGGGCGAGCGAGCCCCTGACGTTCGCGGCCTGCCGAGCGCTGTTCTCCATCGTCTTCTGTTCGGGCCGATCCTCCGTCTTTGCCAGAATTGGCCGAAACGGCAGACCCAGCGAGCCGGCGAGCCGCTCGGCGAAGTCGGGAACGAGATCGGGATGCCGCAGCGACGGGATGCACGCGACCCACTCCGGGATCGGTTCCGGACGCCAGTCTCTGACCAAGGCGGCGCAAGCCTCGACGAGTTCGTCCGAGAAGCGACTCGTCTCGTACTTGCCGCTTCGCACGAGACTCCCCCATCCCGCGTCCCGCCAGTGGCACAGCGCTCTCCCGGACTCCGCTCGAAGCTCGCTCGGGATCATCTTCCGCGGCCCCCTCTTGCGAGGCTCGATCTCGTGGACCGTCCCCTTAAGAAACGCCACCGCGTCCAGGACGGCGCGCTTCTCCGGCGTTTCCGGAAGCGCGGCCGGGACGGCGGCGGCCTCGTTCGCGTCGCCGTCCAGGGCGCGAATCAGGAACTCCATGTGCCCGGACTCCAGGTCGACGTAGCGCTGCATCTCCTCCTGTTCCCGCTCGCGCAGCGCGGTCAATCGCTCCACCCGCCGCCAGAACTCCTCGCCGAGTTCCGCCGCCGTCAGTTGCCACCGGGCGCCCTCCCTGACCACAGGCGCGGGCGACTCCAGCGCCAAGACCTTCATCAAGCCGTCGAAGCGGCCGGACCGGATGTTCACCCGTTCCAGAAGCCTCGGCCTGGAGAGCCCCTTCGGCGCCGCCTCCAACGCCCCGATCACCTCCTCCACCTGCCGCGGCGAGGGAAAGGCCGTGTCGATGAAGAAGCCCGTGATGTCCGTATCCTCCTCGCCGGCCAGCAACACGCCGTACGCCGAATCGAGCGCGCGGCCGGCGCGCCCCACCTGCTGATAGTAGGTCACGACCGAACCCGGCGCCTGGTAGTGGACGACGAACCCGAGGTCCGGCTTGTCGAAGCCCATTCCCAGCGCGGACGTCGCGACCAGGGCCTTCAGTTCGTTGTCGAGCAAGGCCTGCTCGAGCGCCTGGCGCGATTCGCCCGTCTTTCCGGTGTAGGCCTCGATCGCGAGACCGCGGCGCCGAAGCCAGTCCGCGACCTGCTCGGCGTCGCGTACGGTCAACGTGTAGACGATGCCGCTGCCGGCCATCCGCGGCAGCTGCTCGGCCAGCCAGGCCAATCGCTCGGCCTGACTGCGAAGGCGAATGGTCTGGAGCGCCAGCGACGGCCTGTTCAGGCTGCCCCGCGAGATCGCGAGACTCGGTCCGAGCACCGCCTGAAGGTCCCGGACGACCCGATCGTTGGCGGTCGCCGTCGTCGCCAGCAGCCGAAGGTTCGGCGGCAAGGCCTCCACGATCCTCCCGATTCGCCGGTAATCCGGCCGAAAGTCGTGTCCCCAGTCCGAGATGCAGTGCGCCTCGTCGATGACGAGCAGCGAGATCCGCGAGCTGACCGTCGCCAGAACGCGCTCCACGAATCGTTGATTGCCCAACCGCTCCGGCGAGATGAGGAGGATGTCGACCTCGTCGCGCCGGACCGCCGCCTCGACACCCTCCCAGACTTCCCGGTTGTCGGAGTTGATGGTCGCCGCCCGCACGCCCATCCGTTCGGCGGCGGCGATCTGGTTCCGCATCAGGGCGAGCAGCGGCGACACCAGCAACGCCGGCCCCAGGCCCGCCTCGCGCAACAGCTTCGTCGCGATGAAGTAGACGAAGCTCTTGCCCCAGCCGGTGCGCTGCACCGCCAGCAACCGGCCCCGCCCCTCCACGACGTGGCGGATCGCTTCCTCCTGTCCGGCTCGGAACTCCGCCCCCGGCAGGCCGGCTCCGAGACGCAGAAGTTCCAGCGCGCGCCGGCCGTCGTGGGTCATCGGACAGCTTTCGTACCCGGAACGACCGCCTCAACCATCCCGAGCCACGAGCGACAAGGCCTCTCGCGCCGTGCGAATCGGAATCCCCTCGACCTGGCCGAGCGCAAGCAGGTCGTTCTTGTCGCCGGACACGACCAGGTCGACGTTCCCGGCGACAGCCGCCGCAAGAAGGAAGTCGTCCTTCGGGTCGGGAGAACGGCGGAGGGCCGGCACGTCGCCAAGAACGACTGCACTCAAGCGGATAGCGGCTATCAGTCGGTCCGCTTCTTCGGGATCGATGTACCCGCGGAGCCGAGGACGAGCGAGCACATCCCGTACTTCCGCGATCTGGGCCTCGGAAGTGACAAGCTCGACGTCGTTGCGCAGCCAAGCCCTATACAAGCGATCCGGCGGCGTGTCCTTCGTGATGAGCGCACTGATGAGAATGTTCGTGTCAAGGACAATTCGCACGCGCGGCGGCCGCCTCGTCGTCGATGAGCTCCATCAGCACCTGCTGGTCCATGGTGCTCAGGCGCTCCTTGACCCGTCGGACCGCGAGCGCCGACGACAGGATCGTGAGCATGGCCGAACCGACGTCCCCCGATTGCATGTCAAGCCTGTTCGGTTCGAGGCCCGAAAGCCGCTCCGATTCCAAGCCAGCGAGATCGCCGGCCAATGCCCTGCTCATGTGCACCTCGACGGTTACTTCGGAGTCCACTTCGGAATCCGATCGCTCCGCGAGGTGGACGACCCAGCGATTCGGAGACTGTCGGAGGACGGAAGCCATGGCGCGATGAGTCTACATCGGACCGCTCAGCCAAGGTCCCACGTGCAAGCGATCCGACTGCCAGCTACGGCAGCAGCGCCTTGAACACGCCGTCCACGGGATCGCCGTAGTACTCGATGTTCACCTTGGTCCAGAGATCGTCCGGCAGGTCGTTGAGCGCGCGCCGGGCGCCGACCGGCATCAGCAAGGTCGTCGCCCGCTTGTCGACGGCGAGTTCGGCGATCGCCAGGGGGTGCGTCAGCATGTCGAGACTGCCGCCGAGGTTCAGCGGACCGACGATGATCGCCCCGCCGCGCGTGCCGCGATCCAGCAGAGACCCGACGCAGGCAACCAGCATGGGCATTCCGAGGCCGGCGCCCGACTTGTCGGCGTCGAACGGGCGGAGTTGAATCGAATACTCGTGCGCGCGCGGGTCTCGATGCCCAACCAGCTCCCTGGCCGAACGATAGAGGTTCTGTTCGCCAACCCGGACGCTTTCCCGGAAGGCGGGAGGAACGGGGTGATTCAGGATCCTGACGCCGCCGCCGGGGCCGATAGCAACCTCGATCCGATACAGGCCGGCGCCGGTCTCCCCGGCGCCGGGGCCGATCGCCCAGACCTGCCCGGGCGGAAGCGGATCGCTGTCGATCGCCTCGTCGCTGTGCAGCTCCGGCGTGGCGACGAACTGCTCGACTCCATCGACTCCCAGCGTGAAGGAGAGGTGGGTGTTGCCGAACTCGCTCCTGAGGCAGCGTTTCTGCTGTTCCTTCACGCGCCGTCGGGACTCGAGAGCCAGGCGGACGATCCACTCCAGATCCTCGTCTTCGATCGGCATCTCCGGGTCCGGGTGCAGGAGCTTCAGCAGGCCGGAACACGTCTTGTTCACGGCCTCGATATCCCGGCCGCTGAGCGCGCCGCCCCAGAAAACGCGGTTCTGCAGGGCCGTCAACCGGCTCGACTGCCGCGACTGGTTCCAGCACTCGCTCAGAAAGTCGGTGACCAGCCCGAAGTGGTTCGTCAAGTGGTTCTCGGGGTTGAGCTTCGGGAAGTCCCAGCCCGGAGCGTAGGCGTGAATCCGATCGTGGAACGCGGTGTCGTCCCGCATCTCCTTCGGCAACGGGCTGAGCAGGTGGCCGATGCGTTGCTGCTGCTCCACGTCGACGTCGAAGTTCCCCACCATCACGATGCCGCCGTCCGCCCGGATGCTCTCCTTGCCTCGGCTGAACTCGCCGGACGCCATGTAGCCCTTCATGATGTTCACGCCGTCCTTCTGGTCGAAGGAGACGCCCGAGATCTCGTCGAAGCACACGACGTCGTACCGGCACACCAGGCCCCGCTGACCGTTGGCCATGTTGACGAACATCTTGGCGACGGTCGCCTTGCCGCCCGAGAGCAGGTGGGAGTAGGGAGAGATCTGCTGGTAGAGGTGGCTCTTGCCCGTGCCGCGGGGGCCGAGTTCCACCAGGCCGTAGTTCCGCTCCACGAACGGAACCATCCGCAGCAGCGCCACGCGCTTCGCCCGCTCGTCGAGCGCCGCCGGTTCGAGACCCACGGAACGAATCAGGAGGTCCCGCCACTCGTCCGCGGTGAAGTGTCCGCGGCCGCGAACGAACACGCCCCGGACGCGCGGATCCGACATCTGAATCGGCCGCAGGGACGCGATCCGGAAGGGATTGCCGCGCTCGTCGACCGCCACCGCCGCGTCGTACTCCAGCGTCACCTCGGCGTAGAAGCCGTCGGTCAGCATTCGCTGGTTCTCCTTGACGATCGAATCGCTCACGCCGATGCCGCGCAGGTTCAGGCTCGGCAGCTCGGCGACGTAGCGGTCGTTCTTCGCGTCGAGCCGGGCGCGAGCGACGTCGATCAGTTTCACCGATCCCCGCTCGCGGGCGCGCGACTTGAACACCTCCTGGTCGTTCGGCCGCACCGTCCGGCCGGCGAGCTGCTTCTCGACGATCGCCAGCCCTTCCTCGATCTCCGTCGCGTCGACGCTCGCGCAGTAGCGCCCCAGCAGGAACTCGACCACGTAGGTCGGCACCGGATACTGACGGGCGTAGCGCCGCACCAGATCCTTGCGCACCAGGTAGCCGGGAAACGCCTCCGCGGCGAGTTCGTCGAGTCGGTCCATCTCGAGGTCCAGCGAGTTCACGAGTCCTCTCCCACGGCGGTTTCGCGACGGTCGAGGATCCGACCCTCGTCATCGACCAGGACGAGAACGAGCCGCGAATGTTCGTGATCGTCGTCGGCCAGCAGCAGGCTCGAGGCGCCGTCGGCGTCGAGCGGCTTGCGTGAAACAGCCGCCGACCGGGCCTGATCGTCCTTGAGACGGAGGTCCGCCGAAACACCGTCCGTCTCGGCGCTCGCCTCGACGAAGCAGCGGAATCCCCGCCACGTGATCCTCCGCACGCGCGCCGAAGCCTCGCGCCGTTCGGCCGCGTGCACCACGAGGTCGGGAACCAGGCACTCCTGGATGCTCAGGCCGCCGTGCGCGTACTCCACCGACCTGCGAAACGCGCCGACGCCGCGCGCGGCGACGAACGACTCGTTCTCGTTCCAGTGCCACGACGCCATCAATGCGTCGGGCCGCGACTCGCCGGCGACCGCGGCGCAGCGCGCGCCCCGGCTCACGGTGAGGTGCCGCGGCAGATCGACCTTCGGCAGGCCGCCCGGCATCTGCAGCCAGCCGTGGTCGGTCACGACCCGCACGGCCTTCCAGCCGACCTCCAGCAACCGGGCGATCCGGTCGCCGAGATCCTCCACCTCGTCCTCGAGCTTGCGAGAGAAGCTCCCGGCGTCGAGTTCGTGACCCAGCGCGTCGATCTTCCCCCACTCCGCCCAGCCTCGCGCCGGAGCGCCCAGGGGCGCGTCGAGCGTGCCGGCGCCCAGCACCTGGTAGCCGAGCCGCTCGATCGCGGTCCGCAGCGTCCTGGCGTCGGTACGCCGGCCGGTCGCCGTGAACTCCGGAGCGAAGTCGCCGCCGAGCTTCTTCCCCACGATGTCGGCCGCCGCCGGGGTCGCCGCCGGCTTGCCCGCGGCGGTAAGCGTCGGCAGCGCCGCCCAGCGTCGCCGCGAGTCCGTGCCGAAGCCGCGCCCTTCGAGCCGTTCCGCCAACGCGCGGGCCAGTTCGTAGCGCAGACCATCGACGAACAGCAGGCACATTCCATCGTCCGCCTCGACCGGCGGCTGCCCGCCGCGCCCCGGCAGAGCCTCCCGTTCGACGGCGTCCTGGAAGGCATGAGCGCCGTCTTCGAGCCAGGGCAGGAGCAGGCGCCGGACGACCGCCGCCACGAGTTCCCGGTCCGCCGCGCGGGCGGCGGCGAGGGCCTCGCGGGCCGCGGCGTCGGCAACCCATCCGTGTTCGACATAGCCCCGGGCGATCTCGCCGGGAACAGCGCCGCCCAGGGTCGTCCGCGCTTCCGCGGCCAGACGCGCCAGCGGCGCCAGGACCACCGCCATCGGCGAGAGCCCGAGTCGGGACCAGACCCAATAGCGGCGGCGGCCATGCTCCTCCTCCGCCTGCACGACCCGGCGGCAGACCTCGTCGTGGCTCAGGCCCGAGAGTTCCTCGAGGGTCAGGCGGAGAACCTCCTCCGCCTCGGCGTTCAGGTCGGGCCACCGTTCCGACTCGAAAGGAAGGACGCCCGCCGGCCGGCTCAGCAGCAGCACGTCGGCCACCCGTTCGTAACTCTGCGGCGCTTCCAGGAACCGTTCCCAGACCCGCGCCCATTCGCCCTCCCCGGAACCCAGCCGTTCGCCGGCCTCGACGTCGGGCGCCGTTTGCGGGTCGAAGTCGAGTTCGGCCCGGCAGCGGCCACGGAAGGCGCTCCAGCGCTCGGGGCCGAGCCGGGAGCGCATCGCGGCGCCTTCGCAAAGCCACCGGAGCACGTCGCGCGCCAGGTCGGGACTCAGCATCCGGCGGAAGTAGTCCGCATCGAGACGCCGGCCTCCCAACTGGCCGAGCGGCGCGACCGCGACCTCCGGCAGGGCCTGAAGCATCGCCCGCCTCGTGCCGGCGTCGTCCCCGACGTCCAGGCCGAGGGACTTCGGCGAACCCAGGAACGCCCGCGCCGTCCACTCCCGCCCGTTCGGGTGCGCCCAGACCGCGCCGCGGTAGAGCAGCTCGACCAGGGGCTTCAGCTGGGCCGGGCAGTCGTCGCCGGCCCGAAGCTGCTGGCGCGAGACCGCGGGCAGATACAGCACGGGCGTTCGTCCCGCCGCCGACGCGGCGGCGCCCGACTCGCCGTCGACGGCCGTCCGCAGCCAGATCGCCGGGCCGGTCCGCGCCGCCTCGTCATAGGGGCCCAGCATCAGGAACTCCGGCAGCCGTTCCCGCAGCGCGCCGACCAGGGAGCGCCAATCCCCGTCCGGATCCGGCCAGAGCACGGCCGCCGGCCGTTCCTGACCGTCCAGCGCGCCGGCCTTGTCCCGGAGGGCGGCGATCAGGCGGCCGAGGACGGTACCGCCCTGGCTTGCGGCATCGGGGGCGACCCATGCGGTGGGCGTCGTCAACGCTCTCTCCAGTCCTCAAGCTCTGTCCAGACAGAACGTCACTCGCGTGAAGGGGCTTCGAAAGGCATGGAGATCGAGAGCCTCCGCGCCGGCATCGGGAACGGAGGACGGCCTGAGTCCGATCGGAGCAACCGTGGCGGGCAGCAGAGTCCTCAGTCCTCCGGCGGTCCAGCGGCGAAGATCGTCAGGCGCAGTTCCGCGTCGTCGAAGAGCTCGTACACGGGAAGACGCCCGGAATGTTCCTCGCTGCTGCGAAGGAGCACGCCGACGCCTTCGCCGCGACGATCCATCAGGGTAGCCCTTGGCGTCCGCAGTCCGGGGATTCCCTCGGGTACCGGAATCTTCGCGAGAAGGCTCGCGACCGTGTTGTTTCTCGCCGCTTGCCGGTACGCCAGCGCCTCCAATCCGATTCCGTTCGGCGGCCCACCCGGCGAGCAGATTTCGAGGCGGTCCGCGAACATGCGCAACCGGATCTTCGAGCCGTAGACCGCATAGTCGCGATGCGCTACCGCGTTCACGACCGCCTCGAAGACGGCCGTGATGTCGTACTGGGGGTGGTCCTCCCGCCCGATGTGCTTGCTGGCCGCCACTTTCTGATTCCTGGCCACGAAGCGGCAAGCCTCGGCGGCCTGGCGGTCCAACGGCCCGGTACAGTCGAGGGCGTCGATCTGGTAGTGCGTAGCCTGAAGCGCCTCGGCGACCGTGGTCCCGCGGTACGCCACGGCCTGGACGAATGCGTTGGGAAGCCACCGCCGCGGATCTTCGGCGGCGAGAAGCAAACCCGCCAGAGTCGGCCTGAGCGCTCCCTCCTCCGATCGCTTGGCCAAACCGAGCTTCTCGGCCAGCAAGTCGCGGGAATCCGCCGTGAGACCGGTCCGAAAGCGGTCAATCAGACCTTCCTTCAGGTCCTCGAACACAGCGGTGTCGACGGCGCTTTCGTCGAACGTGGCGAGACCAATTCTGCTGCGCTCCTGGAACAACCGCGCAAGAGCGTTCGGAGGAATCTGCCTCTTCGAATCGCCGGAGCGCCGCACATAGCCGCCGGGACCGCGATGAACGAAGAGGCTCCTCTCGACCGAGACTCGAACTACGCATCGCCGAATGCCCATAGCGTCCGGCAGCTCCAGTCGTTCCACGACCGCATCAAGCGGCGGATCGATGGCGTCCTCACAGATCTCCGTGATCAGACCGACGACTTGGTCCAGTCGATCAAGTGGGATGCCAACAATCTCCCTGCTCTCGTCGTCGACGCCAAGGACCAATACGCCACCGACCGCGTTCGCGAACGAGGCGAGTTCGTCCGCGATGGCGTCCCGGCTTGGCCCCCGGACCTTGCCGCCCGCGAACACGACCTGCTTGAGTTCCAAGAGGCTGTCTTCGCCAAGGCGAATCCGCTCCAGGAGACGGGTGGCGCTCTCAGGCACCGGAAGACCCCTCACGCAGCCGGCGATACCGGCTCTCGAATGCCTCCTGGCCGCCCTCCATCACCGTGCAGACCTCCGACCGAACATCGTTTTCCTGCAGGCAACCGCTTCCCTGATCGAGCACGTGGCATTGCCCGCCCCTATGAACCATAGAGACGACCATCTCGGCATCCCCATTGACGACGATGTTCGGGTTGTGGGTCGCCACGATCACCTGCCGGGCGCGTTTGCCTTCTCTCAGTTGCGCGACAACGAGATCAGAGACCAATCGGTTGTCGAGATCGTCCTCTGGTTGATCCAGAATGATGGGCTCCTCCCCGTGAGACAGCAGGAAGGCCAGCATGGCGGCGGACTTCTGGCCCGGCGACCCCTGGCTGATCGGAGTGAACGCGCTCTCGCCGGCGCGCTTGTACTCGACCCGGAGTTCGTCTTCCGGCCACCAGAGCTCCAGACGGTCCATCTGCTCTGGAGACAACTCCCGCAAGTGATTCCTCAACCACCCGCTCCGCTGACCCTCCTGGCCCGTCGCCCGAATGGCGAGGAGTTCTTCCTTGATCGCCGCCACACGGGTTGTGAGGGCCTCACTTCGTTCCTCCGGGCGGTCGGGCAGACGACTGTAGAGTTCCGCGAGAACGCCCCTTCTGCGATCCGAGGAAAGGATGTCCTCCGGCAAACGCCCATCTTGGCGGTCAAGGGCCTTGCGAAACGCGGCTTCGGCTTGCCGCGGCGTTTCCCCATAGGGACAAACCTCTATCCGCACGAACTCGTTCTCACCCAGAACGTCGGCGAGAAACGACGCTCTGCGATCAGATAGCTCGCTGCGGAGGCTCTCCAACTCCTCCAAAATGAGCCGAGCCTCTGTCGTCGCCGTCCGACGTTCATCTTCTACCGTCGCTAGGTCGGCGAGCTTCGCCTCCAACTGCTGGCGTTCGTGCACGAGGACTCCGTAGCCGGACGGGTCTGAGACACCCTCGTTCTTCAATCGCTCCACGAGAGCCTCGTACGCCTGGTGGGTCTCGCGCTCCAGGGAGGCCCAGTCCGAGGTCGCCAGGTTGCCTTCCCACTCTTCCAGACGCTCGCCAGCAGCATCCGCAAGTCGACGGATTCCGGAGCGAAGCTCATCTTGTCTGGACGCTGAATCCCGAAGAAGACGAACCGCCTCTGCCTCGGCTGAGGCGCCACGTGCGAAGTCATCTTCAGGCAAGTCCGAGGCCCCGATCCCTTCCGACACGTCCCGGACCGCTTCGATCGCACGGGCAAACTCGGCTCTTCGCTCCTCCATAGCACGGCGCTGCCGGACGAGTCGTCGGTACTGAATCAGGAGGTCTCTGTGTCCCCCCTCCTCGAAGACCGCCAACTGCCGCTTGACGTCCGCAAGCTGACCTTCAACACGCTGCCGATCTCCCAGCCGCGCGGTCAACGCTCTCTCCTGGCTGCGAAGGCTCAGGAAGCGGGTCGCCAGTTCCTCGTGTTTCGCGTCCCACGCACGCTTGCCAACCTCTGGTGACTCGTCGATCAGCCGCAGCAACGAACCCGGGTTTCCGGCCATGGAGAAGACCTGCTTCTGGCTCAGAATCCTCACCGGAAAGCGGCCAGAGACCTCGCCAGGGCTCGGACGCCAGGCACCGTCTACGTGCTGTTCGATCGCGTTCTCCACCGCACCGTCCTGGCGCCATCGAACTCTGAACTTCTCGTCTTCCTTGGTCAGCGTAACGATGATCTCCGTCTCTTTCGTCAACGCACCCCGGTCCTCGCGTGAACGCGGTACTTCACGGAACCACTTCAACTCGTCGGCTATCGTTTTCGGGTAGTCGACGTCACGGCGAAGACCAAGCCGCATCATTTCGATGAGCGTCGACTTGCCGCTCCCGCGGCCGCCAATGATCGCGGACAGCCATGGACTGAACCCCGCTCTCAGCGGCTTGCCGCGCCCAGCGTAATGTCCGTCGCTGAGTTGAACGCCCTCAATGTAGAGGCGAGCGTGCCGGTTCGGATCGTCCTCTGCTTCGTCACTCCTCACGATCGAAAGAGGCGCCCGGTCGAGCAGCGCCAAGCGAAGCCCAGCGAGCGAGGGAGTTCCCATCTTGACCCAGGTGTAGCGCTCGCCGGGCTCGCGACTTGCACCGGCGCCGGCTGGATGGTGGCTGTCCGACCCAAGCACTTGCACCCACCGTGCGCGGCTCGCCAGGTACGCGCCGGGGAGCTGAAAGCCCGCGTCTCTCAGTTCCATCGCGAGTACGTTGTCGCAGTCGAGGAGCTCCTGCAGACTCCCACCCCTCAATGCTGGCTCACCGTCCCGGTCCTCGAAGATCCCCGCCGGACCGTCGACGTGGGCCGGAATCGCCAGCCCCCCAATCTCATCGACCAGCCGCGCGGCCTGGACCAAGGTCTGACCGGAAGCCGCATCCGAGGTCCCCCGCGCGCTGCCTTGAATCTGGAGCGCACCCAGAAGAGAAACGACATCGCTCCCAGCCCTCGCGGGATCCAGGATGGCCAGCAGATGGTAACCGCCGTGAACCGTGATCTCGGCGCCCGGAAAGATGACCAGTGGGCGGAAGTCGTTCGGACGTTCCTCCTCCAGGTCCCGGTACTCCGATTGCAGCGACTCGATCCAGTCGCCGGAGTTATGGTCCGTGATCGCCACGCAGTCGATCCCGGCACGCATGTAGTCGAGCAGCCAGTCTCGCGCGGACACCCCGCGATGCTCTTGCCGGTTCGGTCCCTTCCCGTAGTCGGACGAGGCTGGCGTATGGGTGTGAAAGTCGAACCGCCACCACCTCGATCCGGTGAAGACGGGCGTCATCGTCCAAGCTCCCACCGCCCGTCGACGGTATCTGTCGCGCACCGCTTCCAACCCCAAGCGTTCATTGGTCGCGAGCCTCGTGTTCCTCGCTCTCTCCGCCGCCTGCACCGCCCGCGGGCAGGTGGCAGCCGGTCCTTCCACCGGTCTCCATCGTATTCCGCCACGGCGGGGACGCGGTAGCCGGCAAGGATGCCGGCGCCCTCGCAGCCGCCGGACCGGAGCTCGGCGCGCCGGAGGCGGCGGATGTCGAGCCCCACGTCGTCGTCGAGGTCGCGACGGGCCGCTAGCCGACCGGCAGCAGGTCGAGCAGCCGGAACAACGCGAGCAGCGCGCCGACGCCGCCAAGCAGACGCCACGTGAGCCTGGACTCGGCCGACGCGACCTGCGTTCGCACGTCGGCGATCTCGGCGCGCAGCTCGGCGAAGCCGACGTTCATGTCCGCCCGCAGCGTGCTCATGTCGGCGCGCAGCAAGTCCATGCCCCCGCGCAGCGTGTTCATGTCCGCCCGCAGCAAGTCCATGTCCGCCCGCAGCAAGTCCATGTCCGCGCGCAGGACGTTCACGTCCGCCTTGGTCGCGTAGTCGGTCTCTCTCGCGGGCTCGGCCATCGGAGTCCATCGTAACACGGCTCGCCGCGCTTTCGCCGCGCACTCGCGCGGGCAGCCGACCGGAACCGGGGGCGCCGGCCTCCAGGTCGCCTGGCACCGCTGGCTCGGCAGCCGCCGTCAAGCCGCGCCCCCTCGAAGGCCGGTCTGGCCGCCGCGGCCGACCGCCTCGTCGGGCGCCGTAGGGGCGTTCTCCTGGTTCCGCGAACGCTCCCGCGCCGCCTCCTTCGCGCCTCGCGTGTAGTGCAGGTCGTTCCAGCGGTTCCCATCGTATGCGGCCTCCGGAGACGCGGCGTAGTCGGTGCGGTCGGCCTCGCCGCCCTGGCCGGGGCATGAGTAGAACCACCGGAAGTCCTCCCGGGGGCGAAGGTTCCGCGGCTCCTTGCCGCGGTCCTTGCCCCACTTGACGTTCGGCCTGACGCGGAGGACGCCGGCGCCCTTGCGGCCGCCCGTCTGGAGTTCGGCGCGCATGAAGGGGCGGATGTTGAGCCTCACTCCGTCGTCCAGGTTCGGTTCCCAGCCGATGGGTTGCTCGTCAAGCGGCCGCCAGCGGACGAAGAGGTCGACCGGCGGCTCGCCCTCCAGGATGAGTTCCAACTGGCGCTGGAGGTCCTGAGCGGAAGCGAGCCGGGCGTCGGCGCCCTCCTCGCCTTCGGCCTGGGCCGCGCGCTGGCGGTCGATCCACTCGCCGAGGTGACGGTAGGCGAGCGCTTCCAGGGTGCGCCGGCCAAGGCCCTCCGGCCCGCACAGGCGGTGGCAGTTGACCAGGGCGGCAAAGCCGTCCTTGCGGCCGTCCCAGACGTGCCAGACGAACGGCCGGTTGTGAAACAGCCCGCAGTGCTCGGCGAAGAACCGGTCGCGCAGCCACTCGTCGAGAGACCCGGGCGGCCGCTTGCCCTCGGCGGCCGCGGCAAGGAGTTCTTGTTCCTTCGCCGCGGACCACAGCTCGCCATACGCGGCCGACAGCAACGCGCGCAGCCGGTCGGCCGCCGGCAACTCGCCGGCCGCGGCCCGGAGGCAGGCGATGCCGTCCGCGTCGGCGAAACCGTGCAGTTCCCGGCAGCGCTCGACCCACTCCCGCGACTCGGCCGCCAGCCGCATCCGCGGGTCCAGTTCCGCCGGCCAGCGGTAGCCCAGCAGCCGCGCGACCGCGACGTGGAGCACCGAGGCGTCCGCGCGAAGCGGACCATGGGCGGTCCGCTTCGCGTCTTCGTCCCAGACCACCGAGCCGCAGGGGTGACCGTGGAAGAGCCACTGGGTCGGGTCGTCGGAGTAGGGCTCCGGGAGGCCGTTGGGGTAATCGCGGGCGGCGACGGCTTGCCAGTGGTCGAGATCGAAGGGGACCTTCGCCAAGGTCGCGTTCGTGACGTTCAACTTGGAGTCGACGAGACGGACCTCCAGCCGGTAACGGTCGTCGCTGCAGTACGACCACAGCGACAACAGATTGTCTGAGGACGAGGGTACAAGCGGCACGCAACTGATGTCGAACAGATCGCCGCTGTACAGGGTTGCGTGAAGCTCACTCATGACGGCCATGACAACTCCACTCTTGCCCCAGACCCGCTCCCCTTTGACGTATGCCTTGGGATTCTCCCGGTGGATTCGACCGTCGTCGGGCCATGCGAAGACGTGCTCGCGCCCCGAGTAGTGGGCAGAAACAACAGGGGGTCTCTGAAAGAACCGCCAGTCGGGGTCCCCAACCATGAGTTCCCAGTAGCAGCGGCGAAACCGGGCCGAGTCTCCAGCATGCATGCCGTTGGGCGCGTCCACGAAGCGCTCAAGCAAGTCACTCGGGGATGCGGGTCGAAGGACGATCCGTGCATCCACGCCGGCGGCGACGCTGCTCTGAGTCGCCAGCCTCACGCGGACGCGCCCCGGAAGCGCTCGGCATGCCGCCTCTTGCGTTCCCGCCTTCGTTGATGACAGCTCAGCCGCGCTGGAACGCCTCCCGACCGCAACTCCCGTGTCGCCAAAGTCGCGCTGCGGCTCCGGCTTCCGCTCCGACTCGGCGGTGACGACCGGCATATCCGCGTTGACCGGCTCGGCCCCGCCCTCAGAGGCCACGGCCCCCTCCGACCGCAACCACGCCTGCGACAACTCCACGTTCTCCCGCGCCGAAATCGGCTTGTCGCCGCCGGGGGCCGGCACGTCGATGCCGGCCATGCGCGTGTCGTCGGCCGGCCGCTCGGCCAGTGCTTGCGCCGGCGCCCCGGCGTTCCCCGCCAGCCTCTCCGGCGCCGCGCCCGCCGCGGCCTCGTCGCGCAACGACGCGCCCGCCGGGCCGCGGGCCGAACCGGACGCCCCTCCGAAGCGATCGCGGCCGGGCGCCCGCAGCAACTCCGCCTTCTCCCGCGCCGGGATCGGCTTCTCGCCGCGGGGCGCCGAGACGTCGATGCCGGCCATGCGCCAGCCGTCGTCCGGTCTCTCGGCCGACAGCACGGCCATGGCGACGTTCACGACATGCCCGCCGATCGTCTCGAACGCGCCGGGCCCGAGCCGCGCCACGAATCGCCACGTCCGCTCGCCGAGCAGCCGCTCGCGCAGCTTCCGGTAGCTGGTCAGGAACAGCCAGTTCTGCGGCACGACGACCGCCTGCGCGCCGCCGTCGCCGAGCCAGCGGAGGATCCTCGACACGAAGACCGTCGCCAGGTCGGCCTTGGCGTCCGGATGACTCTTGAGCGCAAACTCCCGCAGGCTCGCGTCCTGCTTGCCGCGCGCGAGATACGGCACGTTCGTGACGACGAGGTCGTACTCGCCGGCCAAGAGCTTCGCGGCGCGCGAGATGCCCCGCGCCGCGACCGCCCGCTCCCGGGCTTCGTCGTCGGCGTCCTCCCGGGCGACCGCCCGGCCCAGAGTCTCCTCCGCCGCCCCGTAGTCGGCCTGGTACAGATCCTTCTCGAGGCTCCCCGGATCGATCAGGGAACCGAGGACCGGGCCTTGCGCGAACAGGTCGTGAAGGCGGTCGAGAGCGCCCTCCAGGGCCTGCTCGCCCGCCGCGAGCTCGAGCCATTCGTCTTTCGACGCGCTCACCGAAAGCCCGGTGCAAGCCACCTGGATCGGCGGCAGCTCGACCGGGCGGCCCACCATCTTCCACGCCGCGAGCGCCAGGTTGAAGGCCGCGATCCGGGCGCAGCGCGGGTCGATCTCCAGGCCGAACAGGTTGTCCCGCAGCACGGCGCGGGCGGCGTCCTCGACGCCGAGGCCCTCCTCCTCCATGCGCAGCCGCGCCAGAAGTTCCAGGCCCTCGACGAGGAAGTGGCCGCTGCCGCAGCAAGGGTCGAGCACGCGAAGGTCGGCCGCCCTGGCGGGCCAGCGGCGAAAGGCGCCCGCGGCCGGCCGCCAGGGGCCGTCGGGCGCGGACGCCGGCTCGCGGACGAAGCGCAGGTACTCGAAGTCGTAGCCGTCCAAGCCGCCCCGCGGCTCGACGCGGGCGGCCGCCGCGAGTTCCGCTTCGCTCGCGGCGTCCTCGGCCAGTTCGGGCCGCTCCGCCAGCAGTCTGCCGGCCCGCCACGCGCCGATCGTGTTGTGGAACAGGAACCGAACCATGTAGTTCTCGGTGAACAACTGGGTCACCGCCGGCAGCTCGTCCGCGCCGATCCTGGCGCCCGAGCGGTTCACGTCGTCCTTGCGGTCCGCCTGCCAGAACTGGTACGTCCAGCCGAGCGCGTCGCTCCCCGTGAACGCCTCTTCCGGCAGATCCTCCACCAGCCGCTCCAGCCTCCGCCGCGCCTCGGGCGCCAGCGTCACCGCCAGCGCCGGGTCGTCGGACCGGAAGATCTCCGGCAGCATCCCGGCCGCGAACCCCTCGGCGACCCGCCAGCCGTCCAAGCCGCCCTCTTCCCGCGCCAGCTCCGCGCATTCGTCCAGCGACACCGGAACGCCGGACCCGGGCGCCACCAGCAACCCGTTCTCGGCCAGAAACCGCGCGAACAGCATCCGGTGCCAGTGCTCGTACGCCGCCTCGTGGACGAGCCGGCCGATCTCCTGGGCGCCGCTCTGCCGGTTCCGCGCGTCGCCCAACTGCCGGCCGTGGGCGCGCAGCCGCAGGCGCAACCCGCGCTCGTCCGCCGACATCGACTCGTGCGGCCGCGCCGCGTCCACCGCCAAGGCCCTCAGCGCGGCCATCGCCCCCTCCTCGCCGACGCGACGCGCCGCCCGCACCGCCTTCTCCAACTGCTTGCGGAGTCCGGGCGTGAGCGGGCCGGTCACGTCAAGCGGCCTCAACCTCGGCGGCGCCAGGCGCTCAGCCGAACCGGAGCGCCGCGAACAGCAGGCCGCCGAGACTGACGCCGTACAGCAGCAGGCGGACCTCCAGCGCCTTCAGGTCCGCCTTCGTCGGCAGATCCGAGATCGCGGCGGCGCAGGCGGAGTCGATCACCCGGGCATGCGCCGCCGCTTGCCGCCGCGTCACGCCGGCCTCCTCCAGCGCCTCCGCGGAAGCCAGGGTGTCCGTCGCGCTCGTCATGGCGGAACGCTATCAACGGGACCCGCCGCCGTCGAGGCTCCGCGACCGCCCGGCGGCGCCTCATCGCAGCACCACCGGGCCGTTCCGCACCGCCTCCAGCAGCTTCTCTTCCTGCTCGCGCAGCCAGTCGCGCACGGCCGGTTCGTCGGGGAGCGTGCCGCGGCGGATGGACACGGCGGTCGGCGCCCTCGGGTCTTCCCGCTCGGCCTGTGCGCGCTCCGCCGCTGCGACCAGCGCCTGGGACGCCCGCTCGGGAACGGCGTCGATTTCGGCCCGCCAAGCGACGAGGGAACGGTCTTCCAGTCTGGCGAGAAGCTCCTCGACGGTGGCGATCGGAGTCTCGGTTGGAGGCGTCAGGCGGCACCGCCGGAGGATCTCCGCCCGATCGCCCGGCGCCAACCGCCGCCAGGTCGCGTCCGCGGCGAGCTCCTCGGCCGCGGCGGCGACGGCGTCGGCGAGTTCCCGACGCCGCGCCGTCAGTTCCTCGCGCAGCGCGCCGGCGAGCCGACCCGCCAGCGGCGCGAGGCGGTCGGTCTCCTCGAGGAGCGAACGTTGCCGCTCGATCGCACCGAACTCCCGCTCCATCGATTCCGTTCCAGGCAAGGCCCGCGCGTGCCGCCGCAGACCCGTCGCGAGCTTCCAGGCCGGCTCGCGCCGACTCCGCCGTTCGGAGAGCGCTCGCCAGGCGGCAATCGACTCGCCGATTCTCTCGCGCCTCTCGTGGACGGCGGCCAACTGTTCGGCGCCGGCGAGCCCCGAAAGATCGTCGATGAACCCGGTGGACGGCACGGGCGGCAGGGGCGCCGCGCCGCCGGCGGATTCCGCAAGCTCGAGCAGTCGGTCGAGGAAGGGCCGAGCGAACCGGCCCTCTTCCCCGCTCGGCGCGCGGACGTCGAGTTTCTGGAACAGACCGCGCAGGGCGATCCGTTCGCTCACGGCGAGGACAACCCTTTCGGGGCGGAACTCGGCGGCCTTGACGCCCGCCTGGTTCAGCGCGCCGACCGCGATTTCGACCCCGTTGCGCGCCGCCCGCAGGTGTCCGCTCCGGTGCAGGGCGATCAGCACGGCGTCCACCGCGTCCTGGGGCCAGCCGAAGGGCGCGACCCGGAGCGCTCGGTGGAGCTCGCCGCCGCGGGCGCCGGCAACCGTCTTCGCGAGCACCTCGCGGGCCACCGGGTGCTCGGCGGTGGGACGGTCCCAGCCGACGATCCGAAGCGGCGCGTCGGAACCGTCGCGGGCACGGCGAAGCGCGACCTCCCAGGCCCGATGGTCCCCCTTGTCGAACTCCGGGAAGAGCCTCGCCAGCGATGCCTCGGCGCCCCGCTCGATCCGTTGGCGCAGATCCTCGCCGTACGCCTCCGTGCCTCCACCCTGGTAGACGGTGGCCGCGCGCAGCACGTCGAGGACGAGTTCGGCGCGTTGGCGCGCCGCGTCGTCCCTCCGGCTCTCCATGCCGGCCCTCGCGTCCCGGCCCTCGGGCGACGCGGGGCTGCCCTTCAGGTCGAGTACCCGCCGCGCCGCCTCCGCCGCCAGGATCCGGTCTCTGAGTTCGTCCGCGTTCCGGCGCGGCAGGAAGGCGAACAGAATCGGACTCTCGGCGCCGGCTCGCCGCGCCTCGTTCTCGACCGCCCGCCGACCGACCGACCAGCCGTCGCGCCACCAGACGACGACGGCCTCGGCGTCGGCGGCCGGCGGTTCCTCCCCGGCGTGGAGCTTGACCAGGCGGCGCGTCTTCGATTCGCCGTGGATGAGCCGGACGGATCGCGCCGCCTCCTCGACCTCCCGGCCGAAGAGCTGGTTGCGGACGCGCCCGACCTCCACCTCGTCCCGGCGCATCGCGCCGCGCTGCTCGCGCCAGGCCCGGTCCCATTCCGCGCCTTCGGTGGTCTGGAGCCGATACTCGTCGCCGACCTTGAGGAGTTCGCCGCGCTCCGCGAGGGCTTCGAGTTCCGTCTCGACGTCGCGCCGAAAAGCCGACGCGTCGCGCGCGATGTCGGTCACGAGAAGGTCCGCCAGCGTGGAAGCCGCGGCGCGCACCCCGATGTCGACCGCGGCGTCGCGGGGCAGCCTCCCGATCAGGAACGCCAGGCCGCAGAGGTCGCGGCGCAGGCGGCCGCGGTCCGTCTCGTCGTCGAGCCGCCTGATCCGGGCGTCGAGTTCGCCGAGGAGCACGCCGCTGCTCACCATGTCGGGCGCCAGGGCACCGAAGAGGTCGGACGCGGGTATCGCGGCGCCCAGGTCGCGCGACGCGAGCGCGTCCAGCGAGTCATGCAGGATCCGCAACTGGGAACGGAGCTGGCTTTGCGCGCCGCCCGCGTCGACCGCCCGGAAGCACGCCTCCCAGAATCGGCGGCGGACGGGCAGCAGCGGATAGTCGTCGACCCGGTGGCCGGCGTCCTCCGGGCGGTCGCCGATGCGCGTGTTCCGCAGGTGGCGGGCGACCTCCCCGGCGTGAGTTTCGAAGAGCTCTTCGATGTCGGGGACGGCGCTCGGCTTCTTGGCGAGAAGCACCTTGCGCGTGACGGCCTCGACGTCGGCGTCGGTGAGTTCCACCCGGATCACGAACCGGTCGCGGAGCTTGGCCAGGTGGGGCGTATCGGCCGAGAGCGCCGACTGGCCGGCGCCGACGAGCATCACCCGGCTGTCGAAGCGGGTCTGGATCGCCTCCGCGAGTTCGGTGATGGCCGACGACCGGTCCTCGTCGGCGCCGATGTACTGCTGGACCTCGTCGAGCACGAGCACCGCGTGCGGAAGGTCGAGAGTCGCGCCCTCGCCGTCCGAGAGCGCGCGCCGGGCGGCGTCGACGAACTGCTCCGTGGTGATGTCCTCCCGGGTCGGCGGAAACTGCGCGCGCAACGCCTGCATCGCGGCCGGGACGTCCCCGGCGAAGCCCGGCACCGTCTCGACCACCGCGCCCGCGAGGACGGGGCTGACGTAGAGGTTGTTCAGTTCCCGCCGCCAGTCCCTGCCCCCGGCTTCAACCGCCGCCCGCACCGCGTCGAGCGCGCCTTCGTCCCGCAGCCAGAAGCAGAACCGGGCCTGCGGGTACTCGTCCGGCCAGCCGCGGGCGCGGAGGATGATCGCGAGCACGGTGCGGCGCACCCGGTCGTTGCCGCCAAGGAGCGTGCCCGCCGCGGCGACGGGCGGGCGGCCGGATCGCTTCGCCTGGGTGTCGAGCTCGCGCAGCGACGCATGGACGTCTTCCGGCAGGGAGCCCCCGACCAGGCCGCGGGCCGTGGCGCCGTCGGCGAACGCGGTGTTCTCCCACAGGTGCGCGGCCATCTTCAGCAGGTGGGACTTGCCGCTGCCGAAGAATCCGCTGACCCAGGCGGCGTCCTGGCGCGCGGCGCCGACGTTGGCGAGATATCGGTCGAGGATTCGCTGCAGCGCGTCGCCGAATCGTCCGTCGCAGACGAAGGTCGACAGTTCCTCGCGCAGCACCGCCCGAGCGCGGTCGTCGTCGCCGCCGCCCGCCACGTCGAGGCGGGCCTGTCCGTTGTTCGCGAGGCGGGCGCCGCGCGGGTCGCGGTCGAGGAGTTCGTGGATCTTCACGGCGGGGTCACTGTTCGTCGTGCAGCGTGATGGCCTGGGCCAGGTAGTTCCAGCCGTCCCGGGCGTCGAGCAGCCGGAAGTTGTTCTCGCTCCTGCCGCCGGGAAAGAAAACGACGAGCCGGCCCCGGACGGCGGGCTCGACGGCGCGGATGAGGTCGGACACGCGCAGAAAACCGTACAGGGAAGCGACGCCGAGCAGGGCGACCACGTCGCTTTCGCCCGCCTGCTCCAGGGCGCCGGTGAGTTTCCGGGCCGACTCGGCGCGGAACTCGCTCTCCAGCTTCAAGCCGAGCAGGAACGGATTCTCGAAGTAGGCGTCGCGGTACTCGTCGCGAGCCATCCACTCCGCGAACCACCGCGTGCAGTCGACCAGAGTCCAGCCGTGCCCGGCGCTTCGGGTCGCCTGCTCGAACTCGCCGACGCGGGCGCGCAGGGTCCGCTCCATCTCCTTGTCGTAGACCACGAAGACGACCCGCTGGGCGCCAGCGAGCGTCCGCCGCCAAGGGGCCGCGACGTGGCGTTCGTAGGCGCCCGCGAGCCGTTCGACGCGGCTCTTCGTCATCTCGCGGCCTGCTGGACGAGTACGACCGGGTCGAGCGCGGAGGGGTCGATGGAGACGATGTCCGCCATCGCTCGCGCGCGGAGGAGGCCCGCCCGGTCGGCGGCCAGAGCGAAGGGCAGCGCGGCCGGGCCGCCAAGGCCCAGCAGACGGGTCCAGGAAGACGCAAGCAGGCCGGCGCCCGCGCGGCCGCCCAGCCAGCCGAGCCAGAGGGCGAACGCGACCGCGCCGATCGTCGGCGCGACGTCGACGCGGAACTTCCTCACCCGGCCTTCGAGCAGCCCGGCTTGCGTCCATGAACTCCCCAGGTGCCGAGCCAGCTTGTCGAGCGACGCCGGGTTCAAGCGGTCCGCCAGCACCGGCCGAAGCCGCGCCAGCAGGTCCGAACGCACCAGTTCATCGCCCGCCGGCAGGTCGACGACGACCGGGGCCGCCAGCCGCAGGAGCGGGTCGCGGGCCGTCGCCGCAAGCAGCGCGACGAGCGGCCTGCCGGAAACATCGACCTGCCAGAGGCGGCGCAGCACGCGGAAGATCGGGAGCCGAGGGTCGAGCGCGTAGAGTTCGCGCAGGCGCTGGAGGCTGTGCCGCCGGGTCGCCGCCGTCTGCTTGCCGAGCGCGTTCTCGTCCACGACGGCCTCGGCGTAGGCCTCCGTGTCGGCCTCGGGCGGCACGGCGGCGAAGAGTTCTCCCAGGTCGGCAAGCATGATCGTCCGGCTGGTGTGAGCGCCGCCGGAGAGGCGGCAGCCTGCTTGTTCAAGCCGCGGCCGCGCGTCCGGATCGGAGAAGCTGGTCCACATCGCCCGTCGAGAGTACGAGGATCCGTGAAGTCAGACAACCGACTCGCCGGCAAGTCTGCCGGCGAGCGCGGCCAGAACCGGCGACCCTCGTCGCGCGTTTCGAGGATCTCCTCGATCGTGATCCGACGACGCTTGCCCCGCGCCTCCTTGATTCCCTCGATGACTGCGGTCGCGGGCTCATCGGCGTCGCGGGATTCGATCATCGTCATAGGGTTGGCTCCGTAGCTCGGACCCTTGTGCAAAGCCGGTGGAACAGCCTGCCGGCCCGGTAGCAGTCCGTGGCAGAAGTCGCGCTGCATTCGAGCGGCCATGCATCCCGCCCAGCATCGTTGCTCTTCGGTCGAATACAGCCCGGTATGCTCCCTCATCGCGCCTTGCTGGACGGGCGCCTGACCGCTCTCGGTGCGACGCGGACTTCTGCCACGGACTGCTAGGAGAGCGCAGCGTTGTTCATCTCCACGTTCCTCCTCGCCGCCGGCGCAATCGCCTTCGGCGCCCAGGACCCGAAGCCGGGAGATCCGGCGGCGCCGAAGGCCGACGTCGACCTCGGCCGGCAGGCTTTTCTGCGCTACTGCCGGGAATGCCACGGCGAAGCGGGCGACGGCCTCGGCAAGTTCAGCTACACCACCGGCGAGCGGCCCCGCAGCTTCCAGTCGGGCCGCTTCAAGCTGGCCACGACCGAGAACGCGATCCCCTCGGACCGGGATCTGGAGGAGACGATCCGGCGCGGCATGCCGGGCACCGGAATGTCCGCCTGGGGCCAGGTTTCCGACGCCGAGATTGAGGCGATGACCCGCTACGTGCGCGGCTTCGGTCTGGGCGCCATCCGCAGCGAACTCGATCGGGAGGTCGCCGCGGGCGAGCTGAGCGCCGCGGAGGCCGACGCGGAGTTCTTGAGGCGCACCACCCCGGGTCCGGCGATCGAGATCCCGCCCGAGCCTCCCTTCGACGACGAGCGACGCGCCCGCGGCGAGCGGCTCTACCTGGAAGCCTGCGCTTCCTGCCACGGCCCGAACGGCAGGCGGCTCCGCAACGACCCGATGCCGGACTTCGAGGGCAATCGCACCCCGCCGACCAACATCGTCGGCGGCGTCTTCAAGGGCGGAAACGGCGGCGCCGCCATCTACAGCCGCCTCTACCTCGGCATGGACGGTACGGCGATGCCGGGTTACCGCGACGCCTACAGCAAGGACGAGCTCTGGGACCTCGTCCACACCGTCGAGCGGATCATCGCCGAGGGCGGCCTGGGGCAGCCGGAAGACGAAGCGGCGATGGCGGCGGCGGCGACGGCGGCTCAGGCAGCGGCGGCAACCTACGACTCGCTCTTCGACGAGCCGAGGGCCGAGAGGGCCACGTACGATGAGAATTCTGCTTCGCCGATCCTGCTTTGGGGTGGAGGCGCCCTGCTGCTGCTGGTGATCGTCGGCTCGGCGTTGCTGACGAGCCGGCGTTGAACAGCGGCCGTCAGTGCGTGGCGCGGAAGTCCAGCATGAAGTCGCGCAACCGCTCGGCGCCCTCCATCGGCATCGCGTTGTAGAGCGACGCGCGGAAGCCGCCGACGCTGCGGTGACCCTTGAGCGCGACGAGATCCCGTTCGGCCGCGGCGGCGACGAACGCCGGCTCGAGTTCCGAGGTCCGCAGCCGAAACGTCACGTTCATGCGGGAACGGCTGGCGACCTCCGCGTGCGGAACGTAGAACTCTCCGCCGTCGGCGTCCAGCGCGTCGTAGATCAAGCCCGTCTTCGCCTTCGCCCGGGCGGACGCCGCCTCCAGCCCGCCGACCTCGTCCCGCAACCAGCGCGTCATCAGCAGGAAGACGTAGACGCCGAAGACGTTCGGGGTGTTGAGGCGCGAGCCCTTCTCCGCGTGGCGTCGGTAGCTGA
This sequence comes from Vicinamibacteraceae bacterium, assembly GCA_012270995.1. Classification (GTDB taxonomy): domain Bacteria; phylum Acidobacteriota; class Thermoanaerobaculia; order Multivoradales; family Multivoraceae; genus Multivorans. The sequence goes on along the minus strand of JAAXHG010000166.1, from coordinate 10,421 downwards.
GCATCGAGTGCAGGTCGTCGCCGCACCGTTCGAGAACCTCGTCCGAGACGACGACGACGGTCAGCCCGGCGGGACCGGCGTTCTTCTGGGCGCAGGCGTAGAGCAGGCCGAACTTGCCCACGTCGACCGGCCGCGACAGGAACTCGGACGACGCGTCGCACACGAGCGGCGAGTCGCCCACCTCGGGCGGCCGGCGGAACTGGACGCCCTGGATCGTCTCGTTCGAGGTGTAGTGGACATAGGACGAGGCTTCCGGCAAGTCGAGTTCCGCCGCGGACGGCACGCGCGCGTAGGCGCCGTCGGCATCGTCCCAGACCACGTGGACACGGCCCTCCCGCCGCGCCTCCATCGCGGCCTTGCCGCCCCAGGTTCCGGTCAGGATGTAGGTCGCCGGCAGGCCCTGGCCGCGCAGCAGGTTGATCGGGACCATGGAGAACTGCAACGAGGCGCCGCCTTGCAGAAAGAACACCCGGTAGTCGGCCGGGACGGCGAGCAGTTCGCGCAGGTTGGCTTCGGCCTCCGCCAGAATCGCGTCGAACGCCGGCGAACGGTGACTGATCTCCAGCACGGAACCGCCGGCGCCCGGCAACGCCAGCAGGTCGCGTTGTACTTCCCGGAGCACCGGCAACGGCAGCACCGCCGGACCCGGCGAGAAGCTGAAGACGCGCCGCTCTTGCGCCTGCCGCGCGGAGGGCTGTCGGTCGAGCGTCAGGGTCATGGTGGAAGTCCGTGCGGTTGGTTGAACCGGGGCCGTTCGGCGAGCGCGAATGGTAACCCGGTTCCATGCAGGATGCGCGGCTCCGCGGAGTGCCGGCCAGGACCCGGGCGGCGCGGCCCGCGCCCCCTCGAACCGGTCCGCCCGTTCGCCATCGGGCGCGGATGGCGGACCGGCGCGCCGACGTTCGGCGTTGTACGCTTCCACGCATGACGACCGCGGACCTCGCGCCGGCCTCGGTTGGCGATACGGCGGTTCACCACACCGCCTGCACGCTGGATTGCCCCGACTCCTGCTCGCTCGAGGTGGAGGTCGAGCACGGTCGGGTCGCCAAGGTGCGGGCGGCGCCGCCGGAGGTCGCCCATCCGCTGGTCGGCGGCTTCATCTGCTCGAAGGTCGGCCGGATCTCGCGCCACCTTTACGGCGAGGATCGCCTGCTTCATCCGGCGGCGCGAACGGGCGCCAAGGGCGACGGCGACTTCCGGCGCATCTCCTGGAGCGACGCCCTCGACCTGATCGTCGAACGGATGGTCGAGGCGAAGACGACCTTCGGCGGCGAGTCCGTGCTGCCGCTCAGCTACGGCGGCTCGAACGGCCTGCTGACCCAGGACACCGCGGACGCGATCGTGTTCCGGCGCTTCGGCGCCTCCCAGCTCGCGCGCACCGTATGCGCGGCGCCCAGCACCGCGGCCGCGCTCGGCCTCTACGGCAAGATGGCGGGCGTCGCGCTGGAAGACTACGAGTACGCGCAACTGGCTATCGTGTGGGGCGCCAACCCCTCCTCCACCGGCATCCACCTGGTGCCGATCCTGCGCGCCGCCCGAGCCCGCGGCGGCAGACTCGTCGTCGTCGATCCGCGGCGCACGCCGCTGGCGAAACAGGCGGATCTGCACGTGCAGCCGCGACCCGGCACCGACCTGTGCCTCGCCCTGGCTCTTCACCGCGAGCTGTTCCGCCGCGAGGATGCGGACCTCGAGTTTCTGGCCGAACACGCGACCGGAGTCGACGAGTTGCGCCGGCGGGCCGAACCCTGGACCTTCGAGCGCGCCGCCGACGTCACCGGCATTCCGGAGCAGGACATCGTCCGCTTCTACGACCTTTACCGCGAGTCGTCACCCGCGGTGATCCGCTGCGGCTGGGGCGTCGAGCGCAACCGCAACGGCGGTTCGGCGGTGGCGGCGATCCTCGCCCTGCCCGCGGTTGCCGGGAAGTTCAAGGTCCGCGCCGGCGGCTACACGATGAGCAACAGCGCCGCCTTCCGGAACGTCGGCTGGCGCGAGCCGTCGCCGGGCACCCGGATCGTGAACATGAACCACGTCGGCCGGGTACTCACCGACGCGGACGCGATCCAGGGCCCGCCGATCCAGGTGCTGTTCGTCTACAACGCGAACCCCCTGGCCACGCTGCCGAACCAGGAACTCGTCCGGCGAGGCCTGGCCCGCGAGGACCTGTTCACGGTCGTGTTCGATCAGGTCCTGACCGACACCGCCCGCTACGCCGACCTCGTGCTGCCCGCGACCACCTTTCTCGAACACGACGACCTGGCGATGGGCTACGGCGCCATGGTGCTCCACGACACGAAACCGGTCGCGCGGCCGGTCGGCGAGGCCCGTTCCAATCTGCGCGTCTTCGGCGAACTGGCGGCGCGCCTCGGACTTCCGCGCGACGATGACCCCCGCACGGAGGCCGAGTGGCGGCGGGCGGTGCTGGGCCGGCGGCGGCAGCGGCGGCTCGCGGACGAGGGGCTGGTGCTGCCGGAGACCGGCCGCCGGCCGATCCAGTTCGTCGACGTCTTCCCCCACGCGGCCGACGGCAAGGTCCATCTCTGCCCGCCGTCGCTCGACGCCGAATCGGCAAGGGGGATCTACGCCTTCCACCCCGAGCGGGGCTCGGAGAAGTATCCGCTGGCGCTCATCTCGCCCTCGGTGCCGCAGACCGTCAGTTCGACCTTCGGCCAGTTGCGCCGCGGCCACATACCGCTGGAGATGCACCCGGACGACGCCGCGGCGCGCAATCTGGGACCTTCCGCCGCCGAACGCGGCGAAGCAAGTTCCAAGGCGGAAGGTCACGGCGAGGACGGGATGGGCCGCAACACCGAGCTGGCGAGGGTCTTCGGGGCGCTGGGCGGCGACAAGCCGCGGGTCCGGGTGTTCAACGAGTACGGCGAGGTCCGCTGCCGCGTCCGCCTCAACCCGGATCTCAAGCCTGGGGTCGTCCTGCTGCCCAAGGGCGTCTGGGCCAGGAGTACGGAATCGGGAACCAACGCCTGCGCCCTAGCGCCGGACACCCTGACCGACCTCGGCGCCGGCGCCTGCTTCAACGATGCCCGGGTCGAGGTCGAGGCGCTGCCTGACTGAGCCGGCCGCCCGCTCGGGCGCCGGGTCGTCCGCCCCGTCCGGCTGCGGAACCTGGCGGCCTTGCCGACCGGGCCGCTATTCTCCCTTGGCATGATTCCCCTTCCGTACACGGCCGGAATTCTGCTCGCGGCGACTGGCCTCCCGGTGGCGGCCCAGGAAGAGCGCGCGGAGGTCCCGGACTCACGCAAGATCGTCATCGCCCACCGCGGCGCCTCCGGCTATCTGCCCGAGCACACCCTCCCCGCCTACGCGGTCGCCCACGGCATGGGCGCCGACTACATCGAACCGGACCTCGTGATGACGCGCGACGGCCGCTTCATCTGCCTGCACGATATCCACCTGGAGGCGACCACGAACGTCGAGGACGTCTTTCCGGCGCGGGCGCGCGAGGACGGCAGGTGGTACGCCGCCGACTTCACCGTCGACGAGATCGGCCGTCTGGAGGCTACGGAACGCCTGAACGGCCGTTTTCCGAAGGGCGTCGGCCGCTTCCGCGTGCCGACGTTCGCCGAGATGATCGAACTCGTTCAGGGCATGAACCGGTCTTCCGGCAGGAACGTCGGGATCTATCCGGAACTCAAGGCGCCGGCCTGGCATCGCGCCGAGGGCCTGCCGATGGAAGAGGCGCTGCTCCGGGTTCTCGACCGCTACGGCTACCGGCAACCCGGAGCGCCGGTCTTCGTCCAGAGCTTCGAGCCGGAGAGTCTCAAGCGCCTGCGGGCGCTGGGTTCGAAGCTGCCCCAGGTGCTCCTGATGGCCGAGGTCGAGCAGTACCAGCGCTTCCTCAGTCCGGAGGGAATCGCCGGCATCGCCGACTTCGCCGACGGCATCGGACCGGCCAAGACGATGATCGAGCGGTGCCGGGACCTCGTCGTCTGGGCCCGGAAGGCCGGCCTGCTGGTTCATCCCTATACGTTCCGGGCCGACCAGACCCCCAGCCGTTACGAGAATCTCACCGACGAGATCCGCAGCCACCTGTTCGGCTTCGGCGTGAACGGCGTGTTCACCGATCATCCAGACGTGGCGCGCGACGCCATCGATTGGTACTGACCGCGGTCGGATCGCGGCCCGGCAGTCTTCCTTCGGACGCCTCGGCGAACTCCCTCAAGGCGACGGGAGAGCGCGTCAGGCCCCCGACCGGAGGGCCCGGAACACCGCGCGATCATCGTCCCGCGGCTCCGCCGAGTTCCCGCAGTCGCTCTTCCCGTGACAGCTCCGCGAGACGCTCCACCTCGGCGTAGAAGGCCCGGAAGTCGCCGCCGGACGCCTCCAGCAGGGCCCGGAACGCCGGCACGAGGTCGTTGTAGGTCGCAACCGCGACGAGGTCCGCGTTGTTGAGCCGCGACAACCATTCGCCGAGGTTCGATTCGCCGCCCGCGTCGTCGCCCATCGCGCGCCAGGCCGGAACGAGCTCACGCCGGTAGCGCGAGGGCAGGGCCCGGAACAACTCCGCCTTCCGGGCCAGCTTCCGCTCGTCGCCGTCGTCGCTCCCGTAGATCGACTCGAGCTCCGCTCGCGCCTCGAGCAGGAAGGCGTTCAGGTCGCGCCGGCGGCGCCGGTCGCGCTCGAAGACCGCGAGGTCCTCCGCGCGGCCGAGCGAGCGCAGCCAGCGGCGCACGCCCTCGACCTCGACCGCGGTCGCGAAGGATTCGTTGAAGGAACTGTCGTCCTTGACGTAGACGACCTGGTGGGCGAGCTCGTGGAAGATCAGGGCCGCGAAGTCGGCCTCGGCGTAGTCGAGAAACGTGTTGAGCACCGGATCCGCGAACCAGCCCAGGGTCGAGTACGCCGCCACCCCGCCGACGCGCACGTCGAAGCCCTGGTCCGCCAGACGGTCGCCGTGGCGCCGGGCCGCGCGTTCGTTGAAGTAGCCGCGATAGGCGGCGCAACCGGCGAACGGGTAGCACCAGGTCTTCGGCGAAAGATCGAGCCGGGGCGCGGCGACCACGTTCCAGACCTGGTAGGGCCGGCCCAGATCGGCATAGCTGCGATAGCTGCGATTGTCCGGGAGTCCGAGTTCCCGGCTGGCAAAGTCGCGAATCTCCTGGCTCAGCCGCAGCCGTTCCCGCGTCGCGGCCGACAGAACCCGCGACCGGCCCGATTCGAGCAGGCGGTCGATCGGCTTCCGCTTCACCAGGACGTCGGCGCCGCCCCAGACCGCCTGGGAGTAGTAGCGAACGCTGCCGCAGCTCGCCGCGAGTCCCGCCAGCAACGCGACGGCGGCTACCGCCAGAACGCGCGGGCGGCGCCGAAACGGGCGGCGAGCCCTCCGTTCTCGTCTGCTACCCTGCCGGGTCATGAAACTCGCGCTTCACTGGCAGGTACTCATCGGAATGGCGGCGGGGCTGTGCTTCGCCCTGGCGTTCGGAGAAGTGGGCTGGATCGGCTGGATCGCCGACCTCTTCATGCGTCTGCTCAGGATGGTCATCGTGCCCCTGATTTTCACCTCGATCGTCCATGGCGTCTCCGGCATCGGCGACGGCCGGTCGATCGGGAGGCTGGGCGGCAAGACCCTCCTCTGGTACGCGCTGAGCAGTTTCATGGCCATCCTGGTCGGACTCACGCTGGCCAACAGCATACGGCCCGGCAAGGGTCTCGTCATGCCCGAAGGCGTGGAGCCCCTCACGCCGGAGGATCTGCAGACGCCGAGTTCGATGGCCGACATCATCCAGCGCCTCGTTCCGGACAACCCGGTGGGCGCGGCGGCGGGCGGCGACATCCTGGGGCTCATCTTCTTCTCGATCGTGCTCGGCGCCGCGATCGGGGTGATGACGGGCAAGACGGGCGACCTGCTCCGCGAGGGATTCAGCGCCGGCTTCGAAGCGATGATGAAGGTGACGACCTGGGTCATCCGTCTGCTGCCGATCGGCGTCTTCGCCCTGCTCGCCCGCGCGGTCAGCCAGATGGGCCTCGAGGTGTTCCAGCAGGTCGGCAAGTACGTGCTGACGATCGCGGTCGGCCTCACCCTGCACGTGTTCGTCGTCCTGCCGCTGCTGTTCAGCCTGCTCTCCCGCAAGAATCCCATCCATCACTACCGGGCGATGGCGTCGGCCATGGCGATGGCGTTCTCCACCAGTTCCTCGGCGGCCACCCTGCCGATGACGATGAAGTGCCTGCGGGAGAAGGTCGGCGCCTCGAACCGGGTGACGAGCTTCGTGGCGCCCATGGGCGCCACGGTCAACATGGACGGCACCGCCCTGCTGGAGATCGTCGGCGCTCTCTTCATCGCCCAGGCTCTCGGCGTCGAACTCTCGCTGTACACCCAGCTCGTCGTCGTGCTCACCGCGCTGCTGGCCTCGGTCGGCGCGGCGGCAATTCCCTCGGCCGGCCTGGTCATGATCTTCATCGTGCTCGAGGCGATCGACCTGACCACGCCCGAGGCCTACGCCCTCGCCGGCCTGATGCTCAGCGTCGACCGGCCGCTCGACATGTTCCGGACGATGGTCAACATCACCTCCGACTCCGTCGGCGCGGCGATCATCGCGAAGTCGGAGGGCGAGGAACTGAACTACTGATCGTGACGGGTGGGGCCCGCGGGGCCGCGCCCGCCACGATCCATGTCGCGAGCCGCGACCCAGTCGGGCCGCGGCCCGCCGCTACCGAGAACGGACCGTTTCAGGCGCCCCACACGGTTACCGGGCGGCCGTCGAGAGACTCCTCGCGCCGGTAGAGCTTCTCTTCCCAAGGCTTCGACTCGTCGCGGTCGAACACGACCAGATGCCCCGACTCTCCCCGGCACTTGTCCATGTACGAGAGGGTCTGCTCCACGCCTTCGCGGATCGTTGCCTCCAGGCCGCCGCGGACGACCTTGCACTCCACGACGTAGCGCCGCGCGGGCCCGGCCGGCTCGCTTGTCCCGCCGAACCGCCCCGGCGGCCACACGATGAGCAGGTCCGTCCGGCGTCTGCCCAACGCGTACTCCCGCTCGATCCGACCGCCGCCGTTCACGATCCGTTGCAGGAACGCCTGGAGCAGCAACTGCGGCCCTGCCTCCTTGTACTGGAAGCGCTCGATCCAGTGCTCGGAGTGCTCACGGAAGAACCGCTGGAACGCGGCCAGCAGGCCCTCCACGTCGAGATCGCCGCCCGGACGCACGTACCACTCGGTCTCCTGGGGGATCTCCGCTTCGCGTGCGTACATCAGCTCCCGCGGAATCACTTCCCGGTAGATGGGATTGGCTATCCGAACCGGGCCGCGCGGCGTCAGCAGACCCAGATCGCGGGCGTACTCCACGTCGTCCGGGCCGGCGTCGCCGGCGGCGCGACCGCTCAGCACCGGTTCGATCACGCGCCGCACGCGTTCCTCGCGCAGCTTGTCCGCCAACTGGTGCAGGTGCGTCTGCCGGTTCAGGATGAGTTCCTCCCGGGACTCCAGGATCTCTTCCGCGTCGATCGTCCGCGAGCGGTCTCGGCCGGCCTCGTTCTCGAAGCAAGCCTGGTACGCCAGCGCGTTCACCAGCCATGGCTGGCCTCGCGTCTGGTTCCACGCCGCGAGGACCGCCGCCTCCGTGAACTCCTGCCCCGTCTCGTCCGTGTGCTGGCCCAGCAGCGAACGCACGTCGGCCTCGTCGAAGTCACCCAGCCGCAGCGATTTGGCCTTGATGTTGAAAGCGCTGCCGCCGGCGATGATCTCGCCCGCCGATTCCGAGTGGATGCGGTAGTCCCGTACGTCGCGGATCCCGCACAGAACGACGGTTTGAGGGAAGGCCGCCGGACGGTTGACGTATCCGGCGCGAAGTTGGCGCAGGACCGAGATCAGCGTGTCGCCCACCAAGGCGTCGATCTCGTCGAGGAGGAGCACGAGGGGCATGCGATCCGACTCGCTCCAGCGCGTCAAGGCTTCCATCAGAACGGCGTGCGGACCGGCGGTTTCGAGAGCGCCGGGCCACAACCCGCCGAGAAAGTCGTCGCCCAACGTCAGGCGCGCCTCCCGGGCGAGCGCCGTCAGGATTGCTCGCATTCCCTGCTCCACGTCGCCCCTCGCGGTCTGCCCGGCCTCGACGTTGGCGTACACGCAGCGGTGCTGCCCGGCCGAGTTCAGCAGCTCGCGCAGCGCCAGCAGGGCCGAGGTCTTGCCCGTCTGACGGGGTGCGTGCAACACGAAGTAGCGCTCGTCCCGGATCAGGCGCAGGACTTCCTCGAGGTCGAACCGCTCGAGCGACGGGATGTTGTAGTGCCTGGCCGGAACCACGGGCCCGGAGGTGTTGAAGAAGCGCTCGGCCATCGGCATGGTCTCGTTCACGGGCCGCCGCCCGGCATCATCGTAGCGCGTCGCGCACCGCCGCCGCGGTCTCAGAGCTTTCCAGCGAGAAGTGATCGTGAGCGTGAACGGACCTGACGATCGCGCGAGGAGGCGCGAGCGCCGACCGTCACCTACCAGGGCTCGGCACCCAGACAGTCACCAACTGAGCGCTCGCCCCTTCGCGCCAACGTCCTAGACCTTACTGCGTCTACCGCACTCCACCGACCTGTTCGCCACAGCGGCGGAGTTGTTCGCGCGAGCGCTGGGGGTTTCGGAGCCATGGATCCAGGCGGCCAAGGGAAGGCCCGAGGCTACAAACGATTCGACACCATCTGCATCGCTTACTTCCTCGTCGCCGGCAAACTCGACTTCCAGAGAATCAACCCGCACACGGCCTGAACCCACTCGTATCTCAGAAGAGCCTTTGAATGACCTGCTGGAGTCGGCGGGCTTCGACGATTTCGCGGACTCGTCGGCTGATCGACGTGGAGACTCACGGCAAGGTGTTCTCTTGGGTTCTTGGCCTCTTGGCGGAGTCGGGCCTGGTATCGGGCAAGACGGTGGGGGTGGATGCGACGACGCTGAAGGCGAACGCGGCGCTTCGGAGCATCGTTCGGCGGGGCACGGGCGAGGACTACGACGAGTTCGTTCGCGGCCTGGCGGAGGCTTCGGGTTTGGCGACGCCTACGCGCGGAGTTGGCCCGTTTCGACCGCAAGCGGAAGAAGAAGCTGTCGAACAAGGAGTGGGAGAATCCGCACGATCCGGACGCTCAGGTGACGAAGATGAAGGATGGGCGCACGCACCTTGCTTACAAGGCGGAGCAGGCGGTGGACCTGGAATGCGGGACCATCCTGGGAGTGACGCTGCACGGGGGCGCCAAGGGGGACACGGAGTCGCTTTTCGAGACGCTGGAGGAGACCTTCAAGCAGGTGGAGTCGGCGGTCGGGGATTCGTCGGCGATCGAGGAGGTGGTTGCCGACAAGGGGTACCACGGCAACGACGTTCTCTCCTCGATCGACGAGTTGGAGCTTCGCAGCTACATCGCGGAGCCGGACCGCGGTCGTCGTTGCTGGAAGGGCAAGGAGGATCTGCAGGCCATCGTGTACGCGAACCGTCGGCGGAACCGGGGGAATCGGGGCAAGCGCATGCAGCGCCAGCGCGGCGAACGCATCGAGCGGCCCTTCGCTCATCAGTTCGAGACCGGCGGCATGCGGCGACTGCATCTGCGCGGATGCCGCAACGCGCTCAAGCGTCTCTACATTCATGCCTGCGCCTTCAATCTCGGGCTCCTGATGCGCACGCTCGTGGGAGTCGGAACGCCACGGTCTCTCCAGGGGCGCGCGGCGGCGGTTCTCAACGCTCTCACCGGCTCGGATGCGGCCTTCTGGGGACGATTCAACCACCTGCTCCGGCGTATCCTCGCCCAGTGGCGCGCAACCAGCCCCGTCTTCCAACTTCGCGCTTCGTAGCGCTACTTGAGCTTCTACTTGATTCCGGCCCAGCGCTCAGGCCGTAAGACCACTTCCACCACGGGCTTGCATGGAACAACGAGCCAGCGGTTCGCTATCGGTGAAGCGGTGTCCGGTTCTCAGGCTGCGTGTTCAGCCGGTACGAGCGCGAGGTTGAGGCGTCTCGCCTGGCGGGTGAGATTGGCGATCTGCCGTTTCTTTCGGGCTACGTCCATCTCCGCGAGGTCGCGTTCGACGTACTCTTCGCCTTGGGTGAGCATGGCGTAGATCGTGCGGCCGAGTTGATGCGCGGTGGCCTTGATCGCCTTCGCCTTCTCCATGCTTCGGAGGCGCCGTCGGTGGGAGACGCCGACGGCGGTCTTGTTGTTGCGGGCGGTGGTGGCGGCTTGGCGGAGGGCCTGTCCGACCCGGTTGGTCTGTTTGGGGGTGTGTCCTTTCAGTCGTTTGTCGGCGCTGATTCTGGTTCCCGGGGCCAGGCGGAGCCAGGAGCAGAACTGGCCGGGTCCGGGGAAACGCGACAGGTCCGGTCCGATTTCGGCGGCTATGGTGAGCACCGTGTCGACACCGATCGTGGGAATGGCGGTGAGGTCGACGCCGAGCATCCGTCGCAGCCGCACGCGCAGGGCGCGGTCGCGCGC
>JAAXHG010000098.1 GCA_012270995.1 Vicinamibacteraceae bacterium | reverse complement strand
CGATCACTTCTCATTGGACAGCTCTCAGTAGGACATCGGTGCAATTCGCGGGCTAAGATGGTCGGGACGCCGATGGAGGTGTGACCGCTGTGAGGATGTGGAACATCGAACCGCGGGTCGAGCGCCGGCGGCTGGTTTGCGCGGCCGTGGCGGCGAGCCTCGCCTGGCTGACTTCCGGATGCGCGTCGACCGGCGTCCGGGAGGCGGACGAGAGCGCGCTTCAGCGGGAGATGGAGCGGCGCGGCGTCGCTCGGGTCGTGGTGCCGTTCGCGTTGAACGAGGACATTGCCGCGTGGACTCATCGATCCGTCGACGAGACGACGCGAGAGGAGCGCCTCGACGCTCTGGTGGAAGCCGTCATGGACACTTCGTTGCTCGGAGTGCAGTACGAAACCGGCCGCACGGGCACGGCGGTCGACGTCTTCAGGAGTCGGACGGCCAACTGCTTGGCCTTCACGCAGATGTTCGTCGGCATGGCGCGCGAGCTGGATCTGGCGGCGTACTTCGTCGAGGTGACCCACGTTGAGAGCTTCGAGCGCTCCGGGGACCTGATCGTCGTGTCCGATCACGTCGCGGTCGGGTTCGGGCCACGGCACGCGATGCGGATCATCGACTTCGGTCGCCGCGAGGAGGAGAAGGGCTGGAGGGTGACTCCGATCAGCGACCTGACCGCCACGGCGCTTTTCTACTCGAACCGCGGCGCCGAGGCCCTCCGCGCGGAGCGGCTGGACGAAGCGGTGGCCTGGCTCGAGGACTCGGTGCGGATCGACCCCGAACTCGCCTCCGCCTGGGTCAACCTGGGAGTGGCACAGCGGCGAAGCGGCGCCGCCGACGCGGCGGAGAAGAGCTACCGGCGGGCGCTCGAGATCGACCCGCGCGCCAGTTCGGCGCTCGCGAACCTCGCGGTGCTGCTGCGGCTGGGCGGCCGCACGGCCGAAGCCGAGGAGCTGCTCCGGTTGACGGCTACGACCCGCAACCGAAACCCGTTCACGTACATCGCTCTGGGCGACCTGAGCCTGCGCTACGGCCGCCTGGACGAGGCGGAGCGCTTCTACACGAGGGCGCGGCGGCTCGGGCCGGACGAGCCGGCGCCGGCGGCCGCACTGGGCGAAGTGCTGCTGCGCCGCGGCGAGCGCAGGGCGGCCGAGAAGCTCCTGCGCCGGGCGGAGCGGCTGCAGACCGAGGGCGACCGGCGGGTCGATCGGCTCGCCCGCCTGCTGTCGGGCGCTTGAGCGGCCGTCGCGCTGCCTGCTGTCTGACTCGCGCGCGAGGACGTGGCTTCTCTCTGGCAGCTCTGGATCGATACGGGCGGTACGTTCACCGACTGCGTGGCGACCTGCCCGGATGGGTCCGTTCAGTGCATCAAGGTCCTGAGTTCCGGAGCGGTGCGGGCCAGGGTGATGTCGGACAGTCGGGACGGCTTGCGCCTCGAGACGCCTTTCGATCTTCCGGGCGGCTTCTTCGAGGGGTACGGGCTGGCGCCCCTTGCGGGCGGGACGCCGATGCGGGTGGAGACGTGGTCGGCGGACGGTTCCTGCCGGCTCGCGGAGGGTGGCGGGGACGGGTGGGTCCTCGAGCGCGACCTGGTCGTGGAGCTCGTCTCGCCCGAGAACGCGCCGATTCTCGCGGCGCGGATCGCCACCGGCAGGGCGCTGGGCGAGCGGCTCCCGGCCTGCGATCTGCGGCTCGCGACGACTCGCGGAACGAACGCCCTGCTCGAGAGGGCCGGTTCGCGGACCGTGCTGTTCGTGACCGAGGGTTTTACCGATCTGCTGCTGATCGGGGATCAGGCGCGGCCCGACATCTTCGCGCTCAACATCGAACGTCCGGCGCCCCTGTACGAACGGGCGGTCGAAGTGGGCGGCCGCCTCGATGCCGGCGGGCGCGAACTCGCGCCGCTCGACGAGGAGGGACTGCGCGCCGCGGCGCGGGCTCTGGTCGGCAAGGGTTTCCGCGCGGCGGCCGTGGCCCTGATGCACAGCTACCGGAATCCGGTACACGAACAGCGTGCCGGGGACATCCTGCGCTCCGCCGGGTTCGAGACGGTTTCGTGTTCGGCCGAACTGGCGCCCCTGATCAAGATCGTGCCCCGGGCGCATACGGCGGTCGTGGACGCCTACCTGGGACGGGCTGTCGGCGGCTACCTCGAGACCACGCGAGCGGCGCTGACAGGCGGCGGGGGTACGGCCGGCAACGGGGTCGCTCCCCGCGTGATGACGAGCGCCGGCGGTCTGGCGAGTTTCTCCAGCTACCGGCCCAAGGACAGCCTGCTGTCGGGACCGGCCGGAGGCGTCGTCGGCGCGGCGGCGGCGGGGCGCATGAGCGGCATGGAGCGGGTCATCGGCTTCGACATGGGCGGCACGAGCACCGACGTGTCCCGCTACGACGGCGACTTCGAGTACAACTTCGAGTTCCGCGTCGGCGACGCGACCGTGGTGGCGCCGGCACTGGCGATCGAAACGGTGGCGGCGGGCGGGGGTTCGATCTGCGGAGTCGATCACGGCCAGCTCAAGGTCGGGCCCGAGAGCGCCGGAGCGCGGCCGGGCCCGGCCTGCTACGGTGCCGGCGGTCCGCTGACGATCACCGACGTGAACCTCCTGCTGGGCCGGATCGATCCGGCGTCCTTCGGCCTTCCCATTGACATCGGCGCCGCCGAGCGTCGGGCCGCGGAGGTGCTGGCCGGGCTCGGCGGTCCCGAGGAACAGTTGCTCGGCGGCTTTCTTCAGGTCGCGAACGAACGGATGGCGGACGCGATCCGGCGCGTCTCGATCTCGCGGGGCTACGACCCTGCCGACTACGCGCTGGTCAGTTTCGGCGGCGCCGGCGGCCAGCATGCCTGCGCCATCGCGTCCGAACTGGCGATGCACTCGGTGATCGTGCCGGTCGATAACTCCCTGCTGAGCGCGGTCGGCCTGGGACACGCGGTGCTGGAGCGCTTCGCGCACCGGCAGGTTCTGGAGGCTCTGGACGACGCCCGGATCGGCGCCTCGATCGAGGAACTCGAGCAGGAGGCGCTGGCGGACCTGGTGAACGAGCGGGGAGCGAACCTCGAGGGCGCCGCGGTGCGGCGGCGGATCGTCCGCCTGCGGCTCAAGGGACAGGAAACGGCGCTGGAAGTCGAACCGGTCTCGGCGACGGAGGCGGGCTCGACCGGAGTGATCACGGCCCTCTTTGCGGACCGTTACCGGGCCGTCTACGGTTATCCGCCGCCCGAGCACCCGATCGAGGTCGAGTCGATTCGGGTCCTGGCCGCCACCGCGCCGGCGGCGGCGAAAATGGACCGAAGATCGGCCGCCGCGCCGCGGGCACGGAAGCTCAAACGGCGGACCTGGTTCGGGGGTTGGAGGTCCGGCGAGTTGTTGAACCGCGAGAGCCTCGCTCCGGGCTTCGAGCTGGCCGGTCCATGCCTGGTGCAGGAGCGCCACAGCATCACGGTGGTGGAGCCTGGCTGGAAACTGCGGGTCGACGACGCGAAGGCGCTGATTCTCAGTCGGGTCTCGTAAGTCCGCTAGGGCCGGCCGGTGGCCCAGCCTGTAGAACCTCGACGCCTGCTCATCGTATAGGAGACCATATTCGTCCCTTTAGCTCTAGCCCGCAAATTGCACCGATGTCCTACTGCGGCCGCGGATCCGCTCGCTGTAGCGGGCCGTACTCCCTCAGGCCGCTTCGACGTACTGCAGTACGCCTTCAGCGTTCCCTCAGTCCGTGCGCCCCGCTACAGCGGCGTCTACGCGCCCTCGCTACGAACCTCGGTGAAATTTGCGGGCTAGTCTAGCCGCCCGGATTGGCTAGAGTTGCAGTTCCGGCCCTGAAGCCATGCTTAGCTTGTTTGAATCGGTCGCTCGCTCTCTCGGTTTGCCTTCGCGCCCCTGCGCGATGAACCTGCTGCGACCGACCCTCGTCATGGGGGTCGTGTGCGGCTGCGCTCACACCAGCGTGCTCGAGCGCCTGCCGGAGGTTGCCGCGCCGCCGGTCGAGTTCGATCGAGGCCTCGATGCGGCTGCGGCCACGGAGGCGCCCGGCGCCTGCGGCGTTCTGGGCGACCAGACCCTGCACGATCTGCAGGACCGGCTCGCCGACCAGAGTTTCGATCTCCAGGCGGCGTGGCGCCGGGTCGAGGCAGCGGATGCACGTGCCCGCGAGAGCGGCGCCTACCTGATGCCGCGTCTCGACGCCACGCTCGCGGGGAACGATCTGACCTTTCCCAGCAGCGGGATCGTGAACCAGTTCCTGCTCCAGGGCGCGGCCTGGGACGTCAGCCTGGCGGCCAGTTTCGAGATCGATCTCTGGGGCCGGTTGCGCAACCGGGAGTTGGCGGCCCTGCTGGAAGCCGAGGCGAGTGTCCACGACTTGCGCTCGCTCGCGATCACCTTGTCTTCGGTGCTGGCGGAAGCCTGGTTCGGCATTGTCGCCGAGCGGGAGTTGATCGCGCTCCTGGAGAACCAGCAGCGAACCTCTGAGAGGTTCCTCGAACTGACGCAACTCCGTTTCGGCCAGGGTTTGGGGCCGGCCCAGGACATCGGCCGGCAGCGGGAGCAGTTGCTCAGCCTGCAGGGGCAGATCGAGCTCGCGCACGGGCGGCTCGACTCGCTTGAGTTCCAGCTCGCCACCCTTCTCGGCAGCACCGAACGCCAGACACCCGAGATGTCGCCGGGCCTAGGGTCGCTTCTGGCGGGAGCCGACCGGCCCGGCCTCGGCGTGCCGGCAGAGTTGCTGGAGCGGCGGCCCGATCTGGTGGCGGCGCGCCGCCGCGTGGAAGCGGCCGACCGGCGGGCGGCGGCGGCGGTGAAGGAGTGGTTGCCGTCGCTGTCGGTGAATGCCCTGGTCACCGGGCGAGCGCTTCAGATTGTCGATGTGCTGGACGACCTCGTGCGGCAGATCGGCGGCAGCGCGGCGCAATCGGTCTATGCCAGCGGGGGTCGCCGGGCGCGCATCGATCAGGCGCATGCGGCGGCGGAGGAGAGCCTCTACGCCTATGCACAGTCGCTTGTCAACGCGATCGGCGAGGTGCAGACGGCGCTTGCGGCAGGCCGCAGCACCCGCGAACTCGTGGTCAATCTGCAGGCGCGGCTCGGTGAAGCTCGCCGGGTGCTGCTCCTGACCAGCGAGTCGTACCGTGAGGGCGCCACGGACTACCTGAACGTGTTGACCGCGCTTCTGTCCCAGCAGGGGCTGGAGCAGGCCCTGGTCGACGCCCGGCGCCAGCAGCTCGCGAGCGGCCTGCAACTCTGCCGGGCGCTGGGCTTCGCGCCGGGCACCTCGGTCGAGCGGCTGGCGGCCGGACTCGCCGCGGCGCCCGAAACAACGGCCGCTGGCGGAGCGTCCTGACCGGCGGAAGGACATGAAGGGTACGCTGATCCGCGTCGGCATCGTGGTGCTGGTCCTGGCGGTCGGCCTGGTAGCTGCCAGAGCGATCATTCAGGCCAGACCCGAGGCGGTGCGGAGGCCGCCCGACGACTCCGGCGTGCTGGTCGAAGTGGCCGAGGTGAGGCGGCTGCCGCGGCGCATCGACATAGAGGCCCAGGGGACCGTGCTGCCAGCCCAGAGGGTCGTCGTCCAGCCCCAGGTAAGCGGCCGGATCGCGTTCGTCATGCCGCGGCTCGCTCCCGGAACGCTGCTGCGTGAGGGCGATGTCATCTTCGCGATCGAGGACGCCGACTTCAAGCTGGCGGTGGCCCGGGCCACCGCGTCGGTCGCCGAGGCGGCGGCCCAACTCGAACTCGAGCAGGGCCGGGGCCGGGTCGCCGAGCGGGAGTGGGAGCTCTTTCAGGACGAGCTGGACGCCGAACAGATGGAGGCTTCGCTGGCCCTGCGTGAGCCGCAGTTGCGCTCCCGGCTCTCGGCCGTCCACACCGCCCGTGCCGGCCTGGCACGGGCCAGACTGGACCTCGAACGCACGGTCGTACGGAGTCCGTTCAACTCCGTCGTCCTCGCCGAGTCGATCGAGGTCGGGCAGACGGTGACGCCGCAGAGTCAGGCCGTGACGCTGGCGGGCACCGATGCGTTCTGGGTGCGGGCGGCGGTCCGAACCGACGAACTCGAACAGCTCCGGGTTCCGGGCCTCCACGGCGATGTCGAGGGTTCGCGGGCGCTGGTGCGGCTCGACTCCGAGACCGACGACGTCCTGCCGGGCCGCATCGTGCGGCTGCTGGGAGACCTGGACACCGCGGGCCGGATGGCCCGGGTCCTGGTCGAAGTCGACGATCCGCTCGGACTTGAGCGCGGGACGGGCGGTCCCGCCGGGCGGGGACTCCTGCTGCTGGACAGCTACGTCGACCTGCTGCTCGAAGGCGGCACGGTGCGCGACCTGTTCGAGGTGCCTCGGGACTGGCTCCAGGAGGGAGAGCACCTCTGGCTGTACAGCGGGGAGCAGCTCGAGCGTCGTCCGGTCGAAGTGGCGTGGCGATTCGAGGACAGCGTTTGCATCGACGCGGGTCTGGCTGAGGGGGAACTCGTGGTGACGAGCCGCATCGCCACTCCGATCGAGGGGATGAAGCTCCGCCTGGGAGCGGACGCGCCCCCGTTGATCGCCGCCGAGTTCCTCTCCGCCGCCAGCCGCTGGGACGTGTCGGCCTGGGGGGCCGTGCCGACGGGAGTGGCGCCATGAGCCTGATGTCGCACGACCACGGTCCCGTCGACAAGAAGGGGCCGATCGGCTGGATGGCCGCGCATCCGGTCGCGGCGAACCTGCTGATGGGCGTTCTGGTCATCGGCGGCATCCTGTTCGCCTTCGGAACCAAGCGGGAGGTCTTCCCGGAAATCGACATGGACATCGTGACCGTGGTGGTCGCCTACCCGGGGGCGTCGCCCCAGGAGGTCGAGGAGGGAGTCGTCCTGGCGATCGAGGACGAGATCAGCAGCCTCGACGGCATCAAGAAGATCAACTCGATCTCGGTCGAGGGGCTCGGCACGGTGATGGCCGAGCTTCTCACCGGCGCGAATCCGGACCGGACGTACAACGACATCAAGAGCACCGTGGACCGGATCACGTCCTTCCCGCAGGACGCCGAACGCCCCGTCATCTCGCTGGTGACGAACCGCAGGCGGGTGCTGTCGCTGCTGGTCCACGGCGACCTGGACCTGAAGTCGCTCGACCGGCTCGCCGAAGAGATCCGGAGCGAGCTGCTTTCGGACGACCGGATCACCCTGGTGGAGAAGACGGGCATACCGCCGCCCGAGATCAGCGTCGAAGTGCCCGCGGACAACCTGCGACGCTACGGCCTGACGCTGCCGCAGATCTCGACGGCCGTGCGAGCGGCCTCGATCGACCTTCCCGGCGGCTCGGTCAAGACCGAGGGCGGCGAAGTGCTGGTCCGCACCACGGAGCGGCGCGACTACGGCGAGGAGTTCCGGGACATCACGCTGATCGCGCGGGCCGACGGCACACGGGTCCGCCTGCGCGATGTCGCCACCGTGGTCGACGGCTTCCGGGAGACGGACGAGGAGCTGTACTACAACGGTCAACCGGCGATCGACCTGCAGGTCTACCGTGTCGGTGAGGAGGTGCCGCTTCAGGTCTCGTCCGCGGTCTACGACCTGGTCGAGCGCCGGCAAGGCACGTTGCCGGACTCCGTGGGACTCTCGATCGTGAACGACGAGTCGGAGGACTACCGGGCCCGGCTGTCGATTCTGGGAAAGAACGGCCTGATCGGATTGCTG
Organism: Vicinamibacteraceae bacterium; assembly: GCA_012270995.1. GTDB lineage: Bacteria > Acidobacteriota > Thermoanaerobaculia > Multivoradales > Multivoraceae > Multivorans. Next base: position 15,879 of record JAAXHG010000098.1, on the reverse strand, counting down.
CTGGTGGTCACCGTGCTGGGCATCTTCCTGCGCCCGGCGGTCGCCTTCTGGGTCAGCCTGGGCATCTTCATCTCGTTCTGCGGCTCGTTCTTCCTCATCCCGATCCTTGGCGTGTCGCTCAACATGATCTCGCTCTTCGCGTTCATCCTGGTGCTCGGGATCGCGGTGGACGACGCGGTGGTCGTCGGCGAGGCGATCTTCTACCACCGCCGGGGCGACAACCGGCTCGAGGCCGCGATCGTCGGCGCCCGCGAGGTGCTGACGCCGGTCACGTTCGCGGTGCTCACGACGATCATCGCCTTCATCCCGCTGGCCATCGTCCCCGGCATCACGGGCAAGTTCTTCCGGAACATCCCGTTCATCGTCATTCCGGTCCTGTTGCTGTCCCTGATCGAGTCCGTGTTCATCCTGCCGGCGCACCTGCGGCATGTGCGGCGGACAAAGCTGCGCGGCCGGAAGGGCCGGAGGCGGTCGCTCAGTCCGTTGGGGAAGCTGGGCGCGCTTCAGCTCCGTTTCTCGGAGTGGGTGGAGCGGGTGATCGCGGGGCAGGTGCCGCCGCTCATTCGAAGGCTGGTGCGTGACCGCTACCTGACGGTGGCCGTCATGTTCTCGGCGCTCGTCGTCGCGGTCAGCATCGTCGCGGGGGGCCACATCAAGTTCAACTTCTTCCCGCGGATCGAGGGCGAGTTCGCGAACGGCGTGATCGAACTGCCGTTCGGTGCGCCGGTCGCGGACACCCGCGAGGTTGCGCGACGGATGACCCACGCGGCGGAGGAGGTCGGCGCCGAGCTCCTGGCGGAGGGACGGATGCGCCGGCGAGCCGACGGCTCGATGCCGGACACCGTCCTGGAGGGACTCCGGGCGAGGATAGGCAGCGCCGACACGGGTGCTTTCGGCCCCGGCCAGGGCTTTCCCACGACCGGCGGACACGTCGGCGTCGTCACGGCATACCTCGTTCCCGACGCGGAGCGCGAGTTCGGCTCGGCCGAGTTCACCGCGCGCTGGCGTGAGCGGGTCGGTGAGGTTTCGGGGGTGGACCGGTTGTCGTTCGACTTCAATACCGGTCCGTCAGCCGGGGCCAAGGTCTCGGTCCAGCTCGAGCACACCCAGACGCCGCCGCTCGAGGCGGCGGCGGCGCGCGTCGCCGCCTCGCTGGCGACCTACAACGGCGTGTTCGATGTCGACGACGGCTTCAAGGTCGGCAAGCCGCAGCTCGACCTGGTGCTCAAGCCGGCTGCCAAGGGTCTGGGACTGACAGAGCGGGCTCTGGCGGCCCAGGTCCGCGGCGCCTTCTTCGGCGCCGAGGCCAGCCGCCAGCAGCGGGGCCGCGACGAACTTCGCGTCTACGTCCGCCTGCCGCGGGAGGAGCGCGATTCGGTTCACGCGATCGAGAATCTCCTGATCCGAACCCCGGCCGGCGGCGAGATTCCGCTCCACCAGGCGGCGTACGTGCGGCCTGGGAGATCGTTCACCGAGATTCTCCGGGTCGACGGGCGCCGCACCGTCACCGTGACCGCCGACATCGACCCGACGGCCACTACGGGCAACGACATTCGGGCCGCCCTGGCCCGGACCATCCTGCCCGAGGTGGTGGCCGACACGCCCGGACTGACCTTCAACTTCAGCGGCGAGCAGGAAGCGCAGGCCGAAGCGGTTGGTTCCCTGATGGGGAGTCTGGTGGTCGCCATGCTTGCCATGTACGCCCTGATGGCGGTCGCCTTCCGCAGCTATCTGCAGCCCCTGGTCGTCCTGTCGGCGGTGCCCTTCGGCATGTTCGGGGCGGTCGTCGGCCACCTGATCATGGGCTACGACCTGAGTTTCCTCAGCATCTTCGGCCTGGTTGCGCTGTCCGGCGTCGTGGTCAACGACTCGCTGGTCCTGATCGACGCGGTGAATCAGTTGCGGAGCGAGGGCAGGAGTCTGCTCGACTCCGTGGTCGGAGGTGTCACCCGGCGCGTGAGGCCGGTCATCCTGACTTCGCTGACGACTTTCTTCGGCCTGATGCCGATCATCCTGGAACGGTCGAACCAGGCGCAGTGGCTGGTGCCGATGGCGCTCAGCCTCGGTTTCGGCGTCCTGTTCGTGACCGGTATCGCCCTGGTCCTGGTACCCTGCACGTACATGATGGTCGACGACCTGAAGAACGGCCTGCGCTGGCTCGTGGGGATGAGCCCGGAGGCGGGCGAACCGGCGCCGGCGCCGCAGCCCGGAGGCAGGTAGGCGCCGGCAGAGTCCTTTCCGCCATGGACGACCTGGTTCGGGCCTGCGAACGGCTGTGGCCCCGGGGGATCTCGATCTTCCTCTCCCACCGGGCCCGTTTCCGGAATCCGCTGTCGCCCGTGGATCGGGAGGCTCTGGCCGACGCGGAGGCGGCAAGGGACCCCGCAGTCGTGGCGGTCGTCGCCGAGGACCTGCCCGAGCGGCTCGACCGCCTTGAGCGGGGCACCTACTTCCCGGTACCGCTGGCGAGAGCGGTCGCCGGGGGACGGGCCTTCGACGACGCGCTGATGTCGTTTCACTACCCGCCGGTCGTGGTCGACGCCGACCGCCGCTGGTCCTGGAAGGGCGGGCCGGTGGCCGAGCGCATCCGCCGTTTCTTCGTCCAGCACATCGGCTTCGAACCGGCCCTCGGCGTCTGGTTCGTCGAGTACCGGGTCAACGACGGCTGGTGGGACAAGTGCTATCTCGAGTGCGAGACCACGCCGCTGGTCGCGATTCAGTTGCGGGAGGAAAGCGCGGCTGCCGGGAGAGGAGTCGTTGCCGATCTGAACAACGGCCGTACCGACACCCTCGATCCCGATTCACTGCGCCTGGACGAGCGGGAGAGGCTGTTCGCTTCGTCCGCGGACCACGGGCTGGTCGAGATCGCGGACGCGCCCCGCTTCGCGCTCCTGCGCACCGTGTCCGAGGACTGCCGGACGGTGGAGTTCGCCGGTACGCGGCGAACTCTCCAATGGCCTGACGACACTAGCGGAGGCCGCCGCACCCAGTGTTTCTAGCCCTCCAGCGGATTGCCGTCGGCGTCGAGGAACCGCATCTCCCCCAAACCCAGCGCCCGGATCTTCTCCTCGATCCGGACGCGGTCGCCGACGACGATCCAGACCAGGTTGTCGGGTTGGAGCACGCGGTCCGCCTGGGCGCTGACGTCGGAGAGGCCGACTCCCCGTACGGCGTCCGCGAACGTGTCCCAGTAGTCGTCCGGCAGGTCGAAGCGGGTCATCTCGATGAGGCTCGCCATCACCGCGCCGTTCGTTTCCCAGCGACCGGGGAGGGTCAGCGTGTTTTGGTCCGTCACCTTGGCTAGCTCGTCCGCCGTCGCCGGCCTGCCGCCGCCGCTCCGGATTCCCCGAACTTCCTTGTCGATCTCAGCCATCGACTCAGCGGTCCGGTCGGTCTGGACCGGCGCGAACGCGTAGTAGGGCCGCTGGCCCGCGGCGTCGAGAAGGATCGCGCGAGCTCCATACGACCAGCCCTTGTCCTCGCGCAGGTTCAGGTTGATCCGCGAGGTGAAGCCGCCGCCAATGATGTCGTTCATCGCCTCGATCGGGAGGTTCCGGGGATCGCCCTTCGGCGGCGCAAGTTGGCCGGCGAAGATGATCGACTGCGCGGAGTCCGGCCGGTCGATCAGGTAGACGACCGTCTCGGGTTGGGGCGCGACGTCCGCCAGGTTCTTGGCGGGCACGTCTCCCGCTTCCCAGCTCGCAAAGCGAGACTCGATTGCCGGTTGCAAGTCACCCATCGTGATGTCGCCGACGACGATCAGGGTCGCGTTGTTCGGCTTGAACCAGGTGTCGTGGAACGCGCGCAGGGCGTCGACATCAAGGGCGCCCACCGACTCCTCGGTTCCCGAGCCGGTCAACGGGTGGCTGTACGCGTGACCCTCGCCGTAGAGGATGCGGGGCAGGACGCGCTGGGCCATCGACACGGGCTGCACCTTCTCGCGGCCGATGCCAGCCAACTGCTGTTGCTGCTGGCGCTCGAACTCGTCCTCCGGGAAGGAGGGGTTCAGGATGACGTCGGCGAACAGGTCGAGGGATTCGTCGAGATTCTCCGCGAGCGCGCTCATCGATACGGTCGACACGTCGAGGTTCGAACCCGCTCCGAGGTTGGCGCCGAGGCTGTCGAGCGTGTCCGAGATCTCGAGTGCGTCTCTGGACGTTGTGCCTTCGTCGAGCATCCCCATCGCCATCCGCGCGGTGCCCGGCAGGGCGAACTGGTCCGAGGCGTAGCCGGCGTCGAGGAGCATGGTCAGGTTGACCACCGGCACCGCGTCGCGCCGGGCAAGGATGAGGCTCAGTCCGTTGTCGAGTTCCGCGGTTTCGCGAGCCGGGAACGAAGCCGAGGGGAACTCGGCGACCTCGGGCGGACCGGACGAACGGTCGACCGTGCTGTCACTCGTCGTGTAGGTGGCGAAGGGCCTCACCTCGACGGTGAGAACACCATCGTCCAGCCACTCGACGGCGGCGCCGTGGACGTCGGCGACGGTGGCCGCCAGGAGGTTCGCCTGGGTCGTCTTGTGGCCGTCGGGGCTGCCGAGGTAGACCTCGCTGGCCGCCAGCACGTCGGACTTGCCGCCGAAGCCGCCGATCCGTTCGACGCCGCGAATGAAGCTGGCCCGCGTGCTGGCCTGCGCCCGCGCCAGTTCGGCCTCGGTCGGTCCCGAGACGAGGAAGGCCTCGAGTTCCTCGTCGAGGACGGCCTCGACCTCGGCGAGGTCCTGGCCGGGCGTGGCGGTCGCGATGACGAGGAACAGGCTGCCGAACTGGCGGGTCATGACGAAGGCGCTGACGTCGGTGGCGATCCGGTCGTCGTAGACCAGCCGCTTGTAGAGGCGGGAACTCTTGCCGGCGGCCAGGACGTCGCTGGCCAGTGAGAGGTGATCGACCGACTTGTCCTTGACCGTGGCGACGTTCCAGGCCTTGTAGACCCGGGCCTGGGGTACGCGGTCCTGGAGGACGATCCGGCTCGGCTCGCTGCGGCGGGCGAGTGAAACGTCGGGCTTGATCAGCGGCGGCCCGGACGGGATGTGGCCGAAGTACTTCTCGACCCGGGCCTTCACGTCCTCGGCCTCGACGTCGCCGGCGACGACGAGAACCGCGTTGGCGGCGCCGTACCAGGTGTCGAACCACTCGTGCACGTCAGCCAGCGAGGCGGCGTTGAGGTCCTCCATCGAGCCGATCGTCGAGTGGTCGTAGGGGTGGCCGTCGGGGTAGGTGTTCTCGAAGATGGTCAGGAAGACCTTGCCGTAGGGCTGGTTCTCGCCCTGGCGCTTCTCGTTCTGGACCACGCCCCGCTGCTCGTCGAGCCGGGCCTGGTCGACGGCCGCCCGCATGTGGCCCATGCGGTCCGACTCCATCCACAGCGCCATGTCGAGCGCCGTCGTCGGCACGACCTGGAAGTAGTTCGTCCGGTCCTGGTTCGTCGTCCCGTTCATGCCGGTCGCTCCGACGCGGTCGAAGGGCTTGAAGTAGTCGTCGTTGAAGTGCTCGCTGCCGTTGAACATCAGGTGCTCGAACAGGTGGGCGAAGCCGGTCTTGCCGATCTTCTCGTCGCCGGCGCCGACGTCGTACCAGACATTGACGGCGACGATCGGCGCCTTGTGGTCCTCGTGGACGATGAGACGCAGTCCGTTGTCGAGCACGTACTTCGTGTTGGGGATGTCGACGATGTCGGCCGCGCTCGACGACGGGCCGTCGGTTGGAGCGCCGCAGGCGGCGAGAAGAGAGAGGACGAGGACGATTCCAGGAAGTTGTTTCACGTCGATGCTCCTTTGTGGGGGCGAGTTCCGCAGGATACTGGCACGGGAGATTCGCGTGGACCCTGGGGTCGATCGGGTCTGATCAAGCGTTCTCCTTGTACTCGCACGGCGGCTCGGAGTAGTAGTTGCTGCAACCCCGGAAACTGCCGTACGGCCCCTTGAGAGTCAGTACGCCGTCCTCGCAGCGGGGACAGAGTCGTCCGTCATGGTTGCATTTCGCCTCCGTGCACGATGCGACTCCGTTGCCCGGAACGAGGTAACCCCCGTCGCACGCCGGGCACCGGGGCGCCAGGTGGCGGCAGAACGGGTGGTTCGTACAACGCAGGTTGTCGCCGCTCCGAGAAGGAACGAGGACGCCTTCGCATTCGCCGCGGGGGCAGGGCGGCGCGTCATCGTGCGGGAAGGCACCCAACTGTCGAAGAGGCGCCGCCGCCTCCAGGGTGTGGCCAGCGTTGGCGCCGGCCTCGAACAGTTCGCGTACGAAGGGAGACGGGTTCTGGCCGTCGACAATCAGGTACGTTCCGCGCTTCGCTCTCGTGGCCGCCACGTAGAAGAGTCGTCTCTCCTCGCCGAGCGGCAAGGCGGCGTTGGCGGCGGGCAGCACCATCCGCAGCACGGGGTCGTCCTGTCTCCGCGAGGGGAAGCCGCCGTTGCTCAGGTCGAGAACGATGCCGTAGTCGGCTTCGCGGCCCTTGGCGCGGTGGGCCGTGCTGAAGTCGACCGATGGAGCGCGGCCGTCTCGCGTCGGGGGGACGTCGTCCCTGCTCCGGTTGTAGCGGCCCAGCGCGAGCACCGACGGCGGGTTCCCGGAAGCGGTGCCCCCGCGGATCCCGCCAAGTTCGTTGTCCTGGATCGCCTGGGCGATCCCCTCGCTCTGCCCATCGCGAGCGACGGGAATCACGGTGATGCCTTCGTCGGGTCCCGTGCTCGCGCTGCGGACCACCCGCTGCGTCTGCACCGGGTTGCGCTGCACGAACGTGGAGGTAGACAAGAGGATACCGGGGCCGTAGCGGAAGGTCAGGCTGAGCGGGCGTTCCCGAACGTGGCCCAGGTGATCGCCGCACGACCGCAGCAGATGCTCGAACGGCACGTCGCGCAGTTCTACGCCGGCCTGGAGCAGTCCGCTTCGCAGATGATCGCGCCAGGCGCCGTCCCGGAACTGCCAACTGTGCGTCTCGATGAGCCGTGTTCGGTGCTCCCGGTGGATGTTACGCTTCCACTGGACCCCGGCCTCGTAGCCGTTCTGGAAGTGCTTCGGCTGCCTCCGCGGAGGCCTCGGCAGTGCGCCCCCTTGGAAGATCCCGCTACGGCAGGCTCGCGCCGTGCCTGGACGGCGTCGACAGGCGCTGCTCGCCGTCTGGAGACGCCACCGCGAACGAGCAGACGGTAAGGTGGGCAGCTTCTCGTGAAGAACGAACGGCGCGCACTCGAACTGCGCCTCCCGATCGACGACCTCCGCCGGATGGACTCGGCGGCCCAACGAGCGAACACGGATCGCACGACCTGGTTGCAGGCCTTGATCCGGAGAGGGCTGGCGGCGAGCGAGAGCGCCCACAGGAGGAGCGTCGAAGACGCAGCCTAGCTGGCTCTTGTGCCGCCAAGCGACGCGGACCAGAGCGTGGCGGTGAGCGATAGTGCCTACGAGAGGAGTATCGAGGACGCAGCCTGGCTGGCCTTCGCGCCCCCAGGAGACGCCGACTCGCTGCGCAGGGAAGTGTCGTTGCTGGCTGCCTACGAGGACGCGATCCGCCACATTGAGGACGAGTGCGGGCGCTACAGTGATGAAGCTCTCGATGAAGCTGCCTACGAGGACTGGCGCCAGTACGCAGACCCAATCGACGGCGATCTGCTGTAGCGCGATCATGCTTCGACCGGGTGACGGCTCGCCTGGGGCTGCTTCAAAGACGACGGCTGGCGTCTCGGCGCCGCCGTGGCGACCGGTTGCGAGTTCGTCCGCGACCTGTTGTGCAGTCCTGGGAGCTGCTCAGAGATTCAACGGTCTGCGGCGGCCTGATCGAACTTTGAGCACCGGGTGAGGATCCGCTCGCAGGGGTTCTTGGCGCCGTTCCTCGGGTTCATGGCTGCCGGTTCTCAACGACGGCCGGGTTCAAGAGACTCCAGGACCTCCTCCGGCCTCCGGTCGGCGGACGCGAACGGGTTGACGACCCGAACCTGGCCGAACTTCTGGCCGTCCTGGAGATCCTCGGTCAGGAGGACCTCGCATTCGGAACTCTGGGCTGCCGCGACGATGAGCGCGTCCCACCAGGAAAGGGAACTGCGTTGTTCCAGCATCCAGGCCCTCTCGATCATGGGAAGGTCGATGCTCAAGGGCAACCAGGCGCCCAGGGCCCGCACGATCCGCCGGGCTTCGGGCGCTTCCATGCCCGGCTCCAGCTTTCTCGTGAGAACGGAGTAGAGCTCCTGCAATACCTGCACGCTGAGGCGTCCCGCGCGTTTCCGCCAGAGATAGACATACCAGTCGTCGGCCCGTGCCTGCTTGACGGGATCGGACGAGTCATGCCGGTAGACGAGGACGTTCGTGTCAACGAAGACCGGCACGGTCGTGGAGAGACTCGCGGGAAGGATACGGCGAGCCGCTCTCGTTGAGCCGCCGCGGCGCCATCGCGAGCGCTTCCTCCATCGCTACCTCGTAGGTGTCCTCGTGGCGTCGCATTGCCTGGAGCAGGTCCGCCAACCAGCGAGAGACGCTGCGTCCGTTCTCGGCGGCGCGCACTCGAACCCAGAGAGCGTCTTCCTCGGGCAGGGTGACGGTGATGTTCTTCATGGCGCGAGAATAGGAAAACACGAGAATCGTGTCAAACTAGGGTCAGGTATTGCTAGGACGATGCCGGGACCATTCGCCTACCAGGCGATGCCGTAGTCCTCGCCGTAGTCGCTGGCGCCGCCCCACATCGTGCCGTTCTCGCGGTCGAACCAGATCGCGGTGATCGGGCCGGAAGTGCGGTCCAGCGCGCGAACGCGGTAACCCATGCGGCGGAGCTCGGCCCGCACCCAGGGCGGCACGTCGCGGTGGACGTCGAGGTCTCCTGGCCGCGACTCGTGGGCGCCGAAGGAACTCTGCATCTGGTGACTGGTGATGTTTGCTGCTTCGACGGCTTCCTGGACGTTCATGCCGAACTCGAAGACGTTCAGGAAGAACTGGAGCAGGTTCTGGTCCTGGGTGTCGCCGCCCTGGACGGCGAACGACAGGTAGGGCGCTCCGTCCTTGAGTGCCATGCCGGGCGTCAGGGTGGCTCGGGGCCGCTTGCCCGGTTCGGGCAGGTTGTACGGGTTGAGCCTCGGGTCGAGCACGAAGCTCTGCATCCGCTGGCTCATGCCGATGCCGGTGCGGCCGGCGATCACGGCGGGGATCCAGGCGCCGGAGGGGGTGACGGACACGACCCAGCCCTCGGCGTCGGCGGCCTGGATCGAAGTCGTCCCGGCTGTGAACGCTTCCTCGTAGGTCATCCGGGATAGGGGCTGCCGGCTGGCCGACGCCTGCTGGAAGCCCTGCTCGCCCTCCGCGTCCGCCGCCGGCGGGATAGGCGTCCACTCCTCGAGCAGGTCGAGGAAGGGGTTCTCGCCGTCCTGGAAGGCGTACGGATCGCCGGGGCGGGCGTTCTCGTCGTTCCGTTCCCAGTCGATCGACTCGTAGCGGGCGCGGGCGTAAGCCTTCGAGAGCAGGCCCTCGAGCGGTTCCGCGGGCGGGTAGTAGGGATCGCCGTAGTAGAAGTCGCGGTCGGCGAAGGCCAGGTTCATCGCCTGGTAGAGAGTGTGGATGTAGCGGGCCGAGTTGTAGCCCATCGTCTTCAGATCGGCGTTCTCGAGGATGTTCAGCGCCTGGAGCATGACCGGGCCCTGCACCCAGGAGGTCAGCTTGTAGACGTCGACGCCGCGGTAGTTCGTATGCACCGGCTCCTCGATGTGGACCTGCCAGCGGTCGAGGTCGGCCATCGTGTGCAGACCGCCCAACTCCCGCGAGCCGCGGACGAACTCCTCGGCGATGTCGCCGCGGTAGAAGCGGTCGTAGGCGGCGGCCAGGGCCTGCTCGCGGGTCTTTCCCTGTTTGAGCGCCGCGGCCTCGGCTTCGACCAGTTTGCGCAGCGTGTCCAGCAGGTCCGGCTGGCGGAAGATCTCGCCCTCGCTCGGCGCCGCGCGACCGCCGCTCTCCCCGGACGACGACAGGTGGGGCAGGAACACCCGCGCCGAGTCCGGCCACTGCTGCAGCATCTCCCTGCGGCGCTCCATGTTGTCGGCCTGGGCGCGCTCGATCGGGTAGCCGTCCGCCATCTGGATCGCCGGCTCGAGCACCTCGGCCAGACTCATCGTGCCGTAGTGCGAGAGCATCACGATCAGACCGCCGGGGGTACCTGGCGTCACCGCCGCGAGCGGCCCGTACTCGGGTGGGTAGACGTGGCCCTGGTCGCGGTAGAACTCGACCGTCGCGCCGGTCGGCGCGGCGCCGAGCGCGTTGATCCCGACCACCTCGTTGTTCCGCGGGTCGAAGATCAGGGCCTGGGTTTCGCCGCCCCAGCCCAGGGTGTCCCACATCGTCGAGGTCGCGGCGAGCATGGCGCACGTCGCGTCCACGGCGTTGCCGCCGCGGGCGAAGATCAGGGCGCCGGCGGTGGCGGCCAGCGGTTTGCCGGTCACCGCCACCCAGTGACGCCCGTGCAGGACGGGCTTGACGGTGCGCTGGCCGAGAGCCGGAGCGGCGGCGCAGATGGCGGCGACGGCGAGTGCCAGGAAACGAACGCGGAAACCAGGGGCCGGCGTGGAGATCATCGGGGCAGCTTATCGCCGCCTGTCGAGCCAGCACCTCGATTGATCGGGCCACCGTCTCACGTCTTCGTGGCGAATTCACTCTTGGTACCGACACGCTACACTGCCCGCTGTAACGCGACCGCACGGGCGGCCCTTAGTCGGGTTGCCCGCTGAATACCAGAGCCGAACGAACGGCGCGGGGTAGCTCCCCGGGCTTCGGTGAATAGGCGGGAGCTTCGCCCGTGCGAGTGCGTTACACGACCCGGCACCAATCCGGGTGCCGTGTTCACGCACGAGGAGGTGGAGCGTGGCCAAGGGTAAGAAGCGCGGCTGCGGAACGTGGCTGCTGATCGGCATGGGTGGGATCTTCGTATTGACGATTCTGCTAGCGGTCATCGGATCGTTTACGCTGGGACCGGAGGAATCAACTGCCACGGTGACTTCGCGCTATGGGGAGCCAGAACCGGAGCCGGACTACCGAGCGATGGCCGCCGCAGAACGGGCAGCCGAGGAAGAAGAGCTGAGTAGGCGTCGGGCAGAGCTCTCTCGGACCGAAAGCGCGGACTTCACGGTTTCCGGCACCGGTACGGTGGAGGTTGATCTTCCGCACCTCTTGACGTCAGGTGACTGGCGGGCAGTGGTCGATGGCACGGTAAATGGCGGCGACTTCTGGGAGATCAAGCTGCACTCGTTGGAGGAGGCATACCGTTCCGAGAATCTCTTCTTCAGCAACGCGAGCTTCTGGTTGAAGACTGGCGTTTGCGCCGACTTCGACAACCAGTGTGTCCTGGTCACAATCGACAGTGCATCCCACCATGTGCCTCCAGGCGGTGCCTACGTTGGCGGCTTCTTTGTGGACGACTCCGTCGAGTGGAGCGTCCGATTCACCAAGGTGAACTGAGCGGTCACGGTACTCCCGCTACTCGTCCAGAAGCTCGAAGAGCCTTCTCCGGCTCATCCCGGCTGTTCGCATGTTCTTCAGGATGATTCCCACAGGCACGTCCTTGCCCATTGGGATGACCACCGGTCGGCTCGCCCCTACCCTGGTCAGTGTCAGATGCGAGCCGACCTGATGCTTCCTGGTCCAGCCGTCCCGTTCGAAGACGCGGACCAGCCGGCGCGGCCTAATGGGCCGCAGCGGCCTGGACAAGCTGCTGCCTCATCTGGAATGGCACCAAGCGATCGGTGGTGCTGGCAGCGGAGTACCGGTTCTCGGCCGAGGCCTCGAATCCGCAGTCCCTCAGGACTTCGTCCAGGGTTCCGATGTCGTAGCAAGTGAAGAGGAAGGCGCCCAGCGCTTCGCCCAGCATCTCTTGGGCCTCCCGCCGATTCGAGCCGTGGCTTGCCACGTCCAGAAGAGGACACGATGCGATCCACGCTTCTCCTTCCAGGTGGAAATGCACGGGCACAGCCAAGCTGAAGTGGACTCGGTCCGGGCGGGCGTCCACGAGGATCCTGGCTTTGCGCATCGAACGGCTTCCGATCTGGGCCATGAGAGTACACCAGCGCTGCCGCTGATAGCCTGCCGTCCTCGTCAGGACCAGGGCAGGCGACCGGGAGGTCCGGGGCGCGTCACTTGCCATCGGGAGGGGACTCACCGTCATGAAAGCAGCCGTGTTTCACGAGGTCGGGCAGCCGCTCGAGATCACCGAGGTCTCGATCAGCAAGCCGGGACCGCGCGAGATCCTGATTCGCTCCGCCGTTGTCGGCGTGTGCCACAGCGACCTGCACTTCGTGGACGGGCTGTGGCCGATCCGCACGCCGGCGATTCTGGGCCACGAGGCGTCCGGCATCGTGGAGCAGGTCGGCTCCGAGGTGCGCTACGTCCAGCCGGGCGACCACGTGATCACCTGCCTGTCCGTGTTCTGCGGCTACTGCGAGTACTGCATGAGCGGCGAGCCGACGCTCTGTGATAAGCGGGCCACGCGGCGACCGAGAACCGAGGAGCCGAGACTCGCCCTGCCGTCCGCCAACGGCGGTGGACCTCGCCCCGTGTCGCAGTTCGCGGACCTGGCGTCGTTCGCGGAGCAGATGCTCGTGCACGAGAACGCGGTGGTGAAGGTTCGCGAGGACATGCCGCTCGACCGGGCGGCGGTGATCGGTTGCGCGGTGACCACGGGTGTTGGCGCGGCGTTCCGGACGGCCCAGGTGGAACCGGGCTCGACCGTGGCCGTGATCGGCTGTGGCGGCATCGGCCTGTCGACGATCAACGGCGCCGAACTGGCCGGGGCCGGCCGAGTGATCGCCATCGACCGCGTGGCCTCCAAGCTCGAACTGGCGAGGCAGTTCGGCGCCACGGACACTGTCGACGCTTCGGCCGGGGATCCGGTGGCGCAGGTGCTGGAACTGACCGGAGGCGGCGTGCACTACGCCTTCGAGGCGATCGGTCTCAAGGTGACCGCCGAGCAGGCCTGGGCCATGTTGCGTCCGGGCGGCACGGCGACGGTCATCGGCATGGTTCCGTTCGGCGAGAAGATCGAGATCCCCGGTCACGAGATGCTCCAGGCGAAGTGCCTCCAGGGCTGTGTCATGGGTTCGAACCGGTTCCGCATCGACATGCCCAGGCTGGTCGACTTCTACCTGGCCGGAAAGCTCAAGCTCGACGAGCTGATCTCGGACCGGGTCGGGTTCTCCCAGATCAACGAGGCGCTCCAGAACCTGAAGTGCGGCGAGGTGGCCCGTCAGGTCATCGTGTTCGATGACTAGGCGGATGCGCGTAGCCGCGGCAACCTGCGCCCTCGTTCTTCTTCCCCTGACGCCGGCGGCTGCCGGCGGAGTGAAGACGAAGGAAGGCCTGGAGGCCGCGGTGGCGGAGCGCGCCGTCCTGCTCTGGGACGCGGCTCGGAAGATCTGGAACTGGGCCGAGCCCGGCTACCAGGAAACGAAGTCGGCGGCACTGCTGGCCTCCATCGTCGAGGAGGAGGGGTTCGAGGTTGCGCGCGGGGTCGCCGGCATTCCGACCAGCTTCGTTGCCTCGTTCGGGGCCGGGCGGCCCGTGATCGCGATCCTCGCCGAGTTCGACGCCCTGCCGGGACTGTCGCAGGAGGCGGTTCCCACCCGTTCACCGCGCGAAGGACCGGACTGGGGCCATGCCTGCGGCCACCACCTCTTCGGCGCCGGCTCGCTTGGGGCCGCGCTGGCGGTGGCCGACGGCATCCGCGGCGGCGCGATCCGGGGGACGGTGCGGCTCTACGGCACGCCCGCGGAGGAGGGCGGCGGCGCCAAGGCCTTCATGGCTCGCGCCGGACTGTTCGACGACGTGGACGCGGTGCTGCACTGGCACCCGGGTGACGGGAACTCGGCCGGCGATCCGACGAATCTGGCACGTGTGGCGGCGAAGTTCCGCTACCGCGGTCGCAGCGCGCACGCCGCGGCGTCGCCGGAAGCGGGCCGGTCGGCGCTCGACGCCGTGGCGCTTCTGAACTACGGCGCCGAGCTTCTCCGGGAGCACACGCCGGATCGCACCCGCATCCACCACGTGATCACGGCCGGCGGCGACGCGCCGAACGTGGTGCCGGCGTTCGCCGAGGCGTACTACTACGTCCGCCACCCTGACATCGACGTGGCGCGCTCGATCTACGACCGGCTGGTGCTCGTGGCCGAAGGCGCCGCCCACGCCACGGAAACCGAACTGGAGATCGAGTACCTGGGCGGCATCCACAACCTGCTGCCGAACGACACCCTGTCCAGGGTGTCGCTCGCCAACTTCGAGGCCCTCATCGACATCGGCTACACGAAAGCGGAGAAGGCGTGGGCGGCGAAGCTCCAGGAGTCGCTGCTCAAGCCCCGGCCGATTGCCTCCGTTTCCGAACTGCGGGACGAAACGGGCAAGACGACTCTCGGCTCTACCGACGTCGGCGACGTCTCCTGGGTGGCGCCGACGACCGGCATCCGGACTGCCTGCTGGGTACCGGGCACCCCGGCCCACTCCTGGCAGGCGGTGGCCGCCGGCGGCACGACGATCGGTCGCCAAGGCATGCTGATGGCCGCCCGCGTTCTCGCCGCGACCGCGTGGGACCTGCTTGCCGACCCGTCGATCGTCGAGGCGGCGAGGGAGGAGCTCGACCGTCGTCTCGCCGACCGCCCGTACCGTCCGGCGCTGGAAGAGGGGCAGCAGCCGCCGCTCGACTATCGCAAGGCGCCGGAACGCTGACGTCCAGGCGGCACGTTCGAGCGGATGCCCGCTATTCGGGAGCGCTACACGGCCCGCGCCGAGTCCGCCGAAGGCGCCGGCGGACGACGACGCGGACGCGGCGCCGGCCCCGCGGCCACGGGCGGGGAGGGTCCGTCCTCCCTCGCGGCGCCGTCACTCAACGAAGAAGACCCCGACGGCCGGGGAGCAGTTGTTGCCCGTGACCGCCTCCTCCGCCGGGGAGTCGACGCAGGCGCCGTAGTACTCGTAGTCAGTCCTGTACCACGCATACAGCTCCGCTGACACGACCTTGGCGCCGGAAGCGCCGAGGCCGCTGACCGTGGCCGAGCCGCGTTCGTCTTTGTATCTGCGGATGTCCTCCCGGTCCCGCGATTTGTAGAAGCGCAGTGTGGTGGCGGCAGACGAGCCGGTGCCCTGATTGCGCACGGTCGCCTGCATCGAAAAGGCCTCGCCCACCTTGACCGTGTACTGCCCATACTCGTTCGGGGTCTTGCCGACCACCGACGGCGATCCGACCACCAGGTCGGGCTTGCCGGCGGGAGCCGCCTGCACGGTCACCTCGACGGGCACGGAGCAGTTGTTGCTCGTATCGGACTCCCGGAGATTCTGAGTCGGCTTCATCTCGACGCAGGCGTAGTACCAGTAGGTTCCGGCGCTCGCCGGTGCCGTCCCCGGCTCCGACCCGGTCCAGGAACTGCCAACGGAACCATCAGCGCCAAAGGGGCTCAATCCGATCCCCTTGAATTCGGTATCACCCTCGGGCCAGATGACATTGTCGTCCGAGTAGAGAAAGAACAGGGACGCCAAGCCGGATTTGCCCGGGCCCTGATTGCGGATGGTCACAGTCATCACAACGCGCTCCCCCACGTACGGCGTGCTGTCGCTCACCGACGGCGACTCGACCACCAGGTCGGGCAAGGGGACCGGCTGCCCCGGTTCAGTCGGTTCGGTGGTGACCTTGAGGAGCGCCGAGCAGTTGTTTTCCGTATCGGTCTCTCCGGCGACGGCATCGACGCAGCCGCCGTAGTGGAAGTACACGCTGGGGCTCACCGACGCGGCCGATCCGGCCCGCACGGTAACGGATTCCCCCGGATCGAGGCCCTGCACCGGCGGAAAGACGAGCAGGGCTTTGTCTTTCTCGTAGGAAATCGTCTCCTCCTCCCCGACCACCTGGTAGTAGCGAAACGTCGTCGCGGCGGACGCT